>JAKPQH010000160.1 GCA_029580855.1 bacterium | reverse complement strand
AACCGGCGATGGCCAGCGGGGACGACCAGGCAAGCCGGGACGGCAAGGCGGCTTGGCCCGTCGGAGCAGCCGGTTCAGCAGGATGGGGGGCCATGCATCCATGATACCGCCCCGCCAGCGGATGTCAACGGGCCGATCCGGCGCGACCCAGCCCACATTTTCCATGACGGCACCGCCAAACCGGCCTATCATCAGATGTTGGAATCGGAGATGGTAGACGGAACATGCCCCATCTGAGCGCCAGCTCCTACCGCCCCCCCGTGTGGCTGCGCAGCGGCCACCTCCAGACGATCTACCCTGCCCTGTGCCGGCGCGTGGACGGCGTGGTGTATCGGCGCGAACGGGTGGAGCTCCCCGATGGCGACTTCGTGGACGTGGACTGGCGCCGCACCGGCGCTCCCCGGGCGGCGCTGATTCTGCACGGGCTGGAATCCAGCAGCCGGTCCCACTACGTGCTGGGCATGGTGCGCGCCCTGGGCCGACGGGGCTGGGACGTGGCGGCGCTGAACTTCCGCGGCTGCAGCGCCGAGCCGAACCGCCTGCTCCGCTCCTACCACAGCGGTGACACCGACGACGCGGCGGCGGTCCTGGCGCGGATGGCCGCAGCAGACTACCGGGATCTCGCCCTGGTGGGTTTCAGCCTGGGCGGCAACGTGACGCTCAAGTACCTTGGCGAAGCCTCCTCCGCCTTGCCCGACCGTCTGCGGATGGCGGCGGCCGTGTCGGTCCCGTGCGACCTGGCGGCATCGGCCCGCCGCCTGGCCCGGCCGACCAACCGGCTCTACATGCGCCGGTTCATCCGCCGGCTCATTGGGAAAATCGCCGCCAAGGCCGTCCGGTTCCCCGGCCAGGTGCGATTGGCGGATTACGAAGGCATCATCAACTTCGAGGAATTCGATGATCGTTACACGGCGCCCGTCCACGGCTTCGCCTGCGCCGCCGACTACTGGGCGCGTGCGTCCAGCCTGCCGCTTCTCCCGGCGATCCGGGTGCCCACGCTGGTGCTCAACGCGCTGGACGACCCTTTTCTGACCCCCGAGTGCCACCCGGTCGCCGCCGCCGCAACCAATGCCAACCTGTTCCTGGAAACCCCTCGCTGGGGTGGCCATGTGGGATTCATCCGTCCGGCCGGGGAGTATTACCACGAAACCCGGGTGGGCGAATTTTTCGAACAGATGCTCCCCGTCATTAAAGGGACCAGCTGACGATGTCGGTGGATCCGGAGCGAAAGAGTCACTCCGCGAAACGGACCACGGCACGGACTCGGTTTTCCGCAATATCCAGGGCGAAGGTGCGGTACACCGCCAACTCCCCGCCGCCCACACGGATCAACCGGTCGGGCGGCCCGAAACGGTCCAGCCAGGCCTGGCGGTCGGACACGCCCACGGCGCTGTCCTCGACCAGTTCGACGAAATAGTCCAGCTCCAGGATCCGCAAGCCGTCCCCGCGGTAAACGTTGCCGGCGAAATCCCCCACGTCGAACGGGATCCTCCGCATCGGCTTGAGCCGCCGCTCGATCTCGTCTGTCACCTCGCCCACGGACACCCGCTCGGTGTAAAACACCTGCAAACCGGGACTCTGGCGGGCGGCCCGTTCCGGATGCGGCAGGCCCAGGACACGGCGCACTTCATCAGCGTGCGGTCCCGTCGTCTCGATCCGGAGGAACGCCTGCCGGGCCTCGCGAGCCGAGGCAGCCCGTCCCCGCTCGGCGAGGATGGCCGCCAGGTTGTACACGGCCGCCGCGCTGTCGGGACGACGTTCGATGATCCCCTTGAGCAGCTCGATGGCGGCGCCGGAGGTGCTCAACCCGCTGTTGTCGCCCAGCAGGTAAAGCGCCACGGCCTTGGCCACGCCGACGGCGGCGTCCGCCGGGTCCAGTTTCGATGCGTCTTCGGCGGCGGCCAGGGCCCGGGCGTACTCCCCCTTCAGGATGAACGCCGACGCCAGGTTCACCCGCGCCGGCACGTAGAACGGGTCCCGGTCGGCCGCCTCACGCAGGCACCGGATCGCCTGGTCGAGCCGGCCGCTGAAGAGGGGGTCCTGCCGGTACTCCGGTCCCTCCTGGCGCCGGAGCTCGTAGCGGCCCGCCGGCGTGTACGGGTCCAGCAGTGCCGGCAGCTTGAAGCGTAGACTGTCGGCGTGGCTCTGGAACGCCGGCGTCTGCCTCGCCAGCTCGTAGTAGCAGAAGCCCAGATTATTGAACACCTCGCGTCCCGGAAAACAGTGGCTGAAGCGTTCCAGCAGCCGTACAGCGTCCTCGTAGCGGCCCAGTTGGGCGAGCCGGACGCCGAAGTGGAACAAATCCAACTCTTCAACCACCTGAACCATCTGGCTCCTCAGAAAAACGGCCCGGTCCGCCGGGGAGGGATGCTCGCCGCCTTCGGCGGCGGCGTGCGGCAGTTGACGGACCCATTGTTCGAAGAACGACTGGCCCCCGCCCAGGATGACCGCCGGATCGTAGCCGGCGATGGTCATGTAGACGAGACCATAGCTGTCCGCTTGGAGCTCCTTGACCCGGACGACGCTACGGATAGACTCGCCCGAGTCGGCTGCGCCGCCGGCCTGGCCCAGCAGCTCCACCAACAGCTGGCGCCGGTCTTCGGCGCCCGGATACTTCTGAAGCGCCATGAATGCGGAACGATGCCAGAAATCGTCCTTAGCCAGGTGGGCCAGTTCGTGCCCGAGGAGGAAGGCCAGCCGCGCGTCGCCGTCGGCGGGGGGGACATCCCGGTAGCACAGGCGCAGGCCGCCGGCAGACATGACGATGCTGCCGTCGGGTAGAGCGACGGCATGGGGGTCGCCGTCACCTCGAATTACCACCAGACCGGGCAGGCGGTTCCCTTTCTTGTCGGCGGCGGCGGCCACCCGCCCGAACACCTGTTCCGCCCGTCCCACCAGCGGTTCCTCCTGGATGGTCAGCAAGCCGAAGTTCCGGATCCACCAGCCCGCCGAATCGGCGGGGTTGGCGTCCTGGGCGGAAAGTGTCATCGCCCAGCCGGTCAGGATGACGCTCGCGAGCAGGAGTCGGCGCATGGTCATTCCCCGCGCACCAGCAGTCCGATATCCACCAGGGCGCGATCGATCCGGCGGAACGACGCGGTGTTCGGCAGCCCGGCATCGATCTGGCGGCGGATTTCTTCGAATGCGGCGGCGACGCCCGGCGGTCCGCCTGCGGCACTCACATCGGCCACGAGGCGATCGATCTCGGCGTGCTTGAAATATGCGCCGCAGCCGGTTCGCACGGCGATTCGGCCGCCGCCGACCCAGGCGCCGAGTTCCATCCGGGCCGTGCCGCGGGCGCCGCCGGCGGTGAGGGTCCGGTCGAAGAGTGCCTCAGGCAGTTCCGTCATCTCGTTTTGGCGCAGGCCGACTTCGGCGCGGTCGTACCCGGACCGCAGTTCGGCCGTTCCACCCAGTCGATCCAGATCACGGCGGATGTGGGCCAGCGTTTCGGCGGCCGCCACCGGGTCGCCCGCCCGCAGGTGCAGCTCAGCCTCCACCCAGCGCAGGCCGAGCGCAAACCAGCCGTCCGCCGGCGGAGCGCCGAATCCGTACGCCGCACCGTCCGGCAGCCGGATCTCCGCCGCCCAGGCAGACGGAACCGTAGCCGGTCCAGCCATTGCCGCCCGGACAGAAGACAGGACAGTTGCCGGGTGCTGGACTTCCGCCAGACGATCCTCGCCGACAGTGTCACGACCGGATGGCGCCGGCACTGCCTGGTTCGGTGCGGCGACGGGCGTCGCCGGGACAACCGGGACGGCCGCTGTCGGCGTCGGACCCGCCATCCGGATGGGCGCGATCGCGATGAGGACGGCGGCCAGCAACAGCGCGGCCGCAGCCGCGGCCGGTACGGCCCAGCGGGGCGCGGCCCGGAAGTCGCGGACCGGGGCCGCCACCGGCGTCTGCCAGGCGGAAACGACCTCCTGGTTGAACGCGATGGCCCCCGCTGCCAGGTCGTAGCAGTCGGGGCACCGGTCCAGATGATCCACGATCATTCGCTGCCGGTCCTCGGCCAGGCGGCCGTCGGCCCAGGCGGCGATCTCTTCCAAATCTGGGCAGTTTGTGTGTTCCCGCATTTCTCTGATCCTCCCCCGGCGACAGCCGGTGTGGCGCTCATCGCATTAGACGGCCGCGCCCGACTGTTTAACCGGGTTTTTCCCCCGGATCCTCCCCGCCGCCCGCGTCTCCGCGGTCGGCGACGGCGTCGTCGAAGAAGTTCAGCGATTTACGGGCGTCCGCGCAGCCCAGCATCTCGTCTACGGACTCCCGCACCATGCGCCGGCGCACCAGGAGCCTGCGCAGCTGCTCCTGGATCTTCTCGAACCGCCGGTAGAGGGCGACCTGGTTGCCGCCGAACGACCGGGCGAGCTGGGCCACGGTCAACCCGTCGACGTAGCGCAGCCGGATGAGCAGACGATCCTCGGCCGGCAAGTCCGCCAGCGCGTCGCGCAGGGCGGCGCTGAGCCGGGCGGACTGTTCCACGTGCCGGATCCGGCCCAGCTCCTTCTCCGCCGACTGGCTCCGCGCCGCCAAGTTCTCCACCAACTCCAGGGGCACCAGCGTCGTCATCCGGCGCAGCGGCAACTCCGCCGCCAGCCGGAACAGCTCGTCCCGGTCGAGGGACTCCCCGTGGCGCGCGCGCAGGGCCGCGAATGCCTCTTCGAACGTGCGCCGGCCCCGCACCATGAGCTTTTCCAGCTCCACCGCCAGCGCGCCACGCTTGAGCGCGGCGGCCGACGGCCGCCAGCGGCCCTGCTCCTGGGCGATGTAGTCGAGGAGCAGGCGCTGGATCACCGTCACCAGGAAGGTCTGAACACTGCTCAACCCCCTGAATTTCCGCAGGACGTCGTAGTCATTCTCCACGAGCCGGACCAGCACGCGCGAACGGAATTCCTCGAGCTCGTCCGCCGGCAGCCCCCGGCGGCGGCCCACCCACCGGATCACCCGCTCCACCTGTGGCAGGTTGCGGGTGAGGAAATCCTCGGGATCATGGATGGGAGGGTCTAGCGCCATTGTCCGTTCAACACGAAGCCAGCCCAGAAATAGGGGTGGCTGAGGTCCGGCGGTTCTCCGGTTGGTACCGTCGCCGCGATGCGGACCTTGCCGTCGATGAACTCCCGCTGGGCGAGCCGGGCGGCTTCGGTTTTGGCTCGACCAGACTTGAGCTGGCGGTAGTAGAGTTTCTGGAATTCCGCCGTCGATGCGTCGGCGACGCTCCAGAGCGTGGACATCACCGTGCGCGCCCCGGCGTACAGGAAGGACCGGTTCAACCCCACCAGTCCTTCGCCGCCAAGCTCCCGGCCCCGGGCG
>JAKPQH010000159.1 GCA_029580855.1 bacterium | reverse complement strand
CTGGACCGGGTTGTAGAAATCATGCAAGAGCCCCCCGCGTGGCCTTTGGCGGATCGCCTGCCGCTGGAAGTCGAGGCCCACGTCGCCATGCGGTACGGGAAATAGCCATGGCCACGCTCTACCCATTCAGCCCGGCCCTCGACGCCCTGCTGGCCAATCCCCCGGCCTGCGGACGCGGGCGCCATCACTGGCTTTTCAGAATTGCGGCGAAACTCCACGCCGCACAATGGAAGCCGGAGAAGATCCAAGAGGGGCTGACCGCAATATGCACCGACCGGGGATGGGCCGACCGCGCCGGGAAGACCATCCTCGACATTGTGGCGAAACTGTCCGGCAGCAACCCCGCGGACCACGCCAACCCCCTCCGCATCGACTGGCCCGCACCCAACGACGACGCCCGCGCCGCACGCTATTCGTTCCCGCCCTTGTTTGACCCCGACGAGGGCACCAACGCCGCCCCCGCGGACGTTCTCCCCGCCCTGTTCCCCAACGACCCGCTTGTGTGCGTCGGGTGGGACGTGAACCGCTTTTCGACCCTCCCGCTATCCGCCATCCTCCCCAACGCCCACGTTGCGCCCTTCATAGTGGCCAACCCCATGATTTCCGAACGCGCACCGAACGGGTCTGCTCGCTCGCTCGCCAACGCCACGCCGCGCCACCTGCGCCGCCACCTGGTGGTGGAGTTCGACACGGGCGAAACCCGCGAGCAGCAAGCCGCGGTGCTGTCTTCCCTTTCCACCCCGGCCATGCCCCTTGTGCTGGCCGTGTGGTCGGGCGGCAAATCCATCCACGGGTGGTTCGACGTGTCCGCCACGGATTGCGGCAACGCCCTGCGCCTGTTCCGGTTCGCCGTCTGGCTCGGCTGCGACGAGTCCCTTTTCGACATGTCCAAGCTCGTGCGGATGCCCGGCGGAACACGCGCCGACGGCTCGCGCCAAACCATCCTCCATTTCGCCCCGAAGGAAAAACGATGAAAGACCCCCGAGACATCCTGGTCGGGATATTTGACCCCGCCTACGCCAAGTCGGAAATCGACGAGAAGGAATCGTCGGGCATCATCTCCCTGCGGGAGTTCCTCGCCCACAAGGAGCCGGAGCCTCCGCAGATCCTGTTCGGGGTCTTGCGCGCCGGCCAAGTGGGCATTATCGCCTCCGGCTCCAAGGCGGGCAAGACGTGGCTCATGCAGTCGCTTGGGCTTGCGGTCGCCACGGGGCGGATGTGGCTGGCATGGAAGACCATGCCGGGGCGCGT
>JAKPQH010000158.1 GCA_029580855.1 bacterium | reverse complement strand
GGCCGCCTTCGCGCTGGACAAGGACGCCATCAGCGCAGTGGTCGAGACGCCCTTCGGCTTCCATATCATCCAGGCCACCGAAACGCGCGAGGGCAAAACACTCTCGTTCGACGAGGCCAAGGCTTCGATCGCGATCATCCTGCGGCGCAAGCAGGTGGGTGACAAGGTCGAGGAGATGATGAAGGGTCTGCGCGACAAGGCCAAGCTCGAGTACCTCAACGGCGCGGTGCCGCCGCCGGCAGATGACGACATGCCCATGATGATGGCGCCGCCCGCACCCTCGAAATAAGCCCGGCATGCTGACCGCGTTCGGGGTTTCGACGCTGGCCGTGGTCCTGGCGGAGATGGGGGACAAGACCCAGCTCCTGGCCATGGCCTTCGCCACGCGTTTTCCGGCGCGGACGGTGCTGTCGGCGGTCTTCGTTGCGACCCTCCTGAACCATGCTCTGGCGGTGGCCGCCGGGCGCCTGCTCACCAACGTCATCCCCTTGGACGCGGTCTCCCTCGCCGCCGCGTTGTCCTTCATCCTGTTCGGCTTGTGGTCCCTGCGGGGAGACACGCTGGTGGACGAGGATCGTCAGCGGCTGTCCTGCGGTCCGTTCGTCACGGTGGCGGTCGCGTTTTTTTTGGCCGAGCTTGGCGACAAGACGCAACTCGCCACCATCAGCCTGGCGGTACGGTACAGCGACGCCATTGCGGTTCTGCTGGGCACCACGGCGGGCATGGTGGTCGCCGACAGCCTCGGCATAGGGATCGGCATCGTCCTGGGCCGCCGGCTGCCCGATACGCTCATCCGGCTGGTCTCCGCGGGCGTCTTCGTCTTCTTCGGCTTGGCCGGGGCCGCCAGCATCCTGACGGGGTGGTTGCCGCTGGCCGCCAGCTCCGCCGTGCTCTTCGTGTTGGCGGTGGCGGCGCTGGGCGCTGCACATTACCTCATCATCCGGCGCCGGCAGTCCGAAGACCGGCCGGAACCGGCGCCCGCGCCAGGCGCCTTCGCCGAACGGCTGCCGCAATCCCTGTTCGCCGGCCTTCTCGCCGTGGCGTGGGTCGCCAGTCTCGGACTGGCCAAGCCGTTGGCGGCCGTCGACCACTGGATCGCGTTCGTTCTGCTGGCGGGTCTCGGCTGGAAGCTCATTCACGGGGTCGTGCAACCCAACCGGCCCGCGTGGCGGCCCGATGCCCGGGTGGTCTATACCATCTTGGTCCTGGCGGCCCTCACCAGCGTCCGGGCATTTCTGGCGGCGTTTCCCCTTTCGCTCGCCATCGTTCCGGTACTCATCCTGCTCACCGCCCTCGCCCTGCTCCTTTGCGCGCCGTTGCTGGCTCGACGCGCCGATAGCCCGCGACTCCAGCGCATCGGAGAGCATCGGATCCAAATCGCCAGCGGGCTCATCCTCATCGGGATCGCCCTCAAGACCCTGATCGAGCACATGATCTGAGCCGCGGTGGTCATCGCCCCCGGCTAGGCTCAAATCGGGGACACCGCCGGCTTTTTACGGGTTCCAGGGGGCGGGACCTCGCGGGATCGCGGGGTCTCCATGTTCCCGTCCGGCGGAACGCGCCGGGGTGGGTGGCGAGACGGCGGGATTTCGCGTCGCGGCGTGCCGACCGGGACGCCGCGGCTGGCGGGAGAGAATATGTAGGGTGGAGGACAGCCGCACCCGGGCCGTCCGGAGGGCAGGGCTCGGCCGGGATCGAGGCGCGGGCGCCGCCGCCGGCCCGTGCCGCCTCGACGCGGGAAGTCGGAAGCGGAAGACTATACCTGCAGGAACGCCTGCGTGAATTTGCTCCAGACGTTCTCGTCCGCCTGTTCCAGCTGCCCTTCGATCAGCCCGCCGGCCGCGCCCGGCGCCGTCCCCAGCATGACCTGGAGGCGCGCGATCTCGGCCTGGTACCAGGCTGCCGCCCGGTCGCCGATGTGCAGGTGCCCCAACTCGTCGGCCAGATGCACGGGTTGCACCGAGCACACCCAGCCGTGCTCGTACGGGCGGCGCGTCATCCACTCCGCGTGTTGCGGCAGCTCGGCGTTCACCTCGTGCACTGTCCCGGAGATCGGAGCCTGAAAATCCACCCTGCGCTCCCCCTGGCGGATGCTGAAGAGCCGCTCCCCCTTCTTGAGGGTCGCGCCCTTGACGGGCAACTCGACGGCGTCGATGCGACCGATCATTTTCCGCGCGAAGTCGTCCAGACCCAGCCGGACCAGCCCCGGTACGGTCACGTTCGCCCACACGTGACCCGGCGAAATGAACACGCCGCCCGGCAGGCCGAATTCGTGCGCCGGCGGACGGTCGGTCGCGACCACGCGCACCGTGGAGGCCAGCCGCTTGTGCTGCCGATCCTGCCGCCGGTAAAGACACTTCTTGGCGAATTCCACCAGTTCGTCCTCGGTGAAGGGCTTCTGCACGTAGTCCAGGGCGCCCCACTTCATGGCGTTCACCGCGGATTCGATGGTGGCGTAGCCGGTGATGACGACTACGTCCGACTCGGGGCTGAAGTGCTTGACGCCCTTCACCACGTCCAGTCCGTCCATCTCGGGCATCTTCAGATCGGTGAAAACGAAATCGTACGTGCGTTTCTGCACCAGCCCCAGCGCCTCGCGTCCGTTTTCCACCGTGTCGATGGCGTACCCGGCGGCCACCAGGATTTTTCGAAAGCTGTCGAGCACGATGGTTTCGTCGTCCACGGCCAGGATGCGCGCCAGCGGGTTGGCCACGTCGACCCGTTTGAGCGACGGGGCTTCCTCCGCGAAGTCCAGGCGGAGACCGATGTCCAGCGCCGCCAGGCGTTCCTTGCGCGCCTTGGCCTCTCGCCTGCGATCCATCACCAACCGCACCGCCACGTTGATGATGATAAACACCACGATCATCGCGACCACGAGGACCGGGACCATGATGGCCTCCCTCAACCCGCGCGACGCCGGAGACGCACCCGCTCGTGCCGGTCGCGGGGTGGCGGCACCGTGCGCACGCGAACCGCGCGACGCACCGCCGCCCGTTTACACCGCGTCGATCGGCAGCCGCACGCGGAACGTCGTGCCTTTGCCCACCGCGCTGTCGACCTCGATGCGTCCGTTGTGTTTCTCGACGATGCCCCACGCGACCGCGAGCCCGAGACCGGTGCCCCTGGGCCCCTTGGTGGAAAAGAACGGGTCGAAGATCTTCTGGAGCGTCGCCGCCGGAATGCCGCAGCCGCTGTCGGATACGCGGATCTCGACCTGCGTGGGCCGGGTCTGGACCGCGCCGCCGTCCGCCCGGTTGTCGTCGGTGTGCACCACGATGATGCCGCCGTCGTCGCCGATGGCGTCGTTGGCGTTGAGCAGCAGGTTGACGATCACCTGCTGGATCTGATTCATGTCCACGTGGACCGGGGGCAGGTCCGCGCGGAGCTCCCGGCGCAACTCCACGCGATGGGCGGCGAGCTGGTTCTGCACGATACGGATCGCCCGCTCGACGATCTCGTTGACGTCGCCGGCCCGCTTTTCCGGCGGGGACTGCCGGGCGAAATCCAGCAGGCCCTTCACGATCCCCCGGCAGCGCTGGGTTTCGCGCACGATCACTTCCAGATCGTCCTTGAACTCGGGTTTGTCCTCCGCTCGCTTGAGAAGATAGCTGCTGTAGGTCAACACGCCCGTCAGCGGGTTGTTGATCTCGTGCGCCACGCCGGCGGCCAGCTGCCCGACCGCGGCGAGCTTTTGGGACTGGTACACCTGCCGTTGGGCCTCGGAGAGTTTTTGCGTCATCTCGTTAAAAGAGTTGGCCAGCATGCCGATCTCGTCGCGCTTGGACAGCGCGATCTTGTACTGGAGATCGCCCGCGGCCACCTTGCGGGTCGCCGCCACGATCTCGGTCACCGGATTGAGCACGATCCGGTTGACTAGGAGGTAGATCATCAAGCTCACGGCGGCTATGGCGACGACGCCGAACAGCAGCATCCGCCGCTGGCTGGCCTGCATCTCACGGTTCACGTCGTTCAGCGACATCGAGATGTCCAGTACGCCCAGGACCTTTTGCGTCGGCTGGTGCGCGTGGCAGGCGCTCTGCCAGCAGCTCGGCTCGTTGTAGATGGGGTTGATGATCCCCAGGACGCGCCCCCGCTCGGGGGTCTGAAAAATGCGCGTCCGATCCGAGATGGGCAAACGCTCCAGGGGCTGATCCGCCGCATGGCAGGCGTAGCAGGCTTCCGCCTTCTTGTCCACCATCCGGCCGGCGTCCAGCTTGTCCGTGGAGAAGATGACCGTGCCGTCCTTGTTAAAGATCCGCACCTTCTCGATGCCGTCCTGCCTCCCGATAGTGGTGATGATCCGATGGACCGAGTCGCGCTGATTCAGCAGCATGTCGTAGCGGGTGCTGCTCTTCACGGTCTCGCTGAGCTGATTCGCGCTGCGCCGCACCTCGCCGATGAGCTGCTGCCGGTGGGCGCTCAGCATCACGTAGGCGAACACGCCGATGATCACCAGCGTGACGCTGCCCACGGCGACGATGAGCTTGTAGCTGATTCTGGTGGACATCATCGCGCCCCTGCCGTGGAAGACCCCGCCGCCGCGTCGCGTGACGGACATCGGCTCCCGCGCGTCGGGCCCGCCGCCGCCGACCGGCCCACGCGTTTCGCATGTTAGCCCAAAGCGCCCAGCAACGCCAGCGGCTTGACGGGCCCGGCTCGCCGGGCCGACGGGCCCCACGGCGGCGCCCCGGACCGCGTCGGCGGCCCGGGCCCGTCCCTACCTCGGGGGTGCGCCCCGGCCGATGGTGATATAGAAGCGGCCGCCCACCAGGGCCGGATCGCCGGGGTAGCCCAGCGCCTTGAAATCGAGCCGGTTTGTCACCGCCGGGTACACGGCCCGGCGGTGCTCGGGGAGGTCCATGCCCTTGGCGTTCGTATGGCAGCGCGTACAGGTGATGGCCTCCACGCTGTGACAGTCGGCGCAGCCCAGCGCCTTCTTGGCGGGGATCACTTCGTGGTGGACCGCGGAATACATCCGGGTCTCGACAAAACCGTATTTCCCGGAAAACGGCAGACCCACCTGTTCCATCCCGCTGGTAATCGCCTTGGACCAGTCAAAGTGAACCCAGTACCCGTCGAGCAGCTTGGGCATGGCGAGCCGCTTGTGTTCCGTGTCATACGGCTGCACGGCCGTCAGGACCTGGAACGGGAAGATGCGCGCCGAGGGGTTGCGTTTCTCGCCGACCGGCGCATTCAGGACCACGGGGGAGGAAGGATCGATCGTATCGCCGACCAGGGACGCCGTGCGGGTCCCGTCGTACCAGAGATATGTGGGCGCGAGGTGTTTTCCCCACGTCAGCGCACCGAACCGCTTGTCGTACCGCGGCATCCCGTGTTCATCCCGACGCTCGGGGCGTGTCTGTCCCGCCTGGGAATAATCCCGACGCACGAGGGTCGGCGATGCGTTGGCGATGAAGGGGATGTGACACGACTCGCAGGCCACGGCCCGGACATGATCATCCAGATGGCGGCTCAGCATACCCGCAACCCCGTGGGGAGTCGGTCCATGGCATTTCTCGCAGGCGACGCGGCCTTCGACGGCCGGAGCGCTCATCGACATCCCGGCGACCCGATGCTCGACGGTCGTGTGACATTCCTGGCAGCGCATCTTCAGCCCGCCCATGTGCACGTCAAAGTCGGCCGGCGGGTCGGCGAGCACCGGCTCCAGATCTCCGTGCTTGGTGTACGAGGCGCCGCCGCTTACAAAATGGCAAGAGCCGCAGGTGTGCCGGGAGGGCCGCCCGACCTTCCGGGCGATGGCGGCGAGGTCCAGCGACGGGGCCGGGAGTCCCCCCGTCCCCGGATCCTTCCGATAGGTTCCCGTGGTGTCGTGGCAGACCAGACAATCGATGTTCGTCGCATCCGCGAAGTCAAATTTCGCGTCCACCCACCCGTACCCGATGTGACAGGACGCACAGTCCTGCAGATTCGCGCCGATGGCGATGCAGGAGTTGTTGACCATCTGGGTCAGGCTGATGTCGATGCGGTGCTCGTATCCCTTCAGCGTGGGCGAGTATCCTTTCCAGTTCCAGTGCGCGGTTTTCAAGATATCCTGCCCGACCTTCGGATGACACGTCAGACAGGCGCGCGTCACTTCCTGTGGGGTGGGCTGGCCGTCGAGCGCGACCAGACCGGTATGGTCCGGCGTCCAGGGATGATGACAAGACGCGCACTCGGTCGGCGCGGGCGCCGGCTTGAGCTGCCGCTCGTGGCACCCGATGCACTGGCGATGGTAGGCGCCTTTGAGGCCGATGCGGGAGGGGGCATCCGCCTCGTTGGGAAGTCCGTGGCAGCGGGCGCAACTCTGTGGGGGGTTCTTCGCCATGTCGTCGTGGCAGGCGGAACACGGGCCGCCCAACTTGATGTCCATGGGGGCGTGCAGGTCCTTGATATCCACGCCGACGCGATCGCCGCCGGTCGCCGCGTAGCGGTGGTGGCAGGCGCCGCAATCTCCCCCCGTAGACGCGTCGTGGATCCGATGGGCGAATCCCACCGGCTCGTAGTCGTCCGACGTCCCGTTGAGGAGCGCACTGTTCAGCAGATAGAAGTTCCTGTAAGCGAGGGGACGCTCGGGATAGGAGACCCCCGCCACGGCCGGGGCGGGTGCGGGTCGCTCCGCCTTGACGCGCCGGACCTCTTCGACGGTCTGCACCGTCGCCTGAAAGGCGAAGACGCGCACCAGGCTGTACAGACCGATGAACCCGAGGAGGAACGCGATCGCGGTGCCGCGGATCACCCACGTCCAGAAAGGATCCACGGTCTTCTCCCGCTCCTCCCGCATCCGTGCGAGCTGGGCCTCGGTTGCAGGCACGTATCCCGGTAGGATGGGGAAGAAGGTCACGAAGAACCGGTAGCAGAACAGGATGCTGGAGACGATGGCCACCGTCATGGCGATCTCGCCGACGGACGGGAAGTAGGCTTTCGCCGAGTACGGCGCGTTGTAGCCGACCAGGAAGACATTGATGCGGTTGAGCACGACGCCGAAGATGATCAAGGATACGGTGAAAAAGAGCCACCCGATGGACCGACGGACCGCCTGGTTGAGAAAGAGCAGGAACGGCGCGACGATGCCGAGGAGGATCTCGACGAACAGAGAGGTCGTCGCCGCGGGATGCGCGAGGAGATTGAGCTGGCCGTGCCGGACGATAAGGTCCCCGATCTTCACCACACCGTACAGGGCGATGAGCCACGGGATCCAGCGGGTCAGCGGCGTGAGCAGATTCATCTCCGGGTCGCGCCCGAAACTGATGTTAGCGTAGATGGATTCGAGGATCACCATGGGGAACCCGACCATCAGCGCCGACAGCAGGAAGAGGAGCGGGAGAATGGGCGTGTTCCACAGGGCGCTCAGCTTGCTGGGGGTGATCAGCATCAGTGCCCCCAGCGAGGACTGGTGCATAAAGGAGAGGACCACGCCGGCCAGGATGAAGAGCGGCAGGATGATCCGGACCCCAGCGTAGAGTGTCAGGAGCGGTTTCTCGACGCGGCGCAGCAGGGCGGCCCCCCACTCCCCCTCGTCGATCCGCGCCTTGAGGCCTTCCAGCACGGAGGGGGCCATTTCGATGCTCAGCACGATGAGATAGGCTGTGACGCACATCCCCACTTCGAAGAGCACCGAGTTGCCTTGCCAGTTGAAAATCGGGCGCCAGATGTTCCAGTACCGGCCCAGGTCGAAGCACAAGGCGATGGCGACCCAGAGGTACCCCAGAAACGCCGTGAGGATGGCGGGACGGAGCAGTGACTGGTACCGCCTTCGACCGAAGATCTCCACGAGGGCGGCCGTGGTGAATCCGCCGGCGGCCAGCGCCACGCCGCAGGCCACATCGAAGGCGATCCAGATGCCCCAGGGGTTGTGGTCGTCCAGGTTGGTCACCGAGCCCAGTCCGAAAAGCATGCGGGTGAGACCGAAGGAGAACCCGACGCCCATGAGGATCAGAAGCGTCACGGTACCGAAGGTGAAGAACGGCTTTGTGACACGGTGCGGGTAGCCGTGGTGGGTGGCCGGGCTCATCGCTCGCCCCCCTTGGACGCCGGTGTGGAAGCGGTGCCCGGCTCTTCCGGCGCGCGCGGACCGTCGCCCGGATGCTTGCGGTGGTTGTACCACATGATTCCCCCCAGCAGACCGTAAAAGGCCGTGGGGATGATGCCGTACCTGAAGATCCCGTGTTGAATGGCCTCGGTCAGCTGCGGGGGCGGGGTATCCGGGAGATCCAGGAGTCCGATTTCGCGAACGGGCCGACCGGCGAGGTACAGCCAGGAGGTCCCCCCGACCTCTGTCTCGCCGTAGATGTGGTTGAGGTAGCGGTCCGGGCGTTTGGTCAGTCGGTCCTTGGCCATGGCGAGGAGGTCCGCCCGCCGTCCGAAGACCAGGGCCTCGGTCGGACACGAGGCGGCGCATGCGGGATCCGCGCCCGTTCCGTTGACGCGGCTCGCGCAGAATTCGCATTTGCGCACCCGCGGCGCCAGCGCCACGTGAAATTCGTAGGCCGGGATCTCGAAGGGGCAGGCGATCTGGCAGTAGCGGCAGCCGATGCAGATGGTGGGGTTGTAGACCACGGCGCCGTCGGCGGACTTGACCAGCGCGCCGACGATGCACGCGGAAACGCAGGACGGGTACAGGCAATGCATGCATTGGACCTTGCAGAAGGTCCGGGGCAAGCCGGCTTGATCTGCGGACGGACTGCCGGGGAACTGGTTCACGACGGTGAAGGCGGTCTCGGTCGGCCGGCGGAAGGAGCGCAGGACGTCTCGGTCCGAAAACGATTCGGCCGTGCGCGGGAGCTGGTTCCGGCGGTTGCAGGCCTCCTCGCACTTGCGGCAGCCGATGCAGAGCGTGGTGTCCACGAGGACGCCGACGTGATCCCGGGAAGCCGGACGCGCGGCCTTCGCCGCCCGGGATTCCCCGGCGGCTGCGGGACGGGGCGCGGCGCCGGCGGTCGCCGCCAGGCCCAGTTTCAGCACGGTGCGCCGGTTGATTGTCGGGCTCATCTCCGCCTCCATGGGCTGATAGAACGGCCCCGCGATCTTTGCCCGCCGCGTGCGGCGCGGCGGGCGGACTGCGCGCCTTTCGGGCTCGCGCCAGCGGCGCCCCGCCTCCCGGCTCTGGGCGTCGGACGGGCCATCGGCCAGCGCGGGCAGGCGTGGAAATCGATGGGTGGCTCTCGTTTCGCGCGTGTGAGGTACGAGGCGGGTGCAGTCGGCTGGTGCCGCCCCCCGGGCGCATAGGGTGTCAGAGGCGCAGCCATCGGTCAAGGGTGGCCGGCGGGGAATGTCACTCGCTGCGGACAATATGGGGAGGACGCAGCCCCGTACCGCTATGCCCGCGGCAGGCGCCCCGCCGGCTCGCCCTCAGATCGTCGGCCGCTTTCCCGCCCACGGCGCCGCCGCCTCGAACGCCGCCGCGGCGCGGAGGACCAGCGCGTCCTGGAGCCTGCCGCCGACGATCTGCAGGCCGACCGGCAACCCGTCGGCCGTGAACCCGCACGGCACCGTGGCCGCCGGCTGCCCCGTCAGATTGAACGGGTACGTGAACGCGACCCAGGACAGACGCGAGGCGCCGTGGTGTTCGACGGGCCGCTCCGTTCCCGCGGCAAACGGCAGCGCCGCCAGCGTGGGCGAAAGCAGGAGGTCGTACTCGAGGAAGAGCTTTCGGACGACCTGATAGAACGCCGCGCGGCCCAGCTCGGCCCGCTTGAGCTCCAGCGCGCTGATCCGCCCTCCCTCCGCGACCACCTCCAGCAAGCCGGGGTCCACCCGATCGCGCCATTCGGGCAGCGCGTCGTGCAGTCGCGCCGCCACGCCGGCGTAGAACAGCGGTGCCCAGATCGGATCGGGATCCGCGAAGACCCGTTCCACCAGCTCGACCCGGCATCCGAGGTCCCGGAAGCGCGCGACGGCCGCCTCGGTCACACGCCGGACCTCCGGCTGCACCCGCGCGTAACCGAAGGTCGGGCTCCACGCCACGCGGCGGTCGCGGATGCCCCGCTCCAGCTCCTGCGCGTAATCGCCCCCCGCGGCGGGAAAAGACAGCGGGTCACGATCGTCGGGCCCCGCCATGACCGACAGCATGAGCGCGGCGTCCCGTACCGTCCGCGTCATGGGCCCCACCTGGGTGAGCGTCCCCGCCGGTGTGACGGGATAGACGGGAACCAGTCCGCAGGTCGGCTTGAGGCCAAACACACCGCAGAAGCTCCCCGGAATCCGGATCGAGCCGCCGCCGTCGGTCCCGATCGCCAGCGGTCCGAGGCCGGCCGCCACCGCGGCGGCGGCCCCGCCGCTGGAGCCGCCGGGCGATTTGGTCAGATCCCACGGGTTCCGGCTGATCCCGGTGAGCGGGGAGTCCGTCGTCCCCTTCCAGCCGAACTCGGGCGTGGTGGTCTTTCCCACCAGGATGGCGCCGGCCCCGCGCAGGCGCTCCACCGCCGGCGCGTCCTCGTCCGGAACATTCCGCTCGTAGATCCGCGAGCCGAAAGCCGTGCGCACGCCGCGGGTGATGACCAGGTCTTTGACCGAGAAGGGTACGCCGTGCAACGGGCCCAGCCGGTCCCCGCGTACGACGGCCGCCTCCGCGGCCCGCGCCTCCGCCCGGGCTGCCTCCGCCGTCACCTGGCAGTACGCGTTGAGCTGCGGATTTACCCGCTGGATCCGATCCAGCACGGCCTCCACCGCGTCCACAGGAGACAGCCGTTTCCCCCGGATCGCCGCGGCCAGATCCGTTGCGGGCATGAAGGCAAGCTCGTCGAGTTGCATGCGTTCCTCCGTGGCGAGGGGGCGGGCGGAACCGGCGGGCGCGGGGTCACCCGCTGTCGGGACGGAGCACCAGCGTCGCCAACGGCGGCAGCGTCAGCACGAGGGAGTGCGCGTGGCCGTGGGCGGGGACGGCTTCCGCCAGGACGGTCCCCGCGTTCCCCACGTTCCCGCCGCCGTAGATCGCGGCGTCGGTGTTGATCCGCTCGCGGTAGAAGCCGCCGCGCGGGACGCCCACCCGGTAGCCGCTGCGGACCACCGGCGTGAAGTTGGACACGACAACGATAAAGTCCCGGGGATCGCGCGCCCTCCGGAAGAAAGCGATCACGCTGGCATCCCAGTCGTTGCAGTCGATCCACTGGAACCCCGCGGGCGCATAGTCCACCTGGTGGAGGGACGCCTCGCTCCGGTACAGCGCGTTCAGGTCCTGGACGAGACGTTGCAGCCCGCGGTGGTACGGGCCCATGTCCAGGAGGTGCCAGTCCAGGCCCGTTTCGTGGTTCCATTCGTTGGTCTGGCCGAACTCCCCGCCCATGAAGAGCAGTTTCTTTCCCGGATGCCCGTACATGAACGCGTAGAACGCGCGCAGGTTGGCGAACTTCTGCCAGTCGTCCCCCGGCATCTTGCGGTGCAGCGATCCCTTGCCGTAGACCACTTCGTCGTGGGACAGCGGCAGGATGAAATTCTCGGACCAGGCGTAAAGCAGCCCGAAGGTCAGGTCACTGTGGTGGTGCTTCCGGTAGACGGGGTCCTTGGCCATGTAGTCCAGGAGGTCGTGCATCCACCCCATGTTCCACTTGAACCCGAAACCGAGGCCGCCCACGTACGTCGGCCGCGACACTTGCGGCCAGGCGGTGGATTCCTCTGCGATGGTGATCGCCCCCGGGTGCTCGCGGTAGACGGCCTCGTTCAGGCGCCGGAGAAAGCTGACCGCTTCCAGATTCTCGCGCCCGCCGTACCGGTTCGGAAGCCAGTCGCCGCCCTGCCGCCCGTAGTCCAGGTACAGCATGGAGGCCACGGCGTCCAGCCGGAGCCCATCGACGTGGTACTTGTCCAGCCAGAAAAGCGCGCTGCCGATGAGAAAATTGGCCACCTCGTTTCGTCCGTAGTTGTAGATGCGGGTCCCCCACTCCGGATGCTCGCGCCGGCGTGGATCCTCGTGCTCGTACAGGTGCGTCCCGTCGAAATAGGTCAGACCGTTCGGGTCGTTGGGGAAATGGGCCGGCACCCAGTCCAGGATCACGCCGATCCCCCGTCGGTGAAGCGCATCGACGCACGCCATGAAGTCCTGCGGCGTTCCGTACCGGCGCGTCGGCGCGTAGAGCCCGATGGGCTGATATCCCCAGGAGCCGTAAAACGGGTGCTCCGTGACGGGCAGGAACTCCACGTGCGTGTAGCCCATCTCCGCGACGTAGGCGCCCAGGCGTTCCCCCAGCTCGCGGTAGGTCAGCGCGCGGTTGTCCGCCTCCGGGACCCGCATCCAGGACCCCAGGTGGACCTCGTAGATGCAGATGGGGGCGTCCAGCGCGTTTTTCACCGCGCGACCCGCCATCCACTCTGCGTCGCCCCACGCGTAGTCCAGATCGGCGACCACCGAGGCCGTGGGCGGCGTCGCCATCTCGAACGCGAATCCCACCGGGTCCGACTTGAGGACCACGGGGCCGGGCGTCTTGGACAGGATCTCGTATT
>JAKPQH010000157.1 GCA_029580855.1 bacterium | reverse complement strand
AAATGCTGGCGGAAGGGGACTGACCGATCGTCGCATGGCACCGCTGGCCACGGGACATTCCATAACCCATCCAGCCGCCCGATGATGAGCGGGGTCGTTCGCAAATCAAGAAGGATACTCAATATTCCGGGCGGCGCCGGGATTGGAGGGCCGTGATCTGCGTTCCGGAGGATCAGTCCAATCCGGTAGCCAGCGCATCCGCCGCGGCCCTCCGCGGGAAAGCGAGCGAATGATGATGTCCAAGAGCTCTTCCCCGGGGATCGAAGGTCCTCCGAAGCCTGCTCCGGAGAGCTTCCGCCAGAAGGGGCCGCAACTCGCCTCAGCGCCTGTGGCCGAGACGCTGGCGGCGCTTCGCACGGACCCGGACGTCGGCCTCATGAACGAGGAGGCGCGCGCCCGCCTTGCGGAATACGGCCATAACGAGGTGACCGGGCATCGAGGCCATCCCGTCCTGAAATTCCTCGAAAAATTCTGGGGCACATCGGCGTGGATGCTCGAACTGATCATGATCCTGTCGGCTGTCCTCCGGAAATACTCGGATCTCGCCGTGGTCGGCGCGCTGCTGGTGGTCAATGCCGTGTTGAGTTTTGCACAAGAGCAGCGGGCCGCCGGTGCCGTCGAAACGCTGCGGCGGAGGTTGCAGGTCAGCGCGCGCGTGCTGCGGGACGCGAAATGGCAGGTCATTCCCGCCCGTGAACTGGTCCCCGGCGACATTGTTCGCCTGCGGCCGGGCGATATCGTCCCGGCGGACGTGAAGCTCCTCAGCGGAGCGTTGAGCGTTGACCAGTCGGCTCTGACCGGCGAGTCGATGGATGTCGATATCGCTCCCACCGGAGTGCTCTCGTCGGGCTCCGTTGTTCGCCGGGGGGAAGGCAACGGCGTGGTCATGCTGACCGGGACGAAGACCTACTTCGGCCGCACCACGGAACTCCTTCAGGAGGCGCGGCCGAGACTCCACATCGAAGCGGTGGTGGCCAAGATCGTCCGCTGGCTCTTTGCCATCGTTGGCGCGCTCCTCGCCGCGGTGATCGTCCTGTCGATGATCCGCCATGTGCCCCTCCTCGAGATGATCCCGCTCATGCTCGTCCTGCTGATGAGCGCGGTGCCGGTCGCTCTCCCCGTCATGTTCACGGTCAGCATGGCCTTCGGGTCGAAGGAGCTTGCGAAGCGCGGCGTCCTGG
>JAKPQH010000156.1 GCA_029580855.1 bacterium | reverse complement strand
TGGGCGCTGGGCGCCGGCGTGAGGCACCTGGCTCGGGGTCCCGCCAGCTTCCGGCGAGGCCAGCCGCGCGCGCACACCCCGTCCGGAGAAACGCCATGGCAGCGGCACCGTCGTTACGCATTACTCAGACGGACTCCTAGCTACGACTGAGCCAGTTGGCGATTCGTAGCATCATCCAGGGAAACCCGATTCCGAGGAGCAAGCCAAGACCTGCTCCCACGGCTGTCACCGGGACGACGCCGGTGAGCCCGAGCGTTCAGCCCGACACCAGCATCAACCCGAGCACGACGAGCATCCCACTGACTGCGCCGACGAGCAGCCCGACGAGGCCGCCCACGAGTCGGAGGAAGAGCGGATCGGACGAGCAGTTCGTTGTGGCGTTCTGTCTAGAGGGCAATCTCGCGCTCGCCTTATTGACTTCGTGCCCGTGTTGGGATCCGGCGAGGAGGCCACGTCGCGGTAGCCGCGTGGGAAACCACGCCGCACCCGAGAGCGTAGAGAACCGCACCGGGCATGTCAAGGCAGGGGCGGGGATTGCGACTTGCTGCGTGGTCGGCTGGCGCCCGAGGCATTGTGCGATTTGGACCGCGGATGTTCGAGTTCCACCTGCTTCCCCAAGTGGGGCGGACCTGGGCACTTTTGGGACCAACGATTGACGCTGGTGTGAAAGGAAGCCATTCTGCTCCCCCCAGCCTTGCGCATAGCAGGGTTTTCGTCCGGGTGTGGCGCCGGCGCGTCGAGACGGGTGCCGCCACTCGTCGTATTTCACCAAGACGGTTTCACTCATGCTGGTCACAACGACGCTGACTGGAGCGTGCGGGCACAACGACGGCAGGAGAAGATGGGCCCATTCGCCTTGGCTCATCGCTTGACCGTGGCGGCCAGATACAGCACGTAGTTGCACGTGCTGTGGCACACGATCGAGGGGTAGAGGCTTCCTGCCCTCTCATACAACACGCCCACGATGATCCCGATGGTAAACGCAGTAACAACTCGCGAAGGATCGTCGCCGGTGAAGTGCCCGGCACCGAACAGCAAGGCTTGTAGGACCAATCCAATTCCTCTGCCACACACGTGACGCGCATACGCGTACACGAAGCCGCGGAAGAGCACCTCTTCGGCGAGCGGCGTCAGAACGGTGGCACCGAAGCCCCATGGAGTAAGCGGGACAAAGAACAGAGCCACGTTGTGGGCATCATGGGGGATCGGCGGTGGCGGAGCGACCGCGAGCCGGACGGCAAGGTAGGGCAAAGCGATCCCGCAACCAAGTACTGCGCTCGCAAACGGCGATAGGGTGCCGCGCCGGAGCCCCAGGGCCGCCTTCGGCCAGCCATAACGCCGCCGCGTCCACGCCACGGGCGTCACGAGCGCGACGAGACTCTGACCGCACAGCGCAAGGGTGTGAGACAACGAACGCTCACCGAGTGCGGCCAAAAGGGTCGCCCACAACAGCCCTGAGGCGACCAGGACGACGAGTCCTACAACGATGACATCCTTGAGGGGGACGACGCCGAAGTCCCAGCTTGCACCCTGTGCCTTACCGTCTTCGCCAACGACCCACCGCCAGATGTACCAGGTCGCCGCGATGGGTAGAATGACCTGGAGAATGATCCGAAAGACGGTGTCAAATTTGAGGTGGTATAACGCGTAGAGACCGAACCCAATCACTACCAATACCATCAACAGGCTGACAAAACGGGTCGCGCGGCCAATGGCCGTCCGGCGGTGTACCTGGTGACTCGTTCCCGAATTTTCGGCGCGGCTTTTGCGTCGCCTACCTGCTCCGTTCGGTGGATTCCGCTTCAAAGATTCTTGTTGCCCTACTTGGGGAAGCTGTCTGCGAGCCATTCGGCACCGTCCAGGAAGACCCTCCATCCCACGATGACCGCCCAGGCGACGAGCGACGGGCAGTGCCGGCGCAATCACGGCGGCGGCGAGCGCAGGGACCCTCCGCGCCGCACGCATGCGTTGCGCAGATGCTCAGGAACGGAGGCTAGCGAACGGATTGACACGTGTCAATTTCCGGCAGTTCTCTGCGATCCGGCGAGCAATGTGGAGGCCCTTGCGATGCCTAGCCTAGGCGCCGGTTCTAGCTCCAAGTGCTTCCCCGGCAGAGACTTGAGTTGACGTGACCGCGAAGACTTGGAGCGTGGGGTTCTTGCAGGAAACGTTGCGGTCGCCGTTGTTACGGTTTGTCCGGATTAGCGAGTTCGGTCAGACGTTTGTTATCTGACGCTTGCGAGATCACGTTGGTTCCGCAAGGGCACGCGGTGGACCGCCCTCAAAGACCGACTGTGCTCCTGAGATTTCACTGCTCCTTCTCCGCAAAGTGCCATGTTGGTGAATGAGCCGGCCAGACTCCTCGCTCCACGACCCGCGGGCCGTCGAAGACGAGGTAGCTCTGACGACCGTAATGCGGCAGCGGCCTGCGGAGCGCCCGGAGTGCGTCGACGCTCGCGGCCGAGACGACCGCCAACGCCTTCCCGTTCGTCTGGTACGAGGTCCAGACCTGCGCGGTGCCTCGGATGCCGACCTGCCGGGGCCGCCCCGGCAAGTTGACGCGGGCGAGAAACCGATCCACGTCCGCGGACAGCCCGATCACGAGCAGCGGGCTGTCGCCCCGCCAGCTCCCTCCGTCGGCGATCGCATGTGGATGATCCAGCAGTGCCCGCGCGAGTTCCGCGGCCAGCGCCCGCATCTCCTCCGCTGCGGATGCGGCGATCGTCGCGGTCCGAGGGTCCACCATGAGCTGGCGGAGCGTCGGCGGCATCTCGGCGGAATCCAGCCGGCGGAGAACGCGGAAATCCGGATCCAGGGACACGGACTCCGGTCGCGCAGGCACGTCGAGCACGAACTCCTGGCGCACGCCGTCGACGTTCAGTGGGTACTCGGTGCGTCCCGCCGGCGTGGTCACCACCACGGGTACGGTCATTGTGAACGCCGGCTGGTCCTGAGCCAGCGTCACCCAGATCCGGTGCCCCGGTCCGTTCCGCGCGGAGCGCGCCGTTTCGATGCGGAGGCGCGGCACACCGGGCCGCGCGAGCCACTGGTCGAAAAACCGGTCCAGCGTCCGACCCGAGGCGGCCTCGAAGGCACGCTCGAGGTCCGCCCAGCTCGCAACCGTGAATTGTCGGTCGTGCCAGAAGCGCTGCAGGCCGGCATCGAAGACCGGCGCCCCGAGCAGATCCCGGAGCATGAGGAACAGGAACGTGCCCTTGTGGTAGCCGACGATCTGCGAAGTCCCGTGGCTCCGGCTCGTGAACTGGCGGAGCGGCGGGTCCTGCCCCGGCGGAATCGCCGCGATGTCGCGCAATAACTCCAGCCGGGCCTGACGTGCCGCCTCCGGCCCCTCCTGTTCCCTGTACGTGTAATCGGCCATGAACGCGGTGAGACCCTCGGACCAGTTGCCGCGCTCGAAGTCCGCGTAGACGCCGTTCCCCCACCAGCTGTGCAGGACCTCGTGGCCGAGCGAACTTCCGCGAATAAAAGGAAGCCGCAGCACATCCGCCCCCAAGTAGGCCAGCGTCGGCATGCCGAACCCGGTGGGGAGCGGCCCGGACACCACGCTGAACTCGGTGAACGGGTACGGCCCGATCCAGCGGCTGTAAAGCTCCACATACCGTCCGACGGCCGCCAGGTAATCTTCCGCCAGGTCGGCCAGTTCCGCGTAGAAGTACGTGCGAAGACGGAGCGGCTCGGCACTCTCCCGCTCTACAATTTGCTCCCGCACCTGGTAGGGGCCCGCCATCAGTCCGATGGCTTCGGCGGGGCGGACGAACGCAAACGTCGCCCGGTATCGGCCGCCCTCGTTTCGTTCGGCGATCAGGCGCCCCGGCACGAGGCCGCGCTGCCCGGCGGGCAGGTCGAGCGACAACCGGTAGGTGAAGTGGGCCGCCCCGATCTCCGGATACCAGCCTGTTCCGCCCGGCAGAAAACTCCCCCGCGGATCCGCCGACGGCCGCAGACCGTGGAGTACCTCTCGGTGGTCCGCGGCCGGCAGCGCGTCCAGGCGTCCGCGATACCGCACCACGACCGTGCGCACCTTCCGCGCCTGACCCAGGGGGATCCGCCACTGGTTGCGTTGGGCGTGCACAGGCTGCATCACCGCCGTCACCGACACCCCGTCCACCAGCACCCGCTCCACCGCCAACCGACGGGCAAGCGCGAACGCGAGGTCGCCGCCTCCTTCGACGGCGACGGTGTCTTCGACGAAAAGCTCCCCGGAACCGGGGTCCAGGCGAACCGCGAGGTCGTGATGGAGACCCTGCACGGCCCCGGCGTCGCGGGCCGCGCCCGCCATCCCGGCGCCGACAAGCGTCGCGCCCAGGCAAAGCCAGCGGATCGCGCGGTACAAGGCCGTCGGCCGCGTCATTTTCTCGGCGGGAAGCGGGCTACGAGGTCGAGCGTCTCGTCGCCCCGTTGGACCGTGATGGGAAGCAACGCCCCGGGCGCTTGCCGCTGGACGGCGTCGATGACGTCGCTGGGTTCCGAGACCGTCTCACCGGCGATTCGCACGATCACGTCGTCCGCCCGAATGCCGGCCTGCTCGGCGATGCTCCCGGGGACCACGTGGCGCACCCGCACGCCCGTCGCCGCCGAATCGATGGAGATGCCCAGGCGTGGACGATCGGGCCGGGAAGGCTGCGGTCGATCCGCGATGCCGAATACCGCGTCCGCCACCGCGGGTCGGAGCCCTGCGCAGCCTTCCGACGGCGCCCACGGCAACGCCACGGCCAGCCGGGTCACCCCCAGGTCCCGGAGCTGTTGCGGGACCCCATAGCCCCCCTCCAGGTGCCCGCTGCCCATGATGGCCACGACGAGGGGCGCGTTGCCGTCCCGCAGGTGATCGGCGATGCCCTGTGCCATCGCCCGATCCCAGACCTGCATGGCCTCGACGAAACGCTGGAACGCCGGGTCCGCGAGGTCGCTGTCGTCGGGCTCTTTTTCGTGGGGGTGACCGTGTCCCTCCGACGCCTGGTGGTCGAGATAAGATCGGTAGAGCCGTGTTGCATACTCCCGGCTGGCCGCGGCGGGGTCGGTGACGCCTTCACGATCCGCCACGGGAATGGCGGCCCAGCCCTTGTCCCTGACTCGGCCGACCAGCCCTCGCTCGACGTTCAGGGCCAGCATCGGAATCCGATACATGCGCGCGAAGTGAAAGATGGGGAGATACAGCGCCGCGTCGTATCCCCAGAACTGGCGCCATTCGGTGCGTGTCAGGAACTCGGCCTCGCCAAGCCGCCCCGCCACCCATTCGTCCAGCACGGGCTGGGCGCGGCGGGGAAACATCTCGAACCCCAACGCCAGGTCCGGCCGAAGGGCATGGAGCCCACTGATGGTGGAGAGCTGCCAGCGGTGATGTTCGGGATTGTCATGCGCCTCGCCGAGAAGCACGACCCGCTGGCGGGCCAAGCGCGCCAAGAGCTTGTCCGTGGGTTCTTCCACCACGCCGCCGGTGCTCAGGACCGTCCAGCGCCCCGGCACCGGGCAACCGCCGTCGCGCCGGATCGGGACTGCGCCCACCCTCAAGCCGCAGGCGCCGAGGGACACGCAGACCGCCGCAAGAAGGACAGCCGCGCCGAGCGGTCCCAGACCCGTCGGCGGATGCGGTGAATGGCTCCGATCCATGACGCGAGGATCGGGTTCCAACCTGCAGTTGTCAAGAAGGTCGGGAAAACGAGCCCGGGATGGGCCCTCCCGGCAGGAGTCTCGCCAGGTCCGGAGCACGCATCCGTATGCGTCTTGCGCCTCTTGCGGTGAACCGTTCCGCCTCAGCGATGGCACGACGGAAGCATGACCGTCGCCAGCGATCCCACCACAAGGATCAGCGCGATATAGTCTGACCAGCGCGGCACCTCGCCCAGCACCAGGAAACCGCTGAACACGCCGACCACCGGGATCATCATCACGGAGAGGCTGGAGACACCCACCGGGGCAACGAGGACGATTCTGTACCACGCCCAGTAACAGAAGTTGAAGGCCACGACCAGGTTGAACAAGACGCCGAGCAAGGGACCGGCGGACAGCGTGAAGGGGTTGAAGGGACCCCGCTCGACAAAGAGCGCGATGGCGACGATGGGGCCCAAACCGACCACCATCTGCCATGCGGTGAGGCTGCTCACCGGCAGATCCACCGGCCAGCGTTTCATGATGATGGTCCCCATGGCCCAGGTCACGGCGGCACCCAGCATGCACAGCGCACCCAGCGGCGATCGGCCGACCGCCTGGATCTCTCCCCCCAAAAGAAACAGCATCCCGCTCAGCCCCAGCGCCACACCCAGCGCGCGGCGCCGCGTGAACGGTTCTTCCAGCAGCCATATCGACAGCGCGACGCTCCAGATCGGCATCGTGTAGCCGAGAATCGCCGCCCGCCCGGAAGCCATGAGGGACACGCCGTAGATCGCGAAGATGTTCCAGCCGCAGATGTTGAAGACCGCCATGGCAATCAGACGCGGCCACTGCCCAGCGGGCACACGCAGGCGAAGCCCCCCGGTCCACGCCGTGGCGAAGAGTCCCACCGCACCGGCCAAGAGGCACAGGGTGCGGAAGCGCATGGGCGCCATCCCGCTCACCGCCAGCTTCATCATGGGCCAGTTGAAGCCCCAGCCCAGCGTCAGACCGATCAAGAGCCCCACCAGCTGCGGGGGAAATGTGTGTGCCGCCTGCGAGTCACGCATGCAGATCGCCCGCGCGCCCTGCCCCGAACGTTCGTTGACAGAGTGCCGCTACCGTTTCACCACCGCCTTGACCATCCGGCGGAACTCCTGGTCGTCGACCAGCCCCTTCTTCTTCAGCGAGGCGGTCTTCACCCGCAAGACCAGCTCGTTGACCTGGTCGTCGGTGGCCTGCACCCGCAGGCGCTCCAGGTGCAGCTTGACGGAATCGAGGCCGCTGTTCTTCCCCAGGACCACCCTGGCCGGCCGCTGCCCGACCAGGTCCCAGTGCACCGGGAAGACCTCCAGGATGTGCTCCGCCCCCACGTTCTTGAACCAGGAGGCGATGATCCCCGACTCGATGTCGTAGACCGCGTCACCCACGATCTGCCGGTTGGAGGCCATGGCCAGCTTGGCGATCTTCCGGACGTAGCGGGAGAGCTTGGTCAGGTGCGCCGTCTTCACCCCCGTGTCCACCCCGTACATGGTGAGGAGCGCGATGAGGGTGTCTTCCGTCGGGACGTTGCCGGCGCGCTCGCCGATCCCGCTGATCGTCGCGTGGACCACCTCGGCCCCGGCGGCCAGCGCGATGATGGTGTTGGCCACCCCCATCCCGAAATCCATGTGGAAGTGGGTCTCCAGCGGCTTCTGGATCCGTTTCCGCGTCTCGCGCACGAAGTAGCGCACGGCGTGGGGCGAGAGGACGCCGAAGGTGTCCACCAAGGCCAGGGCGTCCATGTGCCCCTCGGTGGCGACCCGCTCCATGGTGTTGAGGTACCACCCCATCTCGGCGCGCGAGGCGTCGATGGGGAAGAAGACCACGTAGAGCCCCTGGGACTTGGCGTAGCGGGTGGCCTCCACGGACAGGTCGATGGCCTTCTCGGGCGACCACCGGTAGGCGTACTGGATGATGTGCTCGCTGGCGGGGACCTCCATCACGATCCCTTTGACCCCGGTGTCCACCGCCCGCTTCACATCCTCCACCATGCACCGCGAGAAGGCGAAGATCTCCGCCGGGAGCTTCAGCTTTACGATCTCCGTGATGGCCTGGGCATCGTACTTCGAGACGGCGGGCATGCCCGCCTCGATGCGGTGCACGCCGGCCTCGGCCAGCATCGTCGCCAGCTTGATCTTCTCCTTGGGGGTGAACTCCACCCCGGCCTGCTGCTCGCCGTCCCGGAGGCAGACGTCGTGGAACTGGATGCGCGTGGGGAAGGCGAAGCCCTGCGTCACCTCGGGCAGATAGTTCCACGGACTCACGAACCATTTGTCCGTCTGCCAGGGGGTTCGGCTTCCGGTGCCCTTCTGTGTGGTCATGGTGTGCCTCCTGTGGGTGATCGTCTCGGCCCCTCGGAATCATCGCATCGGGGACGCCGACGCGGCGCCACCCTCATTGGCGAGTCTTCCGCGCCGCCCCTCTCGCACACAGGCGAAGGCGCCCCTGCCTTAGCGGGCGAGGACCTCTCGATTCACGGGCGACCGGGGCGGTTCGCCCCGGAACGCCCGCGCCGCCTCTTCCGCCACCTTCGTCTGGAGCTCCACCACCGCCTCGCGGGAATAGAAGGCCAGGTGCGGCGTCAAGATGAGGTTGGGCGCCGTCCGCAGCGGATGGTCGGCCGGGGGCGGTTCCTCCTCGGCGACGTCCAGCGCCGCCCCGGCCAGCCGGCCGGCCGTCAGGGCCGCGGCCAGCGCCTGCTCGTCCACCAGTCCGCCACGCGAGGTGTTGATCAGGAAGGCGGTCGGCTTCATGCGCGCCAGCGCCCGCGCCCCGACGATGCCGCGGGTCTCGGGGGAGAGGGGAACGTGCACCGACACCGCGTCCGACTCCGCCAGCAGGGTGTCCAGGTCCGCGGCCCGCACCCGCAGCCGCGCCATGGTTTCCACGTCCACAAACGGGTCCGTCGCCAGCACGTTCATGCCGAGGGCCTGGGCTTTCGCCGCCAGCGCGCGGGCGATCTTGCCGAACCCCAGGAGCCCGAGCGTCCGACCGCGCAGCCGCTGGATTCCCTTGTGAGCCACCACGTCCCAGGCGCCGCCCTTCACCGCCCGGTCGGCCGCCACCACCCGCCGGGCCAGCGCCAGAAAAAGCGCGAGCGCATGATCCGAGACCTCGTCCACGCAGTAGTCCGGGACATTCGTCACCACAATCCCGGCCCGGGTGGCCGCCGCGAGGTCAACGTTGTCCACGCCGATGCCGTACCGGGCGATGACCTTGCAGTGCTTCAGCTCGCCGATGACCCGGGTGGTCATCCTCGCGTAGCAGTTCAAGATCGCATTCGCGTCCCCGGCCAGCGCGATGACCTCCTCCTCCGAGCGGCACTGTCCTGCACGCAGCTCGATCCCCAAAGGATCCAGGACGCGGTGCTCCGGCTCCAGCGATGGGAACACGGAGTCCGTGACTACTGCGATGAATCCCATCCAGCCCTCCTCGCAACCGGAAGCCACGCTGCGCCCCATGGCGGATGACGGGACGACCCGCCGACGGGCCGCGGGGAAACCGCACGAGCCGGCCGGCAGACCGGCCCCCGCTGCGGCGCATTACTTCGGCAGCTTCCCCTGCACGCCTTCCACGTAGAAATCCATCTTCTGCATGGCGTCGTCGGTCATCGTCTTCCCCGCCGCCACGCGCTCCTTGCCCTCGTTATCCTTCAGCGGCCCCGCGAACGGGTGAAACTTGCCCGACACGATGTCCTTCTCGATCTTGCCGACCCGATCTTTCACCTCCGCGGGAACCGCGGCGTTGATGGGGGCCAGCTTGACCATCCTGTCCTTGATCCCGCCCCAGACGTTCTCGGGCTTCCACTTCCCGGCCAGGACGTCCTGCGCGGCCTTGATGTAGATGTCCCCCCAGATGTGCGTGGCTGCGGTCAGGTGCATCTTCGGCGCATACTTGGACATGTCGGAATGGTACCCGACCGCCCAGACCCCCTTCTCCTCGGCCGCCTGGACGGCGGCGGTGGAGTCGGTGTGGTGCGTCACCACGTCGGCCCCCTGCGAGATCAGCGTCAGGACCGCCTCGCGCTCCTTGCCCGGATCGAACCAGGAGTTCACCCAGATGACCTTCAGCTCCGCCTTGGGGTTCACGCTGCGCATGCCGCGCACAAACGCATTGATCCCCTGGAGGACCTCGGGAATCGGGAAGGCCGCCACGTACCCCGCCACGTTCTTCGTGGTCATCTTGCCCGCGACGATGCCGGTCAGATACCGTGCCTCGTAGAACCGGGCATTGTAGATCCCGACGTTCTTGGCCGACTTGTAGCCGGTGGCGTGCATAAAAGCGACGTTGGGAAACTGGGACGCCACCTTGATCGTGGGGTTCATGAAGCCGAACGAGGTCGTGAGAACGAGCCCGTGGCCGGAGGCGGCCAGCTCGCGGATGACGCGCTCGGCGTCTGCGCCTTCCGGTACGTTCTCCACGTACTTGGTGACGACCTTGTCGCCCAGCGCCTGCTCCAGGGCCTTGCGCCCCAGGTCGTGCTGGTACGTCCAGCCGGCGTCCCCGATGGGGCTCACGTACACGAAGCCGATCTTGAGCGCCTCGCCCGCCTGCGCCGCACCCATCCCGAGCAGGAGCGCCGCACCGGTGGCCAGTACCGTCATCCAGCGTTGTCGCCGCATCGAAACCTCCTCTGGGTGAGTGGCCCATGCGCATGGCGCATTACGCGCGACCCCTCTTTCCGTGACGCTCTGCGCCATGCGCCATGCACGTTCGCTGCCCGCTGCCAGTTGCCGGCTGTCCGCTGCCGGCTGTTCTCTCCCCGTCAGCCCCCCGGATGGAACGGCTTCCCGAGGGACGCGGGTGCGTTCACGCGAATCGTCTGGACGTCCCGCGAGATCGCGACCAGCACCCCGATGGTCGCCAGATAGGGCAGCATCGACAAGAGCTGGGAGGGCACCGCCAGCCCCAGCGCCTGCGCGTGCAGCTGCAGGATTGTCACGCCGCCGAAGAGATACGCCCCGGCGAGGACGCGCACCGGCCGCCAGGTGGCGAACACCACTAGGGCCAGCGCGATCCATCCGCGGCCGGCGGCCATCTGCTCGACCCACATGGGCGTGTACGCCACCGCCAGATACGCGCCCGCCACCCCGGCCAGCGCGCCGCCGATCAGGGTAGCGGCGTAACGGATGCGCGCCACCCGATACCCGACCGCGTGCGCCGACTCGGGCGACTCCCCTACGGCGCGCAGGACGAGGCCCGCCTTGGTCCGGTACAAAAACCAGTGGGTCGCCCCGAATGCCGCCAGCGAAAGATACACCAAGACGTTCTGCGTGAACAGGACCGGGCCCAGGACCGGAACGGACGACAGACCTGGCAGCGCGATGGGCGGCATGCCGCTCAGCGTCAGACTCACATAGCCCCGCCCCAGGAGGGCCGAGAGCCCCGTGCCGAAGATGGTGAGCGCCAGCCCGGTCGCCACCTGATTCGCCAGAAGCGTCAGGGCCAGGACCCCGAAGAGAGCCGCCATCCCGGCGCCCGCCAGCGCCCCGCACACGACCCCCAGCGCCAGGCTGCCGCTGGTCGTTGCCCCCGCGAAAGCGGCGATGGCGCCCATCAGCATCATCCCCTCGACGCCCAAATTGAGCACCCCCGACTTTTCGGCGATCAACTCCCCCAGCGCGGCAAAGACGAGCGGCGTCGCCGCCGTCACCGTGCCCGCCAGAAGTGCGACGAGCAGGTCGCTCATGGCCGTCCGCCGGTCGCGGGCCGACGCCGCACCCGCCGCACCCGGTAGAATACGAAAAGATCGCTGCCCAGGAGGCAGAAAAGGAGCAGCCCCTGGAACAGGCTGGTGACGGCGTACGGGACCTGCAGGACGATCTGCGCCGCCTCGCCCCCGAGGTACAGCAGCGACATCAACAGCCCCGCCGCGACGATGCCCAAGGGATGCAGCCGCCCCACGAAGGCCACGATGATGGCGGCAAACCCATAACCGGGGGACACGGTGGGGAGCAGTTGCCCCAGCGGCCCCGCCACTTCCCCGACGCCCGCCAGGCCCGCCGCCGCCCCGCCGATCAGAAGGGCGGCCCACACCGCCCGCGTCTCGCTAAAACCCGCATAGCGCGCCGCCAGCGGGGCCAGCCCTCCGACCAGCATCTGGTAGCCGGCAAAGGTTCGGGTCACGAAGACCCAGGCCCCCAGGGTGACCGCCAGGGCGAACAGGACCGAGGTGTTTAGCCGGGTCCCCGCCACAAGATTCGCGAACAGCGCCGACTCACCGAAGAGGATGGACTGCGGGAAGTTCAGCCCCTGCGGATCCCGCATGGGGCCGTGGACCAGGTACGAGAGCAACAGCCCCGCCACGTAGGTGAGCATCAGCGTGACCAGGATCTCGTTGGCGTGGAAGCGCGTCCGGAGATAGGCGGGGACCGTGGCCCAGGCCATGCCGCCCAGGATGCCCGCCGCCACCATGCCGGGCAAGAGCCAGCCCGATGTCGTCCCGTCGAACCGGATGGCCAGCGCGCTCGCCGCGATCGCCCCCAGGACGAGTTGCCCCTCGGCGCCGATGTTCCAGACGTTGGCCCGGAAGCCGATGCTCAGCCCCTGGGCGATGAGCACCAGCGGCGCCGCCTTGAGGAGGAGCTCGGCCACGCCGTTCCCCGTGCTCACGGGCTTTACGAAGAACGTGTGGAGCGCCGCGCCCGGCCGCTGTCCCAGCGCCAGAAAGAGCACGACGCCGGCGGCCAGCGTGAGCACGGTCGCGATCGCCGGCGATGCCGCCAGCATGGCGCGGGACGGGTCGGGTCGGGCTTCCAGCCGCAGCCTCACCGTTGTCCCCCCGCGGCCGCCTCGGCCCGCTCCGCCGGGAAGAGTCCGGTCATCCACGCCCCGATCTCGGCCACCGAGGTCGCCTTCACCGGGACCGCGCGCGTGAGCCTGCCGCCGAACATGACCGCGATCCGATCGCAGATCTCGAACAGCTCCTCCAGCTCCTCCGACACCACGAGGATGGCGGCTCCCGCGTTCCGCATCTCTACCAGCCGCTGGCGGATGAATGCCGCCGCCCCCACGTCCAGCCCCCAGGTGGGCTGCGACACCAGCAACACCTTGGGCTGCTGCAGGATCTCCCGGCCGACAAGATACCGCTGGAGGTTGCCGCCCGAGAGGCTCCGGGCCGCGGCGTCCGGCCCGCTGGCCTTCACGGCGAACTCCTGGATACAGCGGGCCGCGAACGCGCGGGTCTGCGCCACCCGAACGAAGCCGGCCCGCACCATGTCCAGGTGGGCCGCCGTCAGGAGGGCGTTCTCGGCCAGCGTGACCGGCGGGACCGCCCCGCGGCCCAGCCGCTCCTCCGGGACGAACGCCAGGCCGTGCGCGCGCCGCGCGCGCGGGCCCAGGCGTCCGACCGGCGCGCCGCAGAGCCGCACCGTCTCCGGCGGTTCCACCCGGCGCTCGCCGGAGAGGACGGTCATGAGCTCCTTCTGACCGTTCCCCGAGACCCCCGCGATCCCCACGATTTCCCCGCTGTGCACACCGAGCGTGACATCCGTCAGTTTCGTTCCGAACGGATCGTCCGGCGCCAGGCTCAGGCCGGAAACGACAAGCCGCGCCTCGCGCTCGGCGGAGGGCTCGGGGTAAGCCGCGGCGGGCAGGTCCTTCCCGGTCATCATCCGGGCCAAACACTCCGCGGACTCGCGGCGGGGATCCACCGTCCCCGTCACGCGGCCGGCCCGGAGCACCGTCGCGGCGTGGCAGAGGCTCTGGATCTCCTCCAGCTTGTGGCTGATGTACAGGATGCTGCAGCCCTCGGCCGCAAGCTGCCGCAGCGTCCCGAAGAGCCGGTCCACCGCCAGGGGCGGAAGCACCGACGTGGGCTCGTCCAGGATGAGGAGCTTGGGCTCCTGCAGGAGGCACCGAACGATCTCCACCCGCTGGCGCTCCCCGACGGACAGGGTGTGGACGGGCCGGCGGGGGTCCACCGGCAGCCCGTAGCGCTGCGACAGCTCCGCGATGTGCGCCGACAGCTCCCGGAGAGCCCCGGGAACCGCCAGCGAGATATTCTCGGCGACGGTCAGCGTCTCGAAGAGCGAGAAGTGCTGGAACACCATCCCGATGCCGAGCCGGCGGGCGGCGCCGGGGCTATCGATGGTCACGGGGCGGCCGTCCCAGCGGATCTCGCCGGCGTCGGCGCGGACCACGCCGTAGATGACCTTGACCAGCGTGCTCTTGCCCGCCCCGTTTTCGCCCAGGAGGGCGTGGATCGCCCCGGGCGCGACGTCCAGATCGATCCCGTCGTTGGCCACCACCGACGGGTAGACCTTTGTGATGCCCCGGAGCGCCAGGCGTGGGATTGGGGGGGCCGGCATGGAGGGCTCGGTCATGCTGTTCTCAGTGTCGGGACACGACGCGTCATTTCTTGGGCCGCGGCGGCGTGAGCCCCGCCGGGCGTGCGGGCCACCGTCAGAACGCGAGTGATGTGAGGATGCCTCAGAGGGGCTGGGGGTGTCAAGGAGAGACAGGGATGCGCGTCACTTGAGGTGAAAGACTGGACCACGCCGGCGGAGAGCGGCGCCTGAGACCGGTCACGACTTCAGCGCGCCCGCCGTGAGGCCCTGGACCAGCGCCTTCTGGATGACCATGAAGATGAGGATGACGGGGAGCGTGGTGAGGACACCGCTGGCCATGATGCCGCCCCAGTTTGTCTGGCCGAAGAACGTGAGCAGCTCCGACAGGCTGAGCTGGATCGTCTTGGCCCGCTCCGAGCTGGTCAGGATCAGCGCGTACTGGTAGTCGTTCCAGGCCACCACGAACGCGTACAGGGACGTGGCGGCGAGGCCGGGCACGGTGAGCGGCAGCAGGATCCACGCGAAGGCGCCGACGGGGCCGCAGCCGTCCACCAGCGCCGCCTCTTCCAGCTCGACCGGGAGGCTCCGGAAGAAGCCGGCCATCAGCCAGATGCAGATGGGCAGCGTGAGCGACAGGTACACCAGGACCAGACCGGGGATCGTGTTCAGCAATTTGAGCGTCGAGAGAATCCGGTAGAACGGGATCATGACGGGCGGCCCCTGGAACATGGGGGACAGAAGCAAGGCCAGCGCCAGGAACCGTCGTCCGGGGAAGGCGTAGCGCGCCATGGCGTAGCCGCCCATGGCCCCCAGGACCGCGGTGATGATCGCCGTGAGCCCTGCCGCGAGGATGGTATTCCAGAAGAAGATGCTGAGGTTGCCCCCGGTCGGCCCCAGCGCCCAGATATAGTTCTTCAGCGTGGCCCCGGAGAGGCTCCAGTTCGGGGTCCGGGTGAAGATGTCGGTGGACGCCTTGAACGAACTGACGACCAGCCACGCGTAGGGCGAGAGCGTGAAGGCCATGACCAGGCCCAGCGCCGCAAACATCCCCAGTCGACGGGCCAGCCTCCCGTTCACGGCTCCCGCTCCTCCAGACGGGTCAAGCGGGCGTAGATCACGCAGACGACGAGGATCACGAGGATCGAGAGCGTCGCCACCGCGGATCCGGAGCCGAGCTGGAAGAAGACGAAGCCCTTGGTGTAGACATAGGTGGCCAGGACGCTCGTGGCGTACGCGGGCCCGCCCTCGGTGAGGACCCAGATCATCTGAAAGTTGTTCCAGGTGAGAACCAGCGCCACCAGGGTCACGATGGCGGCGACCGGCTTGAGGAGCGGCAGCGTCACGTACCACAGGCAGCGGAAGCCGGTGGCGCCGTCCACGTCCGCGGCCTCGTAAACATCCTGCGGGATCGTCTGCAGCCCGGCGAGCAGCATCAGACACATGTACGGGTAGCCTTTCCACAGGCTCGCCAGCAGGATGGCCGGCCACACGCTCCAGTCCTCCCCCAGCCACACGACATATCGGTTCAGCAGGCCCAGAACGTTGAGGTAGTAGTTCAGGAGACCGTAGCTTCCGTCGTAGATCCAGCGCCAGATGATCCCGACCACCACGATGGGCGTGACCCACGGCACCAGCATGATCCCGCGCCAGAAGCCTCGCCACGGGAGGCGCGCGTTCAGGATGAGGCCCGTGGCGAGCCCCAGGACGAACTGCAGGGCCGTGCTGCCGAAGGTCCAGATAAACGTGTTGACCACGATGCGCCGGAAGTCCGCATCGTTCCAGATCAGGTCGCGGAAGTTCTGGAGCCCGATGAACCTCGGCACCAGCGACTTGACCAGGTGGAGGTCCGTCAGGCTGAGATAGAAGACGTTCAGGATGGGATAGATGGTGAAGCCGACCAGATAGACGACGCTGGGCAAGAGCAAGAGGTACGGCGTCCGGTTCCGTGCCACGGTGTGCGCAACACGGGAAAAAGTCGTCATCGGCTGCAGGGCAAAACCGGGCCCGGCGTACCGCCGGGCCCCGCTCGCGTCAGGTTGTTAGGAGCCGTTACGAAATAACTTGTCTATTCCTGGATTTCGTCACGGCTCCTTGTGCCGTTTACGAAATTTCTCCGGTCAAGTAATTCTTTGGCAACGGCTTAGCCGCGCTTGATCTTGTCGATCTCGGCCTTGATCCGGTCGTAGGCCTGCTCGGGCGTGAGCTTGCCGTCCAGCATCTCGATCATGACCTTCTGAAAGGCCACCTCCATCTCCTCGCGGCGCAGGATCTTCCGCATCGGCACCCCGATGGGATGGACGTTGGCAACGAAATCGCCGATGATCCGTTTGTTCTCCTCCACCGCATCCGGATAGAACTTGGCGGCCGCCTGCGCCAGCTTCGCCATGTCGATGTCCCGCCGCGCCGGCGTGTTCAGCATCGCCGACTCCTCCGTCAGGTTCTCCAGGCTGCAGTAAAGCTGCATCACCTTCCAGGCGGCGTCCTTGTTCTGGCTGCCCTTGAACATGGCCCAGCCGACGTTCGCCACGGGCGCCCACGGCTTCTGGGCGGACGGCCCCTTGGGGAAGGCGATGGCGCGGCTGACCTTCAGAATCTTGGGATTGATGGGGTACAGATTCGCCACGAAGAAATCGCCGCCGGGCATCAGGGCGATGTTGCCCAGCCCCCAGGCCTGGAACGCCTCGCGCAGACCCATGACCTTGGTCGTGGGGGACATAAAAGGCTGCAGGTCCTTGAAGAGGCGCAGCATCTCCAGATACTTGGGCTTGGTGGCCTCGCTGGTGTCCGAGATATCGAAGTTGTCGCTGTACCCCGCGATGTACGGCCCCTCGCGCCAGGCGAAGCGGGGCAGACCCAGCGGATAGCCGTAGCCGTAGACGTTACCCTTGGTCAGCGCCTTGGCCGCCTTCTTCAGATCGTCCCAGGTCTTGAGGTCCGAGAGCTTCATCCCGGCCTGGGTCAGCAGATCCTCCCGCACCAGGAGTCCGTAGGAGATGGCGCGGATGGGGATGGTGTAGAGCTTGCCGTCGTACAGGGAATAGTCCCAGACCCCCTCGTAGAACTGCTCTTTCTTCAGCGTGCTGTCCGGCCGCGCGATGTAGCCGTCCAGCGGCTCCAGCGCCCCCATGGCGACCAGCGTCGTGGCCTCCTGCTGCTGGACGAGGTCCGGCACGTCGCCGCCGGGCAGCATCACGGAGAGCTTCTTCTCCAGATCCGGCCAGCCGATGTACATCATCTCGACCTTGATGTCTGGGAACTTGCTCTCGGCCAGCTGTTTCAGTCGGACGGCCCCCTGCTTTTCCGTTTCGGAGGTGCCGGGGAAAACCACGCGGAGCGTCGTGCCCGCCTCGGCCAACCCGACCGCGGTCAGGCCGCCGACGAGGAGTAGCGCCATTGCCCGACGGATGGTGCGTCTCATGTGTTACCCTCCTCTTTTCCGTCACACTACGCCGCGGCCCGTTGGCCGGTCTTGGCGATCAGCCCCGCATGCTCCGCCAGCCGGCGCAGTTCGGCGCGCTCGGCGTCGTCCACGGGAAGCTGCGGAGGCCGCACGGCGGCATGGCGGATCAGGCCCTGCATGACGAGCACCTCCTTCATCCGTGGCCGGTAGTCGCGGATGGGCGCCCGCCAGCCGTACCGCGCCAGGGGGCCCAGACGCCCCCAGATCTCGAAGGCCGTCGGGAAGTCCTTGGCCGCCGCCGCCTGGTGCATGCGGATCAGCTCTGCCGTGGCCGTGCAGGCGAAGCCGATCAGGGCCCCGTCGCAGCCGAAGATCATCGCCTCCAGGATGAAGGTGTCGCTGCCCGTCAGGATGCCGAGCTTCCGCGGCAGCGTGCGGGCCGCGTCGATGGTCTCCACGGTCTTGGTGGTGTCAAAGGAAGCCTCCTTCAGCCCGACGATCTGCGGGATCTTCACCAGCTCGCGCAGCGTCTCCGGCGGGAAGTCCGGGCCCCACGCCTTGGGAAACTGAAAGGCGATCAGCGGCAGATCCACGCCATCCGCCACCGCCTTGTGGTACTCGTAGATCATCCGGGTCGGTACCGGGTTGCCCAGGAACGTGGGGAACGGCGGGAAGATCGCCAGGCCCTGGGCGCCCGCCGCCTTCAGCTCCCGGCCAAAGGCCACGGCATCCGCGGTGGAGCCGACGATCAGACCCGACACGAGCGGACAGGCCCCGCCGATGGCCTTCCGCGAGACCCGTACGACTTCCAGCATCTCGTCGCGGCCGAGGGCGGGCCCCTCGCTGGCGTCCATGTTCATGGCGATAGCCGTGGGCCGCTGCCCGGCGATCCAGGCCAGATAGGACCGCAGCCCGTCCCAGTCGATGGAGAAGTCCGGAAGCATCGGCAACACCGGCGCGGCGATGATGCCCTTGGCTGCAAATGCGCTCATGGTGTCCATCCTGTCGTGAGGGTGAGGGGCAAGACGGCTTCCCGCCACACCTGGGGCACGTCGGCGCCCACGCTGGCGGACGGAACGATAGCACCCGATCCGAAGAGGCGTCAAGGCCCGGCTCCGGACCGTTCTCGGGCGCGCCGTTTTCGGCCTTGACAGCGGCGTCCGCGCCGCCGGATACTTTCGCATCAGGGCCCCGCCCCGACGTCCAGGACGACGCCACACCCTGTCGTCGAACATGGCTCACACAAGCCGGTTGGTCCCTCTCCACCGGCGATGCCGACTGGGGTTTTCGCCCCCTGTTGACCAAGGACAACTGGCCGCCCACCAACTTCACGATCGGCTTCCACACCAATCCAAAAGTCGAGGAGGCCATAAAGGCCGGTCTCCAGACCGCCGACCCGGCCAAGCGCAAGGCGGCGTACGCCGTGGCCCGGCGGGCCATCATGGATGATTGCCCCTGGATCGTCCTCTGGGTGAACAATTTGCTGGGCGGCAGTCGCGCCAACGTGGGCGGGATCTCGCTCCAGCCCGACGCCATCGGGTTCTACCGGTCGGTCTACTACAAGTAGCCCGGTCTCTTGCGCCGAGCGCGCAGAAGACCAAAACGGACGGACACGCGGGCAAGCACGCCGGGGGGCTCGACGAATCCTGGCGGGCTTGCCGCGCGTCCCCGCCTCGCGGATCGTGGTCCCGGTGGCCGGCGCGAACCCCAGGTGCGTGCGATGTGTCGTTATATCCTGCGCCGCCTGCTCTCGATGACGCCCATCCTCTTCGGGGTCTCGGTGGTGATCTGTCTCATCCTCCGCCTGGTCCCCGGCGACCCCGCGCGCCTGGTGGCCGGACTCGATGCCACGCAGGAGGACGTAAAGATCATCCGTTCCAGCCTGGGGCTGGATCGCCCCCTGCCGGTCCAGTACCTCGCCTGGCTCGGCAACGTCTTCCGCGGCGATCTGGGCCGCTCGACGAGGACGCACCGGCCGGTGACGCAGGAGCTTGGTCTCGCCCTTCCCGCAACGGTGGAGCTGACGCTTTGCCCCACCGTCGTCGCCGTCCTCATCGGTGTCACCGCAGGGACAACCGCGGCGGTCAGGCGGAACTCCTTCTTCGATTGCGGCAGCATGGTGGTGGCCCAGCTGGGGGTCTGCACTCCGTCCTTTTGGCTGGGCCTCATGCTGATGCTCGTCTTTGCCGTGAAGCTGGACCTCTTCCCCATCACCGGCCGTGGCGGGCTGGAGAACCTGGTGTTGCCGGCCGTGACCCTGGGCACCGACGCGGCGGCGATCATCGCCCGGGTGACTCGCTCTTCCATGCTGGAAGTGCTGGGCATGCATTACATCCGCACCGCGCACGCCAAGGGTCTCTCGGAGCGAGCGGTCGTCCTCCGCCACGCGGTGAAGAACGCCCTGATCCCGGTCATCACCGTCATCGGCCTGGAGTTCGGTTATCTGCTGGCCGGGGCGGTGGTCACGGAGACCGTCTTTGCGTATCCCGGGGTGGGGTGGCTGTTGGTCGAGGCGATCGGGTTTCGCGATTATCCGGTGATCCAGGGTGCGCTGCTCCTGCTGGCCATGCAGTTCGCGCTCGTGAACCTCGTCGTGGACGCGCTCTGCGCCGTGGTCGATCCGCGGATCTCGTATGGATAGAACCCGCGACTCGCAGGCGCAGGGGATGGCAGATCGACCGGCCGTCGAGACGCTGACGACGATTTCCGACGTGGGGCGCGAGTCGCGCGGCCTGTGGGGCGACGCGTGGGCGCGCCTGCTGCGGAACCCGGTGGCCATGGCCGGCGGCGCCGTCGTGATCGCACTGATCGTCGTGGCGATTGCGGCGCCCTGCCTCGCCCCCTACGGCCCCATCCGCCAAGATCTGGCCAGCTCGCTGGCCGGACCGTCGATGAAGCACCTGGCCGGGACCGACGTCCACGGGCGCGACATCTTCAGCCGCATCATCCATGGAATCCGGATTTCCCTGCGGATCGGCTTTCTGGGGATGCTGCTGGGGTGCATCGGCGGCGTGGTCCTGGGGCTCGTGGCCGGCTACTACGGCGGTTGGGCCGACACGATCATCATGCGGCTCATGGATGTCCAGTTGGCGTTCCCCGGGCTCCTGGTGGCCGTCTGCATCATCGCCATCATCGGGCCGGGGCTGGAGAACGTCATCGTGGCCGTGGGCATCTTCTCGGTGCCCCTGTTCGCCCGGGTGACGCGCGGGCAGATCCTCTCCCTCAAAGCGCAGGAATTCATCGTGGCGGCGCGCATGATGGGCGCCCAAGACGGCCGCATCATGCTGAATCATCTGCTGCCCAACGCCGTGGCGCCCCTCCTGGTCCCCTGCACCTTGCGCATCGCCACCGCCATCCTCACGGCGGCCAGTCTCAGCTTCCTGGGGCTGGGGGCCCAGCCGCCCATCCCCGAGTGGGGCGCCATGCTGAGCGACGGCCGCGCCTACCTGAGCATCGCCCCCCATGTCGCCACCACCCCCGGTCTGGCCATCCTGATCACGGTCCTCGCCTTCAACCTCCTGGGCGACGGGCTGCGGGACGCCCTGGATCCTCGACTCAAGGCGTGAAAGGCTGCTCAAAAAGACCCATCGGCGGCGTTGGTTCGCTCGCGCGGGGCGCTGCGACGTACGGCGACAGTCCGTTTCGCGCCACGCATCGCGAACCGCCTTGCATCTGCGCCGTTTTGAGCGGCCCGGGGAGAACCGGTTTCTCAGCAATCCGCCACGACCGGGCCACGGCCAATTTGCCGAACCGCGAAAATCGGCCAAGCCCGGAGGCGTTCGCGAAACGACGCGCACCCGAGGGCGGGCGTTGTCTATTTCACCTCCTCGATCTTCACCACGTTCTCGTATTCGGAAAAAATGGGAAGCCTCCACCCGTATTTCTTGATCCTGACCATTTTCCCCTTCAAGCGAACCGCGTCGTTCTGGATGGTCCCGGAATCGAACTTGAAACGATACCACGCGTCGTAGTTGACAAAGGGACGGTACTCGGTGGCGATCATGTATATCCCGTCCACCTTGGCCATCTGGGCATCGGTGATCCTGGTCTCGACCGTGTCCGCCACGAAGTAGCTGTACAGGACCAGGACGATCGCCGCCACGATCCCCATCAGAATCACCAGGACCTTTGGCCTTTTGAAAAAGTCCCGCATGGAACCTCCTCTCCGCCGCCGCCGACACCAGGGCCACGGTGATCGCGGCGGGGGCGCCTCGGCCACCGGGTGGCGCGCTGGGTCCGCCGGACGATGACCGCAGCCGCGACGATCGGCGGCGGGGTCAACCCCGCGAGGCCAAGGTGAGCGGCCTTACCCATGACGCCGTCAGCGGGTGTAGATCGCCCCTCGCACGTAGTCCGCGTCTGTGGAGACCAGGAAGGCCAGGATGCGCGCGACGCCGGCGGGGTCGCCGGCCTCTTTGATGGCCTCGGCCCTGGCCTGTTCGGGATCCCGGCCGGCGGCGCGGGCACGGTCCACCAGATTCTCGATGCGCATGGGCGTCGCGATGCTGGATGGACAGATCTCGTTCACGCGGATGCCGTGCGTCGCCAGCTGCGCCTCCAGCGTCATGGCGAAACCGTGCACGCCTCCCTTGCTGGCGCCGTAGGCCAGCGAGGAACTCGGGATCTTGGTCCCCGCCTCGGATGCCAAAAGCAGGATCACCGGCTTGTCGGCCTGGCGCAGGTGCGGGAGCGCCGCCCGGACGGTGAGGAACGTCCCCTTCGTGTTCACCGAGAGAACGCGCTCGAACACGGCCGGATCCAGGGCCTCGGCCTGGAGCATGGCGCCCTGCAGGATGCCCGCGCAACAGATGACCGCGTCAAGCCTCCCGTACTGGTCCACGGCGGTCTGGGCCAGCCGGACGCAATCCGCCTCCCGGGTGACATCCGTCTTGACGAAGGCGGCGCTCCCTCCGGCAGCGCGGATCGCGTCCCGCGTCGCCTCCCCCTCCGCCGTCAGCATATCGCCGATGACGACCTTGCCGCCCTCGGCGGCGATGGCCTGAGCCGTCGCCCCGCCGATCCCGCGCCCGCCCCCCGTGATGATGACCACCCGATCCTTCAAGCGCATGAGGCTCCTCCAGCAGACATCGGCCGCCCGGCCGACATCGGCATCAGGCACCATAACAGCACGGAATCGTATCGCTCTGAATTGAGCTTGCAGTTCCCGTGAAATCGGCCAATCTGCGTAATCTGCGGATCAAGTTGGCCCGTCGCCTTATCGGCGGCCGCCACCGAAAATTGAGCCCAGCACCCCCCGGATGATCTGGCGGCCGACCTGGCTCCCGATGGCGTGGGCCGCGCTCTTGGCCAGCGCGCCGATGAGCACCTCCGTCTGGGACGCCGGCTGCTTGCCGACGGACCGGGGCGCGGCCGCGACCGTCGGCTGCGCCTGCTCCGCCCGGGCCTTGAGTTTCTCGTAGGCCGACTCCCGGTCCACCGCCTTTTCGTATGTGCCGTACAGGACGGAGCCTTGGACGGCGGCCTTCAACTGGTCGGGTGAGAGCGGGATCAGGCTGCTGCGCGGCGGCATGATCCAGGCGCGCTCGACGATCGCCGGCGCGCCCTTCTGGTCTTGCATCGAGACCAGCGCCTCCCCGACGCCCAGCTCCGTGATCGCCTTGGCCGTGTCGAGCTTCGGGTTGGTGCGGAACGTGTCCGCGGCCGCCTTGACAGCCTTCTGGTCCCGCGGCGTGAAGGCGCGGAGCGCGTGCTGGACGCGGTTCCCGAGCTGGCCCAGGACGGTGTCCGGCAGATCCAGCGGGTTCTGCGTGACGAAGTAGACGCCGACCCCCTTGGAGCGGATGAGGCGCACGACCTGCTCGATCTTGTCCTCCAGGGGCTTCGGAATGTCCTGGAAGAGGAGATGCGCCTCGTCGAAGAAGAAGACCAGCTTCGGCTTCGGCGGGTCGCCCACCTCGGGAAGCCGCTCGAACAATTCCGAGAGCATCCAGAGCAGGAATGTCGCGTACACCGTGGGGGCCTGCATCAGCTTATCCGCCACGAGGATGTTGATCATTCCCTGACCCTTTGCATCCGCCTGCATCAGATCGTCGAAGTCCAGGGCCGGCTCGCCAAAAACCGATTCGCCCCCCTGCTCCTGCAGCGCGAGCAGGTTCCGCTGGATGGCGCCGATGCTCGCCTTGGAGACGTTCCCGTACTGCACCTTGAAGCTCTCCGCGTTGTCGCCGACGAACTGCGCCATGGCCCGGAGGTCCTTGAGGTCGAGGAGCAGCAGGCCGTTGTCGTCGGCCACCTTGAAGACCAGCGTGAGGACGCCGGCCTGCGTCTCGTTCAGATTGAGGATGCGACCGAGCAGCAGCGGGCCCATCTCGGAGATGGTGGCGCGGATCGGATGGCCCTTGCCGCCGAACACGTCCCAGAAGACCGTCGGATACCCCTGATACCGGAATCCCTCGAGGCCCAGACTCTTCACCCGTTCCGCCACCTTCGGATGGTCCCCTCCGGCGCGCGCGATCCCCGACAGATCCCCCTTCACATCGGCCATGAACACGGGGACGCCCAAGCTGCTGAACTGCTCGGCCAGCACCCGGAGCGTCACGGTCTTGCCGGTGCCGGTGGCGCCCGCGATCAGGCCGTGGCGGTTCGCCATGTGCGGGTAGAGGACGATATCGTTCTTGCTCCTGGCGACAAGAATCGGCGTGAGTGGCGTCGACATAGTGCCTCCCTTGGTGAGGAGCTTCCCCGCGTCCCTACGCGGCGTCCCGCGGCACCCGGTCGGCGTCGGGCTCCAGCGTGTACGAGCGTCGCATATCAGAACCGCGGCTCCTCGAGATACATGTCGATGGGCTCGGTGTAGTGAAGCGTCTCGCTCCGGGACAGCGTGCCCGAGGCGATGTCGATGACGGTCCGGTAGAGTCGCTCGCCCGCCTCCTCCGGCGTCTCCGACCCCTCGATCACCGTCCCGGAATAGAAGTCGATGCTGTCCGCGGCGGCCGCATAGGTCTTGGGGTTGGCCGTGGCCCACAGGAACGGCGCAACCACCGACGGCGAGCCCTCCAGCAGCGTGCGCCCCGCGACGCCGCCGCCGCCGAGCTGGAACAGCACGAGGTTGGTCCCCGCCGCGGCGTAACCCGCGAAGATGGACAGATGCCCCATCCAGTTGTCCACGAAGAACAGTCCCTTGCGGGTCGGCCGCTCGGCGTACTTCAGAACCCCCTGGATCGGGGCGGTCCCCGCCTTGTGGATCGCGCCCAGGCTCTTCTCCTCCAGCGAGCTGATCCCGCCCTTGATGTTGGACGGCACAGGATTCACGGTGCGGATGTCCAGCCCCGTAGCCTTGGCCCGCTCTTCCTGGAGCGCCACGGCGCGCAGGATCGCCTCGGCGACCTCGGGGCTCGCGGCCCGCCGCGCCAGGGCCCGCTCGGCCCCGATGATCTCCGTGGTCTCCCCGAACAGCGCGGTGCCCCCGGCCGCCACGATCTTGTCGTACAGGTACCCGACGGCCGGGTTTCCGGCGATCCCCGAGGTCGTGTCCGAGTAGCCGCACTTCACACCGAGGCAGAGGTGTTCGTCGCCCACCTCTTCCCGCCGCGCCTTCGACGCCTCGTGGACCATCAAGCGGGCGACCTGGATCCCTCGGACGATGGCGCCGTACGTCCCGCCGTCTTTCGCCGGGTCCAGCACTTCCACCCGTTTCCCGCCCGCGGCGATCTCGTCCGCCAGCCGCTCGGCGCGGAGCTCGGGGTATCCGACGCCGGGGCTCGCCGCGTGCACGATCACCGAGGCGACGTTGGGGTTCTTTCCGAGGCCGATCAGGACGCGGGCGATCTGCTCGCGATCGTTCGCGGTGCGGCCGGAGCCGTGATCCACGGTCAGGATGGACTTGGTGCCCGCCACAAAATCACAGATGGTCTTGGCGATGATGCCCTGCGGGATGACCAGGACGTGGTTGCGCGTCCCCACCGACCCGTCGGATCGCACGTACCCCAGAAAGCTCATGGTGCACCCCCCTTGGCCAGATCGCCCCTCGCCCGGGTTCCCTCCAGATTGTGGATGTGAACCAGCGCGCCCTTGGCGATGGCCAGGCTGGCCTTGCCGATCGTCTCCCCGTACTTGCGGATGGTCTCGCCGCGCGGGATGTCCTGCAGGGCGATCTTGAAACCGAAGGGAATCGGCTCCGTCGCGCGGAGCGCGCGGAGCGCCCCCGCAACCGGGATGGCCACGTCGTCCCCCGCCTGGATCTCCTCCACAGCGGTCGCCACGTTGTCATCGGGATGCATGATCAGCGCGCGTTTTGCCGGCATGTCCGACCGTCCTCCTTTCCAAACGACGCCCCGCACCGTCGCCGCGGTCGCCGTGCGCATTCCCCGGCCTACCGGAAGAGCGCGAAACCGAAACGCAAGGCGGAGGTCCGCTCGTTGTATTGCAGCAGGCTCTCGCCGTATCCATAGAAGTACTGCGCGTACAGGTACAAGGCCACGTTCCCGTACAGAAAGCGCATCAACGGATACGACAGGTCGAGCTGCAGGGCGCCTCGGTTGGCGTCGTCCCCAAGCCGCCCCGTCGCCGACAGCAGAAGGCCCCGGCCCCAGCCCAGCCTCGACCGCGCACCCACGTTGCCGTGGAAATCTCTGATGTCCCGGTTCTCGTCCAGACCTCCGATATACGCCCACACCCTGGGAGCGAGGCTGAAGTGGAACCCGTCCTCGTTGCCGACGATCAGCGTGGGCTCGAAGTAGGCCACGTTCAGACTGCGCGAGTCGGCGCCCGACTTGCCGTTCGATTGGTGCTGCAGACCCGCCTGCAGATCCAGACGGAGCCAGTCCGCCCAGCGCCCACCGTCCACCCCGCGCACAGCGTAGAAGAGTTCGGGCTTGTAGCTGGTATCCACGAAGGGCTTCGAGTCGGACGTCAGATCCCACAACGACGTCTGCGTGTAGGCGAGGTGCAGTCCTTTGAGCAGGGGAAACGCCTTGACCAGCGGGCCCTTGTTGCTGAAGAGCTGATACTTGAAGCTGATCTGAAACTTCGCGTTCGGGTCGTCTCCCCCCACGATGAAATACAACGGTTCGTACCCCGAAAAGTGCTCTCTGAAGAACTCCACCGCGGCGGATTCCCCCGCCTCCTCGGCAGGGCTCTTGGACGGTTCGGCTGGGCTTCCGGTCGGCGGGACCGGCGCAGCCTCGGGAGCCTTGGCCGTGGTGTCCGTTCGTCGCACGTCCAAGGCCACGGCATTGGCCGCGATGGAGGGCACGCGGAGTACCGCCTGCCCCTCCACGCCCGCGGGCACCTGTATCACGTACTCCCGCCGCACGTGTCCGCCCGGCGGGATGGTTGTCTCCCCCGCCTCGCTCGCGTTCCGCAGCGTGGCGGACACGGATCGCTCGGCCCCCGCCGCGCGCAGCCGGCAGTCGAGGCTCGCCGGAAAGACGTACGTCTCCGCCCGATCCGACGCGTTCAGGACGGCCAGCCAGATGGTCATGGGACCTGCGGCGGCCACGGGCGCTCGCGGCACGACAAAGACCGGTGTCACCTCTTGGGCCGAAACCATCCGGGGCGCCGAGAGGCCGGCCAGCAGAAGGACCGCCGCGCCGTACGCCGCTGCATTCCAGCGAACCGGGGGAATGAGACGGTGTGAGTTCACCATCGGTTCACCTCGGCGGTCAGAGGACCCAAGGGCGGCGGTCACCGACGGACAAGACGACCGGTAGCATACCCTCATCCGGTGGCGGGTGTAAAGGCCGCCACCCACGCGGATCGGTCCCGGGAACAGGCGGGGGACGCCGGGATTTCCCATGGACAAGCCAAAAAGGGCTCTGGTAGCATCCGGACGTTGCGCCGACGAACCGGGGAAAGCCAACCGCAGGGGTCAAGCGTGAAGGGGCGGCAAAATCGTCTGAAGCGGTCCGACGTGTTGAGCGGCCTCGCGCTGCTCAGCGTGGCCCTGTTCGCCTGGTTCGGCGCGAGCGATCTGCCCGCCGGCTCGCTGCGCCAGCCGGGGGCCGGGTTTCTCCCCAAGCACCTGGCCCTCCTGATGGCGGGGCTGGCCGCCCTCCTGCTCGCGAGAGGATGCCGGACGGGCACCGGATCCGCGGCCGAACTCTGGTCGGATCGTGCCGGCCTGGCGCGCGTCGTCGGGATGCTGGCGGCGCTGATGGGGTATGTCCTCGTTGTCGAAACCGCCGGATACCTCTTGACGACGGCGGCACTCTTCGTTGTCATGCTGCGGTGGATTGGCCGCCAGGGCTGGGCGGTGACGTTGACGGTTGCGCTGCTCGCCTCGGGGGGATCCTACCTCGTGTTTGCGCGCTGGCTGCTGGTGAGCCTTCCCGCCGGCGCCTGGACCCCGTGACGGTCATGGACACCCTGCAGCTCCTCCTCCACGGTTTCGCCGTCTCGCTGGATCCGGCCCGCGTCTTTTATTGTTTCCTGGGCGTCGCGCTGGGCACCGTCGTGGGTGTCCTGCCCGGCCTGGGTCCGTCTGCAACCATCGCCCTCCTTCTCCCGGTCACCTATCGCCTGGACACGGTCTCGGCCGTCATCATGCTGGCGGGGATCTATTACGGGAGCCAGTACGGCGGCTCCACGACGGCGATCCTGGTGCGGATCCCGGGCGAGTCCTCGTCCATGGTCACGTGCTTCGACGGCTACGAGATGACCCGACAGGGGCGGGCGGGCCCCGCCCTCGGCATGGCCGCCATCGCCTCGTTCATCGCGGGCACCGCCGCCGTCGTCGGTCTGGTGTTTGTCGCGCCGCCCCTGGGTCGATTCGCCTTGGCGTTCGGTCCGGCGGAGTATTTCAGCCTCATGGTCCTGGGGTTGACGCTGGTGGCCTATCTTGGCGGCGAGTCGCTCCTGAAGGCGCTGCTGATGGCGGTCCTGGGCCTTCTGCTGGCCACGGTGGGCCAGGACCCCGTGGCGGGCGTCGAACGCTATACCTTCGATACCCTGGTCCTGCGCGACGGGATCGGTCTCGTGCCCGTGTTTATGGGGATGTTCGGTATCGCGGAAGTCCTGGCGACCATGGAGCGGCCGCCCGACCAGCAGCATCTCACGGCGCCGACCGGACTCTTGCCGACCCGCCAGGACTGGCGCGACTCGCGCTGGCCCATCGTGCGCGGAACCGCGGTGGGGTTCCTCCTGGGCATCCTTCCCGGCGGGGGCGCGACCATCGCGTCCATCGCATCCTACGTGACGGAGAAGCGGTTCGCCAGGAATCGCGACCGCATGGGGCAAGGCGCCATCGAAGGCGTCGCGGGCCCGGAGGCGTCGAACAACGCCGCGGCCACGGGATCGTTCATCCCGCTGCTCACCTTGGGCATCCCCGCCAACGTCGTCATGGCCATGATGCTCGCGGCGCTGACGCTCCATGGAATCCGGCCGGGACCCCTCTTGATGCAGGAGCGGCCCGATCTCTTCTGGGGTGTCGTCACGAGCATGTATCTCGGGAACATCATGCTGCTCGTCTTGAACCTGCCCCTCGTGGGGCTCTTCATCCAGATTCTCCGCATCCCGTACCCGATCCTGGCACCTCTCATTCTGCTGTTCTGCCTCGTCGGGGCGTACAGCACGTCCGGCCAGGTGGCGGACGTGTTCGTCATGGTCTGTTTCGGGGTGCTCGGGTATCTGATGCGCAAGTTCAAGTTCGAGGCGGCGCCGTTGATCCTCGCGCTGATCCTGGGGAAGCCGATGGAGGAGTCTCTGCGCCAGGCCCTCGGGATCTCGCAGGGCAGTTTTGCGATCTTCGCCGCCCGGCCGATCGCCCTCGCCCTGCTCGTGGGCACGGCGGCCTCGCTGACCGCTCCCGTCGTTCGCTGGGCGAGGCGCAAACGAAACGCTGGCTCAGCCTGAGCCGGTGGCAGCACTGGCGTGCGGTTTTGACGAGACCCCGGAGGGGAAACCGTGCGCCCGCTTCATGGCGTCTCGTCGCGCCACGCCCCGGCCAGCGTGCCCAGCGCCAGCAGGGGGAAGTAGTGAGGGTACATGTGGTACGTCAAATAGAACACGCTGGGGAACCCCGTGCCGGTGGTCGCCGCCTCGTCCCAGGTCCCGTCCTCCCGCTGCCGCTCCAGCAGAAACCGGACGCCGCGCTGGGTCGTTCCCGAGTTCGTATCGCCCGCCGCGGCGAGCCCCAAAAGAGCCCACGCGGTCTGCGACGGAGTGCTGGCCGCGGGAACGAAGTGGCGCTTGGCGTAGCTCAGACAGCTTTCCCCCCATCCGCCGTCGGCTTGCTGAACCGACTGCAGCCAGCGCGCCGCCTTGAGCATCGCCGTCTTGCCGGCCTGGGGATCGGCTGCCCGCAGGCCGCGCAGCGCGAAGCACGTGCCGTAGATGTAGTTCACCCCCCAGCGGCCGTACCAGCTGCCGTTGGACTCCTGGTTCGTCAGCAGGTACCGCACCCCGCGTCCCACCGCGGCGCGGTCGGGACCGAGGCCGTGGCGGGCAAGAGCCTCCAGGACGCGTCCGGTGATGTCGGGGCAGGTGGGATCCAGCATGGCGTTGTGGTCGGCGAACGGCATCCGGTTCAGGAGTGACCAGTTGTTGTCCACATCGAAGGCGGCCCACCCGCCGTCCGAGGACTGCATCCCCAGCAGCCAGTTGATGGCGCGTTGCTCCGCCCGTCGCTGCCGCTCCGGATTCGACGCGCGGGCATGCAGAAAAGCCAGCAGCACCATGGCCGTGTCATCGATGTCCGGGTAGTACTCGTTGGCGAACTCGAACGCCCAGCCGCCCGGTTCGAGGTCCGGGCGCTTCACCGACCAGTCCCCCTTTCGTCGCACCTCCCGGTCCAGCAGCCAGTCGGCGGTCCGCCGCAGCGCCGCCCGCTCGCCGATCCCAAGCTCGCCGAGCGCGAACGCGGACAGCGCGGTATCCCAAACCGGGGAGAGGCACGGCTGAAACTGGAGGCGATCCTCCGTCTCCAGCATCAGGCTGTCGAACTGCCGGATGCCCTCCAGCAGGTCCGGGTGATCGTCGGCGTACTTCAGCGCATTTAGGGCCATGATGAAATACATCATCGACGGGAAGATGGCGCCGAGGCCGTCCGAGAAGCGGATCCGATCGAGGATCCAGTGCTCCGCGGCCGAGACGGCGAGCCGCTGGATGTCCTTGAGCCCGCGCCGATGCCAGAGCTTGACGAGACTGTCCACGTGGGCGAACACCGTGGCCAGACGATCCCGCCGCGGGAATGTCAAGGGCTTGCCGGGCAGGAACAGCTCGTCCACCGTCATGCCGGCCGGGACCGGACGCTGGCCCCCGACGGTCTGGACGATGGAAAGCGGGACCAGGATGGCCCGTGTCCAGGAGGACATCTCGTAAAGGAGGTTCCCCGGAATGAGCAGGATCTCCGGCGGGACGCTGGGGACGTATTTTCTGGGGTAGAGGCCGAAGAGGCTCAAGTTGATCTTGGTGTAGCTGTTGCCGGCCTGCACCCCGCCCAACGCCAGCGCCCGCTTCCGCGCGCGCTCCATGGCCGAGTGGGACGGCGCGAGTCCGGCCAGCTTCAGAGCCGTGTACGCTCGGACGGTGGCGTTCACCTCGGCGGAACTGTCCGTGAAAGTATTCCACCCTCCGTCCGGCAGTTGCCGGTCCAGGATGCTGTGGGCGGCCTTGCGGATCCTGGCCCGGGTCGGCGGATCCCACGCAGACCCGCTGGGCGGGTAGAGCCAAAGCTGGAGCAGGATGTAGTCGGACTCCAGCGTGGCATCCGCCGTCAGGTGGCCCTGCCAGTACCCCGTCGGGTCCTGGCGGAGCAAGAGCGCCTGCGCGGCCTTCCGCGCCGCAGCCTCGGCCGGTCCCTGCAACGCCCGGAGGCTGCGCTGCGCTGCGGCCGGGATGTTCGGCCAGCCCGTGGTCGGCGCCGGCGCGATCCAGCTTGGAACGTCTCGCATCGCGACTCCTCGTTGCCTCGGCCGGTCCCCCGCTCAGCCGGCCGCCGGCTTGAACACGCGCAGCACACTCCCGCCCATGATCCGGTCGATCGCATCGGGCGGGGAGCCCTGCTCGCTCAGCATCTTGGAAACCTTGGGAGCCTCGCGGTCGCTTGCCGGACCCTCCACGGACAGGGTCGCTCGCTGCCGCAGGCCGGATCGCGCTGCCGGGCTCGTGTGCTCCAGCAGATCATCACAAAAGTCCACGCCACACCCCACGCGCTCCACGTCCAGGATGAATCCCGTCTTCGCCCGTTGCCCGGCCTGGCGTATCTCCGCCTCCGCCGTGGACAGCCCGGCGGCGGCATTGCATTCGGCGCGACGCCGAGTGCCGCGACTGCGCCCAGGGCGTGTCGGGGGACCGGGTCGGGGAGGTATTCCCGCGGACTGTAAAGGGCCAGGACCCGCACGTCAATCGCGCCGGCATCCCTGGCGGGAGGTCAGGCAGAGTTCAGGATCCGCGTCTGCCCAACGGCCGGCGCCCCGGAATGTCGCCCAGAATATCGGAGCGCGCATCCACGACGACCGCCATTATCCTACTCCAGAAATGGCCAATGACCAAATAGTGGTCGATGCCAATGCCCCGGTTGCCGGTTATCCGATCCGTCGGTCCGACAGCATACTCCAGGCGATGTCCAGGCGGCTCTCCGCGACCCGCGGCCGGCCTTGCGGTCACGGACACCGGGCCCGCGCCGGTACGCTCACACTGCCGGCATTGCCTTCCCCGCTGCACGTCGGAAACTGCACTCGGTTGGTGGGCAGATACGGAGCGCTGTGGATCGAGGCGGGCGCCGGCCGGCGCGACGCTACGACAGGAGCAACGCAGAGGCTCGTCGCGATTGCCGCGGGAAAGTCTTTGGATGCACCGAAAAACCGGGGGGATCGGAACAATCGTCCGGCAGGCACGCGCCGCCCGACCCGGCAGAGCGCATCGGGATCGTGACCGAGTCGGGTGGGCCCCTTAGACGCGCGGCGCGGCCAACAGGACGCTGCGCTGCGCCCTTGCGTACTGCTGGATCTCCGCCTCCAGCTCCTGGATCCGCCGGACGACGGCGGACGGCCGCTGCGCCTTCACCTGGACCGCGATGCTGTGGGGAAGCGCGGCGAGAATCGTTTCCAGGTCCGCCAAGATGCGTCGCGACTTTTCCAGCTCCGCCTTCGCCAGATCGAGGTGATAATCATTCGCGATCACGGTACCCCATTCCTCCTTCCCGCGCATCACGTCCGCGGACGGCCCGGCGTTCGCACGGCTCTATGGCTCGCCGTCCCGCTCGGCGGCGCCGCAGGTTCATCGGCGCGTGACCCCCTTGTACACGAGGATCCACGCCGGAATCTTCTTGATCACGTGCTGTTGAACCTCCTGCCCCGATACATTGTTCATCATCAGATCGAACCCGATCTCCGCAAACCGCCAACCGGCGGTGATCCCAGCCGTCAATACGACCACGCTCAGGAGATAATTGAGCCAGGCGCCCCAGTGCAAGAGCTGTTTGGCGAGACGTCCTGGCGCTTGCGGTGCGCGCTGCAGGTGGTGCAGACGAACGCTACTCTCGTGCATGAGGAGTTCGCCGATGGACATCGTCGTCACCTCCAAGGGTTTGGGTTGGCATCCCGAGGGCGTCCTGTTCGGACCGACTCCCGGATCTGTCTCCGCCCTCACGTCCCCTGAGTTTCAGCCGGCGGATTTGCCTCCGGCCTGTCGCTCGCCCTGGGTCCGTACCGCGGCCACCCAGCGAAAGAGAAGTCATGACGCTCTGGAGAAGGCACGGGTGATGCCAACCCACTCGGAAAAAAACGAGGCGAGAACTCCTGAAGCCTAAACCGCCGTTAGGCTTCGCTGCCGCCCGGTGGAGGCGGGCCACCGGTGCCCGCGCGAAAAAACGCTGTCGGAAAGACAGGTGAAAGCCTTGCATGCCCACCACCGGTTCGAAACCCAAAAGGAAAAGAGTGCACCCCGGGCTGCAACCCGATGCACTGGATGTTGGGTCTCGAGATCGATGAGCGACCAGACCTAGCGGGGAGTGGGGACGTGACGTTCTGTGATGCGGCTCTGCACCGGTGTTTTTGTTTGAACCGCTTGTGCTTTCTGGACCTTTCGAGACCAGCGATTCCCTTTCTGTTATTTCAATATCCGGAACAGATTGTTGTAGTCGTCGGTCCAGATCCGGAAACCCGGACGGGTGCCAAGCACCTTTCCCGCGTCGCGGATACGATCCGACTGGAGCAATCCGCGGTTCGAAGTGACCAGGATCTGGTCGGTGGCCGAAAGCCAGTAGTTGGCGCCGTCCGTGTCCTGCGGCGTGTCGGAGATGAGCACGGCGGTCAGGCCGTATTCGTCCGCGAGACCCGCCACCACCGGGGAGATGTCGATGAACCGGTTGGTCGCCTGAAACGCCAGCACGCCGTCCGGCTTGAGGTGCCGCATGTAGATCGTCATCGCCTCGCGCGTCAACAGGTGCATCGGAATCGAGTCGCCCGAGAACGCGTCCATGGCGAGGACGTCAAACCCCTGGCTCGGCTCTCGCTCCAGGCTGAGGCGTCCGTCGCCCAGGACGACCTCGATCGCCGCCGGGCTCTCGCCGAGGAATGTGAACTCGCGCTCGGCAAGTTCGACCACCTGCGGGTTGATCTCGTAAAAACGGAACGTATCGCCCTTCCGTGCATGGGCGACCAGGGAGCCGACGCCCAGGCCGATGACCCCGATGCGCCGCGGCCGATCGGGCAGGCTGGCGAAGAGCCGGCCGTAGCCGCTGGTCGGGCCGAAGTAGCTGCTGGGCTGGAAGCGCAGCTCGGGGTCGAGCAGCTGGCCGCCGTGGACGATGCCGCCGTGCACCAGCGAGCGAAACGGCACCGGCGCGGGGTCGTCGCGGGTGAGGATCGCGCTGTAGAAATTCCGCATCATGATCCGCGCGCTCGTCAACTGGTACTCGATCGCCTGCCCCGCGCCCCACGCCGTTACGCCCACGATCGTCACCGTGGCCAGCGCGGCCCACCACGCGATCTGCGCGGTGCGCGACAGAAGCAGCAGGGCGCAGACGACGAGCCCGATGGCCAGCTCGAAGTAGCCGGGCAGCAGATACGGCGCCGCCAACCCGACCAGCAGTCCGCCCAGGGCGCCGCCCAGCGAGATCATCAGGTAATATGTCGTCAGGTGGCGTGGCGGCGGCTTGAGGAGAGTCAGCTCGCCGTGACAGAACATGCAACAGACGAACAAGCCCGCGAGGTACAGCGGGACCACGACCTTCAGCTCCAGCGACGTGGCGCACCATGCCATGGCCGGGAGCGCCATGGCCGCCAGGGGCAGACAGACCCGCCGCCGGTACCACCGCGGATGATCGAAACAGAGGATGAACGTCGCCAGGTACAGGCTCAGCGGCAGGATCCAGAGGAACGGCAGAGACGCGAGGTTCTGGCAGATATGATTGGTGACCGCGAGCAGCAGAAACGAGGCCATTCCTGCCAAGGCCAGCCAGATCAGGCGGCGCGACGCGCTCGGCGGCGTCTCCGCCCACTCGACATCGGCCGACCCCGCCGTGGCAACCGCGGCGACCTCGACCCGCCGCGCGCTGGAAACCGCTACGAAGCCGCACAGCAGCGCGAAGAGCGCGTAGCACCCCGACCAGGTCAGCGACTGCACGCGCGTGGTGACCCAGGGCTCCACCAGGACGGGGTAGGCCAGCAGTGCGACCAGGGATGCGAGGTTCGAGAGTGCGAACAGCCGATACGGAATGGCGTGGCGGAAGCGCCCGGCGAACCACGCCTGCAAGAGCGGGCTCGTGGTCGACAGCAGAAAGTACGGCAGGCCCACGCTGCGAGCGAGGAGACCGAGGATACGCCCGCTCGGATTCTCGTCGCCGTGCGGCTTCCACCCCGGGTCCGGCGTGATGGGTAGCACCAGCAGGCTCAGCGCGAGCAGCGTGACGTGCAACGCGGCCTGCCCCTTGGCCGTCAGCCGACGCGTGGTCGAATCGGCGTACGCATAGCCGAGAAGCAGGGCCATCTGAAAGAAGACCATGCACGTGGCCCACACCGCCGCCGATCCGCCGAACCACGGCAGGATCTGCTTGGCGATGATGGGCTGAACCAGAAACAGCAGGAACGCACCCAGGAAGATGGCGGCGGCGTACAGCACCATCGCAGCGTCACTCGCAAAGTGCGACGCGGCGCCTCACCCGCCTCTTTCTTCGCACTTCATCAAAGCCTGATCATCGGATAGCCTGCTCAAAAAGGTCCAGATGCAAGGCGGCACGCGAGGCACCGGGTACCCGCCGCAGGTAGGTGTAGGCGTATTATGTCCGTACGCCGCAGCATCGCGCGAGCGCGGGGCACCCGGCCGTAGGCTGGGTCACCGCAGACGGGCCTTTTTCAGCAGGCGTTCAGATCACGGGGCCGGTGACGTAGATATCCATCGAATTGCTGTAGCCCGAGATCTCGGCCTTGGTCAGCCGGCCCGAGGCATACTCGATCAGCTCCTCGAAAAGCCGCCGCCCCGCGCTCGGCAGGCTCTCCGTGCCTTCCATGATGGTGCCAACGTAGCAGTCCATGTGGTCCCGGAGCTTTGTCCAGGTCACGATGTTGCCCGTGATCTTCACCACCGGGACAAAGGGGAAGCCCTGGGGGGCGCCCCGGCCGGTGGCGAACGCGATGATATTGCAGCCCGCGGCGGCGAGCCCCGTGAGGATCTCGGGCTCTCGCCCGGGCGAGTCCATCACGACGAGTCCCCGCACCGTGGGCGTCTCGCCGTACTCGTACACCGCCTCGACGGGGGCGGTGCCCGCCTTGGCGATCGCGCCCAGCGACTTCTCCTCGATGGTGGTCAGCCCCCCCTTGATGTTGCCGCCGGTCGGCTGACCGCCGCGCATATCGCACCCCATCGCCTTGGCCCGATCTTCCATGCGTTTGACGAGGGCCAGGATGCGCTCCGCCACCTCGGGCGTCCGCGCGTGACGCGCCAGGATGTGCTCGGCGCCGATGAACTCGGTGACCTCCCCCAGGACCGACGTGCCGCCCGCCGCCACCACCGTGTCGGAGACGATCCCGACCGCCGGCGTTGCGAAGAGCCCCTGCGTCGTGTCCGAGGCGCCGCACTTGAGGCCGAGGACCAGCTCCGAGATGGGGTGCGGGGACGGCTGAACCTTCGAGGCCTCGGCCACCAGCTCTTGCGCAAGGAGGTGACCCCGCGCCACGGAGCGCGCCTGGCCGCCCTCCTCCTGGATCACGAGACATTCGACCCGCTTTCCGGACGCGCGGATCTCCTCCGCCACCTCCTCGACGGCGACCCCCTCGCATCCCAGGCCGACCAGCAGCACGCCGGCCAGGTTGGGATTCCGCCCCAGTCCGACCAGCGCCCGGTTGACCCGCTCCAGATCCACCGGGGTCTGCCCGCAGCCCTGATGGTGGGTGAAGGCCGCCGCCCCCGTCACGCTGCGGGCGATCCGATCCACCACCTCGTTGGCGCACACCACCGTCGAGAGGACGCCGATGTAGTTTCGCGTGCCCACCCGGCCGTCCGGCCGCGCATACCCTTTAAACTGCATTTGTCTTCCTCGCTGCCTCCAGATCGCCCCGCCCCCGGAGGCTTTCCACGTTGTGCACGTGCGCGTGGGTCCCGGCCGGGATGTCCTGCGTCGCCCGCCCGATCACCTCGCCGTACTTCCGGATCTCGCCGCCGGCGCGGATGTTCGTCACCGCCAGCTTGTGCCCGAAGGCGATCACCTGCCGGACGGGAACAAGGACGGTCCGTTCTCCCACCCCCACGCGCGCCTCCTCGCCCTGCGCGAGGTCCTTGAGCGCCGTCGCCACGTTGTCCGCCTCGGTCAGCATGACCGCGTCAATGCCGTGCTTGGTCTCCACACACGCCTCCTTCCCCGCGCCCCATGGGCGCACGCGCCACGATGGGTACCACATCCCCGGCGGGCGCGTCGAGCGCCCCGCGGCCCCATGACGGATTGGACCTCATGATCGGACAACCCGGGTGAGCGGTCGATCCCCTACGGTGACGCGACCGCGACCGGGAAGGCCTCACGCAGCGCTAAGATGGACGGAGCACCCGCGGTTCCGGGGGGCAAGTCGAGCCCTCACGCGGCAAGGCTCTCCGACAATCTCTCCTCTGTCCCATCATCCCCGAGCGTCCTCGGGTTGGAAGGATGTCGTGACACTGGGCTGCCCGTCTCGACCGTGAAGACCGTCGCACCGCGGAAAAACGCCCGCCCCGGCGGCTAACCGGGGCGGGCCGGGAGAGGCGGCGTCGCGTCTACTTCCCTAGCGGAGGCGTGCTGGCGGGGGGCCGACGGACCTTCGTCGCCTGCTCGAAGGCGTAGGCGAAGCCCAGGAGCTTTGTCTCGCTCCACGGCTTGCCGAGGAACTCGATGCCCACGGGCACCCCCAGCGGCGCGGTCGTCGTCGGCGGCGAGAATCCGGCGGGGACGTCGATCGCGGGGAAACCTATCATCGAGGCCAGAATACCGGTCCGCTCGGCCTGGTCCAGCTCCGGGATGGGCACCGGCAGCCGCTTCTGGAGCGGGTAAACGAACGCGTCGAGACGCTGATCGGCCATGAGCGTCATCACCACCTGCTGCAGGTCGGGGATCCGCAGCAGCCGGTTCTTGTACTCGGCATCGCTGGTCGGATTTTCCAGCGCGTTGGCCGCGGTCAGGAATTTCTCGAGCGCCGGCTTGTGGAACTTCCCGCTCGCGATCAGCTCGCCGAGATTCTTCACGGGCGCTTTCGGGCCGAAGCCGATCAGATAGCCGTTCAACGATTCCTTGAACTCCCACTTCTGCACGTCCAGCTCGCTCACGATCTTGCCGGAGTCGATGGCGGGGTGCATGATATCGATGAGGACGGCGCCTTGCGCTTTCAACGCCGCCAGCGCCTTCTCCATCACCGCGTTCACCAGCGCGTGCTCGGGGTGCGAGCCCGATCCGAACAGCGTCCGCAGCACGCCGATCCGCGCGCCCCTCAGCGCCCCCGCATCGAGGGCCTTGGTGTAATCGCTGATCTGGCCGACGCTCCAGGCGGTCCGGGGGTCCGCCGGATCGTAGCCGGCCATGACGTTCAAGAGGCGGGCATTGTCCTCGACCGTCCGCGTGATGGGTCCCGCCGCGTCCTGCGTCCAGGAGTTGGGCGCGACGCCGGCCAGGCTGATCAGACCCTTTGTCGGCCGGAAGCCGACCAGATTGTTGGCGGATGCGGGCGAGCGGATGGAATTCACCGTATCCGACCCCGTCCCGACGGTCCCGAAGTTTGCCGCAATTCCCGCGCCGGTGCCCCCGCTCGACCCGCCCGGTGTGCGGCCGAGGTCGTACGGATTCCTGGTCTGTCCGCCGAGCGAGCTCACGTTCACCCCGCCCTGCGCCAGCTCCTGCATGTTGGTCTTCGCCAGAAACAGGGCGCCCGCCTGACGCAGCTTCCTCACCACCGTCCCGTCCGCGAGCGGCACGGCGCCCTCCAAGGCTTTCGACGCCGATGTCGTGGGCATGTCGGCCGTGTCGAAGTTGTCCTTCAACAGCACCGGTATACAGTGCAGCGGGCCGACCGACCCCTTGGCCGCAAAGGCCCTGTCCAGCTCGTCGGCCGTCTGCAGCGCCTTCGGGTTGATCATCAGGATCGCGTTCAGCGCCGGGCCCTGCTTGTCATACGCCTCGATCCGGTCCAGGTACATCTGCGCCAGTTTGCGGCACGTGATCTCGCCCGACCTGAGGGCCGCGTGGATGTCGCCGATCGTCGCCTCGTCCACCGTGAACGGCTTCGTCTGTGCCATGCCCGTGGTTGCCAAAATCGCCGGTCCAAGGAGAATTGCCCCGAGGAGACCCGTCCGTCTGCGCACCATGATCCCATACCCCTCCTTCCCTGTCACCCGAAGCCCCGACGGTCGTTGGACACTCGAAACGCCCTCGGAGTATCGAATGGATCGGAAATCGTTGTCAAGCGGGAAACGGCGGCCTGAAAACGGCAGGCGTGGCTGCCCGCACGGAGTGGTCCACACCGAGAGTAGTTCCCGATCAAATTTGGTCTGCCCCGCCAAACGCGTCGTGGGGGGACCTCCATTTTTGGTCGTGTTGTCGGCTTTCCAACCGCATAAAATGGTACCGGACACCAATTAGGGGCTAACGCCCTGATTTTGTTGAGGCGGTTTTCAAGTTTCTTGTGTCAGCGGGCGTCCTCGCTCGGATAATGGACACCTGCCTTGCCCTCCTCTTCTGGCTCACCGACACATCTGGAGAGAGAAGATCTGGGGAGACGTCGCCTCATGGTCGGCAATGGTGCGCATCCCTGTGCAGGAACAGAACCCGGTAGGGCCGACGCCGATGCTCTCGCAGGAGCGCGTCGAACGCCTCCAGAGCGATCGCGCGAGCGGCCGCTGCAGGCGAGGTCCGCTCCGAGGTCGAGTCTAGGGGTGCCTCCAGGACAGCCTTCTCGTCACTCATCACTGAGATTTGGCGACTGATTCTTCGCGTGGGCCTCGCTCGGCCCGCGGGCCGTTCGAGGAGGGCATCCGTACCCGTCGGGCTGCGTCGTGCTCAGGTCTGTTGGCGAATGCATCCCCGCACGTCCTCCGGCGTGTCCATGTTCATCGCCCGCGCCGCCAGCCGGCGCGCCGCGGCATAGTCCAGCGACCGGATGGTCTGTTTGGCCTCGGGGATGGCGGACGCGGTCATGCTGAGCTCGTCCACCCCCAAACCGACGAGGAGCGGCACGGCCAGGGGGTCGCCGGCGAGTTCACCGCACACACCCACCGTCTTCCCGTGCGCGTGCGCGACCTCCACGATCATCTGGATCAGCTTCAGGACGGCGGGGTCAAAGGCATCCGCCAACCGCGCGACGTGCGGGTTCCCCCGCTCCGCGGCCAGGGTGTACTGTGTCAGGTCGTTGGTTCCGATTGAGAAGAAATCCACCTCCGCCGCGAATCGCAATGCCCGCAGGGCCGCGGCGGGCACCTCCACCATGATCCCGGCCCCGATCTTCCTCGGGAGCCGCCCGATGCGGCGTTCGACCTCGGCTTGCGCCTGCTTCAGGATCTCGTGCGCCGTGCGCCATTCGGCCAGCGTCGCGATCATGGGAAACATGATCTTGACGGGGAAATCGGCGGCCGCCTGTACCATGGCCCGCAGCTGGGTCTTGAAGAACGCCGGCTGGTCCAGACAGACGCGGATCCCGCGCCGGCCCAAGAACGGGTTCGCCTCCGTCGCGGGGTCGAGGTAAGCCAGCGGCTTGTCGCCCCCCACGTCCAGCGTGCGGATGATCAGGGGACGCCCCTCGAGGGTCTCGGCCGCGGTTCGATAGGCCGCGACCTGCTCCGCTTCATCGGGCGGCGTGCGCCGGTTCAGAAAAAGGAACTCGGTGCGAAAAAGTCCGACGCCTTCCGCCCCCGCCCCCACGGCGGCGCGCGCCTCGGCGGGCGAACCGATATTTGCGACGACCAGGACGCGCCGCCCGTCCCGGGTTGCGGCTGGCGCTGCGGCCGCGGCCCGGGCCTCGTCCCGGGCGAGGCGGGTCGCCTCCATTCGGCCTGCATATTCGGCCGTGAGGCCGGAATCCGGATCGGGCCACACGCGCCCGGCGTCGCCGTCCACGATCAGCGGCGTCCCGTCCGCAAGCGTCAAGATGCGCTCGCCGAGGCCGACCACCGCCGGGATGTTCAGGCCCCGTGCCACGATGGCACCATGCGAGGTCGGCCCCCCGAATGCCGTACAGATGCCGCGAGCGAGCGCCGGATCGAGAAGCGCGGTCTCGGCGGCGGTGAGGTCGCGAGCCACCAGGACGCCGGGCTCGATGCGGATCGGCCCGCCGGCGGCCTCGCCGAGGAGGTTGAGCAGCACCTGCCGGCCCACCTCCGTCACGTCGTCGGCCCGAGCGCGCAGGTACGCGTCGTCCAGCGTGCCGTAGCCGGCGGCCGTCGCCTCGATGGCCCGCTGCCAGGCCGCCGCGGCATTGCATCGCGCCTCCAGGATCGCCCGGCGGGCCGGATCGCGCACGGCGCTATCGTCGAGGCACAGCAGGTGCGCCTCCAGGATCGCGGCCGCCTCCGCCCCGGCCCGGCGGGCGAGCGTATTTCGGGCCGCCTGGATCTGGCCGCGCGTCTTCTCGATCGCGGCGCAGAGCGCCTCCCATTCCGCCTGGGGGTCGCTTGCCGTGTGGGTTGGAATCGCGGGGGTCGGCGAGCGGAGCCGCCGTGCCGCTCCCATGGCGACGCCGGGCGACGCCGCAAGGCCCTGCAGATAGGATGCAGGCGACGGTGCGCCAACCGACGGCGGCGCCTCCGGCGCGCGGGGCGATGCCCGATCCTCGCCGCCGAAGCCGGCCTGCGCCAGACCCTGGAGGGCGGCCAGCGCGGCCTCGGCCTCCGGGCCCGAGGCCGTCACCAGGATCTCGTGTCCCTGGCGCACCGCAAGACTCATGAGCCCATTGATGCTGTGCGCGCTCACCGGCCCCCGGCCGGCGGTGACGTTGCTCACGCGGATGTCCGCCCGAAAGCGGGTTGCCGTGTGCACGAGTCGGGCGGCGGGACGCATGTGCAGGCCCAGCCGGGGCTGCACAGTCCATCGCAGCTCGCGGTGCCGCCCCCCGCCCCCCGGCGTCGCCGTCGGCGCGCGCGAGTGGAGCTGCGGCACGGCGGCGCCCAGCTGCAGAATCTTCGATTCGAGGGCGGTACGCGCTGCCCCGACGACCTGCACCAATGACCCGCCGATCTGCGCCTGCACGGCGGCGGCCACCGCGCCTTCCACGAGGGGCGCTTCGCAGAGGACGATCCGGCCGCGCTGCTCGGGTGGAAACCCGTCGCGCGCCATCTCGGCGCTGAGGACGGCGCTCCCCAGGTCCATCAGGACGATGACGCCGTCCTCGGAATACACCTGGGCGATAGCCGTCTGGACCCGGTACGCATCCGTGCCGAGGGGCCGCTCCGGCAGATCCAGCCCGCCCGCCACGGCCAGGGGCACCGGGAGACCCGGAAGACCCCGGACCAGTTCCGCGACGCCTTGGGCCAGCGTCGCGCTATGGGTGACGATGACAAGTCCGACCATGAAATGTTTCGCGCGGGTGCCGTCTCAACGCGCGGCGGGGCCCGACGACCTTAGGTGACCGTTGCCCACGTCTCGGCGGCGGCTTCGAGCATTAGATGTGACGAGGTGGCTCCGGGGTCCTGATGCCCGGCGCTGCGTTCCCCCAGGTAGCTGGCCCGCCCTTTCCGGGCCACCAGCGGGATCGTGGCGATCATGCCCCGCTTGGCGGCCTCCGCGGATCGCCGCAGCGCTGCGGCGAGGCTCGCTCCGTCCGCGGCCGCCGTCTTGACGGTATCGAGAGCGGGGGCGAGGGCGTCCACCATGGTCTTGTCGCCGGGACTCGCCTTGCCGCGCATGACGACCCCGGCCACGCCCGCCTCGAGCGCCGCCACCCAGTCCGGCAGGCCGAGTTCCGTCTTGCCGGTCGTGGCGGCGGCCAGCTGCAGGAAGAACGTGCCGTACAGCGGACCGGCGGCCCCGCCCACCGTGGAGACCAGGGTCATGCCCACGCTCTTGAAGATCGTGCCGATGTCCGTCGCGGCCGCGACGGGCAACCGGGCCAGCACGGCCTGAAAGCCCCGATCCATGTTGGCGCCATGGTCGCCGTCCCCGATGGCCGCATCCAGCTGCGTGAGGTGGTCCTTGTGGAGGGCCATGGCCGCGGCCGTGGCTCGGATCCACGCAAGGACCGCGTCGCGCGAAATACCCATGCGGCTCTCCTCGATACCGGGGGCGGGCGGACCGCTCTTGGCGGCGCTCACATGCCCCAGCGCAGGGCCGCCGTCCGCACCGGGGCGTCCCAGAGCCGTATCAACTCGTCATCCAGCTTGAGCAGCGTGAGCGAGCAGCCGGCCATCTCCAGCGAGGTGATGTACGAGCCGACCAGGCTGCGCGCGATCCAGAGCCCGCGCCCCGCGCAGATCCGCGCCAGCTCGTTGTAGACGACGTACAGCTCCATGAGGGGCGTGCCGCCCATGCCGTTCACGAACGCCAGGACCGCGTCACCCCGTACGAACGGCAGGTCGTCCAGGACGCTCCGCGCCAGCATCTCGGTGATCTCGGCGGCCGACCGGATTTTCATCCGCGTGCGCCCCGGCTCGCCGTGGATGCCGATGCCGATCTCCATCTCGTCGGCAGGGAGGTCGAAGGTGGGCTTCCCGGCGTGCGGCACGGCGCAGGAGGTGAGGGCCATGCCCATGCTGCGGCCCTGGGCGTTCACCTTGCGGCACACGCCGGCCACGTCCGCGAGCGGACGCCCTTGCTCCGCCGCGGCTCCGCCGATCTTCTCGGCAAGCACGGTGACGCCGACGCCGCGGCGGCCGGCCGTGTAGAGGCTGTCCTGCACCGCCACGTCGTCGTTCATGACGACGGCTTCCACGCGGATGCCCTCCCCGCGCGCCAGGTCCGCCGCCATCTCGAAGTTCATGACGTCGCCCGTGTAGTTCTTGACGATGTGCAGGACGCCGGCGCCCCCGTCGACGGCTTTCGTGGCCGCCAGGATCTGATCCGGTGTCGGCGAGGTGAAGACGGCGCCCGGACAGGCCGCGTCGAGCATCCCGGTCCCCACGAAGCCCCCGTGCAACGGCTCGTGGCCCGAGCCGCCGCCGGAGACCACGGCCGCTTTCCCCCTGACCGGCGCATCGGCCCGCACGATGTAGTCGGGGTCGAAGTGGACCCTGAGGAGATCCGCATGCGCAGCGGCCATGCCCTGCAGCTCCTCCCGCACCACATCGTCCGGTTTATTGATGAGTTTCTTCATCGCGCTCTCCCTGCCCCGCTTTGCCGCGGTCACCCGCAGCCCGTGTCCGTGCTGCCGAGCGATGCGCCAGGATCCGAGCCGATCACGCCAACGACCGGGTATGGTCGCCCCGGCGCGCCATGCGCACCCCGATCCCGAGGAACCGTCCGCTCTTGCCGATCGGTCCGGTCCGGACGTTACTTGAAAGTGCCTGCCCGCTGCAAGCCCAATCGCCAGTGCCGCCCCAGGTCGGACCATGCCCACGAGAGGGCCTGCCGCCGCCTCGGGTTGCCGGGAAGATGAGGCCCCCGTCTCGGTGCGCCACCGGGTCGGGGCGGGAGGAACCAACAAAACCCCTCACGCCAAAACGCAAGCCGCATCCCGGCGGCTGGACATCGCCTCGCGGACCGTCAACCCGTGTCCTTCGGTCGAAGCCGCGGCCAGACTGCACCGGGGAGAAACGTCGTCCGGGGTGTCCCTTGTTTATCCGGCGAGGCGCCCGCCGGCATGCGACTGGACGTCGGCCGCGATCCGCAGGCTCGCCTCAAGGCTTCTCCCGACATCGGCGTCCGTCGTGGCCCAGGACGAGACGCTGATCCTCATGGCGGTCTTGCCCTGCCATCGCGTGCCGCCGCACCAGCACGTCCCATCCTGCTGGATGCGATCGATCACCCGACGGGTGATCTCGGGGGCGCCGAACGATACCAGCACCTGGTTGATCACCACCTCGTTCAAGACCTCGTGACCGGCGCGTCTGAAGGCCTCGGCGAAGCGTCTCGCGTGGTCGCACGTGCGGTCGATGAGCTCGGCGAGACCGGCTCTCCCGAGCGACCGGAGGGCCGCCCAGACCTCGACGGCGCGCGCGCGCCGAGACATCTCCGGCACGCAAAGGTGCGGGGCTCGGGTTTCGTCCTCGGCGAGGTAAGCCGCGGTGGAGGACATGGCGGCGTTCAGATGGCGCGCGTTGCGGACGATGACCAGGCCGCTGTCGTATGGGACGTTGAGCCACTTGTGCGCATCCGTCGCCAGGGAATCGGCGCGGTCGACACCGCGCAACAAGTGCCGTCGTGATGGCGACGCGGCCGCCCAGAGACCGAACGCGCCGTCGACGTGAACCCATGCGGGCGCGCCGTGGAGCCTCCAGGCAACCTCTTCCAGGGGATCGAACGCGCCGGTGTTCACATTTCCGGCCTGGAGACAGACGACGGTGGGCCCGTGGATGGCAGGGATTCGTTCGGGAATGATTCTTCCCTGTGCGTCGGCGTCGACCCGCACCACCCGATCCCTGCCCAGGCCCAGCATGCTGAGGGCCTTCAACAGACTCACGTGCACCTCGTCGCCGACCACGACCGTGATGGGTGGGGCACCGAACAGACCTCTGGCCTCGACGTCCCACCCCTGCTCCAGGAGAAGCGCGTGCCGAGCGGCTGCCAGGCCGGTGAAGTTCGCCATCGTGGCGCTCGTGACGAATCCGATTTCGCTCTCGGGAGGCAAGCCGAACAGTTCGCCGATCCAGTTCCGGCACACTTTTTCGAGGGCGGCGGCGACAGGAGACGTGACCTCCAAAAGGGCATTCTGATCCCACGCCGACGCCAGTATGTTGGCCGCGAGGGCGGCGGGGAGGGAGCCGCCGATGACAAAACCGAAGAACCTGCCTCCCGCGCTGGCGACCGTGGCCGGCGAACCGAGCGCGTCCAGCTCCGCCAGGACCGTGGCGGGCGCGAGGGGCTGATCCTGCAGCGGCCTGGCGAACCCGCCAAGGCCTTCCAGCGCGCCCGGCCCGGGCGACACTCGCCGTTCGCGGATGCTGTCGAGGTAACGGATTGCACGGTTCGTCGCATCCCTCAGCAACTCGTCCACAGCCTTCTCCCGCGTGTGCACCGAATCGGAAATTCGCGAACGCTCCCTTGGCCCTCGGAACCGCCCCGCCCCCGGCTAGAGCCGCGCCGAGGCCGGCAGCGCGGGCGTCATGGCACCGTTCCCGAGCCCGTGCGGCTCGCCAAACCGGTCGTCGCCCGCCGCGCCCCTGGGCACCCGCCGGACACCATGCGGGTCAACCGGAAATTTGCCGATGGCGGTCCTTTCGCGCGACAGATCCTCCGGTGGTGCCGAGGGCCCGGGTGCGGGGTCCTCGGCCTCACAGGCGTCCGCGGTGGCCACCCGCCCACACCGCCCGCGATCATACCATGTGTTCTCCTCGTCGTGTGGGGTGATGGAGCGGGACCAGGTCAGGGCCGGGCGGTCCCCCGAAGGGGAGCCTGCCGGGCGTCGGCTCCGTGCGATCCCGCAAAACGATGTGCAGCATAGACGACCGCCGACGTCCCGTCGGCGCGTGGAGGCGCACGCAGGAGATCGGAAGTGGCGGGACACCTGCGCGGCGGCCCGCCGTCTTACGGATGGATCCTCGCCCCGCTGTCCGCGGCCAGGCTCTCAAGCCGCGCGAAGCCGTCACGCAGCGTGACGGCGGCCCTCACGCCGCGGGCGGCCCAGTATTTGACGAGCGCCCTGGCGAGACATTCCTCGCTGCAGAGGCTCGGGGTACAACTGCTGGGGTCGCTTGACGGCGGGACGGTGCCGCCGCAAATTCGGCAGAGACCAGGAAAGTCCGTCTCGTCCTCCACGGCTTGGCCCGCTGTTTGTTTGTCCTCTCTGGGCATCTTGCGCTCCGTCGGATCGTCCTGCCGTTCCACGGGGTTACGGTCCGCCCCGGAAGAGACGTCCCTGTCGCGTGCCCTGTCCATGCGACCTGCTCCCAACCACCCGAACGGGCACGACGGCACCGCGTCCGGGGTGCGGCCGCGGGGCCGTCTCGCGACCCGGCGGCCACGTCGCGCCGAAGGTGCCGCCCACGGCGCCGAAGATCTCAGTAGCGACCGCGACCGCCGCCCTGCCGGCCTCTGCCGAATCCGCCGCCTCCACGATTCGACCCGGAGTCGCGGGCTTCGTTCACCGTCAGTGCCCGGCCGCCGACCTCGGTCCCGTTCAGCGCGGAGATCGCGCCGCTGGCGTCCGCCTGGCTTCCCATCTCGACGAACGCGAAGCCCCGGGGCCGCCCGGTGTCGCGATCCATGATGATCTTTACCTCGCTCACCTGCCGCCCATCCCTTTCGAACAGGCCGCGCAACTGTGCCTCATCCACGTCAAACGGCAAGTTTCCGACGTACAGCCGAGTTCCCATGATCGTCTCCCTTTCCTGTGTGCTGCGCTCATTACCAGGGCGGCGGAGGCCGCCCGTCCGATCGCTATCGTTCCGTCCCACGGTCACGGGAGAGCGCCCGCCGTTCTTGCTTGCGACGTCGTCGCGTTGCCTCCCGTTCCTTCCGGCGCCGGCGCTCGCCGGGTTTCTCGTAGTGCGACCGACGCTTCAGCGTTTGGAGAATCCCGTCCCGGAGGACGACACGCTTGAAGAGCCGGATGGCGGCCTCGACGCCGCGCTCGCCTACCACAACCTCCAGGGGGCCGTATCGGGATCGGGAAGGCATGCCGCCCGACCGCTCTTCGGGTGCGCTGTCTTGGGTCACGGATCCTCCTCGCTACGGTCCTTGCATGGTCGTAAACAAAAACGCTGCGGACGGCTATGGTCCGCAGCGTCTGAAGCGTGCGCGCAAACAGTGTGAACCGTAGACAGCGCCACTGTAGGGGTTTGACGGGGCCGCGTCAAGGAGAATTCCGGTGAGGCCCGTCGGCGCGAGAAATAGCGCGGCGCCGAGCGATCAAGCGCGTTGTGTTCAGGCCGGCGAGAGGGGCGGCTCGTCCATGAGCGCGACCTGCTCGCGCAGGTCGAGAATCTGATTCTGCCAGTAGGTCTGCGTGCTGAACCACGCGAAGGCTGCAGGGAAGGCGGGGTCCCCCCAGCGCCGCGCGATCCAGGCCGCATCGTGGATCATGCGCAGCGTCCGCAGGGCTTCCACGAGGAGCAGCTCCCGTGGGTCGAATTCGAAGAAGTCTTCGTAGCCCGCCAGCACGTCGGTGATCTGGCCGTTCATGGCGGCGCGATGCCCCGAGAGGAGCATCCACAGGTCCTGCACCGCGGGCCCCATCCGGCTGTCGTCGAAGTCCACGCAGTGCGGCCCGTCCGGGGTCCAGAGCACGTTGCCGGGGTGACAGTCGCCGGGGAGCCGCAGACACCGCACGCCGCCCGCCCGCAACAACGCCGGACCCGCGGCCCGGGCGGTAGAACTTCGCCACCACGGGCGGCCCGTCCTTCATTCAGATCTGGTAGACGCTACGCCCACGACTCCGCCCGGTCCGCCACCAGCTTGTGCTCCCACGTCTTGGGATCGAGGAGTTGCAGCCGGACGACGTTGGTGTAGAGCGCCGCGCATCCCAGCATATCCGCGCGCATCGTGATGGCGTGCGGGTCCAGCGTGGGGTACGCCCAGCTTGTCAAAGCGACCAGCGTACCGCCGCGCCGGATGCGCGGGCCGGCCGCGGTCTGGGCGGCTTACGCGGTAGGCACGAGGAGGGGGGCGGCCGCCACGGCCGAAGTGTCTCTGCGTGTGATCGTCAAGACGCGCTCCGTTTCAGTACGGCTGCACCGGGTAGGCCCCGTGCTGCTCCACCAGATCCGAGATTCGCTCCACGCGCTCGATGATCGACGTCGGCATCACGTTGTCCGCCACGCCCAGGATGAAGGCGTCGCCCGGGGCGATCACGCGGAAGAGATTCCGCATATAGGCCTCGAACTCCGCCTCCGGATAGCCCGGCTCCAGGATGATGGAGGGAACGCCGCCGAAGATGATGACGTCGCTCCCCCAGGCGGCGCGGGCGTCCTCCAGGGTCACCTCCACCATGGGGGCCGTGCAGAAGCACTCCGACATGTCGAAGCCGGCCGCCTTGACCTCGGCCAGGATGGCCTGGCTGTCGTCGTCCGCGTGCCAGGCGAGGGTCTTGCCCCGCGCGTGCAGGAGCGCGCTGAAATCCTGGTAGTAGGGGGTCATGTGCTTGCGAAACATGTGCGGCGGGGTCATCTGCGAGTCGAAGTGGACGCCGTGGAGGATGAGCCGCGCCGGCGAATCGGCCACGACCGGCCACAGCCGCTCCCGCTCGACCTGCTCCATCACGGTGAGGAGGTGCTCGAACTCCTCGGCGTGATCGACCATCTCGAAGTAGGCTTGATTGTAGCCGGCCAGGTGCAAAAGGAAATAGTGGAACGGGACATCCCCGCAGGAGACCATGGGGTAGCCCTCGCCCCCCACCGCCGCCTCGTACGTCAGGTACTCGTCGTAACAGGGATCGTAAAACGTGTGCTCGGCGATGTACTCCAGTACCTTGTAGTCCTCGACCGAGTGGATGGGGTGCTCCAGCGGCAACCCCTGATCCGTGGTTCCGGACACCTTCTCGCTGAGGATCCGCCCGAAGGTGACCTCGCCGTGCGGCGTGATGAAACGCTGGCGCGCCACGCCGGGCGCCCGCTCGGAACGGACTTCCAGCCCTTCGTACCGGACGGTGAAGACCTTGCCGTCTCGCGCGGGGTTGCCGGTGCGCAGCGCACGTCCGACCTCCACCACGCTCATCCCCCGAAACCGCGCCGGCAGGTTTCCTTCCGCCATTCGGGCGTGGTACCACAGGTCCAGGCGGGCGATCCACGGGATGCGATCGGGGCTCTTCCGGTCCAGGACGGCGAGGATGCGTTCTCGGTTGGTCATGGCCATGATCGGCGCCCTTCCTGTTCACCCCGGCCTCGGCGCGCCGCAGTGTCGCGCCCAGGGGCAGGAGGTTCACGGCTTCCCGCCTGCGCAGACGGCGTACACCCCTACACCAGATGGCAAGGGGCGTCAATCGGGAGCCTGAGCGCCGCGGCCCACCTTGATACCGACCGGCGGCCGCGTCGCCGGCCGGATCATCGGGCGGCGGCCGTGCGGAAGACCTCAGGGCGCTCCCGCACGACGCCGCTCCGGCTTCTCTCGTCCGGAGGCGGCCGCGGCGGGATCGGTAGCCGCGGCTTCAAAGGCGGCGATCTGCAGGGGCAGGCCGAACACGCGGAGCCGGTCGCCGGGCCGGAGAATCGTTTCGGGGGATGGCGTCACCTCGCTCGTCCCGTCAGCGCGCCGGACGGCCAGAACGAGGACGCCGAACCGCTCGCGCACGTGGGCCTCGCGGAGCGACTGATCCGACAGCTCCGCCGATGCGGCGAGGCGTATCTCGCGCACATCGGGAAGGACGTCGGGCCCGGACAATCCCTGGCGGACCGGCAGATCCATGGCGTGGCGGAACCGATTCAGGTAGGCGTCGGCGCGCGCGGCGGGCAGCCCGAGCCGCGTCAGCGTCTCCTGGATGAGGTAGGCCGCCCCCTCCAGCCGGGGCTGGACGACGCCCGTGGCACCGGCCGACCGCAGCCGCCCCTGTTCCTCCGCCGAACCGGCCCGCGCCAGGATCGGAATCTCGGGGTGGAGGCGTCTTGCCGCCCGTACGATCCCGTACGCCGCATCGGCCTCCCTGAGCGTGACCAGCAGCGCGGCCGCCCTGGACAGCCCGGCGTGTTCCAGGATGCGTTCGTGCTGCGCATCCCCGTACAAGCTGGGGACACCGCGTTCGGCGAGCCCCTGGATGGTATCGGGATCGGTGTCCACCACCAGGAAAGGAACCTTGAACGTTTCCAGGGCCTCTCCGACGGCGCTGCCCAGCGGCCCAAAACCGCACAAGATCACATGGCCTCCGCGCGTCCCGTCACCTTCGCGTGGAAGTGCCGGGGGGGCGAGGCCGGCACGTTTCCAGCCGGTGAGCCACCGGGGCGCCAACTGCAGGAGGGCCACGTTGAGCAGGATGGTCAAGAGCGCCGTGAGGAGCGTCGCGTTGAACACGGCCTGGTCCAGGTGCCCGGCGCTAATCCCCACGCGAGCCAGGAGGAACGCGAACTCCCCGATCTGCGTGAGGCTCACCGCCACCAGCAGCGCGGTGCGCCACGTCTCGCGGAACAGCCGGACCAGCAGGGTCCAGACGACCAGCTTGCCGACGACCACGAGGCCGATCATGACGCTCACGAGCGGCACATTGTCGAGAAGCGTCCGCGGGTCGATCAGGACGCCCACGGTCACGAAGAACACGGCGACGAACACGTCGCGGAGCGGCAGGAGCCGTGCCAGCGCCTCGTGGGCGTAGTCGGAGCCGCTGATGAGCAGCCCGGCCAGAAACGCGCCGAGGGCCAGCGACAGCCCGGCGGCCTGACTCAGCGCCGCCGTCCCCACGCTCAGAAGCAGCGTGACGAGAAGAAAGAGCTCCCGGTCCTGGGTCCGGGCGACCCGGGCCAGGAGCCGCGGGAACACCTTCGCCGCCAGGACTCCGAACGGAAGGAGAACCGCGCCGGCCTTGACCAGGGCGATTCCGACGGCCGTGATGCGTCCCGGCTCCAGGGCCCCCAGTGACGGGATGAGGAAGATGAAGATCACCACGGCCAGGTCGTCGACAAGCGTGATCCCCACCGCCACCCGCCCGTGCCGCGCGTGCAGCTCGCCGCGGTCGAGGAGGAGCCGGACCAGCACCAGCGTGCTCGCGGTGGAGACGATCATGCCCACGATGAGCGCGGGGATCCGCTGACAGCCGACCAGGCGGACGGCGGCGAAACCGAGCGCCGTCATCGCCAGGACCCCGAGCGTCCCGCCGACCAACCCCACCCATCTCAGCCGGAGGAGTTCCTGCGGCGAGAACTCCACCCCGATAAAGAACATCAGGAGAATGACGCCGATCTCGGCGAACAGATCGAAAGTGTGGAGTTCCGAGACGACCGGGCCCGGCGTAAACGGACTCACCAGGATGCCACCCAGGACGTACCCGATGATCACGGGCTGGCGTGCCAGGCGCGCCACTCCCCCGCCGACACCCGCGGCCAGGAGCACGTAGGCGAGATCTCGGAAGAAATTGGCGTCGGTCGACATGGCCGGTCGTCCCCCTATCGGTGACGATAGGTCAGCCCCGCTGCGGTCGACGCCACGGACTGATGCGTGGAATCCGCCGACCGGCGCCGGCAAACGACCGCATCAACCGCACCGCGCGTCGGGCTCGCGGCGGCTGCAACCGGGCGGGATGAAGAGATACTGTACTTTCTCTGCGCGACCCGGTCCACCGAAACATGCGACGCGTGTTTGGCCGGGCCCATGAAACTGGGAGACGTTGCCACCCGACTTTGACAGATCCTCGTACATTCCGAGGGGTGGTTCTCCGTAGATTCGGTTAGTTACAGGCCGTTTCTTGCAATTTTGCCTCGTACATGGATTCCAAAATTCCCGTTGACATCGCGGGAGTCCGGTGCTA
>JAKPQH010000155.1 GCA_029580855.1 bacterium | reverse complement strand
GCGTGAGGGCCAGACGCGCCGGACGTCGCCGGAGCGTGGCCGCGCCGTCCCCCGAGCCGCCGGGACGCCGCGGCCACGTGAACCTCGGCACTTCAGGTTCGGACGTGAGTATCACCGCTTTTTCTCCGACAGGCTCCTAGCCCGCATTCGTCGCGAACGAGGCCCGCGAAGAATGCGGGCTGATGCAAGACAGCGAGGTGCGCCGGGCAAAATGGGTGGGTGGTCATGGCGTCTCGCGACGCCGATCTCGATACCCATGCACGTTGACCCGAGGAGATCGATGTCGTATTACTCTTACCGATAAGAAAGGAGGTAGCCGTGAGAGTGACGACGAAGGGCCAGGTCACCATCCCGTTGGCCGTCCGCGAGCGGTTGAACATCCAGCCCGGAACCGAGGTGGACTTCGTCGTGGATGGAAACACGGTCAGATTGGTGCCCGCACGGAAAGGGCAGACGCGCGGAAGGCGCATCGTGGACCGCCTGCGGGGCCGGGCGAGCGTTCGCATGACCACGGACGAGATCATGGCGCTCACCCGGGGCGCCCGATGAACGGTACCCTGGTGGACAGCAACGTGCTCCTCGATGTGCTGACCGAAGACGTGCGTTGGGAAGGATGGTCCTCTGCCGCACTGGAGCGCTGCGCCAACAGCGGACCGCTCTTCGTCAATGCCGTCGTGTACGCCGAGGTGTCCATCGGCTTCGCGACGATCGAAGAGGTCGAGGAGGCTCTCCCCCCGGAATCATTCGGGCGCCTGCATCTCCCCTTGGAGGCCGCGTTCCCGGCCGGCAAGGCTTTCCTGCGCTACCCCCGCCGCCAAGGAATCCGAACCTCCCCCCTGCCGGATTTTTTCATCGGCGCCCACGCCGCCGTGGCCGGCCTGCGCCTCCTCACGCGAGACGGCCGGCGGTATCGCACGTACTTTCCCTCCCTGGAACTCGTCGCCCCCGACACAGAATAGCCGTGGGTTCTCAATAGCCCCGGGAAGGTGAGCGGTGCCGCCGGTATCCCTTGGTGAGGGCTGGGTCGCCGGTCTGCCACCCGGGCCGAGTCATCCCCGCCTGCTTTGGCATCGCCACGTTCACGTACCCGGCCGGTTCGACTTCCCGGAACGATTACCGGCCACAACCCGCGTGGGTCCGTGGGCGGCGACGGATCACTGCCGGACGCCCCCTTTGTCGCTCTCGGACAGATGCTCCACCGTCTCGCCGGTGTCCGCGAAGGTCCGCGTGACGTGGGTGGAGCCGTACACCCAGAGGATCCGCATCGGCGTCTTCCCGCGATTGATGAACCGATGGTCGATCCCCGCCGGCACGTGGGTGGTGTCGTACGGAACGATGTCGTACCGTTGGCCGCCCGCCTCGACCGTCGCCTCCCCCTCCAGCAGCACAACCATCTCCTCGGTGTTGTGCTGGTGCGTCTTCAGCGCCGCCCCGACGGGGAACGTGCTGACGCCGCTCACGAACGACTGGGCCCCGGTGGATCCGAGGAGGAGCGGCTTTGTCTCCACCCCGCTCCCGCGCGGCACCACGGAGACGTCGGCGAACCGGATCACTTTCGGCTGAGCCATTGAACCCTCCGGACCGGTTTTTGCGCTGCGCGTGCAAAACGCAGATCGCCTTTCACGGTGCGACGATTTTTGGTACGCAGTCTACTGCGTAGGGCAGGACCAGGACCCGGGGATTGCCCCCGGCAAGCACCACCCCCCGGTCCACGGCCTCCTGGGGTGATGGGGCGTACCGGAAAAACATGGCCTCCATATCCTGTCGGCTGATCCCGGAGCACGCGACCACCACCGGATGCTTCGCCAGGGCCCGCGCGCACATGAACGCTTTCGAGGAGTGCTCGCGCGTGAATCCCTCCCGCTGGAACCGCTCGATCACGTCCTGCGGACTCTTGGCCCCCTTGAGCCATGCCGCGAACTTGCCGATCCCGTCGGCGCATTCCGCTATCAGGACGATCACTCCGCCGTCGGCGACAACCAGCTCGGCGGTGGACATGGCTTTCTGGGCCTGGTGCAGGTCAATGTCGCGCGGGAAGCCGCCCGGCGTCACGATCACCACGTCGTACTGGCGGGGAAACGGCGTGACCCAGCTCTGCTCGCACACCGCGACGCCGGCTTCGTGCGCCGCCTCGACGTGACCCGCGACAGCGTGCACCACCTCGCCCCGGCAGTTCTTGACCACGTTGACGATGAAGTCGATGCCCACGGTCCGGGCCACCGTGATCGCCACCTCGTGGAAGGGGTTCCCCTTCATCCACCCCATGGCGGGATCGTACGGCCGGATCGGGAAAGAGTGCTGCTTCGCGATCGTCTCCAGCGCCGCCACGCCCGGCGTGAGGCTCTTTCGACCGCCGCTGAACCCGGCCGCCTGATGAGGCGCAATGAGCCCGGTCAGGATCTTCAGCGACGCCCGCGCCACGTGCGCGTTGATCCGGATGGGGATGTCGACACCAGGAGCGGCGACGCGCGTCAGCGCCCCGTCGTCCTCACAGGCGTGGTTGATGACCCGGAGGCGCTGCGCGAAGTCATCGCCGATCATCCGCGCAATCTCGTCCGGCGTGTTGGGCCGATGATTCCCGGTAGCGATGATCACGGTCACGGCCGACTCGGGAATCCCTGCCGACCGAAGCTCTTCCAGGATCGCCGCCAGCATTTCCCGGCTTGGGGCCGGCCGTGTGATGTCGTTGATGACCACCACCGCGTCACGCCTGCCCGCGGCGACCTCCCGCAGGGGTGGGCTGCCGATCGGCGCCGCCATGGCGCGACGAATCTCGGCGCCGACATCACCCACCCTGGGAAGCTCGCGGGGATGGGTGATGGTGGCGCCGTCGGGGACCTTGACTTCGACCGTGGTTCTCCCATACGGCAGCTTGACGTTCACGCTCTGCTCCCCTTCGCGCACCGAGACGGCGCTCGACGATCAAAGACCGAGGAGGCGGGTGGGATTGGCCTTCGTCATACGCTCGATGTTGTCTGGTGAAATCCCGCAATCGATCATCTGCTCGATGTACCAGCGCATGCCTTCCGGAGCGGGCGGGCTGTCGACCTGGCCGTAGTCCGTCGCCATGATAATGTGCTCGGCGCCAACCGCCATGATCCGGTCGGCCAGGGTGCCGGGCGTAAGGTCCGCGTGGCCTGGTGCCGTCGCGCTCCGCGCGCACACTTCCATCATGGCCCCTGCGGCGGCCAGTTCGCGCTGGTCCTCAATGCTCATCCCGATCAGCCACAGCTCCGGATGATTGACCAGGACCTTGCGGACGCCTGCGGCCCGCGCCGCGGCCACCACCGTTTTGATCTCCGCCACCGAGAGGTGACCCGTGGCCAGGACGATGTCCGCCTCGGCAATCAGCGCGAGGATCTCGGCCAGCGCCGGGACGACGGCGCCATCGTCGCCGACCACGTGTACCGGATGTGGCGTGAACCCCTGCGACATGACGCCCAGGTTGCCCGTGACCCGCGTCCTGGTCCTTTCGATGTGATTCGCCGCGGACAGCGTCGGCAGCCAGACGATCTTGGCCCTCATGCGGATCGCCACCTTGACGGCCTCCGCATTCAAGCCGCCGCAGGCGGGAAAGTTGAGGGCGAGCCCACCGAACACCTTCACCTCGGGGAATGCTTTCTGCGCGATGTGTGCCCGGTCCGCGGTCAACATATGGTGCGATTTCAAAACGATAGCAGTCATGCCGGCGGCGCGCGCCAACTCGGCCAGCTCGAAATCGTCCAGCAGTCGAGGGACGATGTCTGGGCCCGCATGGATATGCACGTCGATCGCGCCTCGGAGGAGGTCTCTGGCAAGATCTTTCATCGTGTGCTGCCCCCGTCAAAAAGGCGCGTCATGCGCATCCCGAAATGGGTGTCGGCGAGAATTCCGGCATGGCGAGCGCCACGGCTTCGGCCTCGGCCCGGAGAGAACCGAGCACCTCGGCGGTGAGGGGAATGCCCGTCCGCATGCGCTCCGTTTCGCGGCGGGCCTCCGGCTCGCCCGGCATGAGCACCTCGTCAAGCCCTTCGACCGGATGCGAATCCTTGAGCCGCTCGATCATCGTGTCCATTCGCCGTTTGAACTCCTCCAAAGGCATGAAGAGGTCCGGACGGATGGCCATGAAAACGTGACCGATGCGCTGCGGACCTGAGAGGTCCTCATAGAGGCTTTTCATCTCTCCGGCGAAAGCGGCACCCGTCAGGACGCCGCCCATGATCTCCATCCAGATGGCCAACGCGGAGCCCTTCGGTCCGCCGAAGGGGTGGACGGCGCCGCCGCCGAACACCGCCATCCCGTCCCTGGTGGGTTTTCCCTCCTTATCCACGCCGAGCCCTTCGGCAATCGGTTCGCCGTGCATGGCGGCCAGGCGCATCTTGCCCCGCGCGATCTCGCTCATTGCCATGTCGATGACGATGGCAGGCCGGCGGCCCGCAGGCACCCCCACCGCCAGTGGATTCACGCCCAGGATCGGCTTGGTCCCGCCGAAGGGCGCCATGCCGGGAGACGAGTTGGTGAACGCGAAGCCGATGTGGTCGGCGGCAGCCGCCCGGAGGACGTAGTAGGCCGCCATACCGTAATGAGTGCTCCGATGGACACCGACGAAGCCGACGCCCGTGTCCCGCGCCAGCCCGATCGCGACATCCATGGCCTTGGTGCCCACCACCATCCCCATGCCGTCTTCGCCGTCAAGACTGGCAGCGCTTTGCGCAACCTGTCTGACGACGAGCGTCGGCCGAGGGTTCACCAGGCCCAACCGAAGCCGCTTGGCATAGATCGGTATGCGGGCGACCCCATGGCTGTCGAGGCCTCGCAGGTTCGCCCTCACCAAGCAGTCCGCGACGAGAACGGCATGCGGCGCCGGAAGTCCCAACCGCTCGAAAATCGCAGCGCCGAAATCCCGCAGGGAGGAAGCGGTACCGAATTGCGCGGCAGACGCCATCGCCGACACCTGCGCGGACGATTCTACCGATCGTCCAGCAGCTTTTTCAAGCGCGCCACGGCTGTGGCGGGGCTGGTGAGCACCGGAACCTGCACCTTGGCCTGCACGGCGCCACGGGCGAGCGCCATGGAGACCTGGGCCAGGCAGAGCACGTCAACCTGATCGGCGATACGCTGCGCCGCCTCGACGACCATGCGATCGTGGGTCGCTGTGTCGCCCGCGTTCCCGATGGCGAAGGCGCCCTCGGCCACGGACTCGACCACCTGAACCTCTGCTCCACGCGCCTTCGCACCCGCCAAAAGCTGGGCCGTCGCGGCCGGCGCCGCAGGCGGGTTGGTCGCGACGACCCCGATGCGACCGCCGGCATCCAGGGCGGCCGCGATCATCGCCTCGTCCGGCTTGAGCAGCGGAACCCGCACCAGCTGCTTGGCCATATCCTCGGCCTGGGGAAAGACAGAGCAAGTGAAGAGGATTCCGTCGGCCCCCGACCGCGCGGCGTACAGGGCGAGCGCGCAGATCCGCTCCGTAATGTGGGGCGTGAGGCCCCCTTCCCGGGTGTAGGCGGGCACAAGATCGTCATCCAGAAGGTTGCTGAGCGCGGCCCCGGGCCACCCCTCCCGAAAGGCGTGCTGGATGGGCGGGATGGCCGTGGCCACCGCGTGGATCAAGACAATACGAGGAGGCATGGCTGACTCCGATATCCGACAGAGACAGCGACCGGGGCGAAGGCCGCCACGCGCTCCATCCTGTTGCTGTCCCTGACCTGATCGGGCTGTTTACTTCTCCTTGGCCATACCCATCAGAGGCTTGATCTGCTCTTCCATGTCGGCCCAGTACTTCTCCATCCGGGCGGGATCCATGTAACGGACGGTCAAACCCTGCTCCTCCATCTTCTTCATATGCTCGGGATCGTCGATGGCCTTCCTGATGGCGCCCGCGAGGAAATCCACGATCTCCTTGGACGTGCCGGCCGGGGCGGACAGCCCGCGCGAAGAGGACGACTCCAGCTTGATCCCCTGCGAAAAGGTCGTTTTTCCGGGCAGGAACTTGCTCTCGTCGTCATCCATGACGCCCAGGACGCGGACCTCGCCCGCCTTCGCCTGGGGGTAGGTGTCGCCCACGTTTCCGAAGTACAGGTCCGTGTGGCCGCCGAGCAGGGCGGTCATCGCTTTCGCCGATCCGTCGAACTGGACGATAGCGAATTTTGCGCCTGTCAATTTCTGGAGCTGAAGCACGGCCAGATGGTCATCGCTGAGAATCCCCGTCGCAGATGCCTTGAGCTTGCCGGGATTCGCCTTGGCGGCATCGATGACATCCTGCAGCGTCTTGTACGGGCTGCCGGCCTTCACCGCGATCACGCCCGGGTCCACCACCTGCATCCCGAGCGGCTGGAAAGACTTTCGATCAAAGACAGCTTTTCGCTCGGGATCCAGATAGTTGGTGATCGTCTGTGGAAGGATGGTGAATCCGATCGTGTATCCATCCGCCCGAGAGCGCGCGAGCGCCGTCAAACCGATCTGCCAGCCGGCGCCGGGCTTGTTCTCGACCTGGATGCGGTTTCCGTTTGCCGCCAGGCCTTTCTCCATGGAAGCCGCGAGGATGCGCGCGCCGACATCGGTGGACCCGCCGGCGCTGGTGCCGAGGATCATCGTAATGGACTTCCCCTTCGTCGGGAACTCCGCCGCACCGGCAACGGCGGCGGCACACACCAGCAGGACGGCCGCGATGGCAATGACACGCTTCATGCGCCTACCTCCTTTCGCCGGCGATGTCGCCGCCGGCAACGAACAACAAGTTCGCCCGGAGGGATCACGCCCCCTGGGCTCGCGTTTGAGACACCCAACGCTTCCACGCGTACTTGAACATGGGCGACAACAGGATGATCGCCGAAATCGCCAGCAGGGTCGCCGCAATGGGGCTGCCAACGAGTATCGAGAAGTCGCCCTGGGACATCTCCAAGGATTGGCGCAGTGATTTCTCCATGGGGGGCCCCATGATCAGGGTCAGGACGATCGGGGCCAGCGGAAAGTCGAGTTTGCGGAGGACGTACCCGATGACCCCGAAGAGGAGCATGACGAAGATATCAAACACGGTATTGCTCACGGTGTACGCCCCGACCATCATGACCGCCAGGACGATGGTCATCAGGATCGTGTACGGAATTTTGAGGAACTTGACCCAGAGCGGGATGAGCGGCAGGTTGAGAACGAGGAGAATCACGTTGCCGATATACAAGCTTGCGATGACGCCCCAGGCCACGGATGCGTGCTCCTTGAAGAGCAACGGCCCCGGGATGAGACCGTTCATCATGAAGGCCCCCATGAGAACCGCGATGGACGGCGAGGCGGGGATCCCCATGGTGAACAGCGGAATTAGCGCGGCGTTGGCATGGGCGTTGTTGGCGGTTTCGGGCCCGGCCACCCCCTCGATCACCCCGGTGCCGAACTTCTCTGGGTATTTCGAGGACTTGCGCTCGGCCACATAGGCCAGGACGGAACTCGCCGTCCCCGTCATTCCTGGAACGAGCCCCAGCAGGAATCCCACCACCGTCCCGCGCCCGATGGCCCACCCGGAGGCCTTGAGGTCCTGCGCAGTCGGCTTGAGCGAGCTGAGCGTCGTCTCGATGACCTGCTGCCCCTCCTCTTGCAGATTTTCGAAGACCTCCGCCACCCCGAACAGACCCATGATCACGGGAATGAAGCCCACTCCATCCAACAGCTCGGTCAAACCGAAGGTGAACCGGGGGGAGCCTCGCGTGGGGTCCATGCCCACCATGCCGATCAGCAGCCCGAAGACAGCCATGATGAGCGCCTTGATCATGGATTTGCCGGCCAGTCCCATGACCAACACGATGCCCAGGACGGTGAGGGCGAAGAACTCGACCGGGCCAAAGCGCAGCGCGACCTTTGTCAGCGGCTGAGCCGCCACCACCAATCCCAGCGTGGCGAGCGTCCCTCCGATGAACGACCCGATGGCCGCGATGCTGAGCGCCGCACCCGCCCGTCCCTGCTTGGCCATCTGGTAGCCGTCCAGGCAGGTGATGGCGGAGGCGGCCTCTCCGGGCACGTTCATGAGCACCGACGTGATCGTCCCGCCGTATTGCGAGCCGTAGTAGATGGCCGCCAGCATGATGATGGCCCCGGTCGGGTCCAAATGAAAGGTCAGCGGAATGAGCAACGCCGTGCCGGCAGCCGGACCCAGCCCCGGCAGGATGCCGACGACCGTCCCGAAGAGCGAGCCCGCGAACGCGAAGAGGAGATTGGTGGGCGCCAGCGCCACCGAAAATCCCATCATCAGGCTGCTGAAGGTATCCATGGGTACAGCCCTTGTGTGGAGCAAGCAGCGGTCAGCTCTCAGCGATCAGCGTTCAGCGCAACTCATCCCGCCGTCCAGCGTTTTCGCCGTTCGTCCTTCGCTGGCTGCTGAAGGCTGACCGCTGACCGCCTTTATCCCTAGAAGCCCCAGTTCCTCAGGATCTCGATCGACGGCTGCGGCAAAGTCACGTCCAGCCACCGCGTGAAGGTGTGGTACACGCCAAAGCTCAGGACGGCGGACAGGATCAGCGTAAGGCCCCACTTCCGCCATCCCAGGACGGTGAGCACGAACGCTACGAAGGCGAACATGGCGATCTGGAAGCCGACGAACTCCATAGCGAGGCCGACGGCGATGATCGCCGCCATGACGAGAAGGATGCGGCGCAGACCCCACCACTCCGGAAAGAAGCGATGCTCCCCCCCGTGGTTCGGGTGCCACACCGCCGACGCCAACCACGCGATGCTCAGCCCCGTGAGGAGAAGCCCCAGCCACCAGGGAAAGAAGCCGGGGCCGGGGCCGATGGAGGTGAGGTACTCCATTTCCCGGGCCTGCCAGACGATGCCGAGACCCAAGAGCACACACAGAGTCGCGACGATCCGCTCCGCCTTCCGCATCTGTTGGGCTCCTTGCGCGGATGCCTTCCCTTGCTCCCCGCGGCGCCGTCCCGGGCGATCGGACCAGCCCGCGCCTGCTACGAGCCGGTCAGGTTTTGGACAATGGCCGAGGTGAACTCCTGCGTCCCGGCGACGCCCCCCAGGTCACGGGTTCGCGGCCCGCGCTCCAGGCTCGCCGCCACGGCCCGCTCGATCGCCTGGCCTGCGGCGCCGGCCGCCGGGTCCTTCCGTTCGCCGGAAAGCCAGGTCAAGAGCATGGCCGCGGAGAGGATCATGCCCACAGGGTTGGCGACGTCTTTGCCTGCAATGTCGGGCGCCGAGCCGTGGCTCGCCTGCGCCATGGCTTGCGTGGCGCTCGCATTGATCGAGGGGGCCATCCCCAGACTCCCGCTCAGCTCGCCCGCCAGGTCCGACAGGATGTCGCCGAACATATTCTCGGTGACGATCACGTCGAAGTCGGCACCGCGGCGAACGAGCAGGGCCGTCATCGCATCGACGTGATAGTCTTCGACCGCCACCTCGGGGAACTCCTTCCCCACGCCGCGGCAGACCTCCAGGAAAAGGCCCGACGTCTTCCGCAGCACGTTCGCCTTGTGGACGACGGCCACCTTGCGCCGTCGCTGCCGGGCCAGCGCGAACGCCGTCCGCGCGATCCGCTCCGTCGCCCGGCGGGTGATCTTCCCGACCGCCAAGGCCACGTCCGGGGTCGGCATAAATTCGCCGCTCCCCCAGGCCATGTTCCGATCGGCGTAAAACCCCTCGGTGTTTTCGCGGGCGATGACCAGGTCCATCCTGGGGCAGACGGCGCGCAAGCCGGGGAAGGCGCGCGCCGGGCGGATGTTGGCGTACAGGTCGAAGCGGATCCGAAGCGTCCCGCTCGGGTTAAGCTGCTCCCGCAGCGCCGGCGGGTACGACACGGAATCGTGCGGCCCGAGGATCCAGCCGTCGCATTTGTCCAGCCCCTCGATGGTGGACTCCGGCAGTGCGTTCCCCGTCGCCCAAATCGCCTCCCAGCCCATGGGAAGCGGCACCCATTCGAAGCGCAGACGGGTGTCGCGCTGCTGCGCCGCCTCCAGGACGCGCACCGTGGCGTCCACGATCTCCGGACCGATCCCATCCCCACGCAGGACGCCCAGTCGGTACGTCATCAGGTCTCCTCCGGACGAGTGCCACGTGTCGTGGATTTCCTGTGTCTCACAGAGTGGGACGTAGTCCCAATATTGCGTTTATACCGCGACCTCGATGGCGCTGTCAATACAGAAGTTGCCATGTCTTATGTTGTAAAGAGACATGGGTGACACTTCTGGCCTCCTGCGCGAGACCGGAGGTGCATCCCAAAAAGGAGGTCACCCATGTCCAAGGTCATGCTTACCCCAGAGCAGCAGATTCGTCAACGCTACGCCTGGTTCGAGCTGGCAGCGCAGTTGGGGAATGTCCGCCTGGCGTGCATCCGGCTCGGGATCT
>JAKPQH010000154.1 GCA_029580855.1 bacterium | reverse complement strand
CAGCGGACCCGGTCCAGGGAGGTGGGATGGGCAGGCACCGTTGCGGCGCTCATCAGCTGTCCTCCTATTCTTGGTGAGGTGACAGTTGACGATACCAAGCGGCTCAGCGGAAGTCATGCAGGCGTGCCGAAAGGACACGATCCGACCGGGCGGACCCGGGCGTCGCCCGACGCACCGGGCCCGGCGCGACACGCGGGCGGCGTCGGGTGGGGCGGCATGGAGAAAGCGCGGAACGATGGCGTGGGGTGAGGGCCGTCGGGATTCGCGGCGGCCCGCATGGTTTTCCGGAGGCCCGCGGGTGCCGGGGACCGGCCGATCACCGGGCCGCGGGGGTGGCTGCGTCGGTCAGGTAGAGGCGCCGGCGGTCCAGGAACACCAAGAGGCTGCCGATGCACGCCAGGAGATTCCAGGCCCAGTGGGGCACGACCCAGAAGATCCCCACGCTGATCAACACCAGCCGGCCGGTCCACGTCAGGGGGCCGCGCAGCTGTCCGATGAATCCCGCGCTCAGCATGAGCATGGCCAGCGCGGAACGGACCATGGACGCCGAGACCGCCAGGGGGCTGCCGTCGAGGATGATGAGCATCGAGTAGTCGTAGACAAAGACGAACGGCAGCAGGAAGGCCGCGTAGCTGAGCCGCAGGCTGTAGCGTGCCGTCTCCATCCAGTCGGCGCCGGCCATGCCGGCGGCGATGTAGACCGCGCCGCACACCGGCGGAGTGATGGCGGACAGGATCGCGAAGTAGAAGACGAACAGGTGCGCCGCCAGCGGGTGGACGCCGAGCTGGATGAGCGCCGGCGCGGCCACGATCACGGCCATGATGTACGCGGCCGTGGTCGGGACTTCCATTCCCAGGACGATGCAGGTGACCATGGTGAGAGCCAAGGTCAGAACGAGGGATCCGCCGCTCAGCGCGATGATGGTGCTGGAGATCTTCACGCCCAAGCCGGTGTGGGACAGGATCGCGATGATGATCTGGGCGCACGCGCAGATGCTGGCGATCATGGCCACCTGCGGTCCGCCCTCCTTGACGGCACGCACCATCTTCCCCAGGACCGCCCCGCCCTCCCACCTCCAGTCAGCGCCGACACAGGCCAGGGGCAGGGTGCTCAGCGTCGCCCAGAACGCGGCGTATTGCGGGGTGTAGGCGAAGATCAGAAACGTCAGCAGGAAAGCAAACGGCACCACGAAGAACGCGCTGGCGCGGAGCGTCTCGCGCCAGGGTGGCAACTCCTCCGCGGCCAATCCCCGCAGGCCGTCGCGCATGGCGAACAAGTGGATCCCGACCCAGCAGGTGAAGTAGTACAGCAGCGAGGGGATGAGCGCCGCGACGGCGATCTTGAGGTACGGGATCTGGGTCAACTCCGCCATGATGAATGCGCCCGCACCCATGATGGGCGGCATGATCTGACCGCCCGTGGAGGCCACCGCCTCGATCGCCGCCGCGAAGGGGGGCCGGAATCCGATCTTCTTCATCATGGGGATGGTGAACGCGCCGGTCGTCACCACGTTGGCCGAGGCGCTCCCCGAGATGGTCCCGAACATGGCGCTGGCGACGGTGGCCACCTTGCCCGGACCGCCCCGCAGGCGGCCCGAGGTCCGTATGGCGAGCAGGCGGAATCCCGTGCCGCCGCCTGTTTCGCCCACGAACGCGCCCAGGAAGACAAAAATGGCGATGATGTTGGCCGAGATTCCGGTGAGCTGCCCCCAGATCCCGCCGGTGGTCAGGTAGAGCATCCCGACGATCTGCGCCGGATCGTACTTCACGTGGCCGAAATATCCGGGAATGAGGTGGCCGTAGAGTGCGTAGAGCAGAAACAGCAACGTGATGGCCGGGAGGACCGGCCGGATCATCCGCCGGGCGGCCTCCAGGACGATGAGGACCATGAGCAGGCCCATGGCCGTCTGGCCGGGCCCCGTCACCACGCCGTACTGGTCCAGCACAGCCTGGAAGTTGACGATGAGGTATCCGCACAGGACGAGGCCGAGCGCGGTCAGACCGGCGTCAAGGAGCCGCACGCCCCGACGCGCCGTTCTCCGCGGCGTCAGGAAGATGAGCGGGAGCGCCATCCCGATGTGCAGGGCGCGCTCGATCAGGTTCGGGACAAACGCGTACACCGGCAGGAGCAACGCGAAGAGCGCCAGACCCAGCGAGCTCAGAAAGCGGATGGCGGGAAGAATCGCTGCGCGCATGTGGGTGACCGGCGGCCGCGGGCGTGCGGCGTTGCGAAAGACAACGGGCCGCCGCCCTCCGCAACGCCGCGAGTCGACTTACCGAATGGACGCCGGGATCTCGACGCCCCGTTCCTTGTAGTACCGCTGGGCCCCGGGGTGAACCTTGGCGACGCCGTAACGGACGCCGGCAATATCCAGCCCTTTCCCGGTGGCGTGGGCCTCGGCGATGAGCTTCCGCTGCTCCCAGAACGCCTTGGTGAGCCGGTAGGCGAGCTCCTCGGGCAGGTCCTCGGTCGTATAGATGAGGACCGGCGACGCCACGGTCCTGATGTCGGTGCCCACCCCTGTATAGGTCTCGGCGGGAATGACCGTCGGGGAGTAGGTCGGGTCCACCTCGTGCAGTTTCTTGTACTCCGCCTCGCCGATCTCCAGGAGACGAATCGGCGTGGTGGCGACCAGCTCCATGACCATCGGGGTGGGGTACGGGCTGCCCGTGCCGAACCCGACGGCCCGGCGATTGGCCACGGCGTCCACCCCCTCCTTGAGATCCACGGCCGGCAAATCCACCTTGCCCTCCAATCCGTACACCTTGAGGACCAGCTTGGTCAACCGCTCGGTCGCCGTCCCGATGCCGCCGGCGATAAAACGCTTCCCTTCCAGGTCCCGGATGGCGGTCACCCCGCTGTCCTGCCGGACGACCCAGTGCATCACGACGCCTGGGAAGGCCCAGAGCGTGCGGATCCGCTCGTAGCCCCCCTCGTCGAACGGCTTGGTCTTTTTCATCGCCTGTGCGATGAGGTCGGTCGTCGAACTGAAGAGGTAGTTGGAGCGGGTGCGCGCCTCCTTGACGTTCGCCACGGAGCCCAGACTCTCCTCGACGGAGACTTCCACCCCCGGCACCGTCATGAGGGCCTTGCTGGTCCCGATGGCCAGGGCGTAGTAGGACGTGCCGGCGCGCGCGGTCTTCACCACCAGGCGTGTCTGAGCGGAGCCCTCGCGGACCCAGCCAACACCCGCGCAGGCCGCCAGTGCGAGGACGAGAATCCATGGTCGTCGTGTCATTGTCTTCACCCTCCCTTTTCGTGAGAAGCCACCGCAAGCGAATGCCGACCCCTCGGCCGTCTCGCGGGCGCGCGCTACCCGAGCCGCGCCTTCATCCACTCGTTGGTGGTGTGAAAGTCGGCAACGGCATTGCCCGGGTGGACCAATGCGTCGAAGAGCGGGCGGTCCGCGTCGTCAAGCCGGCGTTCCAGGACGGGGAGCACTTCCGCGAGGTGGGCGGGGGTCCGGGGCCCGATAATCGGCGATGTGACGCCCGGCTGGTCCTTCACCCACAGGAGGGCGATCTGCGCGGGGGTGAGGCCGCGCTCGCGGGCCAGGACGGCCAACTGCGCCGCCACCTCCAAGGCGGCGCGGTTCAGGCGATGGCCGAACTTCTCTCCCCAGCGCGCCGCGCGCGAATCCGGCGGGGGGATGCCCCCGGCCGGATAACGGCCGGAGAGGATGCCGCCCGCCAGAGGCGACCAGGGCAGGATGGCGAGGCCGTACCTCCCACACAGCGGGATCAGCTCGTTCTCGATGCGACGGTCGAGCAGATTGTACGGCGGCTGTTCGCTGATGTACCGGGCCAGACCCTGGCGCTCGCTCACGGCCAGAGCCTCCATGACCATCCAGGCCGGATGCGTCGAGCAGCCGATGTACAGTACCTTCCCGGCGCGGACCAGATCGTCGAACGCCCGGAGCGTCTCGTCGGGCGGGATGGGAAACGCCGGCCGGTGCAGCTGGTACAGATCGAGGTAGTCGGTCTGGAGCCGACGCAGGGACTCCTCACAGGCGCGCAGGATGTGATAGCGCGAGCCGCCCTGGTCGTTGGGCCCCTCGCCCATCCTCCCGTGCACCTTGGTCGCCAGGATGACCTGGCGCCGGCGCCCGGCGTCCTTGAGCGCCTCTCCGACGATGCGCTCGCTCTCGCCGGCGTTGTACACGTCGGCGGTGTCGATAAAGTTGATGCCGGCCTCCAGGGCGCGGCCGATGATGGCGAAGGATTCCGGCTTGTCGGTCGGGCCGCCGAAATTCATCGCGCCCAGACAGAGCGGAGACACCATGAGGCCCGTGCGCCCCAGCGATCGGTACTCCATCGTGATCTCCCTACCGCGACGAGATGCCGCCGTCGATGACCAGCTCGCTCCCCGTCACATAGCGCGACTCGTCGGACGCGAGGTAGACGATGCCGTAGGCGATGTCCTCGGGGACGGCCAGGATCCCGAGGGGGGTGAGGTCAAGGCGGTGCCGGCGGGCCTCGGGCTGCGCGTGGAGGTCCTTGGTCATCCCCGTCTCGACAAAACCCGGAAAGACGCTGTTGACCCGGATCTTCTCTTTGGCGTACTGGACGGCGGCCATCTTGGTGAGCGCTCGGGTCGCGCCCTTGCCCGCGGCGTACGCCGTGGCCAGCACATCGCCGATCATGGTGTAGATGGACACCACGTTGACGATGGACCCGCCGCCGGACTTCCGCATGAGGGGAATGGCGTGCTTCATGCCGAAGAGCGGCCCCTTGGCGTTGACGGCGAACGAGACGTCCATGGCCTCCTCGGTCGTGTGCTCGACGGGCGGCCGGATGAGGACGCCGCCGCGGCCGGCGTTGTTCACCAGGACGTCCAGACGGCCCCAGCGGGTCTCCACCGCCTGCATCGTCTCGATCCACTGCGCCTCCCGGCCGACATCCAGGCGCCGGAACACGACATCGCCCCCCACCTGTCGCAACTCGGCTTGGATCGCCATGCCGGCGGCCTCGCTGATGTCGGCGAGGACAAGCCCGCGCACGCCTTCCCGCACGAACAGGCGGCACGTCGCCTCCCCGATTCCGGAGGCGCCGCCCGTCACCACAGCGACCTTACCCTCCAAACGTCCCGCCATGTCGTGTTCTCCTTGTGGGCGCCCGGCGATGCGGGCTGCGGAACGCGGATCGCGGACGGGGGTGGGGACGACGCCGGTTCGGGCCGACGTCCACGATCCGAAAACGGCAACCGCTACACCCCTTCCCGCTCCCGCCACAGCCGCGCCGCTGGGGACCGGTCGTCGTGCGGCCGGTAGCCGGGCAGGGGCCGAAGCTCGGTATGGATGGCATCCAGGAGCCAGCCGGGCTGGGGGAAGAACAACTCTTCCATCTCGGCGGCGGGGGTGATCCAGTTCTTCGCCCCGACGACCGCCACCGGGGCGTCCAGGGCGTCGAAGGCGAACGCCTGGATGTTGGTGGCCAGGGTGTGGAGGTAGCTGCCGCGCTCGCAGGCATCCGAGGCGAGGAGGATTCGTCCCGTCTTCTGCACCGAATCGAGGACGGGGGTGTAGTCGAATGGCACCAGGCTCCGCGCGTCGATGAGCTCCGCCGACACGCCGAACTCTTTCTGCAGCCGCTCCGCCGCCTCGAGCGCCCGATAGAGGGTGGAGCCGATGGTGAGAATGGTCACGTCGCGTCCCGGGCGCTTCACTTCGGGGACGCCGATGGGCACCGTGTAGTAGCCGGCCGGCACCTCCTTCTGGAACCACTCGGTGATCCCGTACAATCGCTGGCTTTCGAAAAAGACGACGGGATCGTTGCCGGAAAGCGCGGCGTGCATGAGCCCCTTGGCATCGTACGGGGACGCCGGAAAGACCACCTTGAGGCCGGGGATGTGGGCCGTCATGGCGCTCCAGTCCTGGGAGTGCTGGGCGCCGTACTTGCTGCCCACGCTGATCCTGAGGACGACGGGCATCCTGAGCACCCCGGCGGACATCGCCTGCCACTTGGAGAGCTGGTTGAAGATCTCGTCCCCGGCTCGGCCCATAAAATCGCAGTACATGAGCTCGACGAGGGGGCGCCCGCCCTCCATGGCGTACCCGACCGCGGTGCCGACGATCGCCCCCTCGGAGATGGGCGCGTTGAACAGCCGGTGGTAGGGCAAACTTTCGGTGAGACCCCGGTAGACGGCAAACGCGCCGTCCCAGTCGCGGTTCTCCTCGCCGTAAATGATCAACCGGTCGTCGTGATACGCGTGGTGGATCACCGCCTCGAAGATCGCGTCCCGGAAGGAGACGGCCTTCGATTCGGAGAGCTTCTCGCCGGTGGCCGGAACCACGCCGGCGCGGGATTTTTTGGCGATCTGCTGGACGCGCCCGTTCTGGGCGAGCGGCTTGCGCACGGCGTCCGCCGGGATACCGGGCAGCCGATCCTCGTCTGCACGCGAGAACATCACCCGGGCGATCGCCTCGCCCCCCAGACGAGGCGAGATCGCCGGATCCACGGCGAGGCGGCACGCCGCCCGCATCTTCTCCTCGGCTTGGGCAGAGACGGCATCCAGCCGGGCTGCGTCGGCGACCCCGGCCGCGAGGATCTGGCCGCGGAATTCCTGGATGGCGTCCACCGCTTTCCAGGCGTCCAGCTCCTCGCGGGTTCGGTAGGAGCTGGCGTCGCTGGGCGAGTGACCGCTCTGGCGGTAGGTGAGGATGTCCAACAGGATCGGTCCTTCCCCCGCCGCGATGTTTGCCTTTTTGCGGCGGACGGCGTCGATCACGGCCAGCGGATTGTTCCCGTCGACGGTCTCCGCGTGAAAGTTCCACCGGTTCAGACCGGCGGCGATGGTCGCCAGCCGCCGGAAGCCCATGGTCTCGCCGCTGGTCTGGCCGCCCATGCCGTAGAAGTTGTTCATGAACGCGAAGATGATGGGGAGTCCGCCCCGGTAGTCCGGCTCCCAGAGGGTCCAGTATTGGCCCATGGTCGAGAAATGGATCCCCTCCCAGACCGGACCGCAGCCCGACGAGGCGTCGCCGATGTTGGCAATGGTGATCCCGGGTCGTCTCTGCGTTTTCTTGTACAGGGCGGAGCCCACGGCGATGTCCCCGCTTCCCCCCACGATGGCATTGTTGGGGTAGATCCCGAAGGGCGGGAAGAAAGCGTGCATGGAGCCGCCCAGACCGCGGTTGAAGCCGGTGGCGCGGGCGAAGATCTCGGCCAGCAGCCCGTAGATCAGGTAGTTCACGGCCAGGTCCTTGACGTCCGCGGCGGGCTCTTTCTCCACGACCCGCAGGGTGTCGCCCGCGAGGTAGTCGCCCATGATCGTCTGGAGCGTCCGCTCATCCAGCTGATGGATGGCCGACAGTCCCTTGGCCAGAATCTCGCCGTGGCTTCGGTGGCTCCCATAGATGTGATCGTCCACCGTCAGGAGAAACGCTTCGCCCACGGCCGCGGCCTCCTGGCCGATGGAGAGGTGCGCCGGGCCCTGGTGTACATAGGCGAGGTCGCCGTACTTGCCCGAACGCTTGATCTCGTCCAGCATCGTCTCGAACTCGCGGATCACGACCATGTCCCGGTAGATCCGGATCGCATCGTCGTTGGTGAGCGCACCGGCGGCGATCTCGTCGGCCAGGGTCCGGGCGTACGCGTTGGCGCGGATCGATCCGAGCTCGATGGTTTCTGCCCGCCGCACCTCGTCGGGCGAGATGACCAGCTGTTTCACCATGGGGGATACGCTCCCTTCACGCGCGGACGACTCCGCACGGGAAAAGCCCGATGCCGGGCCGGGTGCCGGAGCGGCCTGCGCGACATCGCCGCGGGCGTCATGATCGCACGGCGCGCTGGGCGGGATCAAGGATTTCGCGTCGGATGTCGACTCGACCGGACAGCCCGTTCGGGACGGCCTGCCGCCCGATGCGCCGAACGGCCGGCGGGCCCGTCTCGCCGATGGGCCGGGCCCGCCGGATGCGGGGCGGTTCTACTTCTCCGTCTGGTCCAGCATGGCCTGAAATTCTTTGTGGGCCTGGGCCATGAGATCGGCGGGCTTCCCGCCCTCGATGGCCTTCTGGATCGCTAGCCCGATGATGTCCCGGTACTGCGTGACATCCACGATCTCGGGGAGGCCGTTGCGCCCGACTTTGAGGCTCTCCAGGAACGCCGTATACCAGTCGGCGGGCATCCGCGATTTCGCCTTGACGTCGGGGTGGCTCCACGTCGAGGCCCGCCCGCCGCCGACGCCGGCCAGCAGCAGGCGGACGCAGTTCCGTTTGTTGGTGGCCCACTGGACAAAGAACCACGCCGCCTCTTTGTTCCGGCTCTGGGCGCTGATCGACATCCCGCTGGTGAACATGCAGGTGTGCAGGCCGCCGGGGCCGGCGGGCAGGAGCGTGTAGCCGACCTTGCCCGCGACCTTGGATTTCTCCTTATCCTCGAACTGCATGGCGAAGTTCACCCCGTCGTAGTACATGGCCACCTGACCCTGCATGAAGGCCGCGCTGCACTCGTACCAGTTGAAATTCACCACGCCGGGAGGCGCGTACCGTCGCAACATTCCGGAGTAGTACTCGATCCCCTTGACCCAGGCCGCGGTGTTCAGCGCCGATTTGCGGTCCGGGGTGAGGTACTCGGCGCCCATGGCGAACACGATGTAGGCAAACGGGGAGGCGTTGGCGTTCTTGAGGCCGCGCGCCACGAATCCGTACATGGTGGGCGGGTTGTGCAGCTTCTGGGCGAGGCTCTCCATCTCCTCCAGGGTCTTCGGCGGTTTCAGCCCTTTCTCCTGAAAGATGTCTTTGCGGTAGTACAGGATATCCGGGTCCACGAGGCTGGGGATCGCGCTCACCGTCTTGTCCGGCTGCGTGACGGCCGCTTTGGCCGTGGCGGTGAAATCGTTCCAGTCGTAGTCCGGGGCCGTGAGGCTTTTATCCTCGAGGTATCTGTTCAGGGGCTCGTACCAGCCCGCCCTCCAGAAGCGCCGCTTCTCCACGTGCAGGCTGCTCAGAAACGCATCCAGGCCGCCGGAGCCCGCGGTCAACTCCACCGTGAGTTTTTGGCGCGCCTGGATCTCGGGCAGGATCTCGTACTTGACCTTGATCCCGGTGAGCTCCTCGAATTCGGGGATGTACTTGACGATCTCTTCGTCCCAGGGGTTCTTGAAGAAGATCAGAAAGATTTCCTTCCCTTTGAACCGCTGCCAGTTGAAGCTCTGGGCGCGCGCGGGGGTGATGACGAAGGGGCCCATCGCGGCCCCGGCGGCGGCCGTGAGCCCCGCGCGAAGCACCGCGCGACGGGTCATCCGCGGATTTCCGATCGTTCCCCACCGTGATGGCTTCATGTGCGCTCCTCTGTCTGTGTGTGAGTGTCGGTGCGGACCGCGGGCCGGTGTGGCCGCCGGTGTCCGCGGCCGGTCCAGTTCCCCCCAATCGCTCAGCCCCGGCGCCAGCAGATCCCGGAATCCCGGAAAGGGGCCGGCGTCCCCGCGCTGGTCCGAGCATTCGATCGTCTATGCCCTCGGCGTTCCGTCGGGCGGCGCGATCTCTCGATAAAGCGCCTCGTACTCCGTGGCGGAACGATTCCAGGAAAAGTCGCAGGCCATGGCGTTCGCCATCAGGCGACGCCACGGCTCGCGCCGGCGGTACAATGCCACGGCCTGGCGGACCGAGACCAACAGGGCTTCGCCGCTCGCCTCCTGGAACTTGAATCCGTTCCCCACGCCGGTCTCGGGTTCGAAGGATTGGATCGTGTCGTCCAAGCCGCCCGTCGCCCGGACGATGGGGATCGTTCCATACGCCAGGCTGTACATCTGATTCAGGCCGCACGGCTCGTAGCGCGACGGCATGAGGAACATGTCGGCCCCCGCCTCGATCACGTGCGAGAGCGTGACGTCGAAGCCGAGTTTCAGTCCCACGCGGGACGGGTGGCGCGCCTTGGCGGCTTCGAACGCGTGATGCAGGGCCGGCTCCCCGGTCCCGAGCAGGACGAACTGCGTGTCCAAGTCGAGGATGGCATCCAGGCTCTCGGCGATCAGGTCGATGCCTTTCTGCTGGGCAAGGCGAGAGATCACGGCCAGTAGCGGGGTATCCGGCCGCGCCGGCAACCCGAAGACCCGCTGCAGGTCCGCCTTGCAGGCCGCCTTCCCGCGGAGATCGTCGCGCGAGAACCGGGCGGCGATGAGCTGGTCGCGGCTCGGGTGCCATTCGTCGTAGTCGATCCCGTTCAGAATACCGCGCACATCCTGGGCCCGGGCGCGCAGCACGCCGTCCAGACCGTGCCCGAATTCCTCGGTCTGGATCTCCTGGCTGTACTTTCGACTCACGGTGTTGATGCGGTCGCTGAAGACCAGACCCGCCTTCAGGAAGTTGACCTTGCCGTAGAACTCGACACCGAAGGGAGAGAACAGGTCGGCTCCCAGATTGGCGACCGCCATGGCCGCCGGCTTGAAGAGGCCGTGGTAGCCCAGATTGTGGACCGTGAACAGCACGCCGGCGCCCGCGACCTCGGGATCGCCCCGGTAGGTCGTGCGAAGATAGGCCGGGACCAGAGCCGTCTGCCAATCGTTGCAATGGTACACGGCCGGCGAGAAATCGAGCGCCCGCGCCAGTTCCAGGACGGCGCGGGAGAAGAAGGCGAACCGCTCGGCGTTGTCCGGGTGATCCTTTCCACCCGTCTGGTACAGCCCTTCCCGGTCGTAGTAGTCGTCCTGCTCCACGAAGTAGGTGGGAACGGACCCGTTCCGGCCCTCCCAGACGGCGGCCGTCTCGACGGTTCCGGCGATGGGGACCACCAGTCTGGGCAGGATCTTCCGCAGCTCGAATTGTGCCGTGTCCACCCCGCGGTATTTTGGCAACACGACACGGAGGTCGTGGCCGAGACCCTGAAGCGCCTTGGGCAATGCCCCGGCCACGTCGGCCAGCCCCCCCGTCTTGGCAAATGGGCTCACCTCGGATGACGCGAACAGGACGCGCATGCTGTCACCTCGCCGGACAACAACCGTGCGGTGATGAGACCTCGATCGCGAAGCCGCCAACGACGCCAGCCGCGGCTCTTCGTCGCCTCGCCGGGTCTCGGTCTCCCGGCCTCGGGACATCACTTTACCCCGACCGGGCAGCGGGATCAAGGCTCGACTCCCCTCCGGCGGTGGGTTTGCCGCCAATTGTCAGGAAAAGCAGGCGGGTGCGTCTGGGGCGTTGACCTTCGCTGGCGAGGTGGGCGAAACTACGCGGGCAAGCTCTGGACAGGCATGAGGCGTCCCGAAGCGGCGTCGGGGCGCCGGGCCGGGCGCGCCATTCACGACGCACGCAAAGAAAGGGGAGCCATGACGACGCTGCTGAAACCCAAGGTGGAGCCGGAGCGCGTTCTCGCGGAGCAGGACCGCGGGAAGAAAGCGGCCATGATGCAGTACCTGGCGCAGAAGTTCCGGGTGGATGTCTGGGACATCCTGCACGACAAAGGGACGGGGCACTGGGGCGGCGCCTCGTCGGTCGCGGAGATTCTCACCGCGCTGTACTTCGACGTCCTGAAGGTCCGGCCCGACGAGCCGCGCTGGCCCGACCGCGACCGGCTGGTGCTCTCCAAGGGCCACGCCTCGGCCATGCTGTACACCGTGCTGGCCAACCGTGGGTTCTTCCCGATCGAGGAGCTGCACAGCTTCCGCCAGATCGACAGCCGCCTGCAAGGGCACCCGTGCATGAACGCGACGCCGGGGGTGGACATGTCCACCGGGGCGCTCGGCCACGGAATGTCGGTGAGTCTCGGGATGTCGCTGGCGGCGCGACTGCAGCGGAAGTCGTACTGGACCTACGTCATCATGGGCGAGGGTTGTCTGGACGAAGGGCAAACCTGGGAGGCCTTGATGGCTGCCGCGAAGTTCAAGCCCGAGCGGCTGGTGGCCCTGATCGACTTCAACGGCTACCAGCTCGACGGCAGCAGCGACGAGATCATGCCGCTTGCGCCTCTCTTCGAAAAGTTCCACGCATTCCGGTGGAACGTCTCGCCGACGGTGTTCAACGGTCACGAGGTCGGGAACGTCCTGCAGGCTCTCGCCTGGGCGAGGCAGCAGAACCAGTGGCCGGCGGCGGTCATCTTCAAGACCAAGAAGGGGCGCGGCATCTCCTTCACGGAAGATACCCACAAGTTCCACGGAGCGGTCATCGACGATCACACCTACGCGAAAGGCCGACCGGAACTCATGCAGACCCTCGCAGAACTGGAGGTGGCCCTGTGAAGACCGATGCGAAGCTCCTGTCGATGCGCGACGCGCTGGGCCAGACCCTGGTCGAACTGGCCTCGGCGATGCCCGAGTTGGTGGTGCTGGACGCCGACGTCTCGGCCAGCACCAAGACCGCTGGTTTTGCCAAGGCGTACCCCGATCGCTTCTTCAACGTGGGTGTCGCCGAGGCCAACATGGCGGACATCGCCGCCGGTATGGCTACCGCCGGTCTCCGCCCCGTGATCAACACCTTTTCGCTTTTTCTGGCGCTGAAGTGCGCCGATCAGATCCGGAACACGATCTGCTACAACAATCTGCCGGTGGTGCTGGCGGGGGCGTACGGCGGCCTGTCGGACTCGTTCGACGGGGCAAGCCATCAGGCAATCCTCGACATCGCCATGATGCGGGCGTTGCCCAACATGGTGGTGATCGTCCCGGCGGACGCCGAGGAGATGAAGCAAGCCCTCACGCTGGCGCTGCGACGCAACGGTCCCACGTTCATTCGGGGCTGCCGGAACGAGACGCCGGTGCTGTTCGAAGGGGCCGAGCCCTTTCAGATCGGCAGGGCGCGCAAGCTGCGCGACGGCAAAGACCTCACCATCGCCGCCTGCGGCATTCCCGTCGTCATGGCCATGGAGGCCGCGGAGCGGCTGGCCGCGGACGGGATCGATGCGGATCTGCTGGCCGTTGCCACGGTGAAGCCGATCGACGAAAAGGCGTTGGCGGCGTCGGCGTCCAAGACGGGAGCCGTGCTGGCCGTGGAAGAGCACAACATCTACGGCGGGTTCGGTGGGGCGGTGGCCGAGGCGCTGGCCAGACACGCGCCGACCAGGATGGACTTCATCGGCGTCCAGGACCGTTTTACCGAGTCGGGCCCGTACGATGCCCTGATGAAGAAGTACGGCATCTCGGTCGACGCGATCGTGACGAGGGCCAAGGCGCTGGTGAAGGCAAAGCCGGCCGCGGTCGCGGCGTCGGTCGCGATGGGGGCCGTCAAGAAATCTGCGGCAAAGGCGAAAGGCGCCAAGAAGCCGGCCGGGAGGAAACCGGCGACGAAGAAGGCGGCAGCCACAAAGGCGACGCCCAGAAAGCCTGTCCGGAGGGCGCGTTAGCGTTTCGCGCGGGCGACGATCGAGGTGACCGACGGGGCCCCTGGGGCCCCGTCAGCCTTTGAGGGGATGGACTGGGGGCCACGACAGGAGACGAGATCATGAAGCTGGCAGGAAGAATCGCGCTGGTGACGGGGGGCGCGCGAAGCATCGGACGGGCCATCGCGCTCGGCCTCGCTCGGGAGGGGGCCAATCTGGCCATCATCTATGTCAGCCATCCCGAGGCCGCTCAGGAAACGGTGAGGGCCGTGGAAGCGCTGGGAAAGCGGGCGCGCGCCGTCAAGGCGGATGTCGCCAACCGGGCCGAGGTGCAGGCGGCAGTGGGGGAGGTGGAGACGCAACTGGGCCCGATCGACATCCTGGTCAGCAACGCGGGCGTCCAGAAACGGATCTTCTTCCTCGATCTGGAGGAGGCCGACTGGGACTGGATCGTGGATACGAACCTGAAAGGATGCTACCTGGTGGGACAGGCCGTGGCCGCACGGATGAAGGAGCGCGGCCGAGGCAAGATTATCAACGTGTCGTCCGAGGCCGCGGGTTTTCCGGCGCAGCGCATGGCCGCCTATTGTGTTTCCAAGGCCGGCATCACCATGCTGACGAAGTGCATGGCCCTGGAGTTGGCGCAGTACGGCATCCGCGTCAATGCCCTGGCGCCGGGCCTCACACGCACCGACCTCAACCGCAAGGACCTGGACGACGAGACGTTCTACAGGATGCGCGTGGCCCGGATCCCCCTCGGCCGCGTCATGTCGCCCGAGGACCTGGTGGGGGCCGCAGTCTTTCTGGCGTCCGCCGACTCCGACAGCATGACCGGCCAGACCCTCCAGGTCGACGGCGGACGGGGGATCGCGTAGCGGCGCCGAAAGCCCTGGCTCGTCCAGACCGGTCACGCGGGTCAAGAACCAAGACGCTCCGCCTTACGGCGGATACCCACCGCACGCGGGTTCGGCCGTGGGTGGCTGGTCCGCTGCGGCGTCGCCCCCATTTTCGACGGGCACGGCGAGCGGGAACGCCTACCGCCGGTCGGTCACCGGAGACGCCTTTTCCGGCGGCCTGTCATCATGGAAGAGGTCCGAGCGGACGCGTGACCCGACGGCCGTATCGGTCGACCCCGAACGCTCGACGCCGAGAGCGGCTGCGGCGGACGTGGCACCCGCACCACCCACCGGGTGACGAGGGCGGTCCACGGTGGCCGGGGTCCGCGGGACGCCACCCCGGCGGCAGCCGGGTCCAGGGTCTCGCGTCGGCCCTGGATTCCGGCCCCCGCCGGAATGACGGCGCGGGACGGGCCCGCGGTTCCCGGCGAACGGGCGCGCCGAGACCGCTGGTGCGCGTGAGGGGCCGAGGAAACCCTTGCAAAGGGCCATGCGACGTGGTAACAATAAGCCGGCACGGAACGGAAGGCGAGCACGAACGGGGTCGTAGTTCAGTTGGTTAGAACGCCGGCCTGTCACGCCGGAGGTCGCGGGTTCGAGTCCCGTCGGCCCCGCCAAGAAAAACAAGGGGTTCCGAAAGGGACCCCTTGTTTTGTTGGGAAATAGTCATCCCGCCGTCACTCAGCACACTCTTTTCAAGGACTTCCACCTTCCGGTTTTCTCGATTTTCCGATAGCGTGCCCGAAAACGTGCCCGCCAGCTTCCGGGCCGCCTCTTGGAGGTCCGCCGGGCTGACGATATGGTAGCGGTCGAAGACGTTCCGCGTCTTGTGCCCGGTGACCTTCATCGCCACCCGCTCGGGCACGCCCCGGTTGACCATGTTCCGCACCGCCGTCCGCCGGAAGTCATGCCGCAGCATCTTGAGGAGGCCGGGCTTTTCCTTCCGTTTCAGCGCCGCCTTGAGGTCCGCCTCGCGCCGGGTGCGTTCCTCGCCCTCCAAGCCCTCCAGCATCGCCTCCAGGCACGCCGTCTGCCACGCCTTGCGGAAGTCCTGAATCCGCTTGCCCTTATGTTCGCCGCTGAGGTAGGGGAACAGGTGCGGGACCTTCCGGCCAAGCTCCATTTCGAGCAAGAGCACCCGCTCCTCTTGCGCCTGGAGCAGCTCCACAAGCTCCGGGGGCAACGACACGACGCGGCCCTCATCGTTCTTGGTCATGCCCGGGTCGAGGCGCAGCGTGCAGGCGTTGAGGTCCACTTGGCGCCGCTGGAGCATCAGTACTTCGCTTTGCATCCGCCACCCGAAGGCGTAGGCGATCGTCACCGCCACTTGCAGATCGGGCCGCAAGTACCGCTTGACGGCCTCGAATTGCGACCGCTCGAAAAAGCCCGCCCGGGGTTTCGCCGCCTTTGGCTTGTGGATGATGGGCACCTGGAGGAGTTTCTTGTTCTCGAACGCCACGCGGAACATACGGCCGAGCACGCCGAGTTCCTGGATGATCGTCCCGTTGGCCGCGCCCTCGGCCTGCCGGGCGGCGATGTACTCGGTCACGTCGGCCGAGCCGATGTCCGCCGCGCGCCGGAGCGTGAAGAACGGATTCAGGTGGTCGAAGCGGTTGTCCGCCTCGTCGAGGTTCCGCTCGCCGGTCGCCTGGTAGTGGGCGCGGAGGTCGGCGGCGAGTTCGTCATACAGAATCCGGGTGAGTTTCGGCTTGATGGGCACCCCGTCCGCCACCTTGCCCTCGTGGGACTTGAGCCACTGCCGGGCCTCGGTTTCCTTTGTGCTCTCGGTGCTCTCGCGCACCGCCTTCCCGTTGATGTAGTACTTCGCCCACCACACGGGCGAGAAGCGGGCGCCACACCCGGGGCACACATCCGCTTTCGCGTGCCGGGGATGGTGGCAGCGTGCCGGATCGTCGCCCGGGCCACCTCGGCGCAGCGCCAGGTCCGCCGGCGTGGGCGTGAAGTCCGGCACGTCGCCCTTGAGCCGCGGTCGGTAGATGTATCCCATGCTCGTTCCCTCCCGTTACTGGAGCCACACCGCGACTTGCAGCGCGGCATAGGTGAGATTCATCACGGCATACGTCCACGCCCACACGTCGAATAGACCCACTTGTCAATGCGGGGAGGCTTTGGTACGGTGGGGCTGCTCATGCTCTGCTCTCCTTTCCGGGTGATCGGGTGTGAGCCGGGCCCCCGGTCGGTGGCAGCCGACGCGGGGGCGTTTCATTCCACCAACTCCCCGATCTTTACCTTGAGGGCCTTGGCGATACGGTCCAAGACGTCGAGGGACGGCGAATAGAGCGCGCCCTCGATCTGTGCCAGATAAACGCGGTGAATCTTCGCCTTGTTCGCCACGGCTTGCTGACTCAGGCCTTGCGCTTCTCGAATCCGCTTCACGTTCTTCGCAACGCGCTTCATGATAGCTGACATTGTAGTGTTTCACCTTACACCTTGTCAAGCACAATCTTTCACCCTCACGCAAAATCCTCCGCCGTCAAGCCCGCCTCTTTCGCCAGCACCTTGACCAGGCCCCGGAGCTTGGCCTCCCGCTGCTCCCGCTTGGCCTGCCAGGCGGCCTTGCGGCACCTGGCGCAGCAGAACCGCGCCCGACTCAGTTTCGGCTGGAAATCGCCATTACAATGCTCGCAGCGCATGACCCCTGCCCTCAGTACGTCTTTTCCGTTCTGACGCATTCTATGCCGTATAGAAGGCCACTGGGAGAGATTCCAGTGGCCTCCTAGGAGCGTTTTGACACCGGCCGGGATGCTACCACAGGCGATGACGGGGAGGTAGCCTCCCGGCACCTCGCGCACA
>JAKPQH010000153.1 GCA_029580855.1 bacterium | reverse complement strand
TGTCTTCACCCGGAACATGCGGGACATCATCGCCTTCGCGCCGGCCCTGGTGATCACCCCGGCGCAGGTGGACCAGCTGGTGGAGAGCCTGCGCGGCGCCATCGCCGCCGTGCTCCCCGCGCGGGCGTGAGGCGGGGGTGGACCTGCTGGGCGCTTTTCGCCGGCGTCCGTTCCTGACGCCGACCGAGCGCGGGCAGATCGAGGCGGGGTTGGCCACGGCGCGGCGGCACGCCGCCGCGCCGCTGGACCTGATCATCGACGAGCGGGCCGCGGGCGACCACGATACCCGGGCGCGACGACTATTCCAGGATTGGAAACTCTCCGACGCGGAGCGCGGGCGGGCGATGCTGGTGTACGCGTGTGCCGCCACCCGGCGGGTCGTCGTCGTCGGAGGCGACGAGGTCCACCGCGCGGCACCCGCGGTCTTCTGGGAGACCTTGCGGCGCGACCTGGCGCGACACTTCGGGGAAGAGCGCTACTGCGACGGAATCTTCAAGGCCGTTGCGAGTATAGCAATAATGCAGAGTTCCCTGTTTGTTGCCACTGAGCGTTGCCACTCACAGCCTCCGCCGCCGCCCGAAGAGTCCGATCCGTGACCGCGGCATAGCGCCGCATCATCCGCTCAGACTTCCACCCGCCGAGGTCCATCACGACGGACGCGTTGAATCCGGCGTTGAGCGCCATGGTGGCCCCGTGGTGTCGTAGATCGTGAAAGCGGAAGTCCACGAGGCCGGCCGCCGCGGCTGCTGTATGCCAAACGCGCGAGACGTGGGCCCGGGAGTACGGGACATTGCGCCCCCCGCGCCGATTGGGAAACAGCCACGCCCCCGTCGTAGCCTGCATCGCGCGTTCGAGGATCCCCCTCGCCTCCTCGCTCAACACAACCTGTCGCGGTCCACTCTTCGCCCGGGGCAACGTCACGATGCCCTGCGCGAGGTCTACCATCTCCCGGCGTAGGGTCCGAATCTCCGACAAGCGCATCAACGTGATCGCCGCGAGGCGCGCCATTTCCGCGAACGGCGCCGGCATGGTGGGAAACACGATCAGTTCGTCTTCTGGCTTGAGCCATCGGACGCGGGTTTCATCCTCGGGTAGAAAGATGCCCCGCGGAAACCGAAACGTCGGGGCAATGTGCCGGATCATGGCGCGTACCGTGCGGAGGTCCCGGTTGACGGTTGCCGCCTTGACGCCATGCTCCATCCGCCACGCCCGGAAGGCGTACAGGTCCGCCTCCGTCAATTTCCCGATGGGCTCCCGCATGCGCGGTCCGAGAAACTCCGTCAACCGTTTGGCCGTGTCCTTGGCGCGGATGATTGTCTCCCGCGCTTTCCCGCGTGCCTCCAGGGTCAGCACGTAGGCGTCGCAGAGCAGCGCGAGCGTTGCCGGCGCAGCCTCGGTGCACCGTTCCTGCTCGACATTCGCTTTCAGCGTGGCGAGCAATTCCGCCCGGGCGAGCTTCGCCGCATCGCGGCTGGCGCAGAGACACGAGGCGCGGCGACCTTGGTACTGGACACGGGCCTGCCACCGTTTCACACCGCGGACCTTGACTTGCCTCACCTCTTTGACCCTGCTCATGCTTGCTCCTCTCCTCACCGCTTAGTCCTCAATCTCGGCTGGCCACCGCTTGAGGCGCTTCAAAAACCCATCATTCTTGATCCGATAGACAGCAAGGACCCCCCTTACATTTTCCAAAACGACATACTCCTTTTTGTTGTGCGTTCTCACACTGGACGTGTTTGCCGGTTGGTCAATCCAACCAGACCGAAAGTACGCCGCCATCGCTCTCCTGACCATCTCATCCATGTGTAACCTCCCGGTGAATGGTTATGGTGACACTGTGGAGGTTACATTGTCCATATTAGCTTGTCAAGCACAATCTTTCACCCTCACGCAAAATCCTCCGCCGTCAAGCCCGCCTCTTTCGCCAGCACCTTGACCAGCCCCCGGAGCCGGGCCTCCCGCTGCCCCCGCTTGGCCTGCCAGGCGGCCTTGCGGCACTTGGCCGAGCAGTACCGGCCACGGGGATGCTTGGGCGTGAAGAACGCCCCGCAATGCTCGCAGGACATCTCCCGCCGACGCAATCGGCCCTGGACGTATTCGCGCTTCGCGTCAGCCGAGTCAAATAGCTTGTTGCCGAGGATGGAGTTGCAGGGGCCACACGCTGGCACCGTCTCGTGGGTCTTCCGGTACAACACCGGGGTGATATGGTCTCGACCATCGGCGATGTTTTCCCCGCAGTAGAAGCACAATTCCAGGGCCATAAAGCCTCCCCCCTTGTCCTAGTACCTCTTTTCCGTTCTGACGCATTCTATGCCGTATAGAAGGCCACTGGGAGAGATTCCAGTGGCCTCCTAGGAGCGTTTTGACACCGGCCGGGATGCTACCACAGGCGATGACGGGGAGGTAGCCTCCCGGCACCTCGCGCACA
>JAKPQH010000152.1 GCA_029580855.1 bacterium | reverse complement strand
GACGTGGCGGCCGGGCATCTGCTGGCGGCGGAACGCGGGAAGGTCGGGGAGCGATACATCCTGGGGGGGCGGAACCTCACGCTCCGAGAGATCTTCGAGGTCCTGGGCCGGATCGCCGGGATGCGGCCGCCTCGAGTCAAGATTTCCGCGGCGGCGATTCTTCCGCTCGCCCATCTGTCGGAGTGGATCGCCGATCATCTCACCGGTCGGCCGCCCCTCGTCGCCGTCGACGCCGTCCGGATGGCGCGCAAACGGATGTTCTTTGATCCGGGCAAGGCCGTCCGGGAGCTGGGCATGCCGCAATCCGCGGTGGAAGATGCCCTGGCCGGCGCGGTGAGATGGTTTCGCACCAACGGCTACGCGCCCTGACGCACGGATCCGCGCCGCGCATCCGCCGGAAATCCAGACCCAGCCGACGCCCGCTCGTCACGACGGAGAACTATGCTCGAGACACTACGCTTGCTGGCGGGAAGTCTGCTGCTGCGCCCCTACGTGTTCGCCTTCCTCGGCGTGCATCTGGCGGGCGCCGGCGCGCTCTTGGGCTGGCGGCGCACCGCGGCGTTCACCCTCCTCACGTGGGGAGCGGCCTTCGCCGCAGAGGCCAGCTCGATACGGACAGGAATCCCGTTCGGTTGGTATTATTACGTACCTGCGACGACGGGGCGGGAGTTGTGGATCGCCGGCGTTCCGTTCTTCGACTCCATTTCGTTCCCGTTTCTGCTGGTGTCCAGCTACGGCCTGGCCTGGTGGCTGCTGTCCGGCGGGGACGCGGCGGAGCGGCGCGCCCGGCCCCGACGCATGGCGCATCAGCTTCTGGCAACCGCGCTTTTCGTCCTGGCGGACGTCGTCATCGATCCGGTGGCCCTGCGAGGCGACCGGTGGTTTTTGGGCCGGATTTACGGCTACCCCGAACCGGGCCTCTACTTCGGTATACCCGCGGCGAACTTCCTGGGTTGGGGTGCGGTCGGCCTGGCGGCCACGGGCCTGTACCACGTCTGGGAGCGCCGGCAACCCGCGTTGTCGGTGGCCGCCTTCCGCGGGCGCGCGTGGCTCTGCCCCGGGCTGTACTTCGTCGTCCTGGGGTTCGCCTTGACGGTCACCTTTGCCGTGCAGGAGTGGTGGCTCGGTCTGTGCGGCGTGGTGCTGACGCTGCCCGTGGTCGCCATGACCCTGCGGGCTGGCGCCGGTTCGGGGGCGCTCGGCGTAACGCCGAGGGGGGAGGGGGCTGCTCCATGAGGTTTCCCTGGCAACTGCAGTGGACGCTGACCAAATACATCGTGGGAAAAACCTTGCACGGAAAAAAACGCTATCCGTTGGTGTTGATGCTGGAGCCGACCCACCTGTGCAATCTGGCGTGCGACGGCTGCGGCAAGATCCGCGAGTTCAAGAGCACCAACCGGCAGATGCTTCCGCTGGAGACCTGCCTGAAGGCGGTGGAGGAATGCGGGGCCCCCATCGTGTCCATCTGTGGAGGCGAGCCGACCATCTACCCTCACCTGGACGAGCTCGTGACGGAGCTGCTACGCCGCAAGAAGTTCATCTATCTGTGCACCAACGCCATCAAGCTGGAGAGATTCCTCCGCCGGTGGACGCCCAGCCCCTATCTCACCATCAACGTCTCCATGGACGGATTGGAGCCGACGCACGACTTGGTCCGGTCGCGCAAGGGGCTATACCAGATCGACATCCGGATGATCAAGCTGGCCAAGGCGCTCGGCTACCGGGTCGTGACCAACACCACCGTCTACAAGGAGACAAACGTCGAAGAAATCGCCCAGCTCTTCGCGGAGCTGTCGGCCATCGGGGTAGACGGATTCCTGGTCAGCCCCGGTTACGAGTACGCGATCCTCAAGGACCGGGACATCTTTTTACAGAAACAGCAGACACACGAGAAGTTCCGCCGCATCTGGGAGATCTCCAAGCAGTACCGCATCCTGAGCACGCCGATGTACCTCCGGTTTCTCCAGGGCGAGCGGGACCTCAAGTGCTCGCCGTGGGGGGGGCCGAACTTCAACCCGCAGGGCTGGAAGGGCCCCTGCTACCTGATCACGGACGGTCACTACAGGACCTTCGGCGAACTCATGGCCCGGACCGATTGGGAGAGGTACGAGAACAAGCGTGACCCGCGCTGCGCGAACTGCATGATGCACAGTGGGTTCGAGCACACCGTGGTCCGCGAGGTCGGTAAAAGCTGGAAGGACTTCTGGGAGATGCTGCGCTGGAACCTCGCCTGACGACGGGGCCGGCATGAACCCGCGCCCTCGCCGCGCGCCCGGCGGGCTTCAGGGACCAGGCGGAGTGCACCGGAACCGACTTCCCGCGTGTCCTCCGCCCGTCCTGCCGCGGGCGCCGCGCCTGTTTCCCGCTCTAAGCGCTCGCCCGCTAACGCCGCGGCCGCGATGGGAATCACACGGGCGACCACTCCGCGGTGACTCGGCTTCACCCGCCCCCGCCGCCGGCGCCCGCCGCCGGCGGCGGGGCGAGCAGGCGGACGGGCCATGACCCCGGTCGTCCTGCTGGTGGTCGCGCTCTCGACGGAGCGCCGGGCGCTCCAGGGGCTGCTGCAGGAACGGCGGCTTCAGCCGTTCCGTGGCCGGCCCGCGGTCCGCGGACGGCTCGCGGGACGGGACACCCTGCTCGTGCAGGCGGGGATCGGGCGGGACCGCGCCCGCGATACGGTGGCATCGGCCGCCTGGGAATTTGACGTGGAGGCCGCGTGGTCGCTCGGCTTCGCCGGCGCCCTCGGCGAGCGGCTGCGGCCGGGCGACCTGGTCTTCCCCGCCGCCGTGCTGGACGAGGCCGAAGTCGGCGGCGTTCCGCTCGCCGCGGATTACTCCCACGCCGTCGTCTGCTCCGCGCTCCGCCGCGCGAGCCTTCCGATCGATCCGGGCAGCCTGCTCACATCCCCAACCATCCTGCGGACGCCGGAGGCGAAGCGCGCGGCTGGCCGAAGGAGCGGGGCAGTCGCCGCGGAGATGGAGGCGGCGGGAGTCGCGCGGGCGGCGCGTGACCTCGGGATTCCGTGGGCCGCCCTCAAGGCCATCGTCGACGCGGTGGACGATCCGCTCCCCCTGTCCCTCGCCGCGTGCACCACGCCGCAGGGGGACATGCGCTGGCGCAGTCTCCTGGTCGGGGCGCGCGAAGGTTGGGGCTTCTGGCGGTCCCTCCGCCCGTTGGCGCGGGCAAGCCGCCGGGCGCGCCGGGCCCTTCGGCAAGGCCTGGAGGTCGCCTTCCCGGCGTGGGCCGCCTTGACGGCATTTTGACTGTCCAGTACGATGGGGGCGGCTCGGGCAAGACGAAGGGTGCCCCAGGCGTGGCGCGTCCCGCGCCTTTTTCCCGGGAAAGTTCACGCGCCGTTTGACGGGAGGACAGCCGGCATTCCTGCTTTGACGCGGCAACACGGCCCCGCACTCGTGTTGTTGGCGTTCCTCGGCGCGACGGGCTGCGCCGCCGGAACCGTCCGCGACGGTGTGTACCGCGACGGACAGGGCCGGTTCAGCGTGCGGGTGCCGTCCGCCCGGTGGCAGCCCATCCGGCTGGACGGGGCCGTGCTGGGCTTTCGTGCCCCGGCCCTCGACGCGGGCATGGCTCTCCGCGCGGATTGCGATCGGCCGGAGCCGGGGCCTCTCCCCTGGGTGGCCCGCCACCTCTTTTTCGGCTTGGCGGACGTGCGGATCGACGCCAGCGAGCCCCCGAGACGGGCGGACGCCAATCGGGTGCACACCCGACTGCGCGCGCGGCTGGACGGCCGCTCCGTGGTGGTGGACGCCGTCACGCTGCGCAGCGGGTCGTGCCTGTACGATTTCATGTACGTCGCCCCGCCGGAGCACGTCGAGGACGGCCGCCCGGATTTCGACGCCTTTGTGCAGAGCTGGTCGCCCGGGCCTACACGGTAGGGATGGGTTTCGGACGGGTCCGCAGATTGCGCAGTGTGGCCGAGTTCGCGCAAAACCCGACGGCCCTCACAGAAGAAAACGGGTCCGTGGACTCAGCGGAGACACCCGTTCAGGGTCGCCTCCCGTGAGCTCTGCGGAACTTGCGGATGCATCGCGGCTGGTCGGAGGTCCGTGGAATCATGCTGGCGGTGGTGCGTGGCGTCGCCGAGGACCTGGGCAAGCGGGTGCTGGTGTTCGTTGGCGAGGTGGGGGGCATGTCCCTCTTGGCGGGCCAGACCGTTTACCACGCCGTCACCCCACCCTACAACCTCCGCATCCTCGTCGCGCAGATGGACCACATCGCCGTACGCTCGGTCTCCATCGTCAGCGTGGCCGGTCTCTTCGTCGGATTGGTCCTGGCCCTCCAGACGGCCTATGGCTTGGCCCGTTTCGGCGCCAAGGGCACCGTGGGCATCATCGTCGGCCTGAGCATGGTCCGCGAACTCGGACCCGTTGTCACGGCCATCCTGGTGGGCGGCCGGGTCGGCTCGGGCTTCACCGCGGAACTCGGGTCCATGAAGGTCACCGAGCAGATCGACGCCATGCGCGCGCTGGGGGTCAACCACGTCAAGCGCCTGGTGGTGCCGCGCGTCATCCTCACCATGATCGCCCTGCCCATCCTCACCATCATCGCCAGCACCTTGGGCGTCTTCGGCGGCATGGTGATCGCGCAGTACGAGTTCAACGTGGACTACCACCAATACTACAACTCGCTGACCGGATATATCCGGGTGGCGGACATGGTGAGCGGCCTCGGCAAGACGGTCATCTTCGGCCTGCTCATCGGGGTCATCGGCTGCTACAACGGCCTGACGACGCGCAGAGGCACGGAAGGGCTGGGTCAGGCCACCACCGGCACCGTGGTGACGGCCGCGCTCTCGGTCTTCGTCTCCGATTTCTTCCTCACCAAGTTCTTCTGGTGGCTGGAGGGCTGGTGAGGATGCGTCCCCGCCTCGTCCGCGGCGCGCCCCGGCGCACCGGACCGCCCGTCGCGACGGCCGACGGGACCATGGCGGCCATCGACATCGCCGGGGTGACCAAGAGCTTTGACGGCCAGCAGGTCCTGTGCGGGGTGGACCTGACGGTCCGATCGGGGGAATCGCTCGCCATCATCGGCGGGAGCGGCACGGGCAAGAGCGTCCTGCTCCGCCTGATCGTCGGCCTCATGAAACCCGACGCCGGCGAGATCCGCCTGGAGGGCATCGACATCGTGCCGTTGCGCGAGACCGAGCTCCTGCGGATTCGGCGGCGGATCGGGATGGTCTTTCAGGGGTCGGCCCTCTTCGACTCGCTGAGCGTCGGCGACAACGTTGCCTTTGCGCTTCGCGAGCACACCACCTCCAGCGAGGCGGAGATCGCGGCGCGGGTGCGCGAAGCGCTGGATCTCGTCGGCCTGGGAGCCATCGAGGGGATGGACCCGGCCGACCTGTCCGGCGGCATGAAGAAGCGGGTGGCCGTGGCACGGGCCATCGCCCTGCCCCCCCGCGTCCTGCTTTACGACGAGCCGACGACCGGCCTCGATCCGACCAACGTGGAGAAGATCACGGACCTGATCCTGGAGTTGAAGACCAAGCTCGGCGTCACCTCGGTGGTCGTGACGCACGACATGCCGAGCGCGCTCAAGGTGTCCGACCGCGTCGCCATGCTTCACCGGGGGCGCATCGCCGCGGTCGGCACTCCCGAGGAGATCCAGCGAACGCACGACTCGCTGATCCGGGATTTCATGGAGGGACGGCTGTAGCCGCGGCAGCCGCCGTGCGCCGGAGTGAGGCGACGATGACGGAACGGCAAATGCAGTTGCGCATTGGGGCGCTGGTCCTGGTGGGCATCGTGCTCTTCGTCGGCTTCGTGCTTTCCATCGGGAAGCGGAGCACGCTCTTCCAGGAGAAATACTCGCTCTGGACCTCGTTCAGTTCGACGGAGGGGCTGGCGGTGGGCTCGCCGGTCAGACTGGCGGGGGTCACGGTCGGCAACGTGACCCGGATCACCTTCGGCCGCGAGCCGCGCGATCGCCGGATCACCGTGACCCTGAGCGTGGAGCGCCGTGTGCAGGATCGCATCCGCGACGACTCCGTGGCCAGCATCGGGACCATCGGCCTGGTGGGGGACAAGGTCCTGGAGATCACCGTGGGGAGCTACGATCGGCCGGTCCTCCAGGTCGGCGCGCAACTGGAAAGCGTCGACCCGCCGGACTACTCCCGACTCCTGCAGAAGGGCGACCGCATTCTCGACAACGTGACCCGGATCAGCGGCTCGCTCGACGAGTTTCTCTCCGGGGGCGGCAAGGCCGAAAAGCGCACGCTCAACGACGCGCTCCGGTCGCTGCAAACCACCCTGCTGGAGATCGAAAAGGGCCAGGGGCTGGCCCACGCACTTGTCTACGGTAAAGCGGGTGCGGAGCTTCTCGGCCGCGTGGACCGCATGGTGCAGACCTTGGAGCGGCTGGCCAACGCCATCGAGACGGAACGCGGACTCCTGCATGCGCTGATCTACACCCCGGCGGACGAGACCCTGGGCCGACTCACCGGCACGCTGGACCGCGCCGATGTCCTGCTCAAGGATATCCAGGAGCGGCCCAGCCTGCTCCACACGTTGATCTACGATCGCCGGGGCGCGGAGCTTGTGGCCCGGCTCGACCGGACCAGCGAGCGGCTGGAGGCGCTGGCGGGTTCGCTGCAAACGGCGAAGGGGCCGATCCCGGCCCTCCTCTTCGACCCGGAGCGCGTCAAGGCGCTGGACGATCTGCAAGCGGCGGTGGCGGGGTTGCGGGTCTTGACCGCGGACCTCCAGGGCGTGGTGACGCGGGTGCGCCGGGGGGAAGGCACGCTGGGTGCCCTGCTGGAGGATCCCACGGTGTACGAGGATCTCTCCGCGTTGCTGCGCGGCGCCAACCGCAGCCTGATCCTCCGCAGCCTGATCCGGTCCACGCGGGACGAGGGTGCCGCGGAGAAGAAAGCAAAATGAAAAATGTAAACCCGACAACCGACAACCGTTCAACGGGAAACCCTTGCCCGGTTTTTCATTGTCGGTTGTCTGTTTTGCATTGGCTGTATATCGAGGAGCCATGCCGATCCATCTTGTGATTCACGGCCACTTTTACCAGCCGCCCCGGGAAAACCCCTGGACGGGGGCGATAGAGCGACAGGAGAGCGCCGCGCCGTTTCACGACTGGAACGCCCGCATCGCGGAGGAGTGCTACCTCCCCAACGCGCGCGCCCGCGTCCTCGACGAGCGGGGGCGCATCCGGGACATCGTCAACAACTACGAGCGGATGAGTTTCAATTTCGGCCCCACGCTGCTGTCCTGGGCGGCGGGGGCGAGCCCCGACCTCCTGTCCGCGCTCGGAGCCGCCGACCGGGCGAGCCTGGCCCGGCTGGGGCACGGCAACGCCATCGCGCAGGCCTACAATCACATGATCCTGCCCCTGGCGACCCTCCGCGATCGACGCACCCAGATCCGGTGGGGCGTGCGCGAGTTCCAGCACCGCTTCCTCCGTCGGCCCGAGGCCATGTGGCTGCCCGAGACGGCGGTGGACGCGGTCACGCTCGGCCTCCTGGCGGACGCGGGCATGCGGTACCTGATCCTGTCGCCCGCCCAGGCGGCCCGCTGGCGTCCCGTGGGAGAGCGGGTGTGGCAGACCAGCGCCGACGCCGAGATCGACCCGCGCCGGCCGTACCGGTGGATCCAGCGCGACGCCAAGGGCCAACCGGAGGGAGGCCGCGGCATCGACATCTGCTTCTACCATGCCCCGCTGTCGCGGGGGATCAGCTTCCAGCACTACCTGCGGGACGCCGGCCGGTTGGCCAACAGCATCGGGGAGGCGGGCGGCGGCATGGCGGACCCGCTGATCCTCGTCGCCACCGACGGCGAGTCCTTCGGCCACCACGAGAAATTCGGCGAGATGTGCCTGGCGACGCTGTTCACCCGCGAGGCCGGGCGCCGGGATTTCCATGTCACCAATCTGGCGGCCTATCTGGCGGCGCACCGGCCGACCTGGGAGGTGGAACTCCTGCCGCAGAGCGCCTGGAGTTGCTCGCACGGCGTCGATCGCTGGCGCGAGGACTGCGGCTGCAGCGCCGGGGGCGGCCCGGGCTGGAACCAGGCCTGGCGCCGCCCGCTCCGCCAGGGTCTCGACCGTCTGCGGGACGCCCTGGCGGCCGTCTTCCAGGAGGAGGGGGCGCCGCTGCTCCGCAACCCCTGGGCCGCGCGGGACGACTATATCGACCTCTTGCTGGACGGGAGCCAGACGGCGCGGGACGCCTTCTTTCAGCGACACCAGGCCCGCACCCTGGACGGCGCCGAGCGCGGGCGGGCGCTGCGCCTTCTCGAAATGCAGCACCACGCCATGCTCATGTTCACCAGCTGCGGCTGGTTCTTCACCGACATTTCCGGCATCGAGACGCTGCAGAACCTCCGCTATGCCGCCCGCGCCATAGAGCTGGCGGCGCCGTTTGCCAACCGGGACCTCGAGGCCATCCTCCTGGAAGACCTGGGGCGCGCCCAGAGCAATGTGGCCGCCCACAAGAACGGACGACACCTCTGGGAGCGTGAGGTGCGCCCCTCCCGTGTGGGCCCCGAGGACGCCGTGGCCCGCCTCCTGGCGCACGGCGTCCTCGGGCGCGCCGTCGCCCCGCAGGTGCGCTATCGCTGGGCGCTCGCGCCGGGTCCGGTTCAACAGGACCACGACCTCCTCCTGGCGGGGGTCCGGGCGACCTCCGAGGTGACAGGCGAGGTGCTGCAGCTCGCCGGCGCCTGCCGGCGGGACGGCCCCTTCGATTTCTTGGCGGGCGTCGGCCCCTGGCCCGCCGGGGGGGACTGGCCCGCCTTCGTCGAGGAGGCCAGGGCGGCCTTCGTCCCCAACGGGCCACGCCTGGGCGCCTGGAGCGGCCGGCATGGGGCGCGTCTGTTGCGATTGCGCAACTTCCTGGCCGACGATCGGCAGGCCGTGCTCCGAGAACTTCTGGCGAGAAACGACACCTGGCTCGCCGCCTGCGCCGCGCGGCTGTGCGACGAAGCCCTGCCCGCGGCGGAGGCCATGGTGGCGGCGGGCATGCCACTTCCCGTCTGGCTCAAGAGCATGCTGGAGGCGCAGTGGTCGCGGCGATTCGCCGAGGGCCTGGCGACGCTGCAGACCCTGGACGGGCCCGCGGCGTACACGGGCCTGCTGGACCTCGCCGACCGCGCCAGGCATCTGGGGCTTTCCCTGGACCTTTCGACGGCATCGACGCAGTTCGGCCGCACCCTCGTCGACCGGCTGGAGGCGGTGGAGAAGACCCCGGACCCCGAGGAATGGCAGGCGTTCCTGGAGCTCCTGCAGACGGGGTCCCGCCTGGGCCTCGGCGTGCCGGACCACCCGCTGCAGGACCGGATATTCTTCCTGCTCCGCGGCGAGGCGGCCGGTTGGGTGAGCCAGATCACAGACATCCGCGACCCCCGCTACCGGGCGGTGTCCGCCGTGCTTGCGGTCGCCTCCCGGCTGAACATACGGACGGAGGAGATCCGCACGCGGCTGAGTCCGCTGGAACAACCCATCGCCGAGGATCCGACCTACTGGCCGTGACACGAACCGCGGGCGCTCGACAACGGGCGGCCACGGGCGCGGGACGGTCGCTGGCGCGTCTTCGCCACTGGATTTGACATGAGCAGTCTTCGCCGGAAACTGCAGATCACCTTCGTCACCGGCCTCCTCGTCATCATCCCCATCGCCGTACCCGTGTGGGTGTTCTGGGAGCTGATCAGGTTCGTGGACCGCCTCCTGGACCCGTTCGTGGGGCAGACCTTCCCGTTCCACCTGCCCGGTCTGGGACTGTTCGTCGGCGTCCTGCTCGTCCTCCTCATGGGGATCGTCGCCACCAACGTCGTCGGGCGGCGGATCCTGGGATGGCTGGACAGCCTCCTGTACCGCCTCCCGATCTTCCGCAGCGTCTATTCCGCGGTGAAGCAGCTGCTGAACGCCTTCTCGCCGGACAACCAGGTCGCCTTCAAGGAGTTCGTGCTGCTCCGGAATCGCGAAGGACATTACTGCTTCGGCTTCCTCACCGGCGCGGTGGCCCTGCAGCGGGCCGACGGCGAGAACGAATCGCTGCTGGCCGTCTACGTCCCCACCAACCACTTGTATCTGGGGGATATCCTGCTGGTGCGGCGCGAGGACATCGTCCTGACCCGCCTCACCGTTCCGCAAGGCATCCAGATCGTCCTCTCGGGCGGGATCAGCATTCCGCAGGTGCTGCGGCAAGAAGTGTCGAGCCGCGACGCTCGCTGACGGCCCGCGCGGGGGCGAAGGAGTACGGCATGGACGGCGCGTTGATCGGCGGCCTCTGGCTGGAGGCCATCGTCATCACCATCTTGATACTGCTGAACGGGTTCTTTTCCGGATCGGAGATCGCGCTGATCTCGGCCCGACGGAGCCGGATACAGCAGCTCGCCAAGGACGGCGATGCCCGCGCCCAGCGGGTGGCGGCCATGCGGGAGGACCCGGATCGGTTCCTCGCGACGGTGCAGGTGGGCGTGACGTTCATCGGAACCCTGGCCTCGGCCGTGGGGGGCGTGGCGGCCGTCCGCGCGCTCTCGCCGCTGATCGGCGGTCTTCCGCTGCCGCTCCCGGCGGCGCTGGCGGAGCCCATCGCCCTGGGCATCGTCGTTATCGGCATCACCTACGCGACGTTGATCTTGGGGGAGCTGGTGCCCAAGTCGCTCGCCCTTCGCAATGCGGTGCCGCTGGCGCTCGCCGTCTCCGGCCCGCTGGACGGCCTGGCCCGCGCCGCCTCGCCCGTAGTGCGGCTCCTCACCGCCTCCAACCGATTCGTCCTCCGCCTCCTGGGCCAGAAGGGGGCCTCGCAGCGCGCCTTCATCTCCGAGGAGGAGGTGAAGTACATGGTCGAGGAAGGTCGCGAGCAGGGGGTCTTCGATCAAACCGAACAGGAGCTGATCCACAGCGTCTTTGAGTTCACCGAAGCCTCGGTCAAGGACGTCATGATCCCGAGGCCGCGTGTGCAGGCCATCGACGTGGAGACGCCCGTGGACGAGGTTCTGGCCCACATCGTCGAGACGGGTAAATCGCGCTATCCGGTCTACCGGAACAGTCTGGACGACGTGCTGGGTATCCTGTACGACAAGGACCTGTTCCGGCTCTTGGCCGAGAAAAAGCCGATCGTGCTGGCCCAGGTCGTCCGCCCGGCGTTTTTCACGCCGGAGACCACCCGCGTGAGCCGCCTGCTCAAATCCATGCAGCGGCGCCGCATGCCCATGGCGTTGGTCGTGGACGAGTACGGCGGCGTGGAAGGCCTCGTCACCATCGAGGATCTCATCGAAGAGATCGTCGGCGAGATCGAGGACGAGAGCGACCGGGAAGACCAGGCGGTGCGGCGCCTGCGCGACGGCTCCTATATTGTGGACGCCTCGGCCAGCATCCACGATCTCGCGGACCAGCACAACCTCGTGTTTCCGGAGTCGTCGGAATACGAAACGCTGGCCGGCTTCGTCATCACGCAGCTGCAGCGCATGCCCCGCAGCGGGGAGATCGTCACGTACGAGGGGTGGCGCCTCACGATCGTGGACATGGACGGGCGGCGCATCGCGCGCGTGAAGATCGAGCCCCGCCCGCAGGACAAGGACCAGAAGGAGCCCACCCGACCCCGCACCGCGCCATGAAGCGCCCGCGAGCGCCGCAACCCCCGGCCCAGGGGGAGACCCGCACCCGGCACATCGGATTTGCCTGTGGGTTCGAACTCGGGTACTATTACCCCCGTCGACACGGAGTTTCGGAACGGCGGCAGAGGTATGACGCTCCCGCGTGATCTCATCGGCGCGGGAGGTTTTTGCACGGAGGCACGACGAAGATGGCGAAGAGCAAGAAGATCGCGGTGGCGCCCAGAGCGACCCCGGCCCCGAAGGCACCCAAGGCGGCCCACACCCCCAAGGCGAAAGCCGCCGGGATCGAAAAGAGATTCCTCAAGACCCGCCCGGTATGCAAGGTGACGTTCACCCTGCCCAGGGCGGCGGCTCCCGAGGCCGAGACAGTGTGCATCATGGGAGAGTTCAACGACTGGTCCCGTGACGCCACCCCCATGAAGCGCCGGGCGAACGGCGACCTCGTCGCCTGCGTCGATCTCGAGAAAGGCCGGTCCTACCGGTTCCGCTACCTCATCGACGGGTGGAAATACGAGAACGACTGGGCGGCGGACCGCTACGAGTCCAACCCCTACGGCGGCGAGGACTCCGTCATCGACGTTTAACCGGCGGGCGGCGGCTCACTCCCACAAATCGGTGCTGAGATATTTCAGCCCCGAGTCGCACATCATGACGACGACCGTTTTGCCCCGATAGCCTCCGCGCAGCAGTTGCACGGCTGCCGCCACGTTGGCGCCGGAGGAGAAGCCGGCGAAGATCCCCTCCTCTCGGGCCAACCGGCGGGTCCAGGCGACGGCGTCGGCGTCGGGAACCGTCAGATAGCCGTCCACGTCCGCCCGATTGATGAGACGCAGCGATGCCATGGAATAGCCGCCACCCTGGATGCGGTGTCCGGGATTCGTCACCGGCTCCCCCTTGAGGGCGGCGGCGCCTTCGGGTTCGACCACAAAGCATCCGATAGCGGCATTCCGGCGCTTGAAGGCCGCGGCACAGCCGGCAAAGCTTCCACCGGTCCCGACGAAGTCGCAGAACGCGTCCAGCCGGCCGCCCGTCTGCCGCAGGATCTCCGGCCCGGTGTGGAGGTAGTGGGCCCGCATGTTCCCCGCCAACCGGAACTGGTCGGCGCGGAATGCGCCCCGCGACTCGACGATCCGGTGTGTCTCCTGCTCCACAAGCGCCAGGTCGTCTCCGGAGACCTGTCCGGACACAGAGCCGGGGGCCTGGTCCACCAGGACGACCTCGGCCCCCAGCGCCCGCATCATCCGAGCCCGCTCCACCGAGTTTCCCTTGGACATGACCGCCACAAAAGGATAACCCTTCACCCCGCAGACGATGGCGAGACCGGTGCCCGTGTTCCCGCTGGTAAGCTCGACCACCGTCTGCCCGGGCCGCAGCCTCCCGTCGCTTTCGGCGTCCTCGATGATCTGTCGCGCGATCCGGTCCTTCTTGGAGAAACCGGGATTGAGATACTCCAGCTTGGCGAGGATGCGGCCGTCGAGGTCGCGTCCCAGCCTCGCCAATTCCACCAGCGGCGTCTCTCCGATGGCCTCGATGACCGACGGCAGCACGCGGTCATGACGGGTCATGTCTTTCGCCAAGCGCACCTCCACCGGCCCGCAGAGTGCCACGAAGGTTCAAGGTATCCACAGATTACGCAGATTTCGCAGATTCCTCAAGGACCAGTCCCCGTGAAAATCGGCCAATCTGCGCAATCTGCGGAACCTGTGGTTACATCGCCGTCTCAAGCGCTTGTTGTGGCCAGTTTGGACGGCAGGCCGCTCAAAAAGGTCCAGATGTCCTTCGACGCGCTCCGGACCCCCAGCGAAGTCGAGGGGCAAGGCGCCGTGCGATCTGAGGCGCGAGGCGTACCGGGTACCCATCCACAGGATGGGTGCCGCAGCTGGGCCTTTTTCAGCGCTCGACTATGGCTGAATCTTTGTGCCCAGCACTTCCAGGAATTTCGCCAGCCACGCCGGGTGTGCAGGCCAGGCCGGCGCCGTGACCAGATTCCCGTCCACACAGGCCGCATCCATCGGGATGTCTGCGTACGTGCCGCCCGCGCGGGTCACGTCCGGGCCCACCGCCGGATAGGCGGAGCAGCGCTTTCCTCCCAGCACGCCGGCCGCGGCCAAAAGCTGGGCGCCGTGGCAGATGGCGGCGATGGGCTTCTTTGCCGCGGCAAAATGCTGCACGGCCTTGATCACGTCGGTGTTCAGCCGGATGTATTCCGGCGCGCGGCCGCCGGGGATGACCAATGCATCGTAGCTTTCGGGGGTAACCTCGGAAAACGTGGCATTCAACGCGAAATTGTGACCCGGTTTCTCGCTGTACGTCTGATCGCCCTCGAAATCGTGAATCGCCGTGCGGACCTTCTCCCCCGCCTTCTTTCCGGCGCAAACGGCGTGCACCGTGTGGCCGACCATGAGAAGCGCCTGAAACGGCACCATGACCTCGTAATCCTCGACGAAGTCGCCCACCAGCATCAGGATCTTCTTGCCCGCCATGGCATCCCCCTTTCTCCTGGCCGACGGACCGGCATGGCCCGCCGCCGAAGCATACCACGACGATCCTGTGGTCGGAAGACTCCCGGCACACCCCGTGCGTCCCGCGGCCTGACGCGTGCCGAACCGCGCGGCACCGCGGGAAAATCGGCTGTTCCCCCATCTGTCAACGATCGCGTCGACTGTCTGCGCGACGCGGTCCCGTGCGAGTTCGCCATCGTGCCCGTGAATCCGCAGGCGGTCGTCGCCCGTCCCTGCGTGCCGCACATGCGCGACCCCCGCAAGCCGCGCCGCGGGCGGGTCAAACGTCCTGGCCGCCCACCAGCGCCCGACCCGGTTGCGGGACTTCCGACACGCGGGTATCGCGATCTCCCGTGCCCGGCCCGGCGGACACCCGGGACACAGCCCCCCCGACCCGAGCGCGCGAACCCCTCCACGAGGCGACGGCCCCGTTCCGGCCGCCGCGAACACTGTCTCGCTTCTCGATCTCGCTGCGTCCCCGCGCCGTCATGCCCCTCCGATCTCTTGCTTTCCCGGGTCGCCCCGTCGCCCGATCGCCCGCTCCCGGCCCCCCCCTGCCGCCCTGGCAGTCATCACAAGTTTCTCCGGTCCGCGTTGCGCAGTCTTTCTTGCGCCGTCCCGCTGCCTGTGTTAGCGTACCCGGCGAGGGTGCGGATCCGAAGCCGCGCCCCTACGGCCGGCCGGACTCCCCCTCCCGAGTGATTCCCATGCGCATCGCGACCAAGCTCACGATTTTTCTGCTCGTGGCGGTGTCCCTGGTCATGGCGGGATTCGGTTACCTACGCATGCGGGCAGAGCGGGATCGCCTGGTCGAGGAAGTCCAACAAGAGGCGGTCTTTTTGACGAATGCCGTGAGGCTGGCGGTCGAACACGCGATCCGTGACCGGCGCCCCGAGGACGTCCAGCGGCTGCTGACGGAGCTGGTCCGGCAGCCCAGCCCGGTGGATCGCGTCCGGATCTACAACAGCCAACTGGAGGAAACGGGCAGCGCCGGCGCCGAGGCGGCCGCCGAATCTGCGATCCCTCGCGCGGATGTAGAGCGGACCGTCGGCCGGAGAGTCGCAACCATTCGCTATGTGGATTCGCCGCCCCGCCCGGTCGTCTATGTCCTGGTCCCCCTCACCCGCCCCGGGGGGGACATCATCGGCGCATTGGCGGTCGTCCAGGCGGCGACGCGCATCGGGCGCCAGGTCCGCGAGGTCGCGCACGACCTCGCCACTCGATTGAGCCTGCTCAGCCTGACCATCTTCTTGGTGATCTGGCTCACCGTGCGGGCCAGCATCCGGCGACCGTTGCGTGCCCTGGTCCGCGCTGCGCTCGCCTTGGGCCGCGGCCAGCTCACGGAGCGCATCACCCTCCGCCGCCGCGACGAGATCGGTCAGCTGGCCTCCGCGTTCAACCGGATGGCGGCCGAGCTCCAGACGGCTCGGGAGCGCACCCAGACGGAGGCCGCGGGGCGGTTGGATGCGGAGCGGCAGTTGCAGCAAGCGCAAAAGCTCGCGGCGCTGGGCCGCCTCGCCAGCGAAGTCGCCCACGAGATCGGAACGCCGCTGAGCATCATCTCCGGGCGGACCGAAGTCATCCGAAAGAAGCTGCCCCCCGACCATCCGCTGGCGCGAGACGCCGGCACCGTGCTGCGACAGGTGGAGCGCATCAGCGGCGTTCTCCGCCAACTGCTGGACCACGCCCGGCCGCGCCGGCTCACGCCGCAGCCGTTGTCGGTGGGGTCGGTGTTTCACCGTGTGGTGGACTTGCTGGAGCCCCTCGCAGGCCAGCGCCGGGTCACGCTTGTGGCCGAGGTGCCCGCAGCGCTTCCGCCCATCCTGGCCGACGCGGAGCAGGTCCAGCAGGTGCTCCTCAACCTGGTCACGAACGCCCTCGACGCCACACCGGCGGGCGGGCGGGTCAGGCTGGCGGCGGGGGCCGTGGAGTCCAGCGCCATCCCCCCGTCCGCCGGCGACCGGTTGCGCGTCAGCCGAGGCCGATTCCCGCGGCCCGGCGTGACGCTCCGGGTGGAAGACACGGGCTGTGGAATCCCGCCGGATCGTCTGGAGAAGATTTTCGAACCTTTCTTCTCCACCAAGGAGCGCGCAGGCGGGACGGGTTTGGGCATGGCCATCGTCGAGGACATCGTCCGCGCGCACGGGGCGGCCATCGAGATCGAGAGCGCGGAGGGACGCGGGACCACCGTCTGGCTGCGGTGGCCGACCGCGACCACGGCAACAAAAACGGCCGGTGACAGGCACACGGACGCGGTGCACGCCGTGTCGACGCCGACGGGGGACGCATGAAGACCGAGCCATGCCGGATTCTCCTGGTGGAAGACGACCGCGAGATGCTCGACATGGTGCGAGAGCATCTGGAGGGCGAGGGACACACCGTGACGCCGGCGGGACTCGGCGCCGAGGCCATCGCGCGGCTCAAAACCGGAGGGTTCGACATCGTGCTCACGGATCTGCGCCTGCCCGACGTGGACGGCATGGAAGTCCTCCACGCCACCCGGGAGACACAGCAGGACGTCCCGGTCATCCTCATCACCGCTTTCGGAACCATCGAGACGGCGATCCAGGCCATCCGGCAGGGGGCGTACGATTTCGTCACGAAGCCGTTCGCGCTGGACGAGATCAGCCTGCTGGTCGGCAAGGCCTGGGAGGCGCGGCGGCTGCGGGAGGAAAACCGGCGGCTGCGGGAGGAGGTGGCCGGTCGGTACCGGCTGCATAACCTGTTGGGGAGAAGTCCGGCCATGCACAGCGTGTTCGCCCTCATCCGACAGGCGGCCCCGGGAGAGGTCAACGTCCTGATCACGGGAGAAAGCGGCACGGGGAAAGAATTGGTGGCCAAGGCGCTTCACTTCAACAGCCCGCGCGCCGATCGGCCCTTCGTGCCCATCAACTGCGCCGCGGTTCCGGCCACCCTGCTGGAAAGCGAGCTGTTCGGCCACGTCAAGGGCGCCTTCACCGGCGCCGTGAGCACCCGGCGCGGGCTCTTCCGCGAGGCGCACGGCGGCACGCTGTTCCTGGACGAGATCGGGGACATGGCCCCTGAACTCCAGGCCAAGCTTCTTCGCGCCATCGAGGACCGGAGCGTTCGGCCGGTTGGAAGCGACCAGATCACGCCGCTGGATGTCCGCATCATCGCCGCCACCAACCAGGATCTTCCGGCGCGCATCCGCGCCGGGCAGTTCCGCGACGACCTCTACTACCGGCTGGCCGTGATTCCCATACATCTCCCCGCCCTTCGCGAACGCAAGGAAGACATCCCGCTCCTCGCCGAGCATTTCCTGAGCCGGGCGATCGCGGCCTCGGGCAAGCAGGTCTCGGGATTCACCCCCGAGGCGATGACGATCCTGCTTCGCCATCCCTGGCCGGGGAACGTCCGGGAACTGGAAAACGTCGTGGAACGCGCCGTGACCCTGACCGGCGGCGGCGCCATCGCACCCGAAGCGTTGCTGCTCGATGTGGCCGTCGGTCCGCCGGCCACGCTCTCTTTGGCGCAGCTTCCCCGGCGCCCCACGCTGCAGGAATTGACCGACGAATACGTAGCCCTCGTGCTCAAAGAGACCGACGGCGACAAGGCGCGGGCCGCGGACCTCCTGGGAATCAGCAAGCGGACGCTGTACCGCTGGAACCGCCCTTCGGGCGCCCCCGATGAATCGTCGCTCGACGACACAGCGTGAGGTCCGGTTTTCCGCAGATGGAGCTGGTGGGGCAAGTCGTGGCGTGACAGCCTGTCGCTTTGATGGACACTTTGACACGGATGTATATAATTAATGTTTTACCTGAACCTTCCAGCCTCCAAACCGACAGGATGACGACAAGGGTTCATCGAGCGGCCGGCGGGCGTCGGTGCGTCTCCTCTCACCCGTTTTGCCTTTAACCCCTTGCCACGCTTGACGAAAGCCATCGTCCCGGAACGCGTGCGGGCGCTTGGCACTCTCCTTGCCTTTTTTCAGGATAGACACCACGAAGGTCGTGGCCCTCGTGTGCGCGACGGTCGGAAAGCCGTGGGTAGCCATGAGCCCTTTTGTCCCCGGGGAGAGCGACGGTTCGGGGGGAAATTGCGGCGGGATGCAAAGCGCGTGCGGGAAACGGATTCTGCTGGTGGATGATGACGAGGATATGCGGAACCTCCTCGCCGACGTCCTGGGTGACGAGGGATACGAGGTCACCCAGGCGGCCAACGGCGCCGAGGCCCTCGTTATCCTGCATCGCGAGACGTTTGCCGCCGTCCTCTTGGATAAGAGGATGCCGGGCTTGAGCGGTATGGATTTGTTGCCCGGGCTGCGCGTGATCTGCCCGGAGACCCCCGTGATCGTCATCACCGCCTTCGGGGATGCGGATACCGCCGCGGAGGGGGCCGAGAAGGGGGCCTTCGGACTCCTGTTCAAGCCGTTTCGGATGGACGAGTTGCGCACGATACTTGATCGCGCCCTCGCCCCGCGAGCTTCGAGAACCGGGACGCGGGCGTAGCACCCGGGACGTCGTAATCCGATGTGACGGTCCCGCGACCCACGCGACGGAGGACGCCATGAGAACCGCGAATCGGAGCCCGCAAGAGTTGTTGGCCCGCGAGGAGCGGGAGATGCAGCGACGATTCTCCGCCCTCCGCAGGGTGCGGCAGCGGCCGATCGGAGTGGTCGACGTCCCCGATCGACGCCGCACGAGCTTGTTCGACGCCGCGGCCACGGAAGTCCTGGAGCAGCATCGGGACCTCCTCTGGCAGCGGCTCGCCGATCGCAGCCGGGCCGTGACCGAGGCCAAAGAGCGGATCCGCCAAGGCGCGTACGGCATATGTGCGCACTGCGCACGGCCGATCCCGCAGCGCCGACTGAGGGTCCTCCCCACCGCCACCCTATGTGTCCAATGCCAGGAACGTCGCGAAGCCGCTCTCGCCGCATGACGCCGCACGGGAGATCCGGAAAGACGGGCGCGCAGCCGCGGCCGGCGCCCCCCGCCTCGGTCGCCGCCCACAACCGGTGTGGGCTGGGGGAGGAGGATCCGGTGGCAGGATCGTTGTCGAGACCGCCTCGGATCATGACCGCGGAGAACACCTGGGTCGTGGTCCTGGCCGGCGGGCAGGGGACGCGCCTCCAGCAATTCATCCGGCACACCACCGGCAGCGATCGACCCAAGCAGTTCTGCCGCATCGTCGGGACGCGGTCGATGCTGCGCCACACGTGGGATCGGGCCTGCCGCCTCGTGCCCCGCGAGCGCGTCCTGACCGTCGTCACCGCCGGGCAAGAGGCGTATCTCCGGGAGGAGGCGTGCGGCGGCGTGCCGGGGGGCGTGCTGGTCCAGCCCGCCAACAAGGAGACGGCGCCCGGCCTGCTGCTTCCGCTGCTCTGGATCGCGGAGCGGGATCCCAAGGCCACGGTCGTCGTGTTTCCGTCCGACCACTTCATCTGGGAGGAGGAGCGTTTTCTGCGGCACGTGCGGGACGCCGTGCGGATCTCGCGGGACTTCGCGGACCGCATGGTGGTCCTCGGCGTGGAACCCGACGGCCCGGAGCAGACCTACGGCTGGATCGCGCCGGGGGCGCTCTGCGAGGCCGGCGCGGGCGTCGAGCTGTACCACGTCCGTCGGTTCTGGGAGAAGCCCGACCGCGGGACCGCGGCGGACCTGTTCGCCGGCGGCTTTTTCTGGAACACCTTTGTCCTGGCGGGCCGGGTCGCGGCGTTTCTCCGAGCCGCGCGCCGGACGATTCCGGAGGTCCTCGACTCGCTCGGCGCAGCCGCCGTCCTCCTCGGCACGCGCCGCGAGGCCGACGCCCTGGCGGCCGCGTACCGGAGGCTCCGGCCGGTCGACTTCTCGCGCGCGGTGCTCGCCGGGCGACCGGAGGGCCTGCTGGTCCTGCGCGTCCGCGCCGTGTACTGGAGTGACTGGGGCGACCCCCAGCGAATTCTCCGGACGCTGCAGCGCTTCGACCGACGCCCGATGTGGTTCCCGGCGTACGCGGAGGCGCTCGCTTCAGGGGCGGAACGGGCCGGCGCCGACATCGACTGAACCTGCACGTCAACCGCGGCGCGGTACACACCGCGAGGGATCCGCGCGATGACGCCGGACCCTCCTGCCGCGTTGCGAACCAGCGCGCGCCGGAAGACAGGAGCGCCAAGAGGGGATCGCCATGCGGATCGCCACGTATCCCGCGCTCGCCGTCCTCGCCATCCTGGTCGGTCTCGGCATCGGCTATCTGCTCTGGGGCAGTCAGGTTGCGGATCTGACCCAGCAGGTCCGGCAGCAGCGGTCCGAGCTGAATTACCGGGTCAATGAATTGGAGGGGCGGATCAAGGCGGCGGAGGACCGCGCCAACCAGGAGGCCGCGGCCCGCAAGGTCCTGGAGGACGAACTCCACCGCGTGCGACCCCTCAAGTAACCGCGGTGGCGGCGCGCGGGGACGGGGACCACATGGGCGCCAGTGCGCGGCGGAAGACGTGGACGCTGTATCCCGGGGCGACCTGCCTGGGCCGGACGCGTGTTCGGTTTCGCGTCTGGGCCCCCCGTTGCCGGAGGGTGGCCGTGCGGATCGTCGGCGCCCAGGAGCGGGCGCCGGTGTCCATGGCGAAGGCCGGCGGCGGCTGGTTCGAGGCCACGCTGGACGGGCTGACCCGCGGCACCCGCTACACGTACATCCTGGACGGCCGCCGCGAGCGGCCCGATCCGGCGTCGCGGGCGCTCCCCGAGGGCGTGCACGGGCCGTCCGAGGTGGTGGACACGTCCGCGTTCGCCTGGACCGACGGCGGTTGGCGCGGCCTCGCGCTGAAAGACATGGTCCTGTACGAGATCCACGTCGGGACGTTCACGCCGGCGGGAACCTTCGAGGCCATCATCCCGCGCCTCCCGCGGTTGCGGGCGTTGGGCGTCACCGCCGTGGAACTGATGCCGGTCGCGAGCTTCCCCGGGGCGCGGAACTGGGGGTACGACGGGGTGGGTCTGTTCGCTCCCCAGCGCTCCTACGGGGGGCCGCTGGGCCTGCAGCGGCTGGTGGACGCCTGCCACGCCCACGGATTGGCCCTCGTCCTGGACGTGGTCTACAACCATCTGGGACCCGAGGGGAACTACTTGGCGGAATTCGGCCCCTATTTCACCGACCGGCACCGCACGCCGTGGGGCCCCGCGGTCAACTACGACGGCGAGGGCTCGCGCGGCGTGCGCGACTTCGTCCTGGCCAACGCCCGCTACTGGGTCCGGGAATATCACGTGGACGGGCTGCGGCTGGACGCCGTCCACGGGATTTTCGACGCGGGCCCGCTCCACATCCTGCGGGAGGTGAACGACGCGGTCCGGGGGCTGGCGCGCCGCCTCGGCCGCCGCGTCGCCGTCGTGGCGGAAAGCGATGCCAACGACCGCCGCGTGGTCGAGTCGGCGCGGCGGGGAGGCTACGGGCTGGCGGGGCAGTGGAGCGACGATTTTCACCATGCGGTGCACACACTCCTCACCGGTGAGCGACGCGGGTACTATGCCGATTTCGGCGCGCTGGAGCAGCTGGCCAAGGCGTACACCGACGGCTTCGTCTACGACGGGCAGCCGTCCCGCTTTCGCGGGCGCGCCCATGGAACGACCAGCCGGGATCTGCCCGGGGAGCGGTTCGTGGTGTGCGTCCAGAATCACGACCAGGTGGGGAACCGCGCACAGGGGGAGCGGTTATCCTCCCTGGTCGATTTCGAGCGACTCAAGCTGGCCGCGACGGCGCTCTTGATCTCGCCGTACGTGCCCTTGCTCTTCATGGGAGAGGAGTACGGGGAGCGGGCGCCGTTTCTGTTTTTCACCGATTTCGAGGACCCCGCGTTGCGCGAAGCCGTCACGCGCGGCCGACGCGGGGAATTCGCCGCTTTCGCGTGGGAGGGGGCCGTGCCGGACCCGCAGGACCCGACGAGTTTTTGCCGGTCGACGCTTGGCTGGGGCGCCCAAGATCGAGAACCCCACGCATCGCTGTGGCGATACTATCGGGCGCTGCTCGCCTTGCGGCGCCGGCAGCCGGCGCTCGGTGTCGGGGGAAAGCAGCGGCTCACGGCACGCTGCGCGGGCGCAGAGGTTATGGTCGTGCTGCGCAGGCATCCCGCCGGCGCGACCGCCCTTGCGGTGCTCAACTTTGCGCGCACGGAGCGGAGTGTCGCGCCGGAGCTTCCGCCCGGCCGGTGGATCCGCGTGCTGGAGAGCGGCGAGAAGCGGTTCGGGGGGGCCGGGCCGACAACCCCCCGCGTCCTTGTGGCCGCGGGAAGGGCCGACACCCGGTTTGACATGGCGCCCTCGGGCGCTGCGATCTTCCTGCGGGCGGAACGTGGGCGAGGCCGACCCGAACTCGCGACAACGCGGAAAACCGCGCCGCGCCGGCGCGCGGCGCGGGCCGCGACGGGCGGCTGACCCGCCGATCGGAGGCACTCGATGGCTACGCCGAGTATCGACCTGAACACCGCCAGCGAGCACGAATTGACCCAGCTCCCCAGGATCGGGGCGGATACCGCGCGCCGGATCGTCCGTCACCGAGCGGCACGAAAAGGATTTCGCGACTGGGGCGACTTCGCCGAGACGCTCGGCATGTCCGAGGCGGACGTGGACGCCATCCGATCCCGGGCGTGGATCGGTCCGCGTCCCGGACAGCCCACCACCATCGCCGAGCGGCGGCGCGCCGTGCGCGAGCCCATCCGCGCCCGGCCGCCGCGATCCTCGCGGTCATGAAGCGGGGAACGCCGGTCGGCGGCCGGGCGCCGGGGGTCTTCTGGGGGTACGTGCTGCTCCAGTTGCCCGATATCGTCCTCGCCGGCCTGATCCTCTTCGGGCTCCACCGTTGGGCGGGCCTGTCCTATGCATGGGCCGTCGGGGCCTTCGTGGTGTGGGTCGTCAAGGACATCGCCATGTACCCGGTGGTGCGCGGTGTCTTCGGCCCCGCGCGGACGGGGGCGGAGACCTTCATCGGCGCGCGTGCCGTCGTCGCGGACGCCTTGGCGCCGCTCGGCTACGTCAGGCTCGAGGGCGAACTCTGGCGGGCCGAGTGCTTGGAGTCCCGGCAGCCGGTTCCCGCGGGGGCGCCGGTGGTGGTCCGGGCCGTCCAGGGTCTCACGTTTCTGGTGGAGCCCGAGGCGACCGGCGACCGACGGCGGGAGGACGGTGGGTCCCCCGCGCAGCACGACGCGAGGGGCCCGAGGGGGTCCGCACGATGACCGCGCGGTGGGCCCGGACCGTGTGGTTTCTGGCCGCGGTGCTCGGCGCATCGCCCGCCTTCCCGGCGGCCCCCGGCCTCACCGTGACCATGCGGCTGGCCGATGCCGAGTGGCGCGTCGTGCGGGAACACGTCCTCCGCCCGTTCGAGCGGACGTGCGGTTGCCGGGTCCGGGCCATCGACGTACCGCCCGAGCTGCTCACCCAGCACCTCAAGGCCATGCACACCGCCGGCCGGATGGAGATCGATTTGTTTGCGCAGGACAACATGCGGGTGCAAGAGCTGGTCGACGCCGGTCTGGCGCAGCCGCTGGAAGAAGACGAGGTATCTCCGGATGCGGCTGTCCTCCCGCCGCTGGCGTCCGCCGGGATCCTGGGCGGACGGCGCTTCTTCCTGCCGTTCCGGCCGAACGTCCAGATCGCGTACTACAACGCCGGGAAGTTTAAAATGTACGGGCTGGCTCCGCCGCGCACATGGGAGACGTTGCTCCAGATCGCCAAGACGTTCAAGGAACGGGAGGGCATCGGGCGGGTCTTGGTCCAGGGCGTGGGTGGCGCCCCCACCGTCACCCAGATCTACGAATGGGTCGTGTCTGCGGGGGGCGACCCTTTCGACCTGGCCCACCCCGGCACGGTCGCCGCGTTTCGCTTCCTCCACGAATTGGCGCCGTACCTCTCGCCGGACTCCCGCCGGGCCAAGTGGGACACCACGAACGATGCGCTGGCGCAGGAATCGGCTTACCTCGCCCAGAACTGGCCCTTTGGCGTCCGCCTGCTGGTTTACGAGTACGGCAAGGCCGACATCGCGACCTACAGCGGCTGGGCCGGCCCGGCTCGCGAGGCCCACGTGATCGGCGGGGATGTTTTGGGCGTCCCCGACGGCGCGCCTCACCGCGATCTCGCGCTCCGGCTGGCCCGCCATCTCCAGTCGCGCGAGGTGCAAGCGATCCTGGCCGCCCGGTTGGGCTGGCCGGCGATCCGGTCCGACGCCGCAGGCGCCGTCGAGCCATGGTTCCGGCCCTACGCGGCGGCCGTGCAGGAAGCCATGCGCCACGGCGTCTTCCGGAAAAATGTCGCCTACTGGGCGGATTACGAGCGCACGGTCTCCGAGGCCGCAGAACGAATCCTCTGGCGGAAGGAACCGGTGGACCAGGTCCTGCCAGCCCTTGCGGCCCGTCTGGATGCCGTGCGGCGAGGATACCGGTGAGACCGGGCACGCTGATCGGTTTGGCGCCCCTCGCGCTGTACCTCCTCGGGTTCACGCTGGTGCCCGTGGCCTCGACGCTCTGGCTCAGCGTGACCGCCGAGGACAACGGGATCACGCTCGACCACTTCCGGCGGACGGCGGGACACTACCAGTTCGGCGAGGCGGTGGCCAACACGCTGGCCATCACCGCCGTCGGCCTGGTCCTGGAGATGGGGCTGGGACTCGCAGCTGCGTTGGCCCTGGCCAGTCGCCCGCGGGGGCGGGCGGTGTTCCGGGTGTGCCTCCTGATACCGCTGGGGGTGCCCACCATCGTGGCCGCCGCGGTGATGCGCGCCGTCTTCGGCACGGTCGGCTACCTGAACGAGGTCCTGCTCCGGGCGCACGTGATCCGCGCACCCGTGGACTGGGTGGGCGAGCGGGCACTGGCCGTCGTGACCGTGGCCGTGGCCGACGCCTGGAAGGTCACCCCCCTGGTGCTCCTGATCCTCCTCGCCGGCCTGCAGACCATCCCGGGCCAGCTGTACGAGGCCGCGCGGACGGACGGCGCCTCGCCCTGGCGGCAATTCCGGGCTGTCACGCTGCCGCTGCTCCGGCCGGCCCTCACGATGGCCCTGATCGTGCGGGGCGTGGACGCGTTTCGCATCTTCGCGCTTCCGCTGGCGCTGGCCGGCGGGGGGCTCCCCGTGCTCTCGACGTACGCATACACGGAGTACCTCGAGTACGGAAACCCGCACACGGCGGCGGCCAGCAGCGTGATCTTGCTGGCCATGATCCTGGTCACCGTGCTGGCCTACCTGAAGCTGGCCGGCCCGGAAGAGGTCCTGCGGTGAGGGTCATCGTCGTCCCGTTGCTCGCGGTCCTCTCCGTCTGGGCGCTCGCGCCCCTGTACCTCATGCTGAAGGTATCCATCAGTCCGCCGGCGGAGGTCATGACGGCGCACCCGACGCTCCTGCCGCACGGCCTCACCTGGGCCCACTGGCAGGCGCTCGTGGCGACGGGCGACAGCCTCGCCCCGCTGGTCAAAAGCCTGTCAACCGCCACCCTCGTCGCCCTGGCCGCCGTCTGCGTGGCGGCGCCGGCCGCGCACAGCCTGGCGCGTCTTTCGGTCCGCTGGCGGTACGGCATCCTGCTCGGCCTGTTCGTGTTCCGCATGCTGCCGGAGGTAGGCATCGCCCTTCCCCTGGCGGTGGCGTTCCTGCGATGGGGTTTGCTGGACACGGTCGCCGGTCTCGCGCTCAGCCATCTCACCCTGGTGCTGCCGGTGGCCGCCTGGGTGCTGGCGGCCGCGTTCTCGGCCATCCCGCGCGAGGTCGAGGAGGCCGCGGCCCTCGACGGGTGCGCGCCGTGGCAGACCCTCTGGTACGTCACGATCCGGTTGGCCCGGCCCGGCCTCGTGGTCGCCTGGCTCCTGTCCTGGGTCTTCTCGTGGGAGGAATTCGTCCTGGCCAGCTACCTGACGCTGGGCGCGAAGACCATGCCCCTGCAGGTATACTTCTATTTGTATCAAGGCAACTGGTTTATGACGGCCGCCGCCGCCACGCTCATGACGGTCCCGGTGCTGTTGCTCACCGGGGTGCTCCAGCGGTACATCCAGGTATCCCTGCTGGCCGGCGGGGGCCGCTGAGCGGCCGGCAGGACGGCCCGAGGAGGGAGATTCGACCGTGTCGTTCCCGGCCGAGAGCCCGGCCGGCCGCGGGGAAAGGCCCCGCGCACCCCGTCGCCGTCGGCGCTTCGCGGGCGGTCGGCGGTACCAGCCGGCGGCGCGCTGCCTCGCCCTGGCGACGCGGGGCGAAGCCGGGAGCCCGTGCGTCCGGAGCTGCCACCGCAGCTTGACGGGCGCGAGTCACGCAAGGAGGCGGTAGCCGTGGCCAAACAGCGCAGTATCTTGGTGGTCGACGATGACGCGGAGATGCGCGCTCTGCTCCTCGACGTCCTCCGGAACGAAGGCTACGACGTCGTGGAGGCCAGGGACGGCACCGAGGCGGTGCTGGCCCTCCGAACCCGCGCCTTCGACCTGATCCTGATGGACAAGAACATGCCGGGTCCCAGCGGATTGGACCTTCTCCCGGGATTCCGGCGAGTCTGTCCGGCGTCGCAGATCATCCTCATGACCGCCTTCGGCGACGTCCCGTCGTACATGGAAGCCGTCGAAAAGGGGGCCGCCGAGTACCTGTTCAAGCCCTTCCGGATGGAAGAGCTGCGGGCCGCGATCGCCAAGGCCCTGCACCTCGACGCGCAGTCCCGACCCTGAGGAGCGCCGATGCGTGGACAGTGGATGCGGGCGATCGGCGATCGGCTGCGTCACAACCTCACCACCCGTCTGATCCTGCTCTCGGCCCTGGCCTTGATGGTGATCACGGGCATCAACGATTACACCCGTCTGGTCAGCGAGCGCGAGCACCTGATCATGCAGACCCGGGAGGACGAGCGCATCTTTGCCGAGACGCTGGCCCTGGCGGCGCGGTACAACCTCCGGCGCGGCCGCACGACCGAGGAGCTGGAGGGCCTGCTGGAAGAGATCGTGGCGCGCCCAGGTCTCGTGGCGGTGACCATCTACGACCCCGACGCCGGGATTGTGGCGCATACCTTGGCCCCCGGCTCCGAGCCCGCCGCGCCGGACGAGCTGGTGCGCCGGTCGCTCCACCAGCGCGAGGCGGTCTCGGCCATGGCCGACAGGCCGTCGGGCAGGATCCTGCGGTATGTGCAGCCGTTTCGGTGGCCCGGAGGCCGCACGGGCGCCATCGAGGTCCAGCAAACGCTGGGCGCCATGGAACGCCAGTTTCGCCGGGCGGTGCGCACCACGATCGTCTCCCGTCTGCTGGTGCTGGCCCTGTTCGTGCTCTCCATCGTCATCCTCACCCGCTGGAGCATCGCGCGGCCGATCCGGGCCCTCGTCGCCGCCGCGCGGGCCATCGGCCGCGGCGACCTCGGCCAGCGCATCCCGGTCCCGCGTCAGGACGAGATCGGCGAGCTTGCCGTCGAGTTCAACCGCATGGCCGAGAACCTCCAGACCGCCAATGCCGAGCTGGTTCGACAGGCCGAGGAACGGCTCCGCCTGGAACAGGAAGTCCAGCAGGCCCAGAAGCTGGCCACCGTCGGGATGTTGGCGGCCGAGGTGGCCCACGAGATCGGCACCCCGCTCAACGTTATCTCGGGCCGCGCGGAGGTCCTGGACCGGATCGTGCCTCGCGATCACCCCGAGCGCCGAAACCTCGACGTCATCCTGGGTCAGACCGAGCGGATCAAAGGGATCATCCGCGCGCTTCTCGATTATACGCGGCCCCGCCGGCCCGCCCTGCGCCCGGAGCCGATCCTGCCCATCGTCGGTCGGGTGGCCTCCCTGCTCATGGAGCGGAGTCGGCGGCGTGGGGTGCGGCTCCACCTGGAACTGCCCATCGGTCTCCCCTCGGTCATGGGGGACCCGGAGCATCTGCAGCAGGTCTTTCTCAATCTGATCCTCAATGCCATGGACGTCACCGAAAAAGGGGGCACCGTGCGCATAACCGCCGGGCCGGACCCGGCGCTGCCGTCCGAGGGGCGCGCCGGTATTCTGCGCGGCAAGGCGGACGGCCCCACGCTGGCGGTCCACGTCATCGACACGGGCGCGGGGCTGACCGCCGAGGAGCTGAGCCGCGTCTTCGAGCCGTTCTTCTCGACGAAGACGACGGGCAAGGGAACCGGCCTGGGCCTGGGGATCTCCGAGGAGATCGTGCGCGCGCACCGTGGAGAGATCGAGATGCTGAGCGTCCCGGGCAAGGGCACCGAGGTGATCGTGCGGATCCCGCTGGCCGACGGGGCGTCGGCTCCGACCGGGCCGGAGGCGGCCGAGCATGGACGCTGACATGGACGACCGGCTGACCGAGGACACGCGGCTCCGACCGCGGATCCCGGCGGCGACCTACCGGCTCCAGTTCAACTCGCGGTTCACTTTCGCGGATGCGAGAAGACTCCTGCCCTATCTGGACACCTTGGGCGTGAGCGACGTCTACGCCTCGTCGTACCTGGGGGCCAAGCCCGGCAGCATGCACGGCTACGACATCACGGACCACGGCACCCTGAACCCCGAGATCGGCACCGCCGAGGAATACGACCGCTTCGTGGCGGAGCTGCAGGCGCGGGGGATGGGGCAGATCCTGGACGTCGTGCCCAACCACATGGGGATCGCCGCCGGATCCAACCCCTGGTGGAACGACGTGCTGGAGAACGGACCGAGTTCCCCGTACGCGGAGTTCTTCGACGTGGACTGGGATCCGGTCAAGCGGCAACTGGCCAACAAGGTGCTGCTCCCCATTCTCGGGGATCAGTACGGCCGCGTGCTCGAAAATCAAGAGCTCGTCCTGACCTATGCCGACGGGACCTTTGGCCTGCAATACTACGACACGCGGTTGCCCATCGATCCGCGCTCGGCCACCCAGATCCTGTCCTACCGTCTGGAGGCGCTCGCCGACGCGCTTGGGGAGGCGGACCTCTATCTGCAGGAGTACTACAGCATCATCACGGCGCTCACAAATCTCCCGGCGCGCACCGAACGCGCGCCCGAGCGCATCCGCGAGCGCCTGCGGGAGAAAGAGGTGATCCGTCGGCGTCTGGCCCGGCTGGCGGAGGCGTGCCCGCCGATCCACGGCTCCATCGAAGAGACCGTCCGGATCTTCAACGGGAAGCGGGGGGACCCGCGCAGCTTCGATCTGCTGGACCGCCTGCTCGACGACCAGGCCTACCGGCTGGCCTACTGGCGTGTGGCGGCCGAGGAGATCAACTACCGCCGCTTTTTCGACATCAACGAACTGGCGGCCATCCGCATGGAGACTCCGGCCGTCTTCCGCGAAACCCACCGGCTGCTCCTGCGCCTCGTGGCCGAGGGGAAGGTCACCGGTCTCCGCCTCGACCACCCTGACGGCCTCTTCGACCCGCCGCGCTACTTCCATACGCTCCAGCGCGAGCGCGCCCTCCAGGCGATCCGATCCGGGGGGGCGCCGGACGAGGCGGCGGCGCCCGACACGGAGGCGGCCGCGGTTCGGGTCGGGGAGGCATTCGACCGGAGATGCCAGCCGGATCCGACCCGGGTCGGCTGCCGCCCGCTGTACCTGCTGGCGGAGAAGATCCTGAGCAGGGGGGAACGGCTGCCCGTCCACTGGGCCATCCACGGGACGACGGGGTACGAGTTCTTGGCGCTCGTCAACGGACTGTTCGTGGACGCCAAGCACGAGCGCGTCATGAGCGCGGTGTACGCCGCCGTGACGGGGCAGCGGACCCCGTTCGCCGACCTCGTGTACGAATCAAAGCAGCTGCTCCTGCGGGTGTCCATGTCCAGCGAGCTCAACGTGCTCGGACATGCGCTGGATCGCCTGTCGGAGCGAGATCGGCATTCGCGGGATTTTACGCTGAACAGTCTCACGCACGCCCTCCGCGAGGTCATCGCCTGTTTTCCCGTGTACCGGACCTACATCGACGGCCGGAGCCCCGAGGTGTCCCTGCAGGACCGCGCCTGCGTGGAGGTGGCCGTGGCGTTCGCCAAGCGGCGCAACCCCACCACGAACGTCTCGATCTTCGACTTCGTGCGGGACACCCTCCTGCTCCGCTACCCCGAGAACGCCGACGCGACCTACCGGCGGGACCAGTTGGCCTTTGTCCAGAAGTTCCAGCAGCTGACCTCTCCGGTCACCGCCAAGGGGGTGGAAGACACGGCGTTCTACCGCTACCACCGGTTGGTGAGTCTCAACGAGGTGGGGGGCGAGCCGGACCGATTCGGGGTGTCCGTGGACGAATTCCACCGGCAATGCCTGGTCCGTCTGGAGAAATGGCCGGCGAGCCTGTCCGCCACCTCGACCCACGACACGAAACGGAGCGAGGACGTGCGGGCCCGGATCCACGTCCTCTCCGAGATCCCCCGCGCCTGGCGGGATGCCGTCTCCCGCTGGCGGCGCTGGAATCGCCGGCACCTCTCCGATGTGGAGGGTCGCCCCGCACCCGACCGCAACGACGAGTACCTGCTCTACCAAACGCTGGTGGGCACCTGGCCCCTCCTCCCTCCGAGCCCCGAAGAGGCGGTCGCCTTCGTCTCCCGGATCCAGCAGTACATGTTCAAGGCGGCCAGAGAGGCAAAGCTCCACACCAGCTGGGTGAACCCCAACGATGCGTACGACGAGGCGCTCCGGAGCTTTGTGGCGAAGATCCTCGCCCCCGGGCCCGGCAACCGGTTTCTGGCGGATTTCGCGGTGTTCCACCCGCCCGTCGCGCGTCTCGGGATGGTCAACAGCCTGGCGCAGACCCTGCTGAAGATCACGGCACCCGGTGTTCCGGATTTCTATCAGGGAACCGAGGTGTGGGATTTCAGCCTGGTGGACCCGGATAACCGGCGGCCGGTGGACTTCTCGGCGCGCGTGACGCTCCTCGCCGATCTGCGGGAGCGAATCGCGACGGGCGACCTCGGCGCCGCGGCTCGCGAATTGCTGTCGCACTGGGAGGACGGTCGTGTCAAGATGTATGTCATCCACCGGGGGCTTGAGTGCCGACGTCGCCGGCCGGAGCTGTTCCGGGCGGGAGACTATCTCCCGCTGCCGACCGGCGGCGCCGGCGGCGATCACGTTTTGGCCTTCGCCCGCCGGCACGCGACGGCTGTCGTCGTCACCGTAATCCCGCGACTCACCGCGGCCCTGACGGGCGAGGGAACGCGGCTGCCCGTGGGGCCGGACGTCTGGCGAGACGCCTGGGTCGAGCTGCCGCCCGGGTGTCCCGCGACGAGCTACACCGACGTGTTCACCGGCGCCGTCGCGACCGTCACCGCCAACGGCGGCAGGCGGCTTCGCGTCGGCACCCTGCTGGCGGATCTCCCGGTCGCGCTGCTGGAAAGCGGTCCTGATCCATGACGAACCTCTGGTACAAGGACGCGATCTTCTACGAGCTGCACGTCAAGGCCTTCCAGGACGGCAACGGGGACGGCGTGGGCGACTTCCGCGGGCTCTTGGACCGGCTGGACTATATCCAGGAGCTGGGCGTGGACTGCCTGTGGCTGCTCCCCTTCTATCCGTCGCCGCTGCGCGACGACGGGTACGACATCGCGGACTTCCACGGCATCCACAGCGACTACGGAACGCTGGCGGAGTTTCAGGCGTTCCTGGATGCGGCGCACCGCCGGGGGCTCCGGGTGATTGCGGACCTCGTGGTCAACCACACCTCCGATCAGCACCCCTGGTTCCAGGAGGCGCGGCGCGACCCCGCCTCCCCCAAGCGGGACTACTACGTGTGGAGCGACACGGACCGCCGCTACGCCGGCGCACGGATCATCTTCGTGGACACCGAGAAGTCCAACTGGACGTGGGACCCGGAGGCCCGGGCGTACTTTTGGCACCGCTTCTTCAGCCACCAGCCGGACCTGAACTACGATAACCCCGAGGTGCAGCAGGCGATCCTCGACGCCATGCGGTTCTGGCTCGATAAGGGGCTGGACGGTTTTCGCTGCGACGCGGTGCCCTACCTCTTCGAGCGCGAGGGCACCACCTGCGAGAACCTGCCCGAGACGCACGCCTTTCTCAAGCGCCTGCGCGCCGCCCTGGACGCCGAGTACCGCGGCCGGATTCTCCTGGCCGAGGCCAACCAGTGGCCCAGGGATGTCCGCCCGTACTTCGGGGACGGGGACGAGTTCCACATGGCGTTTCACTTTCCCCTCATGCCGCGGCTCTTTATGGCCGTCCGGAGCGCGGACCGCCGGCCGATCACCGACGTGTTCCTCCACACGCCGCCCATCCCGGCGTCGTGCCAGTGGTGCATGTTCCTCAGAAACCACGACGAGCTGACGCTGGAGATGTGCACGGACCCGGAGCGGGACTACATGTACTACGCGTACGCCCAGGACCCCGTGATGAAGCTGAACATCGGGATCCGTCGCCGCTTGGCGCCGCTGCTGGAGAACGACCGGCGGAAGATCGAACTGCTCAACAGCCTGCTGTTGACGCTGCCGGGAACCCCGATCATCTATTACGGGGATGAGATCGGCATGGGGGACAACATCCACCTGAAGGACCGCCACGGCGTCCGCACCCCGATGCAGTGGTCGGCCGATGCGAACGCCGGCTTCTCCCGCGCCGACCCGAACCGCCTGTACAGTCCCGTCATCGCGGACCCCGTCTACGGCTATCAGACCGTCAACGTGGAGGCGCAGCTCCGGGCGCCCTCGTCGCTTCTGCACGCGATGAAGCGGTTGATCGCGGCCCGGAAGTCCTCGCGCGTCTTCGGGAGGGGGACGCTGGAGTTCCTCGCGCCGTCCAACACCCGCGTCCTGGCCCACGTGCGGGAATATCGGGGCGAGGCGATCCTCGCCGTCCACAACCTGGCGGGGTCCTCGCAGCCGGTGGAGCTGGACCTGCGGGCCTTCCGCGGCGCGACGCCCGTGGAGATGCTGGGCGAGGCGCGCTTTCCGCCCATCGGGGATCGGCCCTACTTTCTCAGCCTGGGGCCGTACGGCCACTACTGGCTCCGACTGGAGCGCGGCGACCCGCGAAAGGAGACCTATGGCATCGAAGCCACCGCCGTCTGAGATCAAGGCGCTGTTCCTGACCCGCGAGTATCCGCCCGAAGTGTACGGAGGGGCCGGCGTCCACGTGGACTACCTCACCCGGGAGCTGGCCAAGCGGATTCCGGTCGAGGTGCGGACCTTCGGCGACCAGGCGCGCTCCGACCGGAACCTGGAGGTCCACGGGTTCCGGTTCGCTCAGCGCGGCTCGGAAGACGCGCCCGAGAATCTCCGGCTTCCCCTGCAGGCGCTCCGGGTGGGCATCGGATTCGCCGGCCGCGCCGCCGGGGCCGATATCGTCCACTGTCATACCTGGTACGCCCACTTCGGCGGCCTGCTGGCAAAAATCCTGTACGGCGTTCCCCTGGTCGTCACCGCACACTCGCTGGAGCCCCTGCGACCGTGGAAGCGGGAGCAGCTGGGGCGGGGAGCCGACCTGGCGGCCTGGGTCGAGCGGACGACCCTGGAAGCGGCGGACGCCGTCATCGCGGTCTCGCAGGAGATGAAGGCGGATATCCTGCGGCACTTCCGGGTCCCCGCAGACCGGGTCGCGGTGATCCACAACGGGATCGACCCCGACGAATACCGCCGCGTGGAGGCCCGCGACCGTCTGGTGCGCTTCGGCATCGATCTCACCCGCCCCACCGTGCTCTTCGTGGGCCGGATCTCGCGCCAGAAAGGGATCCTGCACCTGCTCGCCGCCGTCCCGCACCTCGATCCCCTCGCCCAGGTGGTCCTCTGCGCCGCCAGTCCGGACAGCCAAGAGATCGCGCGCGAGGTGGAGGCCGCCGTCGTCCAGGCCCAGGCCGGTCGGCCGGGGGTGGTCTGGATCCGGGAGATGGTGGACCGGCCGACCGCCGTCCAGCTCTACTCGCAGGCGTCGGTCTTCTGCTGCCCCTCCATCTACGAACCCTTTGGCATCATCAACCTGGAAGCCATGGCCTGCGAGACCCCGGTGGTCGCCGCGGCGGTGGGCGGCATCCGGGAGGTCGTGGTGCACGGCGAGACCGGATTTCTGGTCTCCCTGGCGCAGCGGGCCGCGCCGTCCTTCGAACCCGTGCGTCCCGACGAATTTGCCCGGGATCTGGCGCGATCCATCAACACCCTCCTCGCGGATCCCGCGCTCCGCCTCCGTCTGGGTGCCGGCGGTCGCCGGCGGGTCGAGGAGGGTTTCAGCTGGCGCGCAGTGGCCGAGAAGACGCTGGACCTCTACCGGGCGCTCCTGCACGCCGACAGTCCGGCGCAGCCACCGAGAGGCGCGTGATGGCCGAAAAACCGCGTGCGTCTCCCCGCAACCCCCCGGGCCGCGCGGCGGCCCGCCGCGGTCCGCGCAAGACGGTGCGCCCCGAAGAGCTGGCGGCCCGCGCGGCGGCGGCGCTCCCGGGCTGGCTCCGAACCCAGCGCTGGTTCGGCGGCGGGACCCGGAGCGTCGCCGGAGTCGTGCCCGTGGATACGGCGGCCGTTCCGGGGACCTCGGGCGTTCTCGCCCTCTTCGAGGTGCGGTACGCCGACGGGGGGTGCGAGACGTACAGCGTTCCCGTACTCCCCGCTCCAGGCAAGGGCGACATCCGGGACGCCATGACCAGTCCGGAGTTCTGCCGCGCCCTCCCCGAGTCCATGCGGACGCAGGCTGCCTTGCCCGGCCGGCGGGGCGTGTTTCGCTTCACGCCGACGCCCCTCCTGGCCGAGGTCGCGCCCGACCCGCCGCGGGCCGTCTCCCGTGTGGCGGGCGAGCAGACCAACACCACCGTGATCTACGACAGCCGGGTCGTCCTCAAGCTCTTCCGGAGGGTCGAGCACGGCGCGAATCCGGAGTTCGAGATCGCGGATTTCCTCACCCGGCACACGGATTTCCGCGGAGTCCCGCGGCTGCTCGGCTCCATCACATACGAGGGCCCCGCGGAGGGGCCCGCCACGCTGGCCGTCGCCCGGGAGTTCGTTCCAAACCAGGGCGACGCGTGGACGGCCACGCTGGGTCGTCTGGTTGACTACTTCGCCGCCGCGCAGGAGAGCCTCGAGGCCGAGGGAACGGGCGACGGTGCGTTTGCGCGCGCGCTGGCGGACGCGGACGCCGAAGAGGCCCGTCGCCTGGGTGCCCTGACCGGGCAACTCCACACGGCCCTGGCCTCGGCCGCCGATCCCGCGCTCGCCCCCGAGACGGTGAGCACGGCCGAAGTCGTGGCCTGGCGGGAGGGGATGCAGGCGTACCTGGACCGTGTGATGCAGACGCTGGCATCCGTCCACGAAACGCTGACCCCCGCCGTCCGCGACCTGGCGCACCGCACCCTCGAGTCCGTGCCGCGCCTGCGCGAGAGTCTGACGGCGCTGGACGCCCTGGGCGCCGCCGTCGTCGCAAAGATCCGCGTGCACGGCGACTATCACCTGGGGCAGGTTCTCAAAGCCGGCGGCGGCTTCCAGATCCTGGACTTCGAGGGCGAGCCGGCCCGGCCGCTGGCAGAGCGTCGCGCGAAGCAGTGCGCCCTGAAGGATGTGGCGGGGATGCTTCGCTCCTTCGCCTACGCCGCCGAGAGCGGTCTCGCCGCCGCGTCCGTGGCGTCGTCCGAGGCTCGGGAACGCCTCGCGCCGTGGGCGGAGCGCTGGGAGGAGAGGGTCCAGGCGGCGTTCCTGGAGGGGTATCTGGCCGAGACCTGGCAGCGCGGCGTCGGGTTCCTCCCCAGCGACCGCGATGGCCTGGAGGCGGCCTTGCGCGCCTTCACCGTGGACAAGACGGTCTACGAGCTGCAGTACGAGCTGGACCACCGGCCGGCCTGGGTCCGGATCCCCCTGGAGGGCCTGCGCCGGGCGGCGATGTTCGCCCCCAGACCGGCGCCCGCCATCCTCCGGCGCGAAGTGGGGCCGTTCCTATTCGTGGCGTGTCTGGAGCTGCGGGAATTCGTGGGGCTCCGCGCGGAGAACGAGCGCCATCTCGCCGACCTCATCGACGAGGTGTCCCTGGATTCGATCTACTACCACACGCACGGCTTCTTCCTCCGTCACAAGTTCGTCGCCGGCGCCTACCCCAACGACTTCGCGACGTGGGCCGCCGTCCAGGTGCGGGATCGCGTCTTGGGCGAGCGGCTGGCCATGGTGGACCCCGCCCAGTTCCCCAACCTCCAGGCGCTGCGCGAGGAGCTGGTGTCGGTCATCGACGACCGCCTGCGCGGTCTCCAGATCATCCCCGGAGTGTTGCTGGGCGAACCCTTCGAGTTCATCCAGTCGCGCACCGTGGAGATCCCCACCGGGACCGAGGTGCGGACGCTGGAGGCGTTCCGGAACGCCCTGCTGGACGTGGACGCGAGCGCCATCTACTACCACCTGGTCGAGGCGCGCATGCGGCTCGGTCGGGGGCAGAACGATTTCGCCGCCTGGCTGGAGGACGGGCTGGGGCTCCAGGCGCTGGCCGCCAAGGTCCGGGCGGTCGACCCGTACGCCGGAAGCCTGGAGCGCGCCCGGACTCGCCTCATCCAGCTCTGCGACGAGGCCCTGGCGGCGGGAGCGCGACGATGATACCGGCCCAGCTGGAAGCCTATCGCGAGGTGGCGCCGCGGGGGACGCTGGAACTGCTCGTCCGTCTCGCCGACCGGCTGCGCGGGCGCCGGTTCCTTCACGTCAACGCCAGCCGGTACGGCGGCGGATCGGCGGAGATCCTGACCCGTCTCGTCCCCATGCTGCAGACCTTGGGGATCGAGTCGGCGTGGGAGGTCGTCGTCGGCGATCCGGAGTTCTACGCGGCGGTCCGCGCGCTGGAGTCGGCCGTCGCCGGCCGGGAGCAGACCGTCGACGCGGATATGCTGCGCTCCTACGAAGAGACGGCGGCGGCCAACGGGGCGACGCTTCCCCTCGACGCCGACCTCGTCATGATCCACGACCTGGCGCCGCTGCCGCTGGTCCGTCATCGGCGCAGTCGGGGGCGCTGGGTGTGGCGTTGCCATACCGATCTGTCGCAGGCGCTCCGGCGGGTCTGGCACCTGCTGCGGCGCGACGTCACGCGCTACGACGCCACGGTCTTCTCCCTCCCAAAGTTCGCGCAGCGCGTCCCCGTGCCGGCGCTCATCATCCATCCCTCGGTCGATCCGCTGAGCGAGAAGAATCGCGATCTGAGTCGGGCCGAGATCCAGCAGGGTCTGGATCGGTTGGGGATTCCCCGGGACAAGCCCATCCTCCTCCAGGTCGCACCGTACACGGTCTCGGCGGACCATCCGGGCGTGATTCGGGCGTACCGGCTGGCCAAAAAGTACGTGGACTGTCGGCTGGTTCTGGCGGGGGGCGGGGCCGCCGACAACCCGGAGGGCGGCGCGGTTCTGGCCGAGGTGCGCCAAGCCGCCGCCCGGGACGCGGATATCCACCCCCTGGTCCTGCCGCCCGACGCCGCGCGCGAGATCAACGTCCTCCAGCGGGCCGCCGCCATCGTGCTGCACAAGCCGCTCAAAGAGGATTTCGGTCTGGGCGTGGCCGAAGCCATGTGGAAAGGGAAGCCGGTCGTCGGGAGCTTTGCGGGTGGCATCCCGGTACAGGTGATCTTCGAGGTCACCGGCTACACGGTCAACTCGGTGGAGGGCGCGGCCTTTCGGATCCGTCAACTCCTGGACAGCGCGGACCTCATGGCCCGGCTCGGCGGGGCGGCTCGGGAATACGTCCGCCGGAACTTTCTCATCACACGTCACCTGGGCGACTACCTCGCCCTGCTCGCCAGTCTCACGGGATAGGCGAAGGTGTCCGGATGGCGGAGCCGATCGAGGCGGGACATCTCCTGAGGGACGACGATCTCCGCGTCGTGGATGGGCTGGGGCCCGTGGAGATCCTGGTGGGGGTCTGCGGCCTGAACCAAGCCCGGACCGTGGTGCAGGTCGTGGAGGCCGCCGCGGGAGGACTGGCCGGCCCCCTGGCGGACCGGAAGGCCGGCATCGTGGTCGTCGAGGCCGGCTTCGCCCACGAAACGCTGGACGCCGTCGGGGGTTGGCTCGCCGGCCGCGCCCCCCGCCCGCCGGTGTGCTGCATCCGAATCGCCGGGCCGCCGGGCCGCTCGCGGGCCATCCTCGGCGCCCTGGCCGTTGTGCAGCGTCTCGACCCCGCGGCGTGCGCGCTGGTGGACGCGGGGCTGGTCAGTCTGACGTCCGCGGGGCTGGGGCGGCTCGTGCAGCCCGTCCTGGACGGGCAGGCGGATTGCGTCGGTCCGGCGTACACGCACGCGGCCTCCGAGGGAACCCTGACGACGAACCTTCTCGCGCCCATGTGTGGCGCCCTTTACGGCCGGCGGATCCAGCAGCTCCTGGGCGGGTGCGCGGGGCTGTCGGGGCGCGTCGCAACCCGGCTGCTGGGGACGGCGGCCGGCGGGAGCGACTTGACGGGGCACGGCCTGGAGATCCGGCTGGCCCTCGACGCCATCGTGTCCGGCAGCCGGATCGTCGAGGTGCATCTCGGGCGGAAGACGCTGGATCCCGGTCTGGCGCCGCCCGATCTGGCCACCACCATCGCGCACACGGTGGGTCCGTTCTTCCGCCTCATGGACCGGTACCGCGCCTTTTGGTCGGAGGGCGGCGCGAGCGCGCCCGTTCCGCTGATCGGGGATCCGCCCGCCATCCTGCCGGAAACCGGCGAGATCCACCTGGACCGGATGGTCCGGGCGTTCAAGCTGGGGCTCAAGGATCTCCTGCCCGTCTGGGAGCAGGCGCTCCGAGACGAGACGCTGGCCCTGTTGTACCCGCTGGGCTTGCTGTCCGCGGACGAGTTTGTCTTCCCCGCGGCGCACTGGGCGCGGACGGCCTTCGATTTCGCCGTGGCGGATCACGAGCAGCGGCTTCCGCGGGATCATCTGCTCCGAGCTCTGACCCCGCTGTACCTCGGCCGCGTGGCGGCCTTCCTGCGCGAGGCGCAGGCCGGAACGCCCGCCCGCATTCCCGCAATCCTGGCGGACGTCGGCATGGCCTTTGAGGCCGAGAAAGCGGGACTGGCGGCGCGATGGAGGTAGGAACATGGGAGACGCGTGGAGCAACATCCTGGTGGCCTCGTTTCGCGACGTGGTGGAGCGGCTGGCCCACGTGGCCCCTCGCCTGCTGGCCATGGCGGCCGTGATCGTCGTGGGCTGGGCGACAGCGGCCATCGCGCGCCGCCTCGCCGTCCACGTCTTCCGGATGCTGGACCTGGACGCCCGTTGCGCCCGTTGGGGGCTCACGGCCAGCTTGAGCCGCAGCGGCATCGGCCAGCTTCCCTCGCAGGTGATCGGCCGGCTGGTCTTCTGGACGATTCTCTTCGTAGCGCTCCTCACCAGCATCGAGGCGCTGGAGATGCCGGCCACCGTCGGCCTGGCCGCAGGGGTCGTCCGCTTCCTGCCCAACCTGGTTATCGCCGCCCTGGTCTGGATGGTCGGGTGGCTTCTGGCGAATTTCATGGCCCAGGCGGTCCTGATCGCCGCGGTGAACGCCCAGGTCGCCCTCGCGCCGCTTATCGCCGGCGCCGTGCGCTGGCTGGTCCTGATCTTCGCCGGTGCCGCCGCCCTCACACAGCTCGGCATCGCGCGCGAGATGGTGCTGCTCACCTTCGGGATCGCCTTCGGGGGGAGCGTCCTGGCCCTGGCCCTGGCGTTCGGCCTCGGCGGAAAGGAGCTGGCCCGGGAGATCCTGGAGAGCCGGTTCCGCAAGCGGGAGAGGGACGACGACCATCTGACGCATGTGTAAACCGCCACCGGGGCACACGGCCGTACACGGCGGTCCGGGACTGCCGCCGACGCGGAGCTCACACCCCACAAAGCGCGAGGGGCACGGCTTCCACACGTTCCAGTTCTCTCGCCCAACCCGCCACGACCGCCGAGACGACCGAGATTTCTCCGCCAAGAAACCGAAACGCGCCTTTCTTTGCGGCTCCGGCGCCATGGCGTGAAACGTTGGAGCCGAATTCTCTTTGCGTCGATTGGACTCGTCGAACGGCCGTCGCACCGGGCCGGTGCGGCCGTCTCACTCCGCACCGACAAGCCCGGAAACTCGAGCCGTTCGTGCGGCCCGCGAGTTGTGTGGCCGATCGGTTCGAGGTGCGTGTGTCGCGATCCCGGGCCATCGCGCGCCCGCGCGCCGTCAGGCGCGGACTTCGTAGCGGGATAGCGCTGCTTCGACGATCTCCAGGATGGTCTGCGGGTGGGTCCGGCCGGAGGCGCGGGCGCCGCGGATGAAATCCGCCCCCGAGTGAAGGTAGGGGTTCGGGTTGGCTTCGATCAAATATACCTTGTTGTCCGGCGCGAGACGGAAGTCGAACCGCGCGTAGTCCCGAAGGTCGAGCGCCTGGAAACTCGTGAGCGCGGCGGCCTGCAGCTGCTCCACCACTCCCGGGGGGAGGTCCTCCGGCACGACGTACTTGCTCCCGCGGTAGGCCCGTGTTCCCTCGTGCCATTTGACCTCGGTTCCGGCGATCCGGGGCGTCCCCTCCGGAAGATGAGAGAGGTCCAGCTCCACCGGTGGGAAGGCCGCGGCGCTGGTGTTGCCCAGGACGCCGACGTTGATCTCCCGCCCCTCGATGTACTGCTCGATGAGCACCGGGTGATTGAAGTCCGCGTGGAGCTGGTCGATCCGCTCCATCAATTCTTTGATGCTCCCCGCCAGGGCTTGGAAGCCGATGCCGATGGACCCGTCCTCGCGGGCCGGCTTGACGATCACCGGAAAGTCGATGTCGTGCGCCCACTCCAGCCGGCCGTGAAACACCGTGACGAACCGGGGCGTGAGGATCCCGTGAAAATGGAGGACCTTCTTCGTTTGCGCCTTGTCCATGGCGAGAAAGAGGCCACGGGGACCCGAGCCGGTGTAGCGCAGCCCCAGGAGCTCGTAGTGCGCGGCCACATGCGGCTCTTTCGTGTCGTCGTCCCCGAAGGCCTCCACCAGGTTGAAGAGGAGGTCGGCCTTCACCTGCCCCAGGCGCCCGAGGCACTCCCGCGACCCGTCCACCGCCACGGAGAACACCTCGTGGCCGGCGCGCGTGAGGATCTCCGTGATCTGCTCGACGTCGGTCCGCCGCTTGCGCCCGCCGGGGCTCGGCGCCTCGGGCTGTCCATCAGGCTGGTGCGCGATCCCGATCTGGAGTTTCGCCATGGGTCTCCTCAACCGGCGCCGCCGTGCGCGGCGCGCGGCCGGCGGGACGACGGGGGCGCGGCACGAAGCTCCGCCGGGTCAGGTAGTTCATCGCCAGGGTGGTCGTGTATGCCGTCAGCTCCAGCAGCGCCGCGGACTCGCGCCGGATGTCCACGTAGAGCTGGAGGCGCTCCGCGGCCCGGGCGATGCTGTCGACCAGGGCGCGAACCACGCTGCGGTGGACCCCGGTCCAGTACTCGACCTTGCCGATGAGCGTCATGCGGTGGTCGCGGACCATCTCCCACGCCGGGCGGACCCCGCGGCGCCTCCGGCCCCGGCGGACGAAGAAGTCGGGGAGATCGTTGTCCAGGGAGACGTCGACGGGGGGCGCCTCGCCCTGGTTGACCTGGAAGAGCTCCTCCACGGTCATGTGCATCTCCTCGACCGTAATATCCGTCGAGGCCAGGCGGACCGACGGTTCGGCGTCCCGCACGGCCCGGGCGACGCGGTCGACGTACTGGAGTTTGCGCAGCGCGGGCCAGTCCCGGTAGCGCGTCCGCCAGCGGGACTTCGGCGTCAGCCACACGGCGAAGGTCTCGGCGAAATCCTCGTCCGGGTGCTTCTGGGCGTACCAGCCCTCGATGTGCCGGACGTAGTTCCGGTCGAAGGGCACCGGCCGGTACCGATCGCGGTAGGGCCGACGGAACGGCCCGAACAGCTCGCGCCACTCCGGCGTCGCGTAAAGTCGGTAGGCGTAGTTGAAGGCATGGCCGGCCTCGTGGCGGAAATACATCCGGATCTGCCGCTCGTCCTCCAGGTCGTCGATCTCCTTCTCCAGCTGCGCCAGGTGGGGGTCCGCCAGGTAGAACGGGACCCCGATGATCGGCTCGCCCGAGGGGCAGCCCCACTCGTCGGTGAGATAGCAGCGCGGTTGGAAGTGCCGCAAGCCTTTGCGCTCGAGTTCGCGATAGAGGCTCTGGACATAGCGCTCCACGGGCGAGCCCTCCAGCTTGAGGCCCAGCTCGCTGATGCGCTGCGAGAGCAGGGAGCGCAGATTGGGGGATGTCGCTTCGAAGTCGCTCATGGTCCGTGCCGGCCGACGCAGTTCCGCCGCCCGGCGATGATCCTCGTCGTCCGACTTTATTGCCTCATGGTTCCCCGGCGCATCACCTCGTGGCAACCTACACGTTGCCGGACGGTCTCCGGACTGTCAAGTCCGCTTGCTCGAGAACCTTGGGCATCGCGTGTACCTTGGAGCCGGCACCCATCGCGGCCCGCGTGGTCGGCATCAACTATTTTCTGAGCAGGGTTAAGGGCCCGCGGGTTGCGGCCGATAGCATTAGACAGTAGAAAAAGACTCGAGTACGCAACTTCCGCTTGTGACTGATACTTGAAAACCTGGCCCCATTCATATGCCACATGGATGTTCCGATGCGTTGTGGATTGCCCAAGGGCTGTGGTATAGTGTTTCCAACACGGCGGCCAACCGTACCGCGTGCTCTCAGCGACCGCCGTGACACGTACACTCGCGAGCCCCAGTGGCGCAGAATGTCGTGACGACCCAGCGGACAGTGAATCCAGCCACACTCGAAGAGATCGTCCGGCGAATTGTCGCCGTGGCCCGCCCCGAGCAGATCATCCTCTTCGGATCGGCCGCGCGAGGCGGAATGGGCCGGCACAGCGATGTGGACCTGCTCGTCGTCAAAGCCGGGGCGAATCGTCTGGGGTTGATGGCGCAGATCTACCGAAATCTGCACGGGGTTGGCGAGGCGGTCGACGTGATCGTGGTGACACCCGAGGACGTCGAGCGCTATCGCAACAGCCATGCCCTGATTATCTCTCCAGCCCTCCGAGAGGGCCGGGTCGTCTATGCCGCATGAGCGCCTGCCCCCGGATGATCCGGGCGAATCCCTCAATCGGGCGCGCAGCAATTTGGCCCGGGCGAAGGCCCGTATCCCCGAAGCCTACCCCGAGGATCTCTGCTTTGACGCCCAGCAAGCGGCCGAAAAGGCCATCAAGGCCTTGCTCATTCGACGCGGCATCTCGTTTCCGTACGTCCACGACATCGCCCATCTGCTGACCCTGCTCGATCAGGCGGGAGTCCAGATTCCGGCCGAGATCCGAGACGCGGAGCAGCTGACGCGTTTCGCAGTAGTGACCCGATACCCCGGGCTGGCCGAGCCGGTAACGGAAGACCTATACATGGAGGCCGTTTCGAGCGCCGAGGCAGTGGTCCGCTGGGCGGAAGAATCACTGGCCTAGCTCCGTTCTCTGCGTCAGGCCCCCACTGTGTGATTCTCGCCCTCTGAGTCCCCCCGCGTGTCACGCTCCCTGCAGATCCACTCGTCACCGCATCGACAAATCAACTTCGTCCTGATTCTCCTCGGCCAGAATCCGTCTTGGCGTGGCGACCGGCGTCGCGATGACCGCAGGTCTGTTTCGCGACTGATACTTCAAGACCTGACCTCGCACGGAACCCGTACGCACTGGTTCCCGCCACGACATCTACCTCAATCCGCGGACAGGTCAGAAACAGCCCGTGCCGCGACATGCGGAAATCGAAGATCGTCTCGCTTCCCACATTGGGAAGTATCTGGAACTTGGTCACCCGAACGGCCGCACGCCAAATAGTCGGACCCGCCCGCTGGATAAGCCGGTGCATGTGCGGCGTGCTAACCGCATGCGTTCGTCATTTGTCGATAAGACCCGGCGTGGATACGGTGGAAATATTGATGTTTCAAGACCTGACCCCATTCCACCAATTGGTGCTGCCGGAGAAAAACTCTTCTACCGTTTCCTAGCCCTGTCTCAAAATCCGGCATCTCACCAAGGTCACCCAACGCCAGCGTTGGGTACCCGGGACGCCAAAACTGATGCGTGGATTGCGGGCGCATAGAGACCGCGAACGCACGGCCGAGGACGGCGCGTTGGAGATTTGCGTTCCCGTGATACGATCTGGCTCTTCTTTGCGCCCTTAGCGGCTTTGCGAGAGGCAAGTGTTCTCGCTTTGGGGTTAACCCTTTGTCTCTTCTCGCCTGTCGCCGATGACCTGATTGGCGATCTCCATGGCCTGCCAGGCGGCGGGGAACCCGGCGTAGATCATCAGCTGGATGATCGTTTCGGCCACCTCCGCCGGCGTGGCGCCGTTCTGCAGCGCGCCGCGGGTGTGCAGACGGATCTGGTCGGCCCGCTCCAGGACGACGGCCGACGCCAGACAGATCAAGCTGCGCGTCTTGAGATCGAGCGTCGGCCGGGCCCACACGTCGCCCAAGGCAAAGGCCGTGATGTAGCGTTCGATGTCCGGATGGACCGATCGCCAGAACAGCAGCATGTCGTTTGCGACCTCTTGACCCCAGAGCCGCGCCATGACCTCCAGCCCACGCTGGTAATCCCCGACCGTCGGTGCGCTCGTCTCGCTCATGTCAACTCCCTTCTCGCGTCTCCGTGGATTCGGCCCGCCGATCCGAGCGCCCGGCCCGGAGGCCGCGAGCCCGCCGCGGCGGCTTCGTCTCGCGCCAGCAAAAGAAGAGCAACCCCTGGATGAAGGAGATCCCCACGAGGGCCACATCGCTCATGGCATAGGTGGACACGAAGGCCCCTGTCAGCGAGCGGACGCCCAGGATGGCGACCAGACCCAGCGCCGCGTTGGCCGTAAAGAAGACCAGCACCAGCCCGAGGCATTCCAGCAGCTTGCCGGCCGCGGTCGCGAGATCGCCCGGACGGAGCCGCAGCCCCCGCGTGCCGATCCCCAGCGCCACACCCGTGGTGACGCCCGTCAGGACCACAACGACAGCCTCGGTCATCCTAGCCTCCGGCTCACAGATAGCCTGCCACGCGATAATACCCCAGCGCCAGCCACTCCCCGAGAAGATCCCGGAAGAGCCGCAGTCGGGCCTCGGGCGATGTCGCGGCGCCGGATCGCGCATCGACGGTCGCCGGGAACACCTGGAAGCCGCCGCGCGAGAACAGTGCGCCTGCGCGCCGCATGTGTTGCGAATCGGTCACCAGGAGGATCCGGCGGACATTTTCCGCCCGCAACATGCCGCCGATCCGTACCGCCTCCTCCCGTGTGGTGAGGGCGGTGGGCTCGGTGCGCATGGCCTCGACGGGGACGCCCAGCCGGGCCGCCAGCTCCGCGCGCACGTCCGCTTCGCTCGGCCCGCCGTCGCGGGACGTGCCGGAGAAGACGACGACCGGCGCGCGCCCCGCGCGAAACAGGGTGACCGCCCTGACGGTCCGGACCAGGGAGTCGCACGAGAGCGTCCCGTCGGCCTGTACGGCGGCCCCCAGGACCACGATGGCATCCGCCGTCTGGATGTCCGATGCCGCCGCGGACCACCGGAACATGGCGTTCGGGAGCGGGCTGAAGGCGGCCGCGAGAAAGAGCCCGATTCCCGCCAGCCCGATCCACTGCAAGAGGCGCGTCCATCGCGTCATGTGCTCCGCCTCCGCGGCGCCCGCGGACCTACCCGGGACGCGCCGCATGCGCCGCGTCCACGGCGGCCCGGACGTTCTCCGGCGGTGTGTTTGCCGCGAGGTTGCAAAGGTACAGGGCGAACCGCCCGCCGCGCGCCCCCGTTTCCACATAGCGCCGCACGCGGGCCGCCACGGCCGCGGGTCGTGCCTGGGCCAGAAAGGCGGCGCCGACGCCGAGGATCAGCGGCACCTCACGCCGCCGCGTATACTCTTTGTAGAACGCCGGTCCCAGCGTCTCGACGTCGGGGTCCTGCCCGAGGAGCGACCCGGGACCGACCTGCAGCTTGAGATCCAGCATGTCCTGGGGCCGCTCCAGATACCGCTCCCCCACCCAGTTCGCCACGCAGATCCGCGGGCCGAACTGTTCGCGCAGCCGCAGGATGGGCGGCGCCACCCAATCGCGGAGCAGGGGCAGGTTGACGATCGGGGGCGAGGCGGTCGCGTCTACACCGGAAATCTTGGGGGTATTCGGGAAATGGCGCAGCTGGTAGGCGATCCACGGCCCCAGCACCTCGTCCGTGATCCTGGCCAGCAGATCGCGGGCGAAGGCGGGTTCGGCGCAGATGTCCACCACGAACTGCTCGATCCCGCGGAGGTGCGTCGCCAGCGTGAACGGGGCGCAGAAGCTCAGGCCGGGCTCGATCCCCGTGAGCCGCCGAAACAGCGCGTGCATAGCCACGACGCGGCGGCATGCCGGCTGCGCGTCGAAATCCGGCGTGCGGAGACGCGCCAGATCGTCCCGGTCGCGGACGAGGGGCGCATCCCGATCGATGTCCGGCATCCCGCCGTCGCTCCAGCGGATGCGCTGCCCCAGCGCCTCGGCCTCGATGTTGTAGACGTCGTACGAGACCGACGCGACATCCACGCCGAACTGACGCTCCACCTCGAGGACGGCCGGAACCATGATCTCGGGCCGCCGAAAGAAATCCTCCCGCGGGATCTCGAGATACCCCGCCGCGAACTCGTGGAGCTGCGCCAGGACCGGAATGCGGGCCGGCTTCCCGCGCATGGCCGCGGCCATCAGAGCCGCGCCGGTTTGAAAGGCCGCGTACCTCCCTTCGGCGGCGTCAGACACGAGCCACCCCGCCAAAAAACGCATCCAGCAGAATCTCTGCGGGGAGACCGTTGACCACGATGTCCACCAGCCGACGCAAGAGGGGAACCTCGGCGGCGCCCAGCTGTCCCCGCGCGACAAGCCGCGGGATGCCGCGCCCCATGGTCCGGATGATCTCGGCCCCCTCCAGCGTGAGGCCCGCCAGCATCTCGCGGGCCTCGGACATGCTGTGGCCCTTGCCGAGCAGCGTGCCGAGGCGAACCGTCCGTCCGCCCACGCAGGTCACGAACATGTCGCCGGCGCCCGGCAGCCCAAAGGCGAAAGAGCGGGTCCCGCCGACTGCCTCCAGAAGCCGCGCCATCTCCGTGCAGGCCTGGCCGAACAGCGCGGCCGCCAGATTGTGCATCTGTGCGCCGGCGGCATCGGCGCCCCCGGCCTTCTGGAGCGCCCCGTAGGCCAGCGCGACGCCCACCGTGTAGGCGTTCTTCAGGGCCGCGCAGTACTCTAAACCCACCAGGTCGGTCGTGGTCCACACGTGATAGTAGGAGGTCCGGAACGCTGCGGCCAATCCTTCCACGGCCTGGCCGTCGCGCGACCCGAAGACCACGCACGTGTGCCGCCTTCCCGCCAGCTCCCCCGCGATACAGGGACCGCCGACGGCCGCCAGGGGGACACGCTCCCGGATGGTTGCGGGCAGCTCGGCTTTCACCACATCCGGGAGAATGCTCAGGTCGCCGTTCGCATCCGCCTCCAAGCCCTTGGTGATGGCGATGACCGCCTGTCCCGGCCTGAGGTGCGGCCCGATCGTGCGGCCGATCCACCGCGCGCCGGAGGAATTCACCCCGCTCACGACGATCTCGGCCCCGTCGAGAGCCTGGGCGACCTCCTCGACATAGTACGGATGGACCCCGACGGGAAGCTCCCGCTGCAGCCTCGGATGAAAGCGCTTCTCCTTGCAGCTCCGGATGATCTCGCCGTCCAGGTGCGTTCCCACCAGCCGTACCGTGTGGCCGTTGTCCGTCAATGGCCATGCCGTGGCCGTTCCCATGAAACCTGCGCCGACAATCGTAACCAGTGCCATCCGATTCTCCTCACACGGGTTCTCATCCAGCTGGATCACGAGCTCCATTCGGTGCCGCAAGCATACGCGCGGCCTCTGCCGCGGGTCAACGGTTAACCACGACTTGCGAACGGGACGGGGACGCGATATTGTTCTCCGACGTGCCCACGGTGATGTGGTTCGGTAATTGGGCCGCGGGCCGGGTAGAGACCCAACGCTCGTTTCCGTTGACTCCGGGCTATTCACGGCGGCACCGACAACCGAGAGGAACAGACGACATGCCAGATTCCGCTATCCCCCGCGAGGGCACCAAGCCGTCCATCGTATTCGCCGACAATGACGCGCTGATCCTGGAAGCCATCGGCGAGCTTTTGCGCGACAAGGGCTTTGACGTGTACGGGGCCGAAGACGGCCTCGCCGCCTGGGAGCGCATCCGGAAAATCCGACCGACATTCGTGATCCTGGACGTCGTCATGCCGAAGCTCGACGGAAGCCAGGTCTGCGGTTTGGTCCGGCGCGACGCCGAACTGCGCGACACCCCGATCATCGCCTTTTCGTCGCTCGGAGCCCAGGATTTCCGGCACTACCCCAACCTCAGCGCCGACGCGTACGTCGCAAAGGGGGAGCTCACGACCGCCTTTCAGAACCTCATGCAAGCCCTGGCTCATCTTCAGGAGAAGGGGCGCGCGGATCTTGCCGGAGGGATCTTCGGCTACGACGCGACCCAGCCCCGCGAGATCGTCGCCGAGATGCTCCGGGAACTGCGGCGGTACGCCAGCCTGGTGCGGGCGCTGGGTCCGGGGACCATCGAGCTCGACGCCGAAGGCCGCATCCTGCGGATGAGCTCCGGAGCGTGCGAGATCCTGGGCCGGAGCGAGACCCAGGTCGTGGGCGACCCGGTGACCGTCCTGTGCCCGCCTCGCGATCAGGAGACGCTGAAGCAACTCCTGCGCGAGCTCACGACCGCCGCGCAGCCGGAGCGCTGTCGGTCGGTCATGCATGTCGGCGACCGCGAGATTCCCATCGCTCTCTGTTCGCTCGTGGATGACGGGCGCTGTACCGGCGTCCTGCTGATCATGGAGACCACGGGAACGACGGGCGACACGCCTGGCAAGCCACGCGGGAAAAAGGCGAAACGGGGCGTAAGCCGGGGATAGATTCCCTGGTCGCGGAAACCTTCATTGTCTGCGGGCTCGCTTCCCCATCAGATGCGCAGTCTGCACCTTGCCCTTGACGAGCGGCGGCGGTGTGCTGATGCGCAGCGTGTCCCCGCTCAGATTGACGATCCGCTCCCGGATCATCCCGGTCCAGTTTGGGAAACGGCGCAATCCGATGTGGTGGTGGCCCCGGTCCCCGGCAACCGCGTAGCAGTCACAGGAGGAGATATACGTCCCGATGGCGGCGCACTTCTCGCCCACCGTTCCGCCGGGGATGTCGGCCACGCAAAACGGCAGTCGGCCCGGCGGCAGGAAGGCCACCGCCATGTAGCCGTCGGCGCTGTCCATGATGCAGCCGATGGGCTTCTCTCCGAACGGGCGGCCCACCGCGCCGTTCGAATCCACAACCTCCCACGACTCCGAAGACCAGGTGCCTACCGGCGCGCCGACGCAGGGGCCCCAGCGCTCGCGCTCAAGCCCTGGTGACGCCGCCCTCGCTCGGGAGCGTCAATATCCACAGTCAGCGACGCTCGTCCAACGGCGGCGACCGGCGCCAGTCCATGGCGTGCGTATGGTGAACAGATATCCGACAGGCATGGCTGGGCGGCGCTCTCGGTCATCGGGGTTTTTCCTGCTGCAGCCGAAAAAGGGGCAGAGTTCATGCAAAGGTTCCGACCCGGAGGGGCGCCGCGCTCGATTGGCAGGCGTGGGTTCAACGGCCCCGTTCCAAACGCGTGTGGTCCGACAACTATCGGCGTCTGGCCGTCTCATGACGAACCGCCGTTGGTACCGACCTGGCCCCGCGAATGACGGTATGACCACCCGCAGCGGCGACGGGGCCAGACCCTTGCGGGTGGTCACGGTGCGCGGCAAACAAGCCTTCGGTATCGGTTCGGTTATGGCTTGTGCGGATCGAATTTCAGCTCTTTCATCACCTTGAAGACCATCGTCAGTTTGAGCGTCTGAGAGGCACCCAACGTGCCGCTCAGACTATAACCGGCGCTGAGCGCTGTGCCTCCGGAAGCTCCCACCTCGGCAACGCCTACAGTACCTTTCGCCTCGATTTCGGCTTTTACTTCAGCGTTGTACTGGGCGGTACCTGTGGCGCTGGCGCTCAACTGGATTTCGCGCTCCACTTTGATTTCGTGGATCGTGGGACGCAGGAACAGACTGACAACTTTGGCGTTCTCTTCCACCGTGATCTGGTCTGCCACCTCATAGACAGACTCTGGTCCGAGAAGCGTGCGCTCGGCATTGAATGTGACGGGGTCAAGCCCTGGCAAGACCTTGACCGGGATCTGGACTACATTGTTGGGTAAACGCACCCGCACGTATCCCGCGATATTCCAGACGCCGGCCGGGATGGACAGTCGGGTGGCGCCGATGCGCCGTCCAGAGCCGACGCTGAAGGCAAAACTTGTCCCGACGGCCGAGTACGCATCCTCCACCTCGAACTGATAGTCGCCGGGAACCACGATACTGCTGTCCTCGTGCAGCACGAAAAATTGCACAACCCGTTCGAGTCGGCTTTGCACGGGAGTGGGTTTGCGTTCGCCCGTGGAAGCCTTGGGCCGTGTCCCGTAGAAGGCCGCTTGTTCGTTTCCTGCCGAGACAAGCGGGGGCGGCGATGGCGCGCTATCGGCGCCACTTCCGGGGTAGGGCGCCCATTCTGACTCTGGGTCCGTTTTGGCCAGCAACCCTCGTTGATCCATCTCCCGCCCTTTATTCATCAGGGCCCCAAGGTTGCTCGGGGTGGCGGGCAAATCGCTCGTAGAACGGTTGGAGCCGTCCGATTCGTCCGCCGATGCACCGCCTCCGCCGCGACCAATTCCCTTTGCGCCGAGGTAGCTGGCCAGCAAGTTCGCGGCCGTCTTGAAATTCTCGCCTGCCTGAACGCCTGCGGCCGTGCTGGCGTCGAAGCCACGGCCCAATGCCGCTTGAGCCGCACCGATGGTGGCCGCCAAACCGCTCATATCTCGGAACATGGCCCCGTTTTGCACGGCGCTCAAAACGGCAGCCATCCCGCTGGGATCCGGCAGGGACGGCGCGTTCATGATGTTGAGTATGGGAGCCGGGGTCACTCCAGGTTTGGTATCGTCGGGCTGAGCGCGACTGCCGGATTGGATTGCGGCGATTTCGGGGGCAGGAATAGGAATCGGGCTGTCCTGCCAGTTCCAGAACCGCGTGATGTCGAGCTTTTCCGCGGAATTGGCCCGGCCGAGCACCGCTTCCGCGAAAACGCCACCCGATGGCATGGGAACCAGCGTTTCTTTCTTCTCGCCCACTCGAATGTCCCGCGCGTCCAGGTAGGATCGCCACTCCGCCGCTTCTGCTTCGGTCTGGGCCGGATGCCTGCGAAATACCAGATAGTTTCCGGCGGTCCCGATCGGGAGCGGATCCACCTGCGAGATCACGGGCTTCCCACGCCACAAATACGGCCGCAAGAGACCAAAGATCGTCGGCGCGTCTAATCGGGACCAAATGGCACGACTGTAATGGTCGCGGTTCGCATTAAGGTGCTGGAGGATCCGCGACATCGCGAAAGGCGTGTCAAACTCGAAGGCCGTGAATTCCTCAGCTTGGCCGGGGATGCGAAGCGTGGCGGCCAACGCCAGCGCGGGAGCGTCCACCCGGTCCGCAAGCGTGGTCGAGAAAGTCAGCACGAAATCTCCCATGGCCGACGCCTCGATTTTGTCTCGTTTTTTTCGAAAGGCAATGCGCCGAACCTCGCTATAATCCCGTCCGCCTTTGTCTTTATTGAATGTATCCCCCACCGTAGCCGCAAAGCGGGCGCTCCACGCACTATGACCTTCGGCCCGATCTTGCAAGGCCACCGCCGTGTTCGTGCCGTCCCTCCAATAAATGATCGCGGACTCGATCGGCAAACCGTCTGTCCAATACCCAAACCCGAAGTCACGCGTGATGCCCTGCGGGAGAACGACCGTGCTGTCGCTGGCGGTGGCCACAGGCTGATTCAGAGCTTGCTTCCAATCGTCTAGATAGCGGTCCTTCCAGTTCCCACCCACGAGATTCGGCGAACTGATGGCAACCCAGCCCGGTTCGGCCGCAGCTAAAGCGCGCACTTCGGCGTTTAGGCCTGCGGCGGCGATTTGAAAGCGGTATCGCTGCACTTCATCCCCCCCGAAGTTGAGTGGTTTCATGGGAATGAACAGCGCGGCGTCAACCTGCGTCAACTCCACGGCCACCCGATACAATTGGACGACTTCCCAGTACTGCACGGTCAGAGCGTGCATGTGGTTGTAATTGGTCACGGCACGGGTGCTGACCCGCTCGCTTTCCTGTTGACTGACTTCCTTGACGATGGTAGCCCAACGACTACGGGCAAGGCTGGACGCCTGGTGAGTCCGGTCCACGATATTTTGAGCCAAGGCCGCCGACACCTCTCGTCGGCCCGTCGTCCAAGACCGCGACTGCACGTCGGCGGTCCCTTGGGCGTACGATGCTGAAAGTCCGTGTCCAGCCGCAAAGTTGATCCCCTCGTAACTTCCGGCGATCGACCCACCGCTTCCAAAGCCGACCTGACCGGCTTCGACTTTGTTGATGGAGCGAGAAAACCCCTCCTGCGCTTCCGTCGCCACGGCATTCGTGACCTCGTTAATGGAGCGGGACCGAGCGAGATCGTTCAGGAGTTGCTCGCCTTCCACAATCTGTTCCCTGACACCCGCGGACTGGCGACGCGTCCAATCGATCATGGCAATACGCGTGCTCTCACCCGGCGCCAACGCCAAGGAATGTAGGAGTTGCCCCAGACCCAAACCTTCCGTGTACCAGGATTGGGTCCAGGTTAACAGAGCCCCTTCAGCAGGCCGGACGGCAATCTTGGCGACTGACGCAGTCAGGTCCAGCGCACCGGCCCGCGCAAGGTCGAGAAGAGTGTCTTGAACATGCCCGTCGCCGGGCGGCACGTGTGTATGCGCCTCTGACCCTGAAGCTTCCGGCGTGGAGACCTCATCGAGAACCAACACGTCGTACTGTACCCGCTCCACAGGGTATCGCCCAGAAGACGGCACAAGTTCCGGCGGAGAATCATTTTCATCCACCCCCCGAACGGAAGTTGTGACGGTTCGGTCGATGTCCTTCGCTGCGCGGTACGGCGGCCACCAAGCCATTTCCCGTATCGTCGCAACACCAAGGGCTTTTCGAAACGTTTCCGTCTTCGTCGAATCGGAGAGGATTCGAAGGTTGCCGATATCGGCGGCGGGGAGGTCGGCGATGGGGATCAGCGCGCCGCCGCTCGAGAGGCGGTCATGCGGAACCTTCGGTGTGAAAACTCCATCCGTGATGTCCTCGGCCGTTCGAAACAATTCCGATCTAGCCAAATCACCCACTTCGTTGATCCCCAGAGAGATGAGGACTTTGGCGGCGGAAATGTCAACGCCAAGCAAAGCATCGACCGGCGCTGTCATCAGTTCACCCGGTGTCTTGGTCGAATATTCTTGCCGAACGGAAAACGGCATGGCTCCCCTCCTCATGACGCGAAGTGTCGCGCGGCCCCACAATGACTTCGCCCGTCAGTAGGTTCGGGACGCTAGTCCAAGCGGGGAATACCTTCAGCGCCTAGATCCGAAAAACCGGGGCGATCCTCTCGATTCTGCGAGTAGTTGCGGGTGGTGCGGGGACCATGAGATACCGGAACTGGGGTTGAGATTGGATGACCGGCGCGCGGGAAATCGTGCGGAGCAAGCACAAGGTTGCGGCGTCGAAGGTAACTCAGGCATAGCTCCTCCTTCCTATACCAGAGTCATGCGGTCTCATATAGCTGCATGTTAATAATGGCCAGACGCTGTGTCAATCGTAAACGGTCTCGTACTTTGCTGATTCGTCCAGGTCATCCTGTTGTTTTTGGACGGGCCAAATCGGAAGGGCGGCGGCTGCGAGCGGATCTGAAGTCGTCAAGACGGGAAGAAGGCCTGTACGGAAATCCTCGACGGAAAAAACCCGCCGAGGCTTGGGCCAGGTTCATCGCGACTCCCAAGCGTCTTCAAGGCTGGTACGGGACGCTGGAACCAGGGGGGGAAAATTTCTCCCCGGCTCGATGTGGGGACCCGGCACAGAAGGAGACACAGGGGCTGTTGCCTGTTACACGGCCGCCCATCGTTCTCGGAGGAACCCGGCGTCGGCCTGGGCCCACTCCTCGAGGTGCGGCGGGGTGGCGTCGGCGTAGCCGATCCGGCGGATGATGGACTCGTCGAAGTCGTATTCCGTGTGCACGGAGAAGGCCCCGTCGTAACCCAGCGCCTTCAGGGCGCCCAGTGCGCGACACCAGTTGACCGCGCCGCTGCCGAGTTTGACGAACCGGGGGACAAACGGGGGCTCGCTGCCGGCGGGCCGAGGAGCGTGGTAGGCGTCCTTGACCCCGACGATGGAAAGGTACTCGCGAATCATCGCCAGACCCATGGGGTAATCCTCGCCGTCGAGGACCATGTGTCCGAGATCCGGATACGCACCCGCCCAGCGCGGGTCCATATCCCGGAGGAGGTGCATGAGGCCCGCACAGTTCGAGCCGAGCACGGGGCCGCTGTGCACCTGATACACGGTCTGCACGCCGTACCGCTCCCCCACCCTCGCAAAGCCGGCGAGCGCGCGGCGCGCCGCCTCGACCAACCCCCAGTAGTCCTGGCCGGGCGTGAAAGGAAAGAACCCGATCTTCACCCGCGGGACCCCTGCCGCGGCGCACCCGGCGTACAGCGGCTCGACCTCCGGCGCAGCCGGGTCCACCAGCGTCACAGGGGTCGTTGCCAGCGGGCAGACCAATCCCTCTTCTTTCCACAGGGCGACCGCCGCAGGCAGCGCGTTCGCGCAGTTGTCGAGGTTCACGGGATGACCCGGCCGGACGCAAATATCCAAGCCGTCGAAACCCAACGCCCTGGCTCTCGCGCCGAGATCGCCCACGCTGAGCGCGCGAAAGAACTTCGTGTTCAGGACCACCTGCACGGCAACCTCTCGTGCTACCAACGGCTTGATCGTCGGAGGCAAAAGCGGGCTACCGCTCGCGTCACCCGATCCCCGGCTCGGCCGCTCCCCCGGCATCTTTTCCCGCGCCGCTGCCCCCTACCCCCACGCAGGCGCGGCGTCGATGTCGGTGGCGACGTCGATCAGAGCCGGCCGGCCGGCGGCGAACGCCCTCTCCAGCGCGTTGCGGATCTCACCCGGTTTCTCCACCCGGATTCCCAGACATCCGAGCTCTTCCGCCACGCGGGCATAGTTGGTCCCGGGCTTAAAGACCCACATCTCTTTCGACCGCCCCCACTGCTTGCCGCCGTAGGCGGTGTCGATACCCTTCCGCACCTGCTGCAGCGCGCCGTTGTTGTTCACGAGGATCACCGCAGCGACGCCGGCCCGCGCCGCCGTCTCCAACTCCGCCAGGTGGTAGCAGAGTCCGCCGTCGCCCGTAAAGCAGAGCACCGGGCGGTCGGGCACGGCGCACTTAGCGCCAATCGCGGCCGGAAATCCCCACCCCAGTGTGCCGGCGCAGCGGATATAGCGCTGCCCGGGCTTGTTGAGGGCCACCATGGTCCCGGTCCAGATCGCCGCGTGGCCGGTGTCCGCCACCAGGATGGAGTCCTTGGGGAGGAACTCGGAGATCTCGCGGCAGATCCGCTCCGGCCGGATCGGGACGGCGTCGGAATCGAGCATCGACGCCAGCGACTCCCGCCACTGGCGCAGCGCGTCCTGAGCGTGCCGCACCCACGCCGGCCTCGACACGGTCCGCGGCGAGGCGGCAATCAGCTGGCGCAGCGTTTGCTTGGCATCACCCAGCAGCCCGACCGCGGCGGGATAGTTTCTCCCGAGCTCTGCGCCGTCAATGTCGAGCTGGATGGTCGGCGTGCCGGCCGGCGGCAGTTTCCAGTTGTTGGTCGTCAGACCGCCCGCACGGCTGCCGACGAAGAAGACGAGATCGGCCGCTGCCACGATTTGATTCGCCGATCGCCGGCCGTACGTCCCCACGTTCCCGAGTGAGAGGGGATGGTCATCCGGGATGTTCTCTTTGCCGTTCAGCGTGACCGCCACCGGCACGGACAGCCGCTCGGCAAGTTCCACCAACTCCACGCGGGCGTCCGAGGCGGTGACGCCGCCCCCCACGACCATGACGGGCCGCTCGGCGGCCGTCAGAAGCGCCACGGCCCGCTCCACCGCGTCCGGATCCGCCGCCGGGCGAAACGCCGGATAGCGTGTGAACGGCGCCTCCACCAGGACCGGAAAGTCTCCCTCGCCGTGCGCGTGCTCGCCCAGCCGGCCGGGCAGCTCCAGGTGCACCGGCCCAGGCGCGCCCGTCGTGGCCGCCCGGAACGCCTGCCGCAGGAGGTCCGGCAGCCGGTCCGGCCGCTCCACCACCGCGTTCCACTTGGTGACCGGCACGAACATGGGAAAATCATCAACCACCTGGTACACGTACCGGTAGCGTCCGTCCGGCTGCGGGCCCCCGCTGACCGCCACCACGGGTGCGCAGGCCTGGTACGCGTCCCGGAGACCCGCGGCCAGATTGCCGTTGCCCACCGCTTGCGCCAGACAGACGCCGGGTCGGCGGCCGGCCCGCGCGTAGCCGTCCGCCATGAACGCCGCGGCCATCTCGTGGTGGGTCGTCACGCGCGTGATGCCGGTCTTCTCGATCGCGGCCATGGCCTGCTGGAAGATGGCGGGCACGATGAAAACGTGCGTGACGCCGTACCCTTCCAGCGTCTCGGCGAAGAACTGGCCGGTGCTCGTGGCGGACATGGATGTCTCCTTCGTCAAGGAATCACGATCCCCTTGATGTATCCCTCGGGTGGGTTGACGAGCGCCTCCAAGCCCTCGGCGGTTTCCTCCAGTGAGTAGCGGTGCGTGATCAGTTTGTCCAGGGGATAGAGACCTCGCGCCATGGCCTGCACCGAGATCTCCAGGTCGCGCTGCTGATCCGCCGAGTGCTCCGGGTGCAGGCTGAGGACCACGGGCGCCTTGGGGCCCCACAGGCTGAGGTCATACATGTCCGGCCACCCATGGTACCCGTAGAGGACGATCGTAGCCGGAGGCGGGCTGTTGCGGATCACCTTGCTGGTCAGCGCGACGCCGGCCGGCTTGCCGATCCCCTCGAAGGCGACATCGCACATCCGCCCGCCGGTGATCGCCTCGACTTCCTTGACGACGTCCACCTTGGCGGCGTTGAGCGTGACGGTCGCCCCCAACTCTTTCGCCAGAGCGAGCCTGCTGTCCACGAGATCGCACGCGATGATCGCCCCCAGGCCGCGGGCCGCGAGGTTGGCGATGACCACCAACCCCATGAACCCGCAGCCCGCCACAAAGGTGTAGTCCCCGAACTTGACCTGGGAGTAGCGGACGATGGCGGCGCAGCATTTGATCGGCTCGCTGATACAAAGATCGAGGGGAATGCCGTCCGGCACCTTGACAACCGCCGTGACCAGCTCTCGGCTGGCCAGATCGATCGTGGCGTATTCCGCAAAGCTCCGCTTGAACCCGACCCCCGTCACCTTGTCGCCGGGCTTGAAGCTCCGCACCGCACTTCCAACCTCCTCGACGATCCCCGCCGGCTCGTGACCCAGCCTGAGCGGATAGTTGAGCGCCTCGCCCAGCCACATCGTCCCCTTCCCCAGGTACCGGCCCAGCTCGCTATGGCAGAGTCCGCACGACGCGACGCGGACGCGCATCTGCGTGGGCGTGAGCGGCGGCACCTCGATCTCCTGGATCTCGACCCGCTTCGGAGCCACGACGACAGCCGCTTTCATCTTCATGGGTGTTCTCCCCTGCGATGGTTTCCACGCCTCGACACGGTCACTCAGTCGAACGCGACGACCGCCTGCACCCACTCGGTCCCGGGCCGCAGCAACTCCTGGAAGGCGGCTTGGATATCCTCGAGCGGGATCACTTTCGAGATCAGCGGCTGGACCCGGACCCTCCGTCGTTCCAGCAGTCCCATGGCGATGGGCCATTCGCCCGCGCGGCTTCCATAGACCGCCTTGATCTCCACTTCTCTGGCCACCCAGTCCACCGGCAGACAGTACACCGGCTCCCAGCTCAACGAGACGACGATCACCTGCCCAGCACCGCGCACCGCCTGAACCGCCTCGTGGAACGTGGAGCGGGCCCCGGCGCATTCGAAGGCCACGTCCACGCCAAAGGCGGTCCGGCGCAGAATTTCCTCTTCCAGCGAGCCCTGCGACGGATCGAAGACCGCCTCGGCCCCCAGCTGTGCCGCCAGGGCCCGCCTGGTCGCATTCACCTCCGAGACGAACACCTGCGACGCTCCGGCCAGTCCTGCGCATTGCTGTGTCAGAAGACCGATCGGCCCCGCTCCGATGACCAGGGCCTGGTCGCCCAAACGGATGCGGGACGTCCGAACCGCATGCAGACCGACGCACAGCGGCTCCACAAGGGAGGCTTCGAGGTTGCTCACGGTATCGGGAATCCGCATGAGCAGATCGGCATCCGTGACGAAGTACTCCGCGTAGGCGCCCGGCCGCGCCGAAGCCAGCCAGCCGCGCTCCTTGGCGCTGAACCTCGGGGGATACGGCGGCGGGTCCGTCCAAGGACCGCGCCTGCCGCCGGAGCGCACGACGCGCTCGCCGAGGCGAAACTCGGAGACCTCGGCGCCCGTGTCCGCCACCGTGCCGGAGTACTCGTGCCCCATGATCGCCCCCGGCCGAAGCATCCCGTGGACGTATCGGTGGAGGTCCGAGCCGCAGATGGCGCAGTGGCTCACCTTGAGGAGCACGTCCCGCGGACCGACCGTCGGGTCGGGGACGTCCTCCACCTTCAGCACACCCTTCGCTTTGTAGACGGCTGCCCGCATACTGGGTCCCCGTTGGCCTCCGCGGGTTGCGTTGGACCGCCGCGTCCGGCCGTCGCGCCGCGCCGTAGTCCCATGACGGAAGACGCCGCGCTCTTTCTGATAGCTCCAAGACCCCGGTTGCGTCCAATCGTTTCGAGCCGTCGTCCGCCGTGCCGTACAACGTCGCCGTTCGCCTCCCCGGTGTCGTCCCGGAGAAACGCGTACGACGGAAACGGGCGTTCCCGGGCAGCGGGCGCCATCGCCGCCGCGGCGCCTCTCACTTCATCAGGAGGTCCGGCAGAAACGTCACGATGCCGGGGAAAACAATGAGCGCCAAGACGGAAATGATCAGCGGGATGAGGAACGGGATGGTGGCCCTGACAACCCGGTTGAACGAGAGACCGGTCATGCTGCTGACCATGAACAGCCCAAGCCCGAACGGAGGCGTCAGGATGCCGTAAACCGCCACGATGGTGAAGACCACACCGAAAAACACTTTGGAGATATCCATGGCCTCGATCAGGGGCACGAACACCGGAACGAGCAGGAAGAACATGGCCGTCACTTCCACAAAACATCCCATGATGAAGACGATCGCCATCAGCGTGAACATCAGTGCAGTCGCACCCAAGGAGTAGCTCTGGACGAGTTCGATCAGCGAATCGCCCACCCGCTCCCGCGTGAGCACTGTCGAGAAGATCAGGGCCGCGCCCACGATCACGTACACGGCGCCGCAGAACTTTGTGGTCTCTTTCAGGTCCTCGAGCGCCTGCCTCCAGGTCAGTTCCCGGTACACGAATTTCCCGAGGACGAAGGCATAGGCCACGGCAACGGCTGCCGCCTCCGTGGGCGTGAAGACTCCGCCGACCATGCCGCTGAGGATGATGAGCGGATTCAGCATCGGGAGACAGACCAAGCCCAGCGCTCTAAAAAATCCGGCTGCGGTCGGCCGCGCACTCACCGGATAATTCCGGCGTAGGGAATAGAAGTACACCATGACCATCAGGGATACGCCCATCAGGGTTCCGGGAAGCACCCCGCCCAGAAACAACCTTCCTACGGATTCGTTGGCCATGACCGCGAAGAGCACCATGGGCGCGCTGGGTGGAATGATCGGACCGATGGTGGAGGACGCAATGGTGATCGCGGCGGAGAAATCGAGGTCGTACCCCTTCTCCTTCATCCCCTGGATCTCGATCAATCCCAGGCCGCCGATGTCGGCTACCGCACTGCCCGACATGCCCGCGAAGATCATGCTGGCGAAGACGTTCACGTGGCCCAAGCCGCCGGGAATCCACCCTACCACGGTGTCAGCGAAATCGAAGATTCGTTTCGTGACGCCACCGGTGTTCATCAGTCGGCCGGCCAGCGTGAACAGCGGAAACGCCAGCAGGATGAACGAGGCGACGGTGCCGGTGCTCATCTGCGTCGGGATGATGCTGAGCGGCACGTCGTTGATGATGAAGTACGGGATGCAGGCAAAGACCAGAGCGGCCCAGATCGGGACGTTGTTGATCAACAGGACAAAAGCCAAGACCACGACCAGGGCCAGACCGCCGCTCATTCCGCGCTCCCTCCTCGGCACTTCCGAAGGTACTTCCGCACGATGTATCCGAGAAGCGACAGGCATCCGAGCACGGCAGCCAAGTAGTACGCCAGACTCACGGAGACGTCCAGAGCCATGGTCGTCATGCCGTAATTCATCCGCATGGCGCCGATACCGTGGATCAGCATGAGGGCGGCGACCGCCGCGGTGACGATGTCGCCCAGGACCTCCAACGCCTTCTTGCAGCGGGAGGGTAGAATCTCGGCAAACACGTTGATCGAGAGGTGCGCGTTGTCCCGGTAGTTGACCCCAAAGACCGAGTACACAGCCCAGATCACGAGGATGGACGTCAGTTCGACTCCCCAGGAGAGCGGATAGTTGAAGATGGCCCGGGCGACGATACCCGTGAGAATGGTGAGGACGATCAGGATGAGGCACGTCGCTCCGAGGAGAATGACGATCCGGCCCAGGACGTCACGTTGCATGAACATCGCTCCGCGCCGAGGAGACAGGACGGTCGGCCCGACGCCTATGTCCGGGCCGACCGCAGATCCGTTCATGGGTACAGTTTCCTATTTCGCGAGGGCCGCAAACTCGTCCCAGTACTTGCCCCATTCCGGAATGTACTTTGCCTTGAGTTCCTCGAGGGCGCGCGTCTGGAACGGTTCCAGGGAGGGCGGCGTGATGACGTTCACGCCGACCTCGCCGAGCTTCTTCAGAAAGTCCTTCTGCACGGCGTCGTTCTGGTCAAAGAACCATCGCCAGGCCTCATAGGCGGAGTCGAGGACGACCTTTTGCTGGTCTTTGTTGAGCTTGTTGTGCAAGAGGTTCTTGTTGATGTAGAGGGCCGAAGCCTGGATCATGTGATTGGTCAGGGTGTAGTTCTTGGCCGCTTCGAAGAATTTCATGTTAATCATGTTCTCGGGCGTGCCCTCCACCGCATCCACGACCCCCTGCTTCAGCGCCATGTACGTCTCGCCGAACGGCAACGGCGAGGCGATGGCGCCGACAGCGTACGCAACCACCTTGTACGTCGGAACATCTGGCACGCGCAGTTTCATCCCTTTGGCATCCTCCGGCTTCTGCACGGGGCTCTTGCTCAGCAGGCTGCGGTTGCCGAGCCACTGGAAGCCGAGCAGCGCCATGTTGGTCTTCTGTTCCAGCAGGCGGGACATCTGCTGCATGAACGGCCGATTGAAGGCAACGTTCTCGAAATGCTTGAGCGTCTGGAAGGTGTAAGCGTTCTCGAACATCCCGTACGCCGGGACGAACCGCGCCGCCCCACCGCTCCCCGAGATGCACCAGTCGATGGTCCCGAGATTTGTGTTCTCGATCAGGGTGCGCTCGTTCCCGAGCTGCTCGCTCGGATAGACTTCGATGACGATCCCGCCGCCGGTGCGGTCCTTAACCAAATCGGACCACTTCAGGAGGGCCAAGTGCATCATGTTCTTCGGAGTTCCGGTGTGGCCTCCTTTCAGGACCATGCCCGCCTCGCTCGGTGCCACGGGCATCCCCGTCAACAGGACGCCAAGACCAACCGCCGCGCAGCGCGCAAACCCTCGCCACGACATGACAGCATCTCCTTTCCTCGGCGGAGCGCCGAATGGCAAGATGGACGACACGGTCGTCACAGGATCGTTGGATCAGGTTCGAACTTGCGCGTCTCGTTCCACGGATAGAGGTTCGCCCGATCGATGCGCTCGAAGGGCAACGCCCGTAAGTTGCTGCCGCTGATCCCCGGCGTGTCAAGATAGAAGACCCCTTTCGCCAACCCCTCGTATGCCGCCTTGAAGGAACCCTGCGACTTCACCACGAGGAACTTGGCGCGCTCGGGGGCCAAGCCGACGCAGCGATAGTGCTCCGGATCGATCGTCCACACCGGGAGCTCCGTCAATTCGATGAAGATGTTCCCGCTCACCTCCAGAACGGCGGTCCGGCCCATGGAGGTCTCGACGCCGTGGAACATGGGACCCGTGTAGCGGTATCGACCGTCGAACAGCGTTCGGACCCGCCCCTGCACGGTCACGGGCCGGCTGAATCGCCGGTTGAGCCTCCCGCCGACCGGCAGCGTGAGCTCGGCCCCCACGCCAGCCTGTGCCGCCGTCGCCACGGCCTCGGGATCGACGATCGGCAGATACGTGGGCGCCTTCACCCGCTGGCGCAGCAGCGCCTCGAGCAAATAGGTGCTGTCCCCCGTGGCGCCTGCTCCGACGTTGTCGGAAGGCTCGTTGAGAACGATCGGCTGCGCCGCGGACGCCAAACCTTGGCGGATCGCCTCGTCCGGCGAATGGAACGGAAAGTCCATGAAGACCCGGCGCAGATCCCAGAAGGCACGGGCTGTCCGGGCCACCAATTCGCTCGCACGGTCCGCCGCCTCCGCCCGGACGACGCCAAGCACGCTACAGCCCATCTCTTGAATATCCAGCCAACATTGCACACCGAACGCCGAGAGGGCGAGGATCTGGTCGCCATCCTCGCCGGCCTCCAGGTCGCGGATCAGCCGGACCATCGGCTCGTCGCCGACGATCGTCATCCGCTCCATGGGCGCGACCAGCGGCAGCTTCACAAAGATACGCCGCAGGTCCCGGGTCCTGCCGTGATGGCGCCAGGCCAGTTCGCCCGCCTTGACGCCCGTCTCGAAGAGATTGGTGTGCGGGAAGGAGTTGTAACCGACCAAGATGTCCGCCGCGCGGGCCATCCGGGCCGTCACGTTGCCGTGGAAATCCAGCGTCGCAACCAGCGGTCGGGCGCCGATGGCGTTCCGCACCGCCTCCAGCAGATCGCCCTCGGGATCGTCCAGTCCCTCGACGACCATGGAGCCATGCAAGGACAAGTAGACGCCGTCCAACGGCTCCGCCGTTCTGAGGCGCGCGAGGAGTTCCGCCTTCAACTCGGCATACGTCTCGGGTACCACGAGGCCATGCGGCACCGCCCAGACCGCCAGCGTGGGAACCGCCTCAACCCCACGGCGCCGACAGACGTCAAGAAACCCGGCCAGCTCGTTGCGCATGCCGCGGTGAGCATCCCAGATCTCTTCACCGCGGAGCAGGTAGCCGTTGCGCCGAAAGTAGTCGAGGGTCGTCCGCTCTGGAGAGAAACTGTTGCACTCCAAACTCAGCGTGCCCACTGCGTACCGCATCGCCGCCCCCTATCACCGCCCGCCGGCGAGCCCCCGGATCACATCGTCCATCCGCTCCAGCGCCCAGTCGATGTCCGCGGCGGTATGTGCGAATGAGATGCCATGGTGTCCGATGGCGTGGCCGATGCTCTGGAAATACACCCCGCGTTCCACGCAGCCTCGGACGAAGCGATGCCACATCTCCACATCGCGCGCCGCCGCGTCCCGGTAACACCGGACCTCCTTCTCGATGCCGAAGAAGAGGCCGAAGCGGATCCCAAGACCCTGGACCCGCCCCGGCACCCCATGATGCGCCAACGCATCGTTGAGTCCCCGGTAGAGCCGGTCCGCCACGGCGAGCATCGGCGGATACGCTCCCGGCTTGGTCAGTTCCTCGAGACAGGCGAGGCCGGCCAGGATGCCGAAAAGGTGATCGGTGTACGTACCGCTGTGGGCCACAGGTCCGAGGGGCGACAGTAGCCGCATCAGGTCGCGTCGGCCGGCGACGAGGGCGATGGGAGCGCCGTTCGCGATGCCCTTGGCAATCGCGCAAAGATCCGGAAGGATTCCGTAGTAGCCCTGCGCGCAGTCCGGTCCGGTTCGGAAGGCGGACAACACTTCGTCAAAAATCAATACGCCGCCGTGCCGCTCGGTCAACGCACGGAGGGCCGCCAGAAACTCGCGATCCGCCGGGATGCATCCCGAGTTGTAGTTGATCGGCTCGCAGATGGCCGCGGCGATCGCGTCTCCGTGCCTGACAAAAGCCCGCTCCAACGCCCCCAGGTCGTTCCACGGCAGCACCAGCACCAGGTCGGCAGCAGACCGCGGAAGGCCGGCGGAATCCGGACGCGCGGGGATGGGCGCCGGGCCGGGCCACGCCGGGCCCGATGCGTTGAACATGACGTCGTTGTGGAAGCCGTGGAAGTGACCCTCGAAACGGAGGATTCTCTCGCGTCCGGTCGCCGCCCGGGCGATGCGGATGGCGAGGGCGGTCGCCTCCATGCCCGATGTGGCGAAGCGCACCATCTCGGCACAGGGGACGGCGCGGCACACCAGGGCGGCCAGTCGGGCGACGTATTCGGTCTCGCAGGCCGCAATGATCCCCAGGTCGAGGGCCTGCTCGATCGCCTGCCGCGTGACGGGGTGGTTGTAGCCAAGAATGGTCGCGCCGTGCGACAGATTGAAGTCGAGATACTCTTTCCCGTTCAGCGCGGTAAGTCGGGGGCCGTCGCCCCGGACAAAATACATCGGGCGCCCGAGGCTGCCATTGTACCGACCGCCCGCGCCGACCGCCGCAGGAAGATAGGCTTGGGCAAACTCATGAAGTGCATCGGCACACCGAAACTCCGCGTGGATCATGAGCAGACTCCTTGTCCGGTCGACCGGACCGCGTCCGGCCGTTGCGTCACGGCGCGGACCGCGTTCTTGCTACACCGCTACGGCACCCCCGGCCTGCCGAACGGGACTTGCGTCGCTCCGCAGTGGAGGGAGGCGCCGGATAGATGGGAGAGGCGAGATCGTTCCGGATCGCCCTGACCATCCGGACCGCGTCGCGCGACACCCACGCCTCGTACATCGCCTCGTGATGACGCTGCGAAGCGGAGAGGTCTACATCCTCCCGCAACTGCGCATAGTAGAAATAGGGGCCGATGCGCGCCCAGAGCAGGTCGATGAGCCGCAGGAAGATTTCCGACCCGCAGTACCGGTAGATGGTACGATGGAAAGCAAGATTCGCTTGGATATACCGCCGCGGCGATCGTTTGAGGTGGCGGGCCGTCTTCTCCAGCAACGCCTTGGCGGCTGGCAGCGCGCTGTCGGGCCTGCGCGCGCAGGATCGCCCCGCGGCCGTCGTTTCGAGGAACAGTCGGATGCGATAGAGATCGCGGATTTCCTCTTCGGTGAGGGTGTTGACGCGGATGCGTCGGTTCGCCTCGATGACAACCACCCGCTCCGACTCCAGCTGCCAGAGGGCCTCCCGGATCGGCATCAGGCTCACCCCGAACTCTTCGGACAGCCCACGCAGGCTGAGCGTCTCGCCCGGCAAAACGCCGGCCGAGATGATCTTGTCCCGCAATTGATCGTAGACCTGCTGGCGGAGCGTCTGCGTCGAGAGCCGGGTGAAGCGCATGTGTGATCACATATCTCACTTCATATATCGGGTCAAGGGGTTTTTACTCGGCGGTGTGCTCGCTGACCGTCGACTGCTTGACATACCCTCGGGGGAGCGATACCCTGCGCAAAGTTTGCCCGACCGCGTGCACCGGCAGGATCGAGGATACCGCGGGGATGGCACCGACCTGACGGAGACGGTCCGAGGACGGCAATCACCATGGAAGCCCTGACCCACATCGCCCCAGCCCTGGATACCGCGGCGCTGCTGGCGCAGGTCCACGTCGCCCCCGATTCGGAGGATGCCGCGGCCGTCACGGCTCTGATCGATCGGGCACGCGAGGTCGCGCGCCCGAAGGCCCTCTACACCGAAGCCTTTGTCGAGGGGCGGGGCGACGACACCGTCCGGATCGGCGGCGTCACCTTCACCAGCCGCGCGCTGCGCCGGAAGCTCGATTCGGTCGAGCGCGTCTTTCCGTATGTGGCGACGTGCGGGCACGAGATGGACGGCGTGGGCTTGCCGGTGGGCGATGTGCTCGTCCAGTACTGGTGGGATGCCATCAAGGCCGAGCTGCTGGCGGCGGCGCGCACCCATTTGGTGGCCCATCTCACGGAGCGCTTCCGACTCGGGCAGACGACCCGGATGAGTCCGGGCTCCGGCGATGTGGAGACCTGGCCCATCGAGCAGCAGCGGCTGCTGTTCTCGCTTCTCGGCGGCGTCACGCCGCACATCGGCGTGGTTCTCACCGAGAGCTGCCTGATGATTCCCAACAAAACCGTCTCGGGTATCCTCTTCCCCGCGCAGGAAGACTTTCAGACCTGCCAGGTCTGCCATCGGGATAACTGCCCCAACCGCCGGGCGCCCTTCGACGCCGCCGTCTGGCGGGCGCTGCGCGAAGCCTAGCAACCGGGACGGCAACTCGCAGCACCGCGCAGATCGACGGGCGGACCGCTCCCCGCCTCACCGGAAGACGAATAGCGGGCCCCGGGTCCGTTCGCGCCACGGACGGGGAGGGCGCCGTGGATTGCGGTGGTCGCGGGGGCGATGGTCGCCACCGGCCTCCGGTCCGAGATGGAGCGGGCGGTGTGGGCGATCGCCGCAACGCACGGGTCGTATCGGCGGCCTGCCAACGCCGCCGACAAACCGGCGTTTATCCGGCCTGACTGGAACGGGCCCAGCGGTTGATTCCGGACTCGGTCGCGTACCGGTCGATCTCCGCGAGGGTCTCGGCGGGGAAGTCCAGTTTCCCGAGCGCCGCAACATTGTGGGTCAATTGTTCTGGGGTGCTCGCACCGCTCAGGACCGATGTCACCCGTGGATCGCGGAGACACCAGGCCAGCGCCATCTGGGCGAGACTCTGACCGCGCCGCGCGGCGATGGCATTCAACGCCCGCACCTTCGCCAGGTTCTCCTCCGACAGAAACTCGCGCGAGAGGAAGCTGTTCTTTCGCGTCGCCCGCGACCCCTCCGGGATTCCGTCGAGGTACTTGTCGGTAAGCATTCCCTGCGCCAGTGGGGAAAACGCGATGCAGCCGATGCCTTCCCGGGCGAGCGTGGTCAAGAGCTCCGTCTCGATCCAGCGGTTGAGCATGGAATACGAAGGCTGATGGAGCAGGCACGGGGTCCCCAGGCCGCGGAGGATCGCCGCCGCTTCCGCGACCTTGCGGGCGGAGTAGGAGGACACGCCGACGTAGAGGGCCTTTCCCCGGTGCACGGCGCTTGCGAGTGCCCCCATCGTCTCCTCGAGCGGCGTGTCGGGGTCGAATCGATGCGAGTAGAAGATGTCCACGTAATCGATGCGCAGCCGGCGGAGGCTCTGGTCCAGACTGGCCAGCAGATACTTGCGGGAACCGCCGTCGCCGTACGGCCCCGGCCACATGGGGTAGCCGGCCTTGGTCGAGATGAGCAGTTCATCCCGGTGCCCCGCCAGATCGCTCGCCAGGATCCGCCCCAGACTCTCCTCCGCCGCCCCCGGAGGCGGGCCGTAGTTGTTGGCCAGATCGAAATGCGTGATACCGAGGTCGAAAGCTCGAAAGAGCAGCCCGCGCATCTTCTCGAGAGACGCGCCCTCGTCAAAGCTGTGCCAGAGCCCCAGCGAGATGGCCGGGAGCTGCAGCCCACTGCGGCCGCAGCGGCGATAGACCATGGACTGGTAGCGAGGGGCAGCCGGTTGGTAGGACATGAAAGGCTCCTTGTCAAAAGAACGGGGGAATCGATTCACCGGAGCAGCGCCCCGAGGGTACACAATTAGGGCCCACAGGGCAAATCGCTTGTGGGGCGACGCGCGCCGAGGTTTCCCGGCGCAATCCGCCGGACAAACGCCCTCGTGCCCTGGGTCGAGCGCGCCGAACGTCGCACGGGCGGGAGACTGAACCGGACGCCGACCCGATGGCCGCCCCGCGTGACGGGACCCGAGCGATGGCGCCCCTGTTGCCCGCGATTGGCATCGGGGACTCGGGGCGGGCTGGTCAGAGGCGCCCCGTCCGAGAGAGCCTCAGCGGTCCGCGCGGAATTCGAGATGCGCGTGGAGCGTCTCCGGAATGCTGATGAGCAGCGGCATCCGGATCAGAAGATCGATGCCCACGAAGGTGAGAAAGATATACTGGGGGCCCAGCGTGTCCCAGATCACCCCCGCCGTCAAGGCCAGGACCGCGCTGAGCATCATGCGGAAGAATCGGTTGATGCCCAGCCAGCGCCCCATCTGTTCCGACGGTACCAGTTCGCGCTCGATGGCCGACGCGACCGGACCGCCGATGAAGAAGAAGCCCTGCAGGAAGCCCGCCACGAGTAAAACCGCCGAGGAGGGCGCCAGAACCAGCAGCAGGTTCGAGAGCCAAAAGAGAGGAATGGTGAGATACAGAACGCGCTTGCGGCCAATGCGGTCCGCCAGCCGGCCCAGGGGAATGGCGCACCCGATCGAGGCGAGCGCCGAGCCCGTCACCATGGCTCCCAGGACGAATTCATTGGCCCCCTTGACCGCATGGGCGAAAACCTGGGTATAGGGGAAGACCATCCCCAAAGGCAACTGGGTGATGGCGGAAATGGCCACCCACCGCTTCAGCGTTGTGCCACCCCGCAAGACGGTAAAGATGTCCCGGAACAGGTGCGGCGGGCGGGCGCTCCTTTTCGCCCACGTGCGGTCCGACAGCTGGGTCAGGACGATCACGAACGTGGTGACCGTGATCAGGAGGCCCACCACGAAGAGGGGCCGGATCCCGCTCGCCGTGGCCCCGCCGAGCCGCGCGACCAGCCAGGTCGCCAATATCGGGCCGACCACCCCCAGCAGGCCCGCCGCCACCGTCTCGCAGATCAGCATCCCGGTGGCGCGATCACGGTTGACCAGACAGTTGCCGCAGATCGTGGCACAGCTGTGGATGCTGGTGGCGAAACCCAGCCAGTACCCCATCATGGCGACAATCGTCAGCTCCCAGTGCTGCGCGACACTGTAGGTCAGATAGGAAAAGGCCAGACAGCCGATGCCGATCAGATAGATTTTTTTCGGCCCGGTCCGATCGATCAGGCTGCCGGCCAGCGGTCCGCAAAGGCCGGCGACGACCATCCCGATACTGTTGACGATCCCGAGCTGGGTTCCCGTCGCCCCCAGGGCGACGATGTAGACAGAAAGGTACGGAAAAACCATCTGATAGGCGAGCTTATCCAGCGACGTCCGAAGAACGGTGATTTTCCAGTCCCGCTCTTGTCGTCTGAGAAACGCAAGGCCGTCGCCGAGCAAGGTGGCCGTCGTCTCGCCGAGGGCGGCACGAACGATGTTCACGTGGTCTCCTGGAGAATTCGAGCTATCCTTCGGGCCTACCCGCCCGCTCGAAAGCACGTAAAGCTAACGCAGCGGTCTGGGGTGCGTCAATTGGCATTTGTGGGGTAGTGAAGGGCCCCGGGTCCCGGAGCGAACGCTCCGGGACCCGGAAAGGCGCCGGACACCGGTGCGAGGGCGACGTAGCGAGCCCTGCCGCCCGCACCGGCGTTCACTCGGGTCGCGGATGACCGGGTGCGGGAGATGCGTCGGCGTTGTCCCCGCGGGCGGGCGCCGAGTCGCCGTCGCCCCGGAACGCGCGGGCGCGCTCGGCCATTTCCCGCAGCCGCTTCAGAACGCGGAAGTTCACGCTGCCGTCGGGGTATGCGCCGTCGGGGCCGCGGTCGCCGGCAGGGACGCCGGTGAGGATGGCGATCCCCTCATCGATGGTCCGCACCGGGTAGACGCGAAACTTCCCTTCGCGAACGGCTTCGATCACGTCTTCGCGGAGCATGAGGTTCCGCACGTTGCTCTGTGGGATCAGGACGCCCTGGTCGCCGGTGAAGCCCCGGGCCTTGCAGACGTCGAAGAACCCCTCGATCTTGGCGTTCACACCTCCGATGGCCTGCACCTCGCCGTGCTGGTTGACCGAGCCGGTCACGGCCAGGCTCTGCCGGATGGGAAGCTCCGCCAGGCTGGAAAGGATGGCGTACAGCTCCGCCGACGACGCGCTGTCGCCTTCGACCTCCTCGTAGAGCTGCTCGAAGGCGACGCTGGCACCCATGGCCAGCGGCATCTGACCCGCGTAGCGCCCGCCAAGATACCCGGAGAGGATCAGCACCCCCTTGCTGTGGATCCGGCCGCCCGTCTTGGCCTCGCGCTCGATATCCAGGATTCCTCCGCGCCCGAGGAAGGTCCGGGCCGTGATCCGCGAGGGCTTGCCGAAGAGGTAGTCGCCCAGGGGGATGACGGCGATCCCGTTCACTTGTCCCACCACTGCCCCCTGCGTATCGATGAGAAGGGTCCCCTGGAGGATCAGATCCTGCAGCAGCTCCTCGACGCGGTTGGAGCGATAGATGCGGGCTCGAACGGCCGCGGCGACATCCTCGGCCCCGACGCGGGCATGGCCGTGCGACTCGGCCCAAAAGCTCGCCTCGCGCGCGACATCCAGGATCTCGGCAAAGCTGGTGGAGAGCCGCTCCTGGTCCTCGACCAGGCGCGAGCTTTGCTCCACCAGCTTGGCGACGCCGCCGCGATCAAAGGACCGCAGACCCTCCTCCCGACAGCAGGTCGCCAGCACCCGGGCGAGGGCGAGGACGTTCTCCGGCGTGCGCGGCATGTGGTCGCTGAAATCGACCTTGACCTTGAACAGCTCGGCGAACTCGGGATCGTACGTGTAGAGGAGATAGTAGAGGTACGGGCTCCCCAGCAGGACGACCTTGACGTCGAGCGGGATGGGCTCCGGCTCCAGCGAGGTGGTGCTGATCATGCGGAACTGCTCGCCCGGCTCTTCGATCCGGATGCATCGGTTCTTCAGCGTGCGTTTCAGCGGGTCCCAGGAGAAATACTGCTTGAGCAGCTCCAGCGCCTCGATCACCAGGTAGCCGCCATTGGCGCGGTGCAGGGCTCCCGCCTTCACCAGCATGAAATCGGTGAAGAGGGCGCCCATGTGGGCCTGGTGATCGATGCGTCCCAGGAGGTTCTGGCAGGTGGGGTGCAGCTCCATCACCACGGGAGCCCCATCGCCGTCACCGTGCTCCACCAGCACATTCACCCGGTATCGGTCGAAGAGATCGCGGCCGGGAGGGGCCATGGCCAGGATCTCCATGGGATTGGCCTGGCCGCTGGCGGCGCGGCGGAACAGGTCCGCGTGTTGGACGATGTCCTCCCGCACCGCCTCCAGGTGCGCGACGATCTCCGGCGTATCCGTGTATTTCTCTTTCGCCTCCTCGACGAACTGGCCGACCACGGCGGATGCGACCTCGCGGTCCAGCGCCTCCAGGCGAGCCTTGGACTCCTTCTCGAGTTCCCGGAAACGCCGAAGCGTCGCGGCGAGGTCCGCCTGGACGGCCTCGTAGCGGGCCTGAAACTCCCGCTGGGCGGCCTCGTCCATTTTGCTCAAGGTCTCCGTGTCCAGCGGCTTTCCGTGGAGGATCGGAACCGCGATGAGCCCGCTGGGGGTCTTGGCCAAGCCAAAACCCTTGGCCTCCGCCCGCTCCTTCAGCCCCGCCAGCTCCTTGGCCTGCTCCTTCTCGGCGCCCTGCGTGATGCCGTTCTTCTGCTGCTCGTACGGCTCTGCCTCGAAGGCGCGCGGGATGCCGGTCTTGACGTCGTCGATGAGCCGGTCGCAGTCGCGCTGGAAGACCCGGGCCCGACCCGACCGGAGGCGGATGGCGCGCGGCCGGTGCCGGTCCGCGAAATTGTAGACGTAACACCAATCGGGAGGCGTGGGGAGCTTGGCGGCCTCGCGGGTCAGAAACCGGCGGACCGCCGTGGCCTTCCCGGTGCCCGGTGGTCCCAGGGCGAAGAGATTGAAGCCCGCGCTCCTGACCCCGATCCCGAAGGTGATGGCCTGAATGGCCCGGTCTTGAGCCACGATCTGGTCCAGCGCCTCGAGGTCGTCCGTGCTCTCGAATGGAAGAGTATGGGGCGGACAGGTTTTGCGGAGCGCATCAGGGGGCAGCGGCGTGGTCATGGCCGAACCTCCCGGGAACTACCAACGATGCAGCAGCCGCTGCACCAGAGGCGTGGCGATCCGACCCGTGCTGCACGCCTGGACGGCGGTGGCCGCTCGCCAGAGCGTCACGGTCGGCAAGAGACACCCGAACCCCATGAGGAAGAACGTCGCCGCCAGCGGGGCGACCCACGTCCAGCCGGTCGGCACCAGGGCGGTCGTCAGCACGCTCAGCAACAGACCCAGCGCCACCTGGCCCGCCCAATGATTGCGGCGACGCCGGAGCGCCGCATCTCCAAACCGCTCGGGGTGCCACGCCACCATCCGCACCACCAGCGCTGCCAGCGCCGCCCGGGTCGCCGGCGCCAGGGGGAGGCTGCGGGGAAAGAGCAGGTGGAGCAGAAACGGCGCGTGGCGCAGGTCCGCGGCACGGCGGCGAACCACGTCGGTCCACAGATCGGTCAGTTCGCACGCTTCCGACGGGGTCAGAACACCCGCGTTCCCGATGAGAACCCAACCGATCGCGTGTACGTGGAACCCGTTCATCAGGCGCGCTCCCGCGGCGGGCAATCGGCCGGGCGTGACCTCGCGTGTAGTCCAGCCGTCCCGGCCCCGATAGCTCACCGCACGACTCCAGTGTGAGCCGGATCGCGGCGCCTGTCAACTGTCGTCCCCGCCGGGCCGTCCGCCTTCCCGGAATATCTCCCGCCGGGACGCCAAGACCGCAAAAAGGAGCCTGCGGCGTCATCCGCCTCGGTGCGTACGGGACAGCATTATCGCCATCGCGTCTGGGGCGTGCGGGTCCATGCCCGAAGATTTCGGGGGACCGATCCCAACGGCCGGGTGTGCAAAGGTGCGTACAAGCTCCGGAACGCGGGACGGCTTCTCTTGCGGCATTCGCCGGCGTTCGTCGGATGGCGACCGGAGCGTTGATCGGAGGAAGGCGGACCCCGACAACGCCGCGGCAGCGATGGTCACGGAGCGCCCAAAGAATCCGCGGCAACGTCTCGCGGCCGCGAGCGCATCTGCCGCTCGACGGCATACGCGGAGAACGCCGGACGCTCCCGGCGTATCGTCTGCATCAGATCCAGCAAGGAATCCTGCTGGGCCGCAGGAAGCTGCACGATGTAGCGGCACAGATCGTCGCAGTTCTCCGGATGATCACCGACGAGTCCGAATGACCGCAGCGCCGCATCCTTGTCGGCAGTGGTCCAGGCCGTCTTCCGGGCCAGTTCGATCAACTCGCCGACGCCTTGGAAGATATCGTCGTGCTCGCGGATCAGCTGCCCGACGCCCCCGTCGCCGACAAAGCCGGCGAGCGCGGGGTACAGGTGACGCTCCTCGAACTTGAAGTGGGCGCCGAGCAGCGTGTCTGCCCCGCCGAGGATCGCCCGCACCTGCGGGATATCGCCCTGCTGAATCGCCTTCCGGAGTCGCAGCAGACTCCCCGTGATCCGTTGATGGTCCGCCCGGAATTCTTGAATCAAGAGCGTCTCCACGGAACCCCCCTTTTCCCTCGGCGGCGACTTCCTGGTGCGCGTGGGATGCGCCGTCCACCCCATCGAGGAACACCGTCGAGCCCAGCGCCGTCGTGAGCAGAATTTCCGAGGCGTGGCACCGGGCGAACGTCGCGGCGCGCTCGCCCGCCCGGGCGCGCCGCCCACTTCGAATACGCCGCCGCCGATTCCACGGTTCCGATCGGCCCCCTCGGCCGTCGGTCGGAGAAGCGCACGTGCTCGCGCTGGCGCGCCGTCCCGGAGGCTCAGCGCGTGCGTGCCGACGGTCGGTTCGCGAGCTCCGGGTACAGACTCGCCAGACATCCTGGGCAAATGCCGTGCGTGAATTCGGCTTCCGAATGTTCCCGGATGTACTGCTCCATTTGTGTCCACACCCCCTGATCGCTCCTGATCTTTTTGCAGTACGCACAGATGGGCAGGAGGCCCCGAAGGATCCGCAACTCGTTGAGCGCCTTCTCTCGCTCGCGCAGCGCATCCGCGCGTTTCGCTTCGGCGTGCTTTCTCTGCAGTCCGAGACCGGCCGTGGCCCAGACGGCCGCCACGGCCAAGGACCGATTGAGCAGTGCCTTCCACGGCTCGGGCACAGCCGGCTTGTAGCAATACGCGCCAAATGTCAGCACCGAACAGAGACCCGCCATGAGGATCACGCTCCTCCCGGGAAGCCCGAGCGCCAGGAGGATCACCGCCACGTAGGGCACCCCCATCGCCACACCCAGGGGAATCGCCAGATCGCACGACAGGATCAACGCCGCAAGTCCGAGGCAGAGGGCCCAGCGCCACAGCACACCTCGGTTCGTGACCCAGAGACTGCGCAGCATCATTCCTCCTCCACCCGCGCCGCCGGCGCCCGCTCGCCACCCGTCCCTCGCATTCGCCGCCGCCGGATCCGTGCCGGTCCCCTCGACCGCCCCTCGCGCCGCACGAGCCGCCACGCCCCCCGGTCCGGTGCGCTCACCGATCCGCCGCCCGCATCCTCGCCGGCCGGCCGGCCGGCCGTTTCCTCGGTCGGGGTGCGGGAGCTCGAACCGGCCGCCTGCCACTTCCGGAAAACCGAAACCAGGAGATGTGTGCGGTCCGACCCCCACGCCGCAGTCTGTCCGCCAGGCTGGCCACCGTGGTTTCTTGAAGGAGCCGCCGCATGGCGGCGCGCAGGGGCGCGCAACGATCGTGCAACGGGCAGGCCCGATCATGGGTACAGGGCTGCAGCCCGATGATGCACCACTCGATTTCCAGCGACGGATCCACCGCCCGTGCGACGGTCCAGAGCGTCACCGCGTCCGGGTCCGCGACGAGGGCCACGCCGCCGCCCGGCCCGCGGAAGGCGCGCAGAAGACCCGCGGTTGCCAACTGACGTACGACCTTGGCGAGGTAGGGTTCGGGAAGACCGGTGCCCGCGGCGATGTCGCGAACCGTCGAGCAGGTCCCGGGGGGCTGGAGGGCCAAGAAAAGCACGGCGCGGACAGCAACGCCGGAACCAGCGCTACCCATCATGCGCGCCTCACGGTGACGACTATCACGAATTCTAGATACACTATTCGTGAATTGCGCCTCTGTCAAGCGAAAACTCGCACCGAGATTCCCCTTGACAAAGAAATAATACTGGATTACAAGGTCCGCATTTCCTTCATTCGAGGTCGCACATGCTCAACGACGACGCCTCGCGCATGGCAATCCGCGCTCCTCGCGTTCTCGCACCGCCGTCGACCGCGACGCGTGTGTCTGCTCGCGCCCACGTCGGGCGCCCCGCCCCGTTCTATTTCCGCTCGCCGGGATGGTGCGCCGGCCTGGGGCCCAGGGGCCGGCGTGTGTCTTCCGTGCGCCGGCCGGCGGACCGCGGTCGGGACCGGACGTCCGCCGCGGGCGATGGGGAGGGAGGGGAAGGAGGGGGCGATGTTGTCCGCGGATGAAGCCGCCGAAAACGCCTGGATGCGATCCCGCGCCCAATGCGAGTGCCGACGCGCGTCCCATCTTCACGGGGGGCGCTGTGGGCGAGACCTCGTGTGGGAGCATCGCGGCCAAGCCTCCAGAGATGGCGCGTGGGAGGCGTACCGAGCCGCCGCCGGCCCTCTCGCGGGATGGGAGGCGGTGAAACAGGTAACAATCCTGTGTTGGGAGTGCTATGATGGCGCGACCCGGTAGAACCATCCGGGCGTGCGAGGGTTCCGCACCGTGACCACGGTCCAGGGGCCGCAGCCCGTTTCCATCGGGCGGTCGACGCGAACCCCTTTTGCGGCCTTGCCGCGCCGGGTCGAGGTCGCGACGCCCGCGCCGAGGGCGTCCCGCCAGACCACCCCGCCTGGCGGCGGATGGCCGGCGGGCCGCGGCGCAGACGGACCATGGCGAATGGCCCGAGCCGGACGATCCGCCGCACGGGCGGAGCTCATCCACGCCAAGGTCGGGTCACCGACCCAAGGACATAGAACCGCACCCTCGGAAAGCCAGCGTGCGCATGGGGGTGTGGCGATGAAGCCGGAGATCCTCAAACGCAGACGGGCCTGAAACGGGCCGGGAGCATTCCATGCTGGTGCCTCGCAGGGAGCACATAGGCGAACCGCACCCTCGGCGACTTTTCCTGTTCGGCGCAATCCTCCTCGCCTGCGGTTTTTCTTCCGCCGCCCATGCGCAATCCGCAGCCGACTTTTTTCGCCAGAATTGCGTCAGCTGCCACACCATCGGGGGCGGCCGTCTGACCGGCCCCGACCTCAAGGACGTCACCCAGCGAAAGGATCGTGCCTGGCTGCTGAAGTTCCTCCAGGATCCTAAGGCCATGATCGACAGCGGCGATCCCTACGCCGCACAGCTCCTGCAGGACGCCCGCGGTGTCGTCATGCCGAGAGTCCCGGGGATGACTCCCAACCTGGCCGCCGAGCTGCTCGGTCTCATCGACGCCGAATCGAAACTCGCCCAATCCCAGTTTGGCGGCGCCACCGTCAGCGATCGCCCGGTCACCGCGCAGGACATCGCCATGGGGCAGGATCTCTTTGTGGGTCGCCGCGCCCTCGCCAACGGCGGCCCCGCCTGCGTGAGCTGCCATACCCTGGGAACGCTGGGCGGGCTGGGGGGCGGCCAGCTCGGGCCCGACCTGACCCGCGTCTACGAACGGTTGGGCGGCCGGAAGGGGGTCGGGGTCTGGCTGGCCGCCCCGGCCACACCCACCATGCAGGCCGTCTTCAAGACCCAGCCGATCCAGCCGGAAGAGATCCTCCCGCTGCTGGCGGTGATGGAGACCGCCGACGCCGCGGGCGCGCCGGCGCCCGGCGGCCCCTCCCTGGGCTTCGTCGCCTTCGGGTTCGGCGGCATGGTCGTCGCGCTGGGCGTGTTCGGCGGCGTGTGGCGCGACCGCTTCCGCGCGGTGCGCCGCCCCTTGGTGCGCGGGCGCAAGCGAGGTGATCGATGAAGCGCAAGGACGCGATCTCTTGGATCAAGGACGAAAGCAATCCCCAGCTCCGGGGATGGGAGCAGTTCTACCGGAATCGCTGGCAGCACGACAAGATCGTCCGCAGCACCCACGGGGTCAACTGCACCGGCGGTTGCACCTGGCAGATCTATGTCAAGGACGGCATCGTCACGTGGGAAATGCAGGGTCTGGATTACCCCATGCTGGAGGCGGGTCTCCCGCCCTACGAGCCCCGCGGCTGCCAGCGCGGGATCTCGTATTCCTGGTATCTGTACAGCCCGTTGCGGGTGCGATACCCGTATATCCGCGGGGCCCTGCTCGATCTGTGGAAGCAGGCGCGGGCGGCGCACCCGGACCCGGTGGCGGCCTGGACGAGCCTGGTGGAGAACGCCGAGGCGCGGCGGCGCTGGCAATGCGCGCGCGGTAAAGGAGGTTTTCGTCGCGCCGATTGGGAGACGGTCCTGGAGCTGACCGCTGCCGCCGCCATCCACACCGTCAAGACGCACGGACCGGATCGGATCGCCGGCTTTACCCCCATCCCCGCCATGTCCATGATCAGCTACGCGGCGGGCTCCCGGTTCCTCCAGCTTTTGGGCGGGACTTCCCTGTCGTTTTATGACTGGTACTGCGATCTCCCGCCCGCCTCGCCGGAAATCTGGGGCGAGCAGACCGACGTCCACGAGTCTGCCGACTGGTACAACGCCAAATTGACGGCGGTCATGGGCAGCAACCTCAACATGACGCGCACCCCCGACTGCCGCTTCGCCGCCGAGAGCCGCCACAACGGAACCAAGCTGTGGGTCTTTGCGCCCGACTTCAGCCAGGTGGCGAAATACGCCGACGAGTGGGTCGCCGTGAACGCCGGCCAGGACGGCGCATGGTGGATGGCGGTAAACCACGTCCTGCTGAACGAGTTCCATCACCAGCAGAAGATCCCCTACTTCCTGGACTACGCCAAGAGATATACCGACGCGCCGTTCCTGGTGGAACTCCACGAGGAAGGCGGCGCGTTCCGGCCGGGACAGCTCCTCCGGGCGGGCCGCCTCGCCGAGTATCGCGACACCGAGAACCCGGAATGGAAGTTCCTGATGTGGGACGGCGTTGACCGCCGACCCAAGATGCCCATGGGCAGCGTCGGATTTCGCTGGGGGGCCAAAGGGAAGTGGAACCTCCTGCTGAAGGACGGATCGGACGGAACCGACATTCGCCCGGTCTTGACGTTCCTCGAGGACGCCGATGCGGTGGTCGAGGTGAAGCTGGACGATTTCGGCGAGGGGCGCCGCATCCAGCGCGGGGTGCCGGTAAAGCGTCTTCGCACGGTCGACGGGATGGTGACGGTCGCCACGGTTTACGATCTGCTCATGGCGCAGTACGGTGTCCCGCGCGGCCTTTCGGGGCAATACCCGTCGACGTATGACGATGCCGACCTGCCCTATACCCCTGCCTGGGCCGAGCGCTACACCGGCTTGTCCCGCGACCTCGTGATCCGCTTCGCCCGCGAGTGGGGAACCACGGCGGAGCGGACGCGGGGCAAATGCCTGGTGATCATCGGGGCCGGGATCAACCACTGGTACCACGGCAACCTGATGTACCGGGCCGCCATCCAGGCGCTGATGCTCGCCGGGTGCGTCGGGGTCAACGGCGGCGGCCTGGCCCACTACGTGGGGCAGGAAAAACTGGCGCCGATGGAGCCCTGGTCCGCCCTGGCGTTCGGGCGCGACTGGTTCCCCGCCGCCCGCCTCCAGAACGCGCCGAGCTGGCATTATATCAACACGGATCAGTGGCGCTACGAGAAAACCTTCACCGATTACCACACCGTTCCACCCGATCAGCCGTCCGACTCGCTGGCGCAGGGGCACACCGCGGATGTGCAGGTGAAGGCCGTCCGGAACGGCTGGCTCCCGTTCTATCCGCAGTTCAACAAGAGCCCGCTGGCCGTGGTCGAGGAGGCCGAGGCCGCCGGTGCCACGACCCCGGAGGCGGTCGTGGCCCACACGGTGCGCGAGCTCAAGGACGGCCGACTGAAGTTCGCCGTCGAGGATCCCGACGCTCCGGAAAACTGGCCGCGCCTCTGGTTCATCTGGCGGGGTAACGCCCTCCTGGCCAGCGCCAAAGGGCACGAGTATTTCCTCAAGCACTACCTCGGGACCCATACCAACACCGTCGCCGAAGATGCCGCCCGTCCGGACGTGCGGGAGATCGTGTGGCACGAGCACGCCCCCCAGGGCAAGATGGACCTGGTGGTGGATCTCAACTTCCGCATGGACACGTCCGCCCTCTACTCGGACATCGTCCTGCCCGCCGCCACCTGGTACGAGAAGGCGGATCTCAACTCCACCGACATGCACAGCTTCATCCATCCGCTTTCGGCAGCCGTGCCGCCGTGCTGGGAATCGAAAAGCGACTGGCAGATCTTTCGGGCCCTGGCCAAGAAGTTCAGCGAGCTGGCCGAGCGGCATTTCCCGCAGCCGGTGCAGGATCTCATCGCCTCGCCCCTCGCCCACGACACCGCCGCCGAGATCGCCCAGCCGAGGATCGCGGACTGGCGGCGCGGCGAGGTCGAGGCCGTTCCCGGCAAGACCATGCCGGGCCTCCGGGTCGTCACCCGGGACTACGTCAACCTGTACAACCAGTTCATCTCGCTGGGCCCCCTCGTCCGTGAGGGCGGCCTGGGCGCCCACGGCACCCATTATGCCGTGGAGGACGTGTACGACGAGGCCCTGGGCTCGGTGCCGACCGTCTCGTGGGGCGGGAAGACATACCTCTCCGTGAAAGACGACGAAGACGCCTGCAACCTCGTCCTGCGTTTTGCCACTGTGACCAACGGCGAACTCGCCTACCGGTCCTACCGCAACATGGAGGAACGGGTGGGGCTTCCGCTCGTGGCGCTGGCGGAGAAGAACCGAGGCGTGCGGGTCTCCTATAAGGATCTCCAGGCCCGCCCGCAGCGGCTCCTCAACAGCCCCATGTGGTCGGGCCTGACGGAAGACGGCCGGGCCTATTCCCCCTTCACGTACAATGTGGAATGGATGGTTCCCTGGCGGACGCTGACCGGGCGACAGCACCTCTACCTGGACCACATCGGCTACATCCAGTTCGGCGAGCACCTGCCGACCTACAAGCCAAAGCCGCTCCCGACGCAATACGCCGATATGCGCTTTACCCAGGAGGCGGGGCCGTCCAAGACGCTCAACTACCTCACGCCCCACGGGAAGTGGCACATCCATTCGACCTACGGCGACAACCAGCGGATGACCACGCTGTCCCGCGGCGTGGAGCCGCTGTGGATGAACGACCGCGATGCCGCCGAACTCGCCATCGACGACAACGACTGGGTGGAGATGTACAACGACCACGGGGTGGTGGTGACGCGGGCCGCGGTCAGCGCCCGCATTCCGCGGGGGATCTGCATCCAGTACCACTCGCCGGAGCGGACCCTCTCCGTGCCGCTCTCGCCGCTGCGGGGGCATCGCCGGGCCGGGGGCCACAACAGCCTGACCCGGACCCGGCTCAAGCCCAACCTGATGCTCGGCGGCTACGGCCAGTTCACCTTCCACTTCAATTACTGGGGGCCGGTGGGGTGCAACCGCGACACCCATATCCTGGTCCGCAAACTCCCGGAGCTTCGGTGGTGAGGGGAGGGGCACGGCGATGAAGGTCCGCTCGCAGATCAGCATGGTCTTCCATTTGGATAAGTGCATCGGGTGCCACACCTGCAGCATCGCTTGCAAGAACATCTGGACCGACCGGCGGGGCACCGAGTACATGTGGTGGAACAACGTCGAGACAAAGCCCGGGACCGGCTTCCCCACGGACTGGGAGGACCAGGAGAAGTACCGGGGCGGCTGGGAGGTGGCGGGCGACAAGCTCCGGCTGATCTCCACGGGGAAGGCCCGCACCCTCGTCAACATCTACCACAACCCGTCCATGCCCACCATGGACGATTACTACGAGCCCTGGACCTACGATTACCAGCATCTCTTCAACGCCCCCGTGGGGCCGGACCAACCGACGGCCCGGCCCATCTCCATGGTGACGGGCGAGCCGCTCGACATCGAGGCGGGTCCCAACTGGGACGACGACTTGGGGGGATCCCCGGTCTACGCCGAGAACGACCCGAACCTGGCCGGCGCCGGCCCCGACGTCCGACGGCAGCTCTTCGCGATCGAGCGGCTGGTGTTTTTCTATTTCCCCCGCATCTGCAACCATTGCCTGAACCCCGCCTGCGTGGCGTCGTGCCCCTCGGGCGCGTTGTACAAGCGGGGCGAGGACGGCATCGTCCTGGTCGACCAGACCCGGTGCCGCGGGTGGCGGGCGTGCATCGCCGCCTGCCCGTACAAAAAGATGTTCTACAACTGGAACACGGGCAAGTCCGAGAAGTGCATCCTGTGCTTCCCGCGCATCGAGACCGGCCAGGCCCCGGCCTGTTTCCACTCCTGCGTCGGGCGCATCCGCTATCTGGGTGTTCTGCTCTACGACGCCGACCGGATCGAGGCCGTGGCCACCCGGCCAAAGGACGAGCTGATCGACGCCCAGCGGAGTCTGATCCTGGACCCCACCGATCCGGCTGTCCTCGCCGCCGCGCGGGTAGAGGGCATCCACGATTCGGTGATCGAGGCAGCCCAGAACTCCCCGGTCTACCGCTTCGTCAAGCTGTGGCGAATGGCGCTGCCCCCCCATCTGGAATTCCGGACGCTGCCCATGCTCTTCTACGTGCCCCCCATGTCGCCGGTGATGGCCAGCCAGAAGGAAGGGGCCATCCAGCACGTCTCCGACGACCTGTTTCACGATATCGAGCAAGCCCGGGTGCCGATGCAATTCCTGGCGAACCTCCTCGGGGCGGGGCAGGAGGCCCCGGTGCGCTATGCGCTGCGGAAGCAAAAGGCCGTGCGCTGGTACCGGCGGGCGCTCACGGTGGGCGACGTCTCCCGGGAGACGGCCCTGCGGATGCTTCGCGAGGCCGACTGCACGCCGGACGAGGCCGAGGCCATCTACCGGCTCACATCGCTGTGCACCTTCGAGGATCGCTTTGTCATCCCCCCCGCCCACCGCGAAGAGGCGATCCAGATGCTGCACGATCCGCTCCAGCACAAGCAAGGGGTAGGATTCGGTTTTCTGAGCGGTCCGCGGCGGGGTATGTGATGGAGATCGTCTGGGACCTGGCCGGCGCCCTCCTCCGCTATCCCGATGAGCGCTACCTCGAGGCGCTCGAGGTCTGCCGGCGCGGGGTTCGGGCGGTCGCCCCCGAGGCCGGCACCCAGCTTGACCGGCTCCACGGCGTTCTTGCCGGGCTCTCGCCCGAAGCCCGCCAGGAACTGTTCGTCGCCACCTTCGACCTCAACCCGGCCTGCGCCCTGGAGGTGGGCTGGCATCTTTTCGGCGAGAACTACGAGCGGGGCGCGTTTCTGGTGAAGATGCGCCAGCTCCTCACCCGCGTCGGCGTCTCGGACGGCGGAGAATTGCCGGACCACCTGGGCACGGTCCTGCGGGTGCTGGGCCGGATGCCGCCGGACGAGGCCGCGGAATTCGCGGACGCCTGCCTTCTGCCGGCACTCGCGAAGATGCGGACGCACCTCGCCGGGAAGTCCAATCCGTTCGAATCGCTGCTGGAGGCCATCGCGCGGCTCGTCACCGCCATGCACGGAGAGTCCGGCGGCAACGGGGCGCGGGGGGCGGCGGATGTTCCCGCAGACAACGGGAGGGGCGTGCAATGAAGCTGCTGGCATCCTCGGACGAGTTGTTGTTCATGGTGCTCCCCTACGTGGCGGTGGGCGTGTTCCTTCTGGCCACGATCGTGCGCTACCGGACGGCGCCCTTCACCTATTCGAGCCTGTCATCGCAGTTCCTCGAAAACCACGAGCATTTCTGGGCCCTGGTGCCCTTCCATTTCGGGATCATCGTCACGCTGACGGGCCATGTGGTCGCCTTTCTGATTCCCCGCCAGGTGCTCCTGTGGAACAGCCGGCCCCTGCGGCTGTACGTCCTGGAGGCGTCGGCGCTGGCCTTCGGCTTGTTGGCGCTCGTTGGCATCGCCGCGACAATCCACCGACGGCTCACGTTCCGGAAAGTCCGGGAGGTGACGAGCCGGCTCGACTGGATCGTCCTGGGTCTGCTCTTGGTCCAGGTGCTCAGCGGGGTCCTGGTGGCGATCTATCATCCCTGGGGTTCGTCCTGGTTCGCGGCGGTCCTCACGCCGTATCTCTGGTCGCTGATCGCTCTCAACCCGGATCTCGGCTACATCGTCGGAATGCCCTGGCTTGTCAAGACCCACATCGCGTCGGCCTTCGTCCTGATCGGGCTCTCCCCGTTTACGCGGTTGGTGCACATCCTGGTGGCCCCCAACCCGTACCTCTGGCGTCGCCCCCAGGTCGTTCGCTGGTATGGCCGGCCGGACACGTCCAGCGCAGAGCGTCGGGCCTGAGGAGACCGAAACCGTGAGCCAGATCCAAGGGACGCCCAACAAAGCCCTCTGGTCCGCCACGCTCGGGTTCTTCGTCGGCTTCGCCGCCGTCGCCCTGTTCGGACCCACGGCGGCACGGTTCCAGCAGGCCATGGGGTTGAGCCCGATGGCGGTGGGGTTCCTGGTGGCCGTCCCGGCCCTCTCGGGCTCGCTGCTCCGGATTCCGTTCGCCGCCTGGGTAGACACCACGGGCGGCCGGAAGCCCTTCCTGGTGCTGCTCCTGCTCTCGGTCCTGGGAATGGTGGGGTTCACCCTGGTCGTCTATCGTCTCTACCCGGATGGGCTGACGCCCGGGCTCTACCCCGTGCTTTTGCTCCTGGGCGTGCTCTGCGGCTGCGGCATCGCGACGTTCACCGTGGGAATCAGTCAGGTGGCCTACTGGTTTCCTCGGCAGCGGCAGGGCCGGGCGCTCGCCATCTTCGCCGGTGTCGGCAATCTGGCGCCGGGTCTGTTTTCCATTCTGCTCCCGCTGGCCCTGGCGGGATTCGGGCTGGCGGGATCCTATCTGATCTGGCTCGTCCTTCTGGTCTTGGGCACCCTGCTCTACGCCGTCCTCGGAAAGAACGCCTGGTATTTCCAGCTGCTCGACCAGGGCCTCGCTCCGGAGGCCGCCCGGGCAGAGGCGCGTCGGCGCGGCCAAGAGCTGTTCCCGGCGGTCTCGGTGGTCCAGAGCCTCCGCACCTCGGCGCGGGTCTGGCGGACCTGGGCGCTCGTCTGGGTCTACTTCACGACCTTCGGGGGCTTCATCGCGCTGACGGCGTGGCTGCCGACCTACTGGGTAGGCTTCTACGGGATGAGCCCCATAAAGGCCGGCCTGCTGACGGCGCTCTATTCGCTCCTGGCCTCGGTCATCCGCATCGGCGGAGGGATCCTCTCGGACACGCTCCGCGAAGGGGGCGAGAACACGGCCATCCTCTCGCTTCTGATCATGCTGGTCGGCTCCATCGAGCTGACCGGCGCCGAGCAGTACGAATTGGCCCTGCCCGGCGTGATCCTGATGGCCGCCGGAATGGGGATATGCAACGCCGCGGTGTTCAAGCTGGTGCCGCAAGAGGTCCCGCAGGCGGTGGGCGGGGCCGCGGGCTGGGTGGGCGGTCTGGGCGCCTTTGGCGGATTCGCAATCCCGCCCGCGATGGCGTTTGCCGTGCAAGATTTGGGGACCCGCGGTTATGCCATCGGGTTCGTGACCTTTACATTCCTTGCCCTCTCCTCGCTCGGGATGATCTGGGTCCTGAAGTACACTCCCAAGACGGCGGAGCCACGCCTCTCCTTGGCCGTGGCGGTGGGAAAGGACACAGGGCGTGACTAGTCGAATCCTCACCCTGACGCTTGCGGTCGCATTGGCGTTGAGCCTTTTCGTCCTCGCTCCGCAACTTTTGGCGCTACGCCTCCCCGGGAACAACCAGGGCTACGAGCCGCCCCAGCCCATCGCCTTCTCGCACCTCCTGCACGCCGGCGAACTGCAGGTCCAGTGCCTGTACTGTCATTCCGGCGCCGAGAAGAGCCGCCACGCGGGCATCCCTTCGGCCAACGTCTGTATGAACTGCCACCGGTTCGTGACGGCACCCCTGGGCGCTCTCCGCGCCGAGGACGAGACGGCCGCGCGCGAGAACCGCAAACCGCGCCGCCTCGTTTCGCCCGAACTCCAGAAACTCTACGACGCCCTGGCGCTGGACGAGGCCATGCAGCCGGCGCCCGGCAAGGCGACGCACCCCATCGTGTGGACCGCCGTCCACCGCCTGCCCGATTTCGTCTACTTCGACCACCGCCCGCACGTCGTGGCCGGTATCGCCTGCCAGACGTGCCACGGCCCGGTCGAGACGATGACCCGGGTGCGGCAGGAACGCCCGCTGACCATGGGCTGGTGCGTGAACTGCCACCGCGAATCCGGCGGCGCGGGCACGCCCGCCGCCTCCATCGACTGTTCGACCTGCCATTTCTGAGGAGTCGGCATGGACGACGCTGGCGCGAAACAGTACTGGACAAGCTGGGAAGAGCGCGCGGCGGGAACGCCGCCGACGGACGAGTTCCCTGGGCCGGTGGAGGGCGCGGTGGGCCAGTTCAGCCGCCGCGGTTTTTTCGCGGCTGCCGGCCTGGGTGTCGCATCCGCCCTGTCGAGCTGCGCGCGGGCCCCGGCGGACAAGGCGGTCCCGTTGCTGGACCAGCCCGAAACCATCGTGCCCGGACAGGCAGCCTGGTACGCCTCGACCTGCGGCGGCTGCAGCGCCGGCTGCGGGATTCTCGCGAAGTGCCGCGACGGCCGTCCGATCAAGCTCGAAGGAAATCCAGACCATCCCGTGTCGCGTGGCGGGCTGTGCGCGGTGGGCCAGGCCGCCGTGCTGGACCTCTACGACTCCTCCCGGATTCCGGGCCCGCTCTTGAACGGTAAGCCGGCCTCCTGGCCGGACGTGGATCGGTTTGTGACGACGCAACTCGCCGCAATCCGAAAGGATGCGGGAGCCGTGCGTTTCCTGAGCGGCACGCTTGCCAGCCCGACCGTGCGGGCGGTCCTCCAGCGGTTTCTCGCCCCGTTCCGGAGCGCGAAACACGTGACGTATGACGCCCTCTCCTCTTCGGCGATCCTCGACGCCCACGAGACCACCCACGGGCTCCGCAGGCTGCCGCGCTATCGTTTCGAGCGCGCGGCAGTTATCGTGGGCTTCGACGCCGACTTTCTCGGAACCTGGATCTCGCCCCCCGAGTTCACCGCGGGTTACCGCGCGGGGCGACGGCTGGACGCCACCCCGCCCCGGTTCTCGCTTCACGTCCAGTTCGAATCGCGCCTGTCCCTCACCGGCAGCAAGGCGGACCGGCGGCTGCGCGTGGGACCGCACGAGCACGGCCTCCTCTTGAGCCACCTTGCGGTCCGCCTCGCCCGCCGGGCGCAGACCCCGTTCCGCGCGCCGGGCGCCGAGGAACCCTCGATCCCCGCCGCCGTCCTGGACGATCTGGCGGATCGCCTCTGGGCGGCCCGGGGGCGGAGCCTGGTCGTGTGCGGGGTCCAGGATGTGGCCACCCAGACGCTGGTCAATTTCATCAACGACGTGCTGGGAAACTATGGGGCCACGCTGGATCTGCGGCGGCCGTCGTGGCAGCGCCAGGGGAGCGACCGCGATCTCGAAGGACTGCTGGACGAGTTGGCTGCGGGGCGGGTTGCGGCGCTTTTCCTGACCGGCGTCAATCCCGTGTGCGAGTTGCCCGCGGGGCGGGAAATTGCCGCGGCGATCGAGCGCGTTCCGCTGGTCGTGAGCTTCGCCGAGCGGCTGGACGAGACGGCCGCCCTGGCCCGCGCCGTGTGCCCCGATCACCACTTTTTGGAGTCCTGGAGCGACGCGGAGACTGTCCAGGGTGTCGTCTCGGTGTGTCAGCCCGCCATCCGGCCGCTGGGGAACACCCGCGCCCTCGTCGAGACCCTGACCGCCTGGGCAGGCGAACCGCGGGCCGCGTATGATCTGGTCCGCGAGCAGTGGCAGACGCGCGTGTTCCCCCGGCAGCAGCAGGAACGGTCGTTTCAGGTCTTCTGGGACCGCGCGGTCCAGACCGGTTTCGCGTCCCTCGATGGGGCTGACGAGAGCGCATCCCCCGGTTCCCCCGTCGCCAAAACGGGGAACGCGCCTTCCCGGACGGCCGGCGTGGCGCCGGTGGTCCGCGCCGACCGGCCGGCCGCCGACGATCTCGTGCTGCTCCTTTATCCCAAGGTGGCCATCCGCGACGGGCGTCCCGCGCACAACCCCTGGCTGCAGGAATTGCCCGATCCGATCAGCAAGGTGACCTGGGACAACTACGCGTGCCTCTCACCCCGCAGCGCCGAACGTCTGGGCGTGGGCGAAGGCGACGTCGTCCGGCTCGAGACGGCGTCCGGCAGTCCGGACCCGCTCGAACTCCCCGTGCATATCCAACCCGGCCAGCACGACGCTGTCGTCGCTGTGGCGCTGGGCTACGGGCGACAGACGACGAAGCGCCTGGCCGCCGCTGGGCCGCAATGGCTGCTCGCCAGACCCACGGTCGGGGAGGGCGGCGTGGTCGGGAAAGACCTGGCCCCCTGGCTTCGCTTCGAGGGCGGCACGCTCCGCTATACGCGGCCGGGTGTGCGACTGGCGCGGACGGGAAAGAACCGCCCACTGGCCTGCACCCAGGACCACCATCGCATCGCGGTGCCCAAACAGCTGCCTGTCGTGGGCGGCGTTCCCCGCCCCATCATCCGGGAAACCGTCCTGTCGGCAGCCGCGACGCCGATCGAGGCGCACGCCAAGACCCCCGACCTCTGGCCGCCGGACCACGTCTTCCGGGGTCACCGCTGGGCGATGGCTATTGACCTCGCCGCCTGTACGGGCTGCGGCGCCTGCGTCGTCGCTTGTCAGGCGGAGAACAACATCCCCGTGGTGGGTCGGGACGAGGTGCTCCGCCATCGCGAGATGCACTGGCTGCGGATCGATCGCTACTACACCGGCGGGGACGAGGTGGACGTGGTCCACCAGCCCATGCTCTGTCACCAGTGCGACAACGCCCCCTGCGAGACCGTCTGTCCGGTGCTGGCCACCGTCCACAGCGCGGAGGGCCTCAACCAGCAGGTCTACAACCGCTGCGTGGGCACCCGCTACTGCGCCAACAATTGTCCTTACAAGACGCGCCGCTTCAACTGGTTCGACTATCTGAAGGACCCGCGGCGCGAGAATCTTCAGCTCAACCCGGACGTGACCGTGCGCTCGCGCGGGGTCATGGAGAAGTGCACCTTCTGCGTCCAGCGGATCCACGAGGCGAAGATCACCGCCAAGTCGCAGGGGACACCGCTCGCGGATGGTGCCGTCCAGCCCGCCTGCCAGCAGTCGTGTCCGGCGCAGGCCATCGTATTCGGAGATCTCAACGATCCGGGCAGCCTGGTCAGCCGCTGGATGCAGAACCCCCGGCGGTACGGGGTACTCGAGGAGTTGAACGTCAAGCCCGCGGTCGGATATCTGGCCGTCGTGCGGAACCGAGCCGACGGCGGGAACGAGGGGTCACATGGCTGAGCCGCGCTCGGGGCATCCACCGTTGATCGCCGGGAACAAGACCCTGCGCCAGGTGACCGAGGACGTGTGCGCCGCGATGGACAGGCGCCCCTCGGGCCTGTGGTGGGCGGGATTTTTGGCGGCGCTGGCCGCGCTCGGCGTGGGCGTGGCGGCCGTGGGATACCTCCTCGTGACGGGCATCGGCGTCTGGGGCCTGAACCGGACGGTGGGGTGGGCGGTCGGCATCACCTGTTTTGTCTTTTGGATCGGCATCGGGCACGCCGGCACGCTGATCTCGGCCATCCTGTTCCTGTTGCGCCAGCGCTGGCGCACCTCGGTCAACCGCTCGGCCGAAGCCATGACCATCTTTGCGGTGATGTGTGCCGGGATCTTCCCCATCATCCATCTGGGCCGGCCGTGGCTCGCGTACTGGTTGTTTCCGTATCCCAACACCCGGGGGCCGCTGTGGATCAACTACCGGTCGCCCCTGGTGTGGGACGCGTTTGCCATCGGAACCTACTTCACCATCTCCCTGGTCTTCTGGTACCTGGGCCTGGTTCCCGACCTCGCCACCGTGCGGGACCGCACCCGGCCTGGATGGCGCCAACGCCTGGCGGCGATCCTCAGCCTCGGCTGGACCGGCTCCGCGCGCACCTGGCAGCAATACGAGATCGTGTACCTGCTCCTGGCCGGGCTGGCGACCCCCTTGGTCCTCTCGGTCCACACCATCGTGAGCTGGGACTTCGCCGTGGCGGTGATCCCCGGCTGGCACACGACGATCTTCCCGCCCTACTTCGTGGCGGGTGCCATCTTCTCGGGGCTGGGGATGGTGCTCACGCTCATGATCGTCGCACGGCGCACCATGCGGCTCGAGGACTACATCACGCTCCATCACATCGAGGTCATGGGAAAGCTGGTGATCGCGACCAGCGGGATGGTGGCGCTGGCCTACGGGGCGGAGTTTTTCACCGCGCTGTACTCCGGTAACCGCTACGAGCAATTCATCTTCGTCAACCGCGCGTTCGGGCCTTTTGGCTGGGCGTACTGGATCATGGTGAGCTGCAACGTCCTCGTCCCCCAGCTGCTCTGGTTCCGCCGCGTCCGCACCTGTGTCCCGGCGGTCTTCGGGATCTCCATCCTGATCAATGTCGGGATGTGGTTCGAGCGGTTCGTCATCATCGTCACGTCCCTCCACCGCGATTTTTTGCCGTCGAACTGGTCGAGCTATACCCCCACCCTGTTCGAGGCGGGCATGCTGCTGGGCAGCTTCGGACTGTTCTTCACCCTGTTTCTGCTCTTCTGCCGGGCGCTGCCCGTCATCGCCATCGCCGAGGTGAAGGGCGTGCTGGAAGCCGGCCATCCGGCGCCGCCGACGGTCCTGCCGGCGCCGGCGCCGCCGATCTTCGCGGGCGCCGCCGTCGGCGCACACGAGGTGCAGCCATGAGCCGCCGTGTCGTTTTTGCCGCCTTCGAAAACGCGACCGACATTCTGGCCGCCGTCCGTGCGGCGCGGGCGCGCGGCCTCGCCATCCGCGACGCCTATACCCCCTACCCGGTTCACGGGCTCGATGCCGCCATGGGGCTGCGGCGATCGCGGCTCCCGGTGGTGTGCTTCGTGGCGGCGGTGGTCGGCGCGGCGCTGAAACTCTGGTTCGAGTTTTGGACCGCCATGGTGGACTGGCCGCTGGATGTGGGGGGGAAACCCTGGAACTCTCTCCCCGCCTTCATCCCGGTCACCTTCGAGGTGATGGTCCTCTCGGCCGGACTCACGACCGTGGGCGCCTTCCTGGTGCTCTCACGGCTCTGGCCGGGCAAGCCGGTCGCGGTCCCGGCCACGCGTGCGACCGACGACCGCTTTGTCCTGGCCGTCGAGGAAACAAACGCGGCCTTTGACTTCGCCCAGGTTTCGCGGCTCTTCGCCCAGCACCGCGCCGTGTCGGTCGAGGAGCGGGTGGAGGAGGTGCGGCCGTGACATTCGTGCGTCTCTGCAATATCGCGCTGATGATCCTCTTAGTCCTGTCCCTCGGACTCCATCTGGTGCTTCGACGCACGGCCGGCCAGCCCAATCCCGACCTCTTCCCGGACATGGTGCATACCGCCCGGTACAACGCCTTTGCGCCGAACCCGTACTTCGCGAGCGGCGCCACGCTCCAGGTCCCCGACCCGCGCACCAGTCCCCACAATGGAGCGCCGCTCGGGTACGGGCCGGGGGCACAAGAGGCGGCCCGGGCCGCACGGGATCTCCGGAATCCCCTCTCCGCCCAGGAGCCCGCCTCGCTCGAGCGCGGGAAAATCGTCTTCAGCAACTTCTGCCAGCCCTGCCACGGCTCTGCGGGTCGGGGCGACGGCCCCGTCGTGGCCCGCGGCTTTCCCGCTCCGCCGTCCCTGGCGGCGGAACATGCGCAGGCGCTGCCCGACGGCCACCTGTTTCACATCGTCACGCACGGCCAGGGGAACATGGCGGGATACGCTGCCCAGCTTTCCCAGGCGGATCGCTGGAAGGCGATTCTTTTCGTGCGATCGCTGCAGCGGCAGGGAAACGCCGCCGCGCTGGGAGGATCGCGATGACGGACGATCGCCCGGGCCGGGTACCGGCGAACACGCTCTTCATCCTAAAAGCCGTCGGGCTCGCCGGCGGTCTGGCTGCGCTCGCCGGGCTGCTGTCGGCGCAGACCAGGGTCTGGCCCGGCCTGCTGGTCGCGGCGCTCTGGCTCGTGGGTGTCGGTCTGGGCGGACTGATGTTCGTGGCCATCCAGTACGTGTCGGGTGCGGAATGGAGTGTGGCTTTCCGCCGTGTCCCGGAGGCGATGACCTCGACCCTCCTCGCCGGCGCCCTGCTCCTCCTGGCGGTTCTGGTGGGCCATCCGGCCCTGTACCCCTGGATGGGGAAGCTCGCGCCGGACCCGGAGGGCACACTCTGGTTCCGGCACTGGTGGCTCGCGCAGCCGTTCTTCCTGATCCGCTCGGTCATCTACCTGACCACGTGGCTTGCGTTTGCGGTCGCCATCGTCCGCCGCTCACGACGCCAGGACCGGACCGGTGAGGTGGCGCTGACCCGGGAGAACGCCGGTCTCTCCGCGGCAGGTCTGGTGGCGTGCGGGATCACGCTGTGGCTCGCAAGCTGCGACTGGGTCCAGTCGCTCGAGCCGGAGTGGTACAGCACCATCTTCGGCGTGTATCATTTCTCGGGCATCATGACCGGTGGCCTGGCCGTCATCGTCCTGTGCACCGTCTGGCTCCACCGGCAGGGCATCCTGCGTGCCGCTCCCACCGAGCAGCACCTGCTCGACTTGGGGCGCCTGCTGTTCGCCTTCTGCACCTTTTGGATGTACATCTGGTTTAGCCAGTACATGCTCATCTGGTACGCCAATATCCCCGAGGAGACGGTCTACTTTGTCCGCCGGCTGAACGACGGATGGGGCGCCGTATTTCTCGCCAACATGCTCTTGAACTGGGCCATCCCCTTTCTGGTCCTGCTTCCTCAACGGTGCAAGCAGAGCTGGCGCATCCTGAGCGCGGTCGCCGGCGTCGTCCTCCTCGGCCGCTTCGTCGATCTGTACCAAATGGTTTACCCGCCCGTCGTCGCGGGACCGCCCGGGATTGGCGGATGGGAGATCGCCATCTGGCTCGGGGCACTGGCCATCGCCGCGCTGGCGATCCTGGTGACCATCGGCAGCGCCGCGATTCACCCGGTCAAAGATCCGTCCTTCGCCAAGAGCCTACAATACCAGCAATAGCGTCGGACGTCGGCGAGACTGAGGCAAGGCAATGGATGAAAACGGCGGCAGGCAACTGCCGGTCCGCCACGCGGCGTCTCGCTCGGCGCGCGCGCCGCTTGCCATCGCCCCGACGCGGGACGACCCGGGGCGGGCGGAATCGGCGGCGCCGGTTCCGCACGCCCCGTTCTTTTCGCCTTTTCTCTGGATGGCGCTGCTCGTCGCCATCTGCGCCGGTTTCGCCGTCGCGGGCCATCTGAGCTTCGTTCTCGCGTTCGGTTACCCGCTGACCGCCTCGTTTCCCGCACTGGTCCAGGCCCATGGCCATGCGCAGCTCCTCGGATGGTGCGGGCTGTTGATCATGGGCGTGAGCCTCCATTTCATCCCCCGGCTCGCCGGGGTCCCGCTGAGCCGCCCGTTCTCACTGAGGATCATCGTGTACTGCGTGGCGACCGGGCTTCTCCTCCGCGTCGCTGCACAGTCGGCGCTCGCCTATACCCGCACCCCCGCCACCGGGAACCTCTTGCGCGGGATGATGCTGGCATCCGGCGCCTCGGAGGCGATCGGGATCCTTTTGTACGCCATCCTGTTCCTGGACACGCTGCGCGAAACCGGCCGTGTTCCGCGGCGCCCCGGATTCACTGCGGTGCGGCCTTACCTGGGCCTGGCACTGGGCGGGTGGCTGATCTATGCCGGCGCGAACTCTGTCGGACTCGTAGAAATGGCGGCACGCGCTGGTTTCGTGCTGGATCCCGGCTGGAACCGGCTCGCCATCCAGAGCTTCCTGGATCTCACCCTCCTCCCCGTCGCGCTTGCCTTTTCCGTGCGCCTCCTGCCCCTGTACCTCGGGCTTGCCGCCCCTTTGCGGTCCGTCCGAGCCACGGCGTATGCGTACCTGATAGGCGCCGGGCTCCAGCTGATCCCCTCCGCGCTCGATGCGGTCCGGATCGAGAGCGGCGCCGTGGAGACGCTGGCCGGTCTGGGCGCGGCCGTCAAGGGCGGCACGCTCCTCTGGTTCACCTGGGAGCTCGGCCTTTTGACCCGCACGCATCCGCTCGAACGGCCCGCTCGGCTCCCGGCGGCGGGCCCCGACCGCCCACCCACGCGTCCCGGCCTGCCGGATTTCGGCGAGTTCGGCCGGTTCGAGCTGTTGGTGTACTCTGCGTATGTCTGGCTCGTCCTGGCGGCCGGACTGGAGATCGGCCGCGGCCTGACGTCCTGGCTGGGGATCGACAACCCGGTCGGCACCGGCACGATCCTCCACCTCTACCTGATGGGCTTTGTCACCCTGCTCATCTTCGGCATCGCGCCGCGGATGCTCCCGGGCTTTCTCCGGAAACGGAGACTCGCCGCGCCGGCGCTGGTCACGGTGACGTTCTGGCTGGGCAACCTCGCCGCGCTCGCTCGCGTGGCTCCCGCGCTCCTCCCCGCATCGCTGCTGCCACCCGCGGCCGCGCGCATCGTCCGGGACGCCTACGGACTCTCCGGAGCGATTGCGCTGGTTGCCGTGATCCTTCTGGCCGCGAACCTCATCCGCACCGCACGACGCAAGGGACAGTGCCCGGCTAGGCGGAGCCGTCGCGCAGATGAGGGGCTCGGCCCCCGCGACTCCTCCACGCCGGGGCCTTCGCGGGTTATCATATGACGACGGCTTGCCGGGATTCGGGCATCCCCGCGGCATGTGCACGCTGTCTTTGCCGAGGCTGCGGGGTTGGCGCCCGGGTGGATGGGAGCCGCGATTCGAGCGGGTCTCGCATCGGCGCGAGGCCCTTGGGAGGGGAGCCATGAAGACCGTCGCGGAGATTTTACAGCGGAAGGGGAACACGGTTTGGCGGGTGACGCCGGGGACACTGGTCTACGATGCGCTCAGGCTGATGGCGGAAAAGGAGGTCGGCGCTCTGCTGGTGCAGGAAGAGGGGGGCGGCGTCGCAGGCATCCTCTCGGAGCGCGACTATGCCCGGAAGGTCATCCTGAAGGGACGCTCTTCCCTCGATACCCCGGTCCGGGAGATCATGACCCACTCCGTCGTCTGCGTGCGCCCCGAGCAGAGCGTGGACGAGTGTATGGCGCTCATGACGACGAAGCACATTCGTCATCTCCCGGTGCTGGTCGACCAGGAGGTGGTCGGCATCGTCTCCATCGGCGATCTCGTCAAGGCGAGTCTCGACGAGAAGGATTTCCTTATCCAGCAACTGGAAAGCTACATCACGGGAGGCCGGTGAGAGGCGGCCGGGTCCGGGCCGTGTACCCCGGAGACCGGGGGTCGTCCGGCTTTCGCGAGGATCGGGCCTCCTGTCGTGAAGCGCCTGTTCACCCGGCCCGATGCGGGCAGAACACATGACTCCAATCGAGCGCAAGGGTCCCGGACGGAACGGCGGATCATCGCCATTCGACTTCGCGCGGGCTCCCTTTCTGGTCATCTGGGAGCTGACGCGGGCGTGCGCGCTGGCGTGCATCCATTGCCGCGCCGAGGCGGTGTCGCGCCGAGACCCGCGGGAATTGACCACGGAGGAAGGAATCCGGCTGATCACCGCCGTCGCCGGTTTCGGCGCACCCCGACCCCTGCTCGTGTTCACCGGCGGCGACCCCTTGCGCCGCCCGGACGTGTACGATCTGGTTGCTGCAGGGACGGGGGCTGGCTTGCGCGTCGCGCTCACCCCCAGCGGCACGGCTGCGGTCCGGCGCCCGCAGTTGACCCGGCTGCAGACAGCCGGCCTCGCCCGGTTGGCCGTGAGCCTGGACGGCTCGTCGCCGGAAATCCACGATGCGTTTCGGGGGGTGCGGGGCTCGTGGGAGTGGACCATGCGGATCCTGCGCGAAGCGCGCGATCTCGGACTATCGCTCCAGATCAATACCACGGTGAGCCGGCACAACCGCACCGATCTCGAGGCGCTGGCCGCCTGCGTGGACCGGCTCGGCATCGTCCTCTGGAGCGTTTTCTTCCTCGTCCCAACGGGCCGCGGGCGGGCCGAGGACGGCGTGTCGGCCGGCGCCTACGAGGCGATCCTGAACGACCTCTACGATCTCGCCGGTCGGGTCTCTTTCGGCATCAAGACCACCGAGGCCCCGCACTACCGCCGTGTGATCGTGGAACGGCAACACGGGATCCGCCGGGACGGCCGCACGAGCGGCGGGGCGGAAGACGCCCGCCCGTCTCGCCCGGGGGAACCGGGAGCATTCGCGGCAGCCGCAGGAGACACCATCGGGCGCGCGGGCCTCGCGGTCAACGACGGCAACGGCTTCGTCTTCGTCGACCATGTCGGCAATGTGATGCCGAGCGGATTTCTCCCCCTCAACGCCGGCAACGTCCGCACGGGCAGCTTGATCGAGATCTACCGGCATCACCCGCTGTTCCGCCAGCTGCGGGACCCGGACCAGCTCCGCGGCCGCTGCGGACGCTGCGAGTATCGCACCGTGTGCGGCGGCTCGCGCGCCCGGGCCTATGCCATGACCGGGGATTATCTTGGCGAAGACCCGTGCTGTCTGTACGACCCACCCCAGCCAGGCCGGGAAGGATGACCGACCCGATGCGCGCACAGGTGTTTCAACATGTCCCCTTCGAAGGCCTTGGCAGCATCGCCGACTGGCTTCGCCGCCGTGGGGCTGTCGTGACATCCACCCGATTCTTCGAGGAGCCGACACCCTCGGTGCCGAGACTCGATGACGCGGACATCCTGATCGTCATGGGCGGACCGATGAGCGCGAAAGACGAGCAGCGCTATCCGTGGCTCGTCGCGGAAAAACGCAGCATCGCGGAGACCATCGTCCGCGGCAAGGCCGTCCTCGGCGTCTGCCTCGGCGCGCAGCTCGTTGCCGGCGCGCTCGGCGGGCGCGTGTATCCCAACCGAGAACGGGAAATCGGCTGGTTTTCGGTCACATCGGTTGCGCCGCCCGATCGACCCGGTCGCGGCAACGACCGTCCCGCCTGGCACCTACCGCCGGAGTGCCCCGTGTTCCACTGGCACGGAGAGACCTTCGATCTGCCGACCGGCGCGCGGCACCTCGCCCGAAGTGAAGCCTGCGAGCACCAAGCCTTTCAGTTCGGCCGGAAGGTTATCGGCCTGCAGTTTCATCTGGAGACAACACCGGAGGCGACACGCGCGCTCGTCGCCCATGGCGGCCATGAACTGACCCCCGGTCGGTTCGTGCAATCGACCGAACAGATCCTCGGCGTCGGGGCCGACGCCTATGCGACGATCAACGCGCTGATGGACGGGGTGCTCTCGTTCCTGGTTTCGGCGTAGCAGCCTCGCCGCCGGCACCCGACTACGCTCCGGCCAATCCCTGGCCGGAGCCGCGGGTTGGCCGTCTCGCACGCCTGGGTGGAGGCGCCACATGCTCCGGCCACTCATAAGCATCCTCGATGAGCACCCGGGACGACCGCTCGGATCCCAGATCCACGAAATCCTCAAGCGGGACGAACGGTGGCAAGTGGAGTTTGCCCCAGCGGAGCCCGCGGTCGGGGCAGCAAGCCGCGGCGTCAGGGGCGACCTGATCGTTCTGGTGCTGTCGGCACCCGCCGAACCGGCTAGGCAGCTCCTGGACAGGCTGCAATCGGGACACCCCGGCATCCCGCTACTCCCGGTCCTGCGGGCTCAGGACCTGGCGCAGCTCGAGGATGTTCCGTTCCGAACCGGGGACTTCTTGGTACCGCCGCTCCGCGAGACGGAAGTGCTGGCCCGGGTGCGACGGCTGCTGCTGGACAGCCGGGCATCGGGGTGCAGGGCATCTGCGGAAAGCACCCACGACACCGTCGGCCTCGGCCACCTGGTCGGCGAGGATCCGGCGTTCGTGGTGGTGAAGCGGAAGCTGCCATTGATCGCGCGACACGAGGCCCCCGTGCTCCTCACCGGCGAAACCGGCACAGGCAAAGGGCTCTGCGCGGAGGTGCTGCACAATCTTGGCCGGCGCGCCGGAAAGCCGTTCTTGCCCGTGAACTGCGGGGCAATCTCCCTGGAGTTGTTCGAGCGCGAGCTGTTCGGACACGAGGCGGGGGCCTTCACCGGCGCCGGCGCCGGTCGGCCGGGCCTCGTGGCCGAGGCCGAAGGCGGGATTCTCTTCCTGGACGAGATCGAGGCCCTGAGCGTGAGCGCACAGGTCAAGCTCCTCCGCCTTCTGGAGGACAGGACATACCACGTGGTTGGGTCGCCGAAGCGGCGACAGGCCGACGTGCGCATCTTCGCGGCATCCAACGGCAACCTGGCCGAGAAAGTCCGGGAAGGAACCTTCCGGAAGGACCTCTTCTATCGACTGGCCGTCCTGACCCTCACTTTGCCGCCGTTGCGTGAGCGGCGCGGTGACATACCGCTGTTCGTCGCCCACTTCCTCGCCCGCCACGCCGCTCAGGGGGCGAAGCGGCGGCGCTTGAGCGCCCGCGCGGTGGAAGCTCTCGGTCACCACGCGTGGCCGGGGAACGTGCGCGAGCTGGAGAATGTCCTGGAGCAGGCGCTGGCCCTGACCGAGGCCGAGACCATCGAAGCGGAAGACCTCCCGATCCCTCGCATGCCGTTCCATCCATCGGACGCCCCTGGCTCCTCCTTTCGACAGCGCAAAGCGCAGGTCATCGCACAGTTCGAGAAAGCATATCTCGAAGAGTTGCTACAGATCCATCGCGGCAATGTGACCAGCGCGGCCGGCGCGGCTCGCACCGGCCGGCGCACCCTTGGACGCCTCATCAAGAAACACCAACTTTCCAAACGCTGACCGCCCTCGCACTGTCTGCTGTCTCTCTCTTCCGCATGTCATGTCCACCGACCACCTCGGTCACTCAGAGCCCGGGGTGGGTCATGCGTGACGCAGTGCCCATACCCGCGACAACTCCCGGCGGTCGCCCGAGAGAGCCCGGAGAACCGGGCTGTCAACGGCCCATCCTGGACGTCAGGGCAAGAGCGTCAGCGACCAAACGCCCAAACGAAATCAAGGAGTTCCGATCGTTCGCGGACCGGGCATTGCGCTTGCTAAGAGCGTGTCGCTCTCACGCCTCGCTCCGCAGGAAAGAAGCTCATGAAAGGAAGTTGCGCCGAAGTACACAGGAGACTGTCCTGTGCGATCCTACGTTATCTGCTCGATCATCCGGGGGCCAAGACGACGGCCGACGGCGTCGCCCGGTGGTGGCTCAGCGAGGAGCGCGGCGCGTCTCCGCTTGGAGACGCGGAGCGCGCCCTTGCCCTCCTTGTCTCGAAGGGCACCCTTGTCGAAACAAGACGAGCGGGCGTCCCGCCGTATTACCGGCTCGCGCCTGCGCCGGATACGGCGGCAACCGCACCCCGCAGCGGTAAGCCGTTGTTAAAGAATAAACGTGACAGGAGAAATTTCGTAAACGGCATAAGGAGCCGTAAAGAAATCCAAGAATGGACAAGTTATTTCGTAACGGCTCCTAAGCGTCGGGCTGTCCGAGCCGGAGGCGCCAACAGAAAAAAGGGCCATGTACGCTGTGATCCGACGGTGCCAATTCAAACCTGAAAACAGCCCTGGAACCAGCCAGGTGGATCCGATCGAGACGGGGAGCGTTGTGCGGGAGAAATTCTGACTGAACGAACACCGGGGGCTCTCCACCACGTGTGACAGCGTGATGCTGGTGGACTCCATCGGTGCGGACTCCACGCTTGCTGCGGGGGCAAGCGGCCTGTCGCATGGCCCGGTGACAGGCCAATACCCGTGCGTTTCGAAGACGGCGAAGGAGATAAATCGGCTACGAAGCGGACTATCGAGAAAGGTGGCCGTGAAACCCTGAGGCAAACACAACAGACGTCGCAGACATCCGCGATTGGGCGCCGCGGGAGGGAGGGGGCCATGCGCACCGAGCGGAAATCCGTTTTTCGGATCGTTGGGTTGCTGGTTATCGCTCTTGGCTTACTCGTCCAATCCGCCTATGCGCTGACGTGCGACGTTGACGGCGATAACGATATTGACCGCCGGGACATCGGCCTGATCCTCGACGCCCGTAATACCCCCGCGAACGGTCCCACCGATCCGCGCGACGCCGATGGCGACGGCCGCATTACCCTCCGCGACGCTACCATGTGCACCGCGAGATGCACGCGGCCGCTCTGCGCCATCATGAGTGCCCCCATTGCGAATGCCGGTCCCGACCAGACGGTGAGTGTCGGCGCGACCGTGACCTTGAGCGGCTCTGCGTCCAGCGACCCTGACGGCGACCCGCTGACGTTTGCGTGGGCCTTCCTCTTTCGCCCCCGCGGCAGTTCGGCGGTACTCCATAATCCGAAAACGGTCAATCCATCTTTTGTCGTCGATGTGCCCGGCACGTACATCGTTGCGCTCATCGTCAACGATGGCACGAGGCACAGCTTGCCCGACAGCGTGAAGATTTCCACGCAGAACTCCCGCCCCGTCGCCGACGCCGGGCCAGATCAGACCGTGTTCGTCGGGGCCACCGTGCAACTCGATGGCAGCGGGTCCACCGACGTGGATAGGGACCGCCTCGCATACCAATGGTCATTCAGCGAACGGCCCACGGGCAGCAGCGCGACGCTGAGCAGCGCGAATGCCGTGAGTCCAACATTTGTCGTGGATGTCACCGGCACCTACGTCGTGCAACTTATCGTCAACGACGGGGCGCTGAGCAGCCCGGCCGATCGCGTCACCATCTCCGCGAAACCTGCGATCTCCAGTGAGCCTACAATCTCCAACCTCGTTGCGCCACCATCGATCCCCCTCGGCGGCACACTCGGCGTCAGTTTCGATTACACGGATGCCGAGGGAGACATCGTCGCGCTCGAACGCACCCAGATCTTCATATCGGGAAATCACGTGACAGCAACCATCCCGGCTGGGATTCTCGGTATCCGGGGCCAGTCGGGGCAGGCCTCGCTGTCGGTCGACGCCAGCGCCCTCTTTTTCGGCACCAACGCCTTCACGCTACGTCTGCGCGATCGCGCCGGCAACGTCAGCAACACGCTGCTGTTCTCGGTGGATCTCATCGGCGCGACGACCGGGGGAGCCGCCCCGGTACTCGAAGAGCTGCGGGTAACACCCGACACCTGGAATCGGCCGGCAGAGGTCAGCTACGGATCCAATGGTCGCGGCGTCCGGAACAAATTGACCCCGCAATTCACGCTCCGGTGGACCGACCCAAATGGAGATGTGGCACGCGTCCGCGTGCGCGTGGTCGATCCGACAGGCCGCGACACGATGAACGAGCTCGCCGCCAAGGCCGTCGGGATCGCGGGGTCCACGGGATCGACCGCGCGTTCCCTCCTTACCTTTGACGCGCGCTCACCTCTCGGGACGTACACGGTCCAGGCGACCCTCATCGACCGCGATGGCAACACCAGCAACACGCTCGAGACGACTCTCACGCTCGTGGTATCGGGCGGCTCCGTTCCCCTGGCCATCACCGGGTTCACGCCAGGGTCCGGCGCGGCGGGAACCGAGGTCGTCATAACCGGCACGAGCTTCGATGCTGACCAGCCGGAAACCAATGTCGTTACTCTGTCCCAGATTCCTGCCCAGATTACCTCGGTGAGTGCGACGTCAATCAAGGCGCTGGTGCCGCCAGGTGCCGGGATCGGGAAGTTCATCGTCTCGAATCGGGCCGGTGTCGCCGTGAGCGAGGGTGTGTTTTCGATGCCGATGGCAGTCACGCTGGCCCCCGCCACGGCTAGCGTCGCCGTCGGCGGACGCGAGCAATTCAAGCCGATCGTGGTGTCGGCGCCCTCGACGCAGGTGGCGTGGAGCGTGAATGGATTACCGGGGGGCAGCTCGACTGTCGGGACGATCACACCGGCGGGTCTTTATACGGCGCCGGCCAGTGTCCCGCCGGGCGCCACGGTCACCGTGCGGGCAGCGCTCGAGGTGGACCCGACCGTGGTGGGCGAAGCGACCGTCCGGATCCTACCGCCTCCTGTCATTCCCGGGCGAACCCGCGTGCTTGCGTCGGTCGGCGGTCGCGTTCCCTCGGAGGAAGGAGAGGCGGAGGTCGCGATCTCCGCTGGTGCACTGCCCGCCGACACGGACGTATCGATTGAGAACCTTGTCGGACCGTCCCAGCCCGCGCCTGAGTCCGGCCGGCGCATGCTCGCGGCGGTGCGACTCGGACCGGCTGGACTCGTGTTCAATGCGCCCGCCACGGTCACCCTTCCCCTCGCCCGCTTCATCCTGCCGGGGACACATCTGCCGGTGAGCATCGTGGATCCGGCCACCGGTCTGTTTATGCGGAACGAGGGCATAATCGGCACCGTGCTCGAGGACGGGAGTCACGCCGTCACCCAAGTCAGTCACTTCTCCATCCTGGCGATAGATGAGCCCGTTCCCTCCCCGTCGCCTCTTGCGCCGACCATCACGCTGATCGAACCGGCCTCGGCGCAGGAGGGGCTCCATGTTCCGGTGCGCGTCCGCGGGACGAACCTCACCGCCGGCATGACGGTCGAGGTTCGCGATCCCGCCGGGAATGCGACGACAGCCATTACCACCGGGCCCCTCTTCGCCAACGGAAATGACGTGGGATTCATGCTCCACATCAAGACCGATCCCACGCTCGGGGAAGGGCAGAGTCGATCCTACACCATCCGTCTCGTCGGCGCGTTCGGCCAGTCGGCCGAGGTGCCCTTCACTGTCCTCGGACTCGACGAGCTCATTGCCACCAGTGGCACACTGAATCTTCCGCCGTTCCCAGGGCCCGACTCTACGCGACGCTTCTCGGAGGTTCGCATCGGCGCCGGAGCCAGCGTGATCTCCCAGGCGTCGCTCGCCAGCATCGAGTCCACCGGCCGGGTGTACATCGAGGGAGCGCTTTCCGCCGATGGAGCGAACGGTGCAGGGGGCTTCGGAAGGGCACCGGGCTTCAAGCCGTCGGGTGGGCGAGCAGGCTCGGGTGGTCTTGGCCGGAACGACAGCGGGTGTTTCCTCGGTGACGACGGCTTCGATTGCGCGGAGCCAGAGAACTGGGGGGAGGATGCGGACGATTGCATCGGCGACAACCACAACAATCCCCGCCGCACTGGTGACTGCCGATTCGTGACCAATCAGCCCCAGGGCATGGGCGGCCGCCCTGGCGAGAACGACAACTTTGACCTGTTGGATGTCATCGGCACCTTGATCGAGGTGGTCGGCTGTATTGCTTCCGGAGGCGCGAGCTGCTCAGTCCAGTTAGGCGTTGATGTTCTCACAGCAGCGTACGAGGTGATCGACGCGGCCGTCGCGGATGGGGTGAACGTGGGCGCCAACGGCTTCGGGGCGCTCCTCGGGAGCGGAGGTGGAGGCGCGGGCGGTGGGGGCGAGGTGCACGGAGTTCCCGGGGGTGGAGGCGGCGCCGGCGGGGAACCGGGCCGCGCCGTCCGGATCGTCACGCCCGACGTCGTCATCGTCGATTCGCCGTTGACTGCGCGCGGGGGCAACGGCGGCAACGGTGGACGGGTCGAGGTTCCCGACTGCTCGGCGATTGCGGACCTTACCCTGCGTACCGAATGCTACGCCGGAGCAGGCATGCTGATCCCCGTCACCTTGCCGAACGCCGTCACGATCGCGGGCCTTCCGGTTGAAGAGATCGAAGGACTGTTCGTCAACTCCGGCGGCGGTGGCGGCGGCGGCGCGGGAGGGTCTCTGAGAGTCGCCGCGGGCCGGGGCGTGTTCAAGGGACCAAGCGCTTTGGTAAGTTCCAACGGCGGCGATGGGGGCATCGGCGGGATCACGATCATCGATCCTCTGAATGCCAGGACTCTCTCGGTCGTGCAGCGAAGCGGTCTTGGCCGCCCTGGCGCCGGGGGTAACCTCCAATTGTCCGACGCGTTCGCGAACGCCGGTCGGCCGGTTTTCGATCCCAACACCATTCAGAACATGGTGACCGACCGCACGCTTCTCCGCGATGTGCGGGTGGGAGCGAGCCCGCACCCGGATCTTATCCCGGGCGAGTTCCCGCCGCCAACGGCTGCGCCCATCGCGGTCTCGGTGACGTGCGAGGCGACGGGCGAAGTCTTCTCCAACGTGGTTCAGCGGCCGACCGGCGGGTCGGTAGTCACAGACCTCGTCCTGTGCCCCGGGTTCAATACGGTGGCGGCCGAGGTCCCCGGCGCGACAATGCACGAGCTCCTCCGCAAGCGAATCCTCGTCATGGCCGTGGACAGCGACGGCGACGGTCTGGGCGATCGCGACGAGCTGGCGCTCGGTACCGATCCGAACAACAGGGATACTGACGGGGACGGCGTCGCGGATGGCCAGGAGGTCGTCCTCGGCACGAACCCACGTGTGGCCGACAGCGATGGCGATGGTCTTACGGACGCGCAGGAGGTCGCTCGCGGCACCGATCCGACCAGGTTCGACAGCGACGGCGACGGTTTCTCGGACGGCGCCGAGGTTGCGCTCGGATCGAACCCGACGTCGAATACGATCCGACCCGCGAGCATCCCTGAGGGGACACTGCTGGCTGCGAGTGCTGGGGGTTTTCTCTCCGTCCTCGATCGTGCGACAGGTCTCGTCGGCCCGCTCGGCCGTCCCAATGGCGGCCTTGGCTTCGGGGTCGCCTTTGATGACCAGGCCCGGCTCTATGTGGCGGCGTTCGATCGGTTGCTCGTGGCGGATCCCCTCGGCCGCCAGCCGGACGGGTCGTTGGCGGTCACAGAAGTCGGCGCCTTCGGTGCGCCGTCGGGTATCCCGATCCACGCGGTGTCACTCACCTTTAACCCAGCCGACGGCATGCTCTACGGGATCGAACTCGGGCCGAGCCCCGAGTTTCGCCAGACCGATCAGCTTGTGATGATCTCACCCGCGAACGGTACCGCCCAACGTGTCGGTACGATCGGCCCACGCGAGTTCCACGCTCTCGTCTTCGACCAGAGCGGGCGACTCTTTGCCTCTGCGGCTGACGTTGCCGGAAGCGACCGCTTCCTGGAACTCGACCCCGCGACAGGCGCGGTCGTCGGGGACATTGGTCTCTTTGGCGCCAAGGACGTCTTCGGCCTTGCTTTCGACAAAGACGGCGTGCTGTGGGCGACCGCCGTGCGTGGCGGAACGGAAGGCCAGCTTCTCACGATCGATGCGGCGACCGGCCTCGGCACTCCGGTCGTCAACGTCGACCGTGCGGTGTTTGGTCTCGCCATACAGCCGCCCAAATCGCCCACCTTTGCGGGAATCGTTGTTGCCGATTTCGGTGCTGGCGCATTCAATCGGGGTTTCCTCTTCCGTATCGACCCGACGACGGGAAACCGCACCGTGATCAGCGATTTCAACGACAGCGCGCAAGGCCCTATCGGCGCTGATCCGGGGGCTGTAGCCGTCGAATCAGGCGGCAGCATCTTGGTGGCGGATAATTCCAGCGGGGCCGGTTACCGAGGGACGCTCTTCCGCGTGAGCCCAGCGACCGGCATACGGACAGTTCTCAGCGACTTTGCGAATGCCGCACAAGGCCCCCTCGGGACCGATCCCTTGGGCGTGGCCATCGAGAGTGCCGGAACAATTCTCGTCGCGGATCCGGGCGGTCCCCAGGAGAACCCGAATCTTCTGTTCCGCGTCGATCCCGCGACGGGCATGCGGACGATTCTGAGCGATTTCACCGATCCTGCGCAGGGTCCGTTGGGAGAAAACCCGTCCGGCCTGGCGCTGGACCACGTCGGGAGAATTCTCGTTGCCACCGGTCAGACAGGGACGGGCTTTCGCGGTGTGCTCTTCCGGGTAGACCCGACCTCGGGCGTGCGAGAGCTTCTCAGCGACTTCGGAGATGCCAACCAAGGACCGCGGGGGGACTACCCGGTGGGCGTCGCGCTTGAGTCGGGGGGGACGATCCTGGTGACTACCAGCTTCACTCTTGATGGTGCCGGGACGGCCTTCAACGGGACGCTATTCCGAGTGGATCCATCAGATGGCACGCGGACCATCCTCAGCGCTTTTGGAGACCCGGCACAGGGGCCCGTGGGGTTCACGCCCGGCGGCTTCGTCGTCGAACCATCAGGGGCTATCCTTGTGGCAGTCCAGTCCGTGCTCACGCAGAGTTCCCCGGGCGGCATCTTCCGCATCGACCCTGTGACCGGAGCGCGCACTCTCGTCAGCGACTTCGGTGACCCGAGCCAGGGGCCCCTTGGGGTCAGGCCGACAGGGGTGGCGATCATCCCGGCGCCCTCCCCGTGAAGGAGCGTCAAGCCGGCCGCCCGGGAGGAGATGGTTCGGGAGTGCAGGTAACGTCGAGCGCGCTTCGGCGAGCATGTGAGCGATGACGTCGGTGGCGCCGGCCATCCCGACGTCCGGAACATCGCTGCCTTCAGGCTCGAGGGATTCTGTCCACGGGGCGAGATGAGGAATCGCACGGACGAGTGAGTCCAAATCCGGGACTCCGAACAGGGGAGGAGGGGGGTCATGGCGCAGCAAGACAACCAACAGCAGACGCGTCGCATGGGAGTGACGTGCATCGTGGCGGTGGGCTTTCGTGTTGACGGTGGGGTCAGGCATTCTCACCGATGCACTCCTGCCTGTCCCGCGCGCATATGCTCAAACTACACTGCAATTCGCGGACGGCGGACAGGTGGCCATCGGTTCCTTCACCGGCGTCGCCTTGGGGGATCTGGACGGGGACGGCGACCTCGACATCGTGCTCGCGTGCGGGAGTCTCGATGCGGGCAGCCCCATTCTCATCAACCAGGGCGGGGCGCAAAACGGAACCCCTGGGACCTTCGTCCCCGATACAGATCTTGCCGTAGCGCCCTTGAGAACGAATGTCCGCGCGGTGGGCCTGGGCGACCTGGACGGGGATGGCGATCCCGACTTGCTCGTGGTCAAGTATGAAGGAGGGTTCTACCTCGAAACGTGGATCAACCAAGGGGGGGCGCAAGGGGGCACGGCCGGGCGCCTGCGGTTCTCCAGCCGGGTTTTTAGCAACAACACAGACTCGGCCGCCGTGGCCCTCGGCGATCTGGACGGGGATGGCGACCAGGACGCGATCGAGATTGGAAGCTTTCGCTCGGACAAGGTCTGGGCGAACGACGGGTCGGGCGTGTTCAGCCAGAGCGGGCCGGACTTGGCGGACGGAGCCGGCGCCAAGATCGCCCTCGGAGACCTGGACGGCGACGGCGACCTAGACGCCTATGTCGCGACCGCTGGTAGCACCCCCGACAAGGTCTGGATCAACCAGGGCGGGCGGCAAGGAGGCACGCCGGGCACGTTCGCCGACAGCGGCCTCGCGCTCGGGGCGGCCAACACGGTCGACGTCGCGCTGGGGGACGTGAATGGCGATGGGAAGCTCGATGTAGTTGTCGCGAATTATCTCGCGGTAGACACGGTGTTCCTGAACCAAACCCCCACCGGGGGGAATCTCTCCCTCGGTACCGATACGCGCCAGCAGTTTACGGCCACCAACAGTCGCGCCGTAGCTTTGGGGGATCTGGATCGCGACGGGGACCTCGACGCCGTCTTTGGGGCCATCAATGGCACGCTTCGGGCCTACCTGAATGGTGGGCAGGGTGTCTTTGTCCCGGACCTGACCTTCGGCACGTCCGGGAGCCCTCCCATCCAGGCCTTAGCTCTGGGGGATCTGGATGGCGACGGGGCCCTCGACGCGGTGGCCGTGGCAGGTATGGGAACTAATCTTTGGTTGAACAAGGTGACCTCCCCTCCGCCGCCAGCAGGCAAGTATGCGTCCTCGCCGCCGCCTGGGACCCTCATCGATCTGGGGATCATATACTACGACAGGCTCGTACCTGAGGCCAGTTTTACGGACCGGTGGTTGCGTGTCGGAAACATCGGCACGGGCCCGTTGGTCGTATCGGCTAAGTTACCCTGGAATGGCGATGTCCACTCGTTTTGCTCTGTCAAAGCATTCGACTGGATGGACGGCCTGGCCAATCTTGTGGGCAACCCGGTTCCGTTTCCGGCGGTTGTTGCGCCCGGTTCTGTGTTACCCATTCGCGTCAGGTGCGAAATCATCGAAGACGTCGTTTCCGGAGAAGGGTCTATCGTGGTGGAATCCGACGACCCCCAAGCAGCAAGCGTTGTGTACCCGTACGCCTTTTCAGGCAAGAATGTAAAGGAGGAGTATCTAGAGTATGTGTTCTTGACGGCACTCGTGCAATCTCTCACTCCACACGCAGGTGCCGCACGGATTGCAGCCGCAAGTGCCTCGACCTCCACATGCAACGAGACCCAGACGCTTTCGATGGATCAGTCGAGACCGCATGCAATTACGACGGAAATCCCAGCCGCTCTGGGCGGCGGGACACTGCAAGTGAACGAGTTTGAAGGTGGCCTCACCGTGAGCCTGCAGCCCATACCCGCCGATCCGAACCGTTGTGTCATCACAATCGTCGGAGGCACATTCACGGCGCCCTCCGTGACGCTGCCCTCCGGGATCGCGACTGGTCCAAACACGCTCACCTTCGGCCCTGGTAGTCAAAGCACCGGAGTGCTCGATCTCACCACGGGGGCCTTCACGGCGACCGCCACGGGGACCATCGTCAACGACCTCTTCCGCGAGGGGATCCCCATCGCCGGGTCGTACGCGGGCACCGCGGATATCGCCGCGGGACGCGTGAGCGTCCAGTCGAACACGCAGGACTTCATTCCGGTCAGCACCGCGGCGGACGCGACGCCGCCGGAGATCACGCCGGTCGTGAGCGGACCGCTCGGGGCGAACGGGTGGTACGTCGGGGACGTGGCGGTGAGCTGGACCGTGAACGATCCCGAGACGAACATCACGAACCTCACCGGATGCACGAGCGCGACCATCACGGCGGATACGGCCGGCCAGACGTTCACGTGTGCCGCCACCAGCGCGGGCGGCACGACGACCCACCCGGGGGTGACGGTGAAGCGCGATGCCACGGCCCCGGTCCTGAGCGGGGTCCCAGGGAATCTGACCGCGGAGGCCACGAGTGCGGCCGGCGCGATGGTCACCTACGCCAATCCGACGGCCACGGACTCACCGTCCGGAGTCGGGGCGTTGAGTTGTGCGCCCGCCTCGGGTGCGGTCTTCCCGCTCGGATCCACAACCGCCACCTGCACCGCCCAGGACAACGCCGGCAACGTGACATCGGCCGGCTTCCTAATCACCGTGCGTGATACCACGAGTCCCGCGCTCACATGCCCGCCCAATGTCACCGTGGACCAGGGGCAAGCGGTGAACCTCGGCACCCCGACGGTCTCGGACGCGGTGGATGCCACCCCGACGGTGACGAACAACGCCCCGGCGACCTTCCCTGTCGGCACGACGACCGTGATGTGGACTGCCGTGGATGATGCGGGCAATCAAGCGACCTGCGCGCAGCAGGTGACTGTTTTGGGCGCGCCAGGCGACAACACCGTCACCATCGCGTCCTCGGACCCCTTCGCCAACGAGGCGGGGCTCACTCCGGGGCGGTTCCGGGTGAGCCGGACGGGCAGCACGGCGAATGGTCTGACAGTCTTCTACACTGTGGGGGGCAGTGCGACTCCCGGGAGTGACTATGTCGCCCTGCCCGGCGTCGTCACCATTCCCGCCGGGCAGGCCGCGGTAGACATCCTGGTCACTCCACTGCAAGACGATCTGCAGGAGTTCCCCGAGACGATCACCGTCACCCTCACCCCGACCGCCGGCTATGCCGTCGGGAACCGGAGGGTGGGGGTCGTGGTGCTGCGGAGCGACGATGAGATCACCCAGGTCGTGTCGGTCCTCGCGCTCGACCCGACGGCCAGCGAGGCGCGGCTGGCCCGCGGCCGGTTCCTGATCACCCGGGTCGGGAGTGCGGCCGCGGCCTTGACCGTCTCCTACCGCGTGGACGGGACGGCGACCCCCGGGAGCGACTACGTCGCGCTCCCCGGCACGGTCACGATCCCGGCGGGGGCCTTCGCCGCCCTGGTGCCGGTGATCCCGCTGCAAGATACCGTACCGGAGGCGCCGGAGACCGTGACGCTGACCATGGCGCCGAGTGCGAGTTACGCCGTCGGATTCCCGGCCACCGCCACGGTGACCCTCGCGAGCGACGAGTGATCACCCCTGCGACCTCCCTGGCGCCCGTCCAGGAACGGCAACGCTCCTCCTGGCGGGCGCTTGGGAGGGAATTCGACTGACGCAACAGAGACCGAGGAGCGGAGACGGGCCGCGACGCATCCCGCCGGAACGTACCACTTCCATACGGGCCGCTTCCTGGCGGCGCACCTCGGCTACGACGCCGCTGTGGTAGATGCCCTACCAGAAATGGCCGTCGAGTCCTTTGCCGGGGTCGCCAACCCCTTCGCCCTGCGGCCACTGGCACTCGGCGAGCACGTGGTGGAGGTCGGGTCAGAACAACGGCCGTGCTGTGGGCGGCGGCCCGAAACGGCGCGTCCCGTCCGGATCATCCGGCCCGAGGATTGTCGGCTCACGCCAGACGGTCGCTCAGGGCCGTGTACTTGGCGGAGACACCCGTTCCGCCCGCCGCCCCGAACCGGGAGAATGCCGTCATGAGAGCGGCCTGCTCCTCCGGCTCCGGGAAGTCCTCCACAACGGGGAAGACCTCGTGATCCTCCCGCTCGATGTTCGCCCGGAGGAGTGCAAGATACGCTCGTCCCTCGTCTTCGGCTTGCTCTACTCCGAGATCACTTCGTAGAACGTCGGTTTGGGTTTGCCGTCGAACAGCGGCTTGACCCGTGCGCCGGCCTGTTCGTGATCGGCACTACTATGCAGCGCCTGGAACGTGGCCTGATCGGAAAATTCGACGACGGCCGCGTAATTGCCGCCCTCGACGGGCTTCAGAAGCTTTCGGCTTATGAATCCCTTGTATTTCGAAAACACTTGGTTCGACGCGTCAAACCACTGTCGAAACTCGGCATCCTTGCCGGCCTTGATCGGGGGGAATGCGATCACCACGACGAACATACGCCACCTCCCTGCCATCGTTTCTGGAGAAGGAAACCGGCGGAACGGGCCTCATGTCCGATCCCGGAGACGCGCCGATTCGATCTACCCATCGTCTCTCTACCCCCAGTGCCAGAGGGCGACGATGAGCGTGACGACGACGACCAGCCCCAGGTTCATGTATGCCATGGTGTAGAAAACCTTTTCGTGCGGTAGACGGACTTTCACCTGCTCCCGCGGCGCGGCGAGCAGGTTTCCCACCACGGGGCACTCCAAGACCACTTCCTCGTCGTGGGGCGCTTCCCACAGGACATTCGACAGGTCCTCGCCGGCCCGATGCCGGCCGTAGTGGACACCGTCTCGCCACAGACCCAAGCCGGTGACATCGTAGATCTTTCCCTCGTAGGCAAAGTACGCGGGTCGCCCCTGACGCCCGTCGCAGGCCGCCAGCTCCTCCAGCGCCATATCGCCTTTCGTGGGGATGCTCTTCTGCTTCGCCCTCGACTGCAGCCGCGGTCGGATGAACACCACGACCACGATGGCCGTCCCGACCATGACCAGAAACACGCCGATCTTGATCGTGAGCAGCACACCAAAGCGGGAATGAAAGAGCACGTCCAGCGAGGGGATCCGAAACAGCGTCAGGACCGTCCCCGTCACGGCCATCACCGCCATGGACACAAGGCCGAGCCGCAACTCGCCCTTGGGTATCCCCTGGGCGGCATAGGCGGGTTTCAGGATGAGGTGGACGTACAGGATCGTCCCGAACCAGAGGATGGCGGTGAAGAGGTGCGCGAAGCCCGCCGCGAACCGCACCGCGCGGTGTATCGGGGTCCGTGGCGCCGGCGCGGGCGGCTCCCCGAGCGTCTGTTGAAAACGGACCCCCTCTTCGGTCAGTCCGCGGCCTCCGGCCGGATCGCTGTGACAGGCGTCGCAGTTCTTTCCCGTCCGAAGGGCGTATTCCTCGGTGGCGTGCACCGGGAAGGGACTCACGAGACAGCTCAAGAGCACGACCGCACCCAGCGCACGCACACTCATCTGGCTCCACGCTCCTTTCTTGCACACCCGTGAAGTTGGATCATCCAAGACGGTCACGCGGTCAGATCGCAAGAGACAACCCCACGGGGAACGATGTCAGTGGCACGGGGCCCGACGGCGAGATGTGGTAGGTGTCTTCCAGACGAACACCGCCGACCCCGGGGATCGAGAGGACCGAGTGGCCGACCGTCAGCACCATGCCCTCGCGCACAGCCACCTTCGCCTCGGCCGGCTTGATCGTCGGTGCGGGGATCTCCTCGAAGGCCAGCCCGATCCCGTGGCTGATCCCCATCACGTAAAACTCGCCCAAACCGGCCTTGTCGAAGACCGCCTTGGCGGCCATGTCCAGCTCTCGCATCGTGGCCCCGGGCCGCATCGCCTGCAGCACCGCCTGTCGCGCGGCCTCGTACGTGCCCATCATCCGCTCGTGCTGATCCGTGGCGGCTCCGACCACCACCGTGCGGCAGAGGTTCGCGCAGTACCCCTGGGCAACCGGCACCAGATCGATCACCACGGGCTCGCCCGCGCCGATGGCCTTCCCCGTGGCGGCCCCGTGGAGCCAGCCGGATCGCAAACCTGAATTGACGTAGACCGGCGTGGCCGTCCCGTCCCCTCCGGCCTTCCGCATGGCATACTCCGCCTCGGCCGCCACCTCCCGCTCCGTCACGCCCGGCGCCAGCGCCTTGAGGGCCGCGCGCATCCCGATGGCCGCCAGCTCCCCGGCACGGCGGATCCGCTCGACCTCCTCCGGCTCCTTGACGATTCGGAGTTCGTCCATGACCGGACCGATGTCCACGACCTTGACCTGGGGGTTGTTCCGCTGGAACAGATCCAGCAAGAAGGCCGGCGTGAAGAACCCCATCTGCACCCCGACCGTGAGTGCGCTCTTCCCCTGCGCCAGCTCCCGCATGACCCCCACGACGTCCTTCATCATGTGCGCCACGCTGCCGAAGATGCGGACATCGTCGGCGCCCAAGTCCTCCCGCACCTCCGCCTCTTCGCCCCGGAAGACGACGAGAATCGGGGGGCCCGCCGCCGGGACGATCGCCCTCGGCTGAACGCGCACTTGGCCAAAGAAGTAGAGGTAGTCGTCGTGCGTCAAGACAAGATACGCGTCGATGTTACGCTCGCGCATCCGCTCCTGCGCTCGCTGCAACCGCTCTCGATTCATCATCCCCACGCCCCCTGAAGATCTAGTTGTTTGCGCGCCGGCAACCGGTGTGCGCTTTGTGGTTCGGTCCTCGCCCCGGCACCCGGCGGCTCTGCCCAGCGACTCGACTGATTTGCCCGTCCTGGCGCCACGCGGCCGGCGTGTGTGTCCCGATGTCCTGCGCGACGCACTCCAGCCGCACCTCCACATCTCGCCGGACGCGCCCGTCCGCCGCGTCGAACCGCTGCCACAGGGCCGCCTGCTCTCCCGAGTTGAGGATCGTATCGGCTCCGCTCATCGCCCTCGTTCTCGGTGTATCCCGAGAACCGGCGATAACCGAGAGTATAGACAGAACCGTCGCCATTGCCAATACGCATCCCGGTTCACGCGCCGACGCGGCACGCGAGATGAACCGGCCTCCGCGAAAATGGTACCCGAAAAGGTACCGGACACCCGATTGGGTGTAACGTATTGATTTGTCCGATGCGGTTCCCAGGTTTTTGCCTCGGGGGCAAGTTGGGGAGCTGGACCTTTGCTGACGCTCCACGGGAGCGGTTGCGTGCGAGGGCTCTCCGGATCGTGAGTCAAGTCAGTGTGGCAACCGAGGCGTCGGGGATGCGGGATCG
>JAKPQH010000151.1 GCA_029580855.1 bacterium | reverse complement strand
CAGCTTGCCGAGGCCCTTCACGATGGCCACGATTACCTGGGACGCGCCCTTGGCTATCTGCTTGATGCCGTCCCACGCTCCGGACCAGTCGCCGCGTATCAACGCGAGGACGGTCTTGATGATGCCGGCGATGATGTTCATCACGCCGCGTATCACGCCGAGGATAGCCTCGAACGTGGCCTTCACGGCATCCCAGAGCGGAGCCAGTATGGCCTTCACGGCGTCGCCGTGCTCGGCCCACCACGCGGACAGATGGTCGAGCGTCTTCTTGACCTCCCGCCCCAGCTCCTGGATATGCCCCCAGAGGTCGCGGAGCACGTCCATCAGCCCGGCGTCGACGAGCGCCTGCGCCAGCGTCTCAAACGCGCCGCGAATCACATCGAAGGACTCTCTCGCCGCGTCCATCACGCTGCCGAAGAACTCACGCATCTCGTCGCTCTTGAGAGCGCCGCCGAGCGCGTCCCCGAGACGTTCCGCGAGCGGCCCGACCTTCTCGGTGAGCCCGTCGATGAGCTTGATAGCCCCGCCGAACACGTCCTTGAAGATGGGGAAGACGCCTTGCAGCAGCGACGCGCCGAAGCGGCTCATCGCGGCTTTCACGTTACGGAGCGCCCCCATCGTGGTGTTGCCGGAGGCGAGCGCCGCGCCGCCCAGCCCGTCCTCCATCGCCTTGGAGAACGTGGCGAAGTCCACCTCGCCTCGGCTCACCATCTCGCGGACCTCGGCGGTCGTCTTGCCGAGCGTCTTCCCGAGGAACTGGAGGACGGGGATGCCGCGCATCCCGAGCTGGTTGACTTCACGCGCCGTCAGCCTGCCGCCCGCCGCGACCTTGTTGAAGACTGCGCCCATTTCGTTGAGCGGAGCCTTGCCGATGGTGGCCGCGTCAGCGACCAGCTTGAGCGTGCTCTCCAGCTCCTTGCCCGGCTTGATGCCGGCCGCTACGGCGCTGCCCGCGATGGTAGCCGCCTCGTCCAGCCCGTAGGCGGTCCCCTTCACCGAGGCCAACGCGTTGTCCATGATGCCCTTGACCTCGCCCGCGCTGTGCCCCAGACCTTTCAGCGACGCCTCCGCATCCTCGATGGCGGCGAGCCGCTTGAAGCCCAGCGCCAGCGACGTGCCGACCGCCGCCGCGATAGCTGCGCCGCCCGTCTTCGCCAGCCCGGAGGCGATGCCCATGAGCTTGCCGCCCGCGCCCTTGAAGCGCCCGCCGACCTGCCCCATTTCGCGGTTGAGCGGTCCGTCGTCCAGTCCTAGCGTGGCGACCAGCTCTGCGACCGTCAGCGCCACTACTTCTCACCCCGCTTGGGGAAGCGAGCGAAGAACGCAGGCGCGTCCTTGGCCGTGAGCGGACGCGGCTTGCCGCCGCCTCCGGAGAGGATGCGGAACACGGAGTCCGGGGACAGCCCGTAGACAAGCGTGCTGAAGCGCCGCCAGCTCATGCCGTCCCTCAGCGCCGCCGGGAGGTCGATTTGGTACTCGCGCCGGAAGTCCGCTTCGAGTGCCCGCCAGTGGCGGAGGATGGCTGCCCCGTCTTCCCGGGGCGAGCCGCTTCCCCCGGGTCG
>JAKPQH010000150.1 GCA_029580855.1 bacterium | reverse complement strand
AGCTCGAACCAGGCGTAGCGTTGACGAATCTGCTGCTCTGGGGTAAGCATGACCTTGGACATGGGTGACCTCCTTTTTGGGATGCACCTCCTGTCTAGCGCAGGAGGCCAGAAGTGTCACCCATGTCTCTTTACAACATATCGGGACGGCGGTTTCACCTTGACACCCCCGCGCGTTTGTGAGAGCGTACCGCCACTTCCAGGGTACGCACCGCATCGCGCGTCCCGCCGTTTCTACGCGGCAAACCCCGCAGACACCGAGGCGATCATGGCGCAATCTTCGTTTCTGTCGCGGTGGACGGGCCGTCCGAACGCCGGCGAGACGCCCTCCCCGGCCTCGGACCCGCCCGCCCAAAAGGGACCCGCACCCGAGACAGGCCGGAGCCGGTCATCCGTGTGGTCCATCTCTCCCCCTCTGGAGCGCATTCGCCAGGAACTCGACGAGCAGGCCGGGATCCTTGCGGAGGCCAAACGCCTGCTGGAAGAGCGCCTGGCCCCGTTCCAGCGCCATCTCATGGAGGCGCGGCGGCACGTGGATCAATGTCTGAGACAACTGGACACCCGCCTCGGGCCTTTGCGCGAGTTTCTTGAGGGTCAGGCGAGCAATCTGGAGCGGGTGGGCGCGCACCTCAGCGGCGAACTCAAGGCGCAGTTCGAGGACTTCGAAGGGTTCTTGGCCGAGCAGCGGAAGACTCTCGAGCGCGCCAATCAGTATCTGGACGAGCAGCCGCTTCCGCTGAGCCGGTATCTGGAGGATGAGCAGCGCGCCGTCGAGCAGGTCTTTCAGGATCTGGAAGCGAGGTTCGAACCGCTCCGCGGGTATCTCAAGGAGCAGCAGCGGTTGCTCGCCACGATGACGGAACCGGCGGTGATGGAGGAATTCGGCCTGTTGGCGAGCCTGTGCGAGGAGCGCCGCGTCGCGCTGGAGCGGTTCGCCGCCGCCGCCGAGTATCGCCCGCAGGCGCTGTTCGCGGAACTGGAGGGAATCTATCGGAAGTATGCGGTACAGGAGGGTGGGAAGAACAGGCACCTGGCGCGGATGCTGGAACAGACCCGACAGGCGGACCTCCGCCTCCGGGAGTCCCTGAGGCCCCTGCCCCGCGAGGGCGGCGAGGACGCCGGGCGGGTCGACGCGGCGCCGTAGGCGTCCGGCGCCGCCGCCCGAACCCGGCCGTTCGATTCGGGGGCCCGAGGAGCCACCGACCCGGTCGGGTGCGGACACACGGGGGGCTACGGGGTCCGGCGCACGGGACGGCCGGCTTGTCCTCCCCGACGGGCGCGGAGGTATTCCTCGATCAGGTCGTCCACGGATTTCCGCGGGAGGGCCGCGGGCCGCTCCGGACCGCGGGTTTTCGGCTCCAACTCTCCATCCGAAATGTGGCGCGCAATCCTGTGGTGCTGCGCGTCCATCAGCGCCCGGATGAGCGCCGGCGGCGGGTTCGCGGCAAGCGTCTGACCGTAATCGAGCGTCTCGCGCAGGACGACGGCCCCGTCTCTGTACGCCAGCGTGAGGATGATCGGGTTTTTGGTGCCCAGATCTTCCGTCTGCACCTGATATTCCACGCCGTCGCGCCTCACCGCGGTGTTGATCCCAGGGACCATGGGACCCCCCGTCATGGGTGTCGTCGCAGACCCGACCAGACCATAACAAACACACCGTCCGGCAGCAAGGGGGAACGCAATTGGCGTGACAGCCCGTCGGGGCCGAAGGTATACTGAACGCCGTTGACCCTTCGGGAAGGAGTCGATCGCCGCGAAACGGCGACGGGAACATGGTATGGATCAATTGATCGTACCCGCCTTGATGCGCGCGGGATCGTATCTGGTTTCGTTGACGATGATTTCGCTGGCGCTTTTTTCCGTGTACTCGCTGGCCGTGATCGGAGAGCGCTGGTGGGCGTTCCGACAAACCCGGGCGGCTTCGACCGGACTCCTTCGCCGCGTCCTGGACCAGGTCGGCGAGGGGAAGCTGCGCCAGGCGCTGGCGGCGTGCGAGTTCCCGAAGGGAAGCCACCTCGGGGCGGTGCTGGCATCCGGGCTGCGGGAGTTCCTCCCGCTCGAATCCGCCAATCCGGGGTTCCATACCGGACCGGAGCTGGATCGAGCCAGTCTGGCCGCCCGCGAAGCCATGCAGCGGGTCACCGCGTCGGAGATCGAGCGGCTGGAGCAGCGGCTGACCTCGCTGGCCACGCTGGGAAACATCAGTCCGTTCGTTGGTCTCTTCGGAACCGTGATCGGGATCATGCGGTCGTTTGAAGCGATCTCGCGCACCGGGAGCGGCGGGCTGGCCAGTGTTTCCGCAGGGATCGCGGAGGCGTTGGTTGCGACAGCGGCCGGCCTCTTTGTGGCCATTCCCGCGGTCGTCGCGTACAACTACTTTGTCTCCCGCGTCAAGACCCATGCCATCGAGATGGACGGGGCGGCCTCGGAGTTGATCGCCCGGGTTGCCCGCGCGGCTCTCGCCGGCGCGGGCGGCGTCGAGGCGAGAGGCTAAGGGGGCCTCCATGGCGATGTCGCTGCCGTCGCGGTCCGCCGATCGACGCGTGCTGTCCGAGATCAACGTCACCCCTCTGGTGGATGTGATGCTGGTGCTCCTCGTGATCTTCATGGTGACCGCGCCGATGCTGCAGCGGGGCACGGACGTCGAGCTTCCCCGGGCCGAGCATTCCGACGTCAAAGAACAGGACCGCCTGACCCTGACGCTGCGCCGAGACGGACGCATCTTCTTGAATACCGAGGAGGTGCCGCGCGCCGCGCTGCGGGATCGCCTGGCGGCCGCGGTGCGGGATCGAGAGCGGACCGTGCAGTTCCGGGGCGACAGTCAGGTGCCGTACGGACTGGTGATCGAGGTCATGGACATGCTGAAGGCGGCCGGGATCGAGACGGTCGGGATGATCACCGAGCGGCCGTCAAACCCGCGCCGGTGACGCCGGGTCCGCCGCAGGAAAAGGAGTCATACGACGTCATGGTGCAATTCCGATCCTTCTCCCGCAGCAAGAAATTCTTCGAGATGTTCGGCGAGGCGGCCCGCAACGTCCACCAGGGGGCCAAGGCGCTGGAGCAGATGCTACACGATTTCCGGGGCAGCGCCGATCAGTGGCGAGCCGTGGAGGAGTACGAGCACGAAGGGGACAAGATCACCCACCGGATCATCCAGACCCTGCACCGGAGCGGCATGACGCCTGGCGACCGGGAAGACATCCACAAGCTGGCGGCCACACTGGACGACGTCCTGGATCTCATCGAGGGCGCCGCCTTCCGGATGGCCATGTACAAGGTGGAACGGCCGACGCCCGAGGCGCTTCGACTGGCGGCAATCATCGTGCATTGCACCGAACAGATCGTTCTCGGCGTCTCCGGGCTGCCGGATGCTGCGCGCATCCAGCCGCCCTGCATAGAGATCAATCGCCTAGAAAACGAGGCGGACGAGATCTCGCGGGCTGCGATCGCCGCGCTGTTCACGGGAAACGTGGCACCCCTCGATGTGATCAAGTGGAAGGAGATCTACGAGACGATGGAGACGGCGACGGACCGCGGCGAGGACGTCGCCAATCTGCTCGAGCAGATCGTGTTGAAGCGGTCGTAGGCGGCGTACCGAGGGCCGGCGGGGTCTGCGGCCGCCGCCGCGCCCTCACCCATCACTCGTCTCGGGCCCAAACCCCGGTCATACGACGGCCTCCGCGCGTTTTTGGGTGCGGGATTCCACTATCCTGGTCAAGACGTCTCTGGCGGGACCTTCGAGGCTCACCCAGCGCAGGCTGTGCCGGAACTGTCCGTACGTCGGCCCGGTCTGGACTTCGGCATCCGCCCCGGCGACCTCTGCGCGTCCGCGGAACATCATCCCGTCGACCACCATGAACAGCTCCACCTGCCCGAAACGGGGGAAGCGCGTGGGAAGACACATCTGCGCGCCTCCCAAGCTCACATTCAGGATTTCGCCGATGACCGGCTTGCCGGGCCAGAAGCTCTTCTTGTCCAGCAATCGGCATTCCCCCCGGACGTTCAGGGTTACACGGGGGTGCCTGCGGGCGGCCTGCGTTTTGGGCCGTTCCGGGATCCCAAAGAGGAGGGCGTCCCCTCGCACCATATGGGTTACCCTGGGAGCGGGCGGAACATAGAGCAGCCCGCGGTGGACAAGCGTCTCCTGCGCCTGGGAAAGCGTCTTGACGAGAACCGGAAGGAGGCTCACGGGGATCGAAACCCGCTCCGGGCACGGCGCCGATTCGGCCTTCACGGCGGCCTGGCGTTCGTACACGCGCAACTCGACGTGGGGTTCTCCGCGCGTCTCTCGCAGCGAGACCCAGATTTCCTCCCCCTGATCCCGAACCAGATGCCCGAGTCGCTCGTTCATTGAGATGCCTCCCGGAATTCCGCATCCGACCGACGCCGACGATCTCTGTTGCCGCGTACGCGAAACGTGCCGCGACGGGCCGACCCCGAAGCGAAGTATGTCCGGGAGGCTAACGAACGGCTCGGGGAGTGTCAACATGGAAAGCCAAGGAGGCGGTGCCGCCCCGGCGGTGCTCTTGCCGCCTGTAGAGGACCGGTGCGTTTGGGTTCGAGCGGCGTTTCACGAAGGGGGCGACAGGCCGGGCATGGGTGGGGCGGTCCGCAGGGTGGTCGCCGTTGCCGGGTCGAAATCACGCGACGAGCTCCGAGGCCCCGGCAGGTTGGGCGGGATGACGGCAAGGCTGTTGACTGGTAGCACGTATCCAAATAGGATAACATTCTCGTTGTCGCGTGCTGGGCGGACCCGTGCGGTTGGTCCGGCAACGCCATTACCTGCATTTCCGCCAGGGCGTATCGATGCGCGGATTTCCAAATCCGCCGGGAAATCCGTAGGGCGATCCGGGGGGCACCCGGCAGCGGGGCGGGGAAAGCGTATGAACATCGCCAAAGCCGTGTACTTCGACGGAGAGGTGAACGCGCCATGGGCGGCAGCCGAGTACGGCGAGAATGAGGCGCCGAAGATCCGCAGACTGCTGGCCGACGCGCGCATCTCCCGCGGTCTGCGCCTCCTTGAGCCCGGTTGCGGTACGGGCCGGCTCACGGAGATTCTGGCGGGCGCCGTCGGTCCCCGTGGACGAGTGGAAGCGTTGGAGATCAGCCCGCGCATGGTGGAAGCGAGTCGTCAGCGCGTGTCCGGTCGAAGAAACGTTCGGGTGCACCACGTGGCCCTCGAGGAGTACCGGGACCGCGGGCGTGGATTCGACCGTATTGTGTGTCACCAGGTCTTTCCGCACTTCGACGACAAGCAAGAGGCCGCGATGCGGCTGGCGGGTTTGCTGCGCCCGGACGGCCTCGTGGTCATCGTCCACTTCATCAATTTCGCCGCGATCAACGATGTTCATCGCAAGGCCGGGACGACCGTCGAGCACGATCTGATGCCGCCCCTCGAGGAGATACGACGGCTGTTCCGCCGCGCCGGTCTCGTGATTGATCGGTTCGCGGACGACGCGCTCGGATACATTCTCAGGGCGAGGCCCGCCACGGGCGCGGCCGCGCGCCGCTGACACGGAGGGGATCGGATGGGCGGGACGGCGCTGAGTCAGGAGCAGATTCAACGTGTGGTGGACTTCCACGGACACTGGTGCCCCGGTCTTGCCATCGGGATCCGTGCGGGCGAATTCGTTCTCCGGGAGTTTGGCCGGGCGGCCGACGAGGAGATCGTGGCAGTGGTGGAGACAGACATGTGCGGCGTCGACGCCATCCAGATGCTCACGGGATGCACGCTCGGCAAGGGGAATCTCCTGCACCTGGATCACGGCAAGATGGCATTCAGATTCTACCGGCGGAGCGACGAAAAGGGTGTGCGCCTCGTCTTTGACGCGGACCGACTGGGCGGGCCGAGCGACGCGATGGCGGCGCTGCAACAAAAGCGCGCCGCCGGCACCTTGACGGCCGAAGAGCGGCAAGCGCTGGACACGCACAGGGCGGAATGGTCCGAGCGCATTATGGGGGCCGACCTCGCCGACGTGTTCCGGATACGGCCCGCCGCCGGCCCGGTCCCCCGGCGGGCGAGACTCATGCAGAGCCTCGCCTGCGAGGCGTGCGGCGAGAAAACCATGGAGACCCGCACGCGCCGCTTCGAGGGCCGGACCCTGTGCCTGCCCTGCTTCGAGCGGCTCGACCGGCGAGTGTAGCTGGCGAGACGCGGCCGCGCGCACTCTGCACCGCCGGCGGGTGCAGACCGGGGCGATCAGGCTGTGGCGCGCTTGGGCGAGACGAGGACGGCCAGCAGCAGAAGCCCGGCGGCGGTCAGGATGATGGCGGCCCCGGTCGGGATGCCCAGATGAAAGGACAGCCAGAGCCCGAACACCGACGAGACCGCGCCGGTCGCCGCGGCGAGGACAAACATGGTGTCAAGACGGTAGGTGAGCTGGAGCGCCGATACGGCCGGGATGAGAATCAGCGAGTAGATCAGCAGACCCCCGATGGCCTTTAGCGCGATCGCCACGACCATTCCCAGTATGATCAGGCTGGCATAGTAGATTCCCCGCACTGGAATCCCCGCCGCCATGGCCGCCTGGCGCTGGCCAAGGGTGGCCTGGATCTCTTTGAAGAAGAGCCAGAGGAAGCACAGCAGCGCCATGGCCATGCCGCCCATGAGCCACAGGTCCAGCGGGCTCACGGTGAGCAGACTCCCCCAGATCAGGCCCAGTCCTTCGGTCTTGGCTCCGGGCAAGAACCCCAGGGCCAGCATGGCCAGACTCAGCATGACCGAGAAGATGACACCCACGGCCGTGTCGGGGCTGAAGGTGGGGCGGTCCGCCAGTGGACCGATCATCGCCGCGGCCCCCAGGCTTCCCGTAAGCCCGCCCGCCAATGGCGGAGCCCCCAACCACAACGCGATCAGGGCCCCGGCGAAGGCGGCGTGGGCGATGCAGACCCCGACGAAACTGATGCGCCAGAGGACGACGAACACCCCGACGGCGCCGCACGTCGCTCCGCCGATCACCCCCATCCAGAGCGCCTTGACGAGAAATCCGTAGCTCAAGAACGTGTCCACGGCCCCACCCCTATCCAGTTGGACTCAGAACAGCGCCACGCGCCGGCCGCCAACTTCGGCGAGGGCGATCGGCACGTCGTAGAGCTCGCTCAGGAGCGCCGGCCGCATGGCGGCGTCCGTCGTCCCCTGCCAGATCAGGCGTCCGCGTTTCAGCATGGCGGCGTGTGTGGCAATATGGGAGACCGCATTGAGGTCGTGGGTGGCCATGAGCACCGTGAGCGGGTACTGCCGGATCAGCTCCCGGATCAGGGTCAGGATCTCGCGCTGGGCCTGCCAATCCAGGGAGGCCGTCGGCTCGTCGAGGAGCAGAAGGTCCGGCTCTTGCACCAGGGCCCGGGCCAGCGCGGTGCGCTGCCGCTCCCCTCCAGAGAGGTGACCCAGCGGCCGATGGGCGAGATCGACCAAGCCCACCGTCCGCAAGGCCGAGCGGGCCAGATCGCGCTCGCGGTTCCCCGGCTTCCGGAAGAGCCCGAGCCGACCGTACGTCCCGGCCAGGACCGCATCGAACACGGAGAGTGGCATCTTCGGATCGATGTCGATCATTTGGAAGACGTGGGCGATCTTCAGTCTGATTTCGGAAGCGGTGCGGGGTGTGACGTGCCGCCCGAGAACCTCTACCCGGCCCGACTGATACCGGGTCAACCCGTTGAACAACCCCAGCAGGGTTGACTTGCCGGCGCCGTTGGGACCGATCAATCCCCAGAAATCACCGGGCGCCAGCGCCATGTCTAGCCCGTCGAGGATCAGACGGGAGCCAAAGCTGACGCGGACCCCGGCGAGGCGGGCGACGGGCGAGGAGCCCATCTACCGGGCCGCCAGGGCCGAGAGGCGCCCCACGTTGTAGTCCAGGAGACCGAAGTAGTCTTGTGTGCCGGGCAGCGAGCCGGGAAAATTCGTCAGAACAAGATGCGGAACGCGCAACTCGTCCGCCAGCGGCCGACCGGTCTCGGCGCCGCTCTGGAGGTTGTCCACCACCCCGATGACGCGCTTCCCGCGAGCCGCCTCCATCAGGCCCACGAGGTCCCGCGGCGTCAAGTCCTCCGCCCGGCCGTATTCCTTGACCACGGTCAGCCCCGCCCAGCGGACGAACTCGGCCTGCATGGCCGCGGCCAGCACTGCCCCGCCGGCCAGCGGCGCCAGCCGCTGCCGGGCCCGAGCCTCCGCTGCAGCGATCCGTTCCAGCCGGGCCGCGACCCGCTGCCGGATCTCGGCCTGCCAGGAAGGGCGGACGGCGGCCAGGATCTCGGCGATCCGCCGGCTTGCCTCCGCTTGGACGGTCGGGATGGTCCAGGCGCCGCGGATCGCAAGTGTCTCCACCCGCAACTGTGGATTGGCCGCGGCCAGCATGGTTTTGACCTGGGGCATATTCTCCTGAAACTGGTGCACGAGCGCGACATCGGCATCGGCCGCGAACGCCATATCCGCCGCCTTGATGTCGGTATGGCCGGGACACGAGGACCCTGGCGTGATCGTCACCATCGAGACCCGTCCCGATGTGAGGTCCGACACGATGTCCTCGACCAGCGAGGTTCCGGCGACGACCCTGAGGGTCTCGCCGCCCGCGACGACCTCCGGGCAGCCCAGGCAGAGCATCACGACGAGCAGCAAGAGACGTCTCATCATCGCTTTCCCTTCTCCGTCCTGAACAGGCACCGGCCAGGCCTCCCGTCCGGATGGGCTCGGGTGAACCCGGCGGCCGTGAACATGGTCCGCATCCCGACGGGACACGCCATGTGGTCTCCCGCGATGGCGGTATGGCGATCGTGGTGAGCGTTGATTTCGTCTCGGGTGCCCGGGCGGGCTACGACCGCCGAGCCGCCGGGCCGAAGGAGACGATGAAACTCGCGGGCGACCTGCGCCGTGTCGCGGAAATGCGGAAAGGCGCAAAAGCAGACGACGGCGTCCAGGCAGCCATCCATCAGGGGTATCGCTTCGGCCGGCGCATGGAGCGTCACCACTCGGGCCGCGGTCTTCGCGGCCGCCCATTTCAGCATCTCGGCCGAGGAGTCCAGGGCGAGAATCTGTCCCGCCGTGCCTACCGCCTCCCGCAAATACGGAAACAGGACGCCGGTTCCACAACCGACGTCCAGCACGCGGATGCCTGGTTGCAGCCGGAACGCGCGGATCACCGCCGGCAATCGGTCCCGCGTTTCCGGCGTGGAGTTGCGGTCTTCCCAGCCCGCTGCGAGCGTATCGAAGAACTCCTGTCGGGGGTTCGCGCTCATAAGATCCTCTGCCGGGAGGGGTACTTCCAGGACGGCCGCAGCTCATCCTCCCGATCTTCAACTTCCCGCCGCCCCGATCGGGCCGCCGGCGCCAACCGGGCGCCACGTCCCCAGGAACGGGAGGCGCGACCGGCGCCGACGTGGTTCACGGAACGCACCGGTCCGCGTCTACTGGAATTTCATATTGAATCCACCGAAGATGGTCCGTCCAGGCATCGGATAGCCTTTGGCGTATTCGTAGTCCTGGTCGAAGAGATTGTTGGCTGCGACAAAGAGTTCCGCATTGCTCAGGTGCCATGCCTTGTGCCCGAAGTGATAACTTACCCGGGCATTCACCACGGTGATGTCGCCGAGCTTGGTGCTGTCGGACAGCGGCCCAAAGTTGAGCGAGCCGCTGCGCGCGCTCGTGCTGGCATAGGTGTCCTTCAAATATTGTACGTCGGCGTAGAGCCGGAAACATTCCAGGAAGGTCCAGGTGACCCCGGCTTGCAGCTGGAACGCGGGAGTATACGGGAGTCGGTCCACCTCGACGCCGTTGTTTCCCGTGGCTTTGGCATCCAGCCAGGTCGCCGCGGTGAAGAGTTCGAGGTTTTTTATGGGAGTGCCGGTACCCGTGAGCTCCAGCCCCCGGATTTCATAATCGCCGACCGGATCGTTGAACAGGGTGGGAATCGGCCCGAACATATACGCCCGGAATCGGTCCTTGCCCTTGTCGTAGAAGGCCGTCGCCGCGAGGGACGCGAATCGGGGCCAGGCGTGGGTGAGCGCGAGCTCGTAATGATCCACCACCTCCGGCTTCAGCCGGGCCCAGTACCGACGAGGATTCGCCACGGGCGTGCTGGTGAGCACCAGATTCATGACCGCCACGGGCGAGGGGTAGTTGACCCCGCGGGAGAAATTAAAACGGAGATCGGTTTTCGCGTACCCCGCGACGAGGCCGGCCTGGTACGACCATTGATCCTGGAACTCGTTGTGGGAGAAATACCGGAAACCTCCCGATGGGATGACATGGAAGCCGTCCGGTTGGCCGACAAGCTGACTGACCGCCAGGTACGGCGAGAGGAGCGTGGTGTTGGGAAAATCCCAGGTGCGGACGGCCAGGCCGCCGTTGATCCCGGGCACCGCCCGGCCGCTGTATGTTCGCTGGGTATTCTCCAGCACGGTCATGTCCATGTCGATGCCGGCGAGGATTTCTCCTCCTGGCCAGAGTTGAAGCCGTTCTTTGGCGCGAATTCCGTACATCGTCAAATCTTGCCTCGACCACAAGCCGCCGCTGCCGCCGCCGTACCGATTGCCGTTCGTGAGTTCCTGCAAAAGATCAAAATCGGTCTCGTTCCAGTAGGCCTTGAGATACCCGGTGGCGAGGTCGTACCGGTGGTTGAGGGTGAGGGTCGTGAAGGTGGTTTCGGTGTCGAAGCGTTCTGCGGCGGGCCAGCTCACGCCATTGGTGGCGGTGGGGGCGACGACCGGCCGCGGGGCCAGGGTCTGGGCGTTGACATAATTGGCCAGGAACCGGATGTTCCACTCGTTGTTGAACCGATACCCGAGATTGACATAATAGTTCTGCTGTTGGGCACGGGAGTGGTCGCGATGCCCGTCGGTCGACGCCCAGCTCTGCGTGACGTACGCGTCATAGGGTCCCCGCTTGAGACCGCCGGCGACACTCTCGGTAAAGGTGGCGTGGCTGCCGCCGCTGAAATTGAGGAGAACCTCCTGCCCCTCGTCGGTCAGGTACCGGGGAAGGATATTGACCGACGCATACCCGCTGCCGAATTGCGAGGGCTGCGGGCTCTTGTACACCTCGATCCCGCCGATGGTGGCGACGGCAATGCCATCCGGAAGCACCTGGCCGAACAACGCCCCATAGTGGGGCACGCCATCCAACTGGACCGTGAAGTCGGAGCTGGGGTGGCTTGCGCCCCGTCCACGGATATACAGGCTGTGACTCGTCTGGCCCCCCATCAGGTTCTTGCTCTGGAACATCACCCCCGGCACATTTCGCAGCGTGGACTGGAGGTCAAGCGAGTTCTGCTCTATGATCTGTTCCTCCGTCACCGCGTTGTACTGTGTGCCGTACCGGGTGGTGAGCGGCGTGACCGGCGAGGTCTCCGGGACGGCGGTCACGACCATCTCCTGCAGTTGATGCTCGTCCGTTTTCTCTTGGGCCGCCGCCGGTGCAAAGGCGAGGAACACGCCGAGCGCGAGCCCCCCTGCGGACACCGCGGTCAATCTCACCTCGATCTCCTTTCCCTCCCTTTTCAACCTCTACCGGGACCGATCGCACCGAATCTGGTCGGGTTGTGGCTGGGACGTGCCGCGCACGGCCAAGCTGACCCCGTGTCGTTTCTCGACGATGCTCACCTCCTTTCGGTAGCGATACTCAGATTGCGGATACCGCCCAGACGGACCTCGTCGATGACCTGCACCAGAAGACCGACCGGGACCTCTCGATCCGCGCGGATTCGTAGCGCGTCCGGATGGCCGTCTTCTCGCAACGCGCTTACCGCCGCCCGAAGCGACGGGAGGTCTGTCTTTTTCTCGCAGCAGTAAATCTCGCCATCCCGGGTGACAGTCACGACGGGCAACCGGTCGGGCTGCGGCACCTCGGCAGAGCGCGCCTGAGGCAGGGTGACCCGGATCCGCTCTTCCTGTCCCAGGTGGTAGGTGAGCAGGAAAAAGAGGAGGAGCAGGAACACCACGTCTACGAGCGGTGCAATCTGCACAAAATTCTGACGGCACCGTCTCCGCTCAAACTCCATGCCGTCTCCGCAGGTACAGGTTGGTGGCGATCTCGTTTAGGATGAAGGCGATGTCATCGGTCTGGCGCGCAAGAAAATGGTGACCCACATGAATCGGAATGGCGACCAGGAGCCCAGCCGCCGTGGTGATCAGCGCCTCCCAGATTCCGCCGGCGAGAAGCGCAGGACTCACCGATGCGGTGCTCCCCGCGATGACCATGAACGCCCGGATCATGCCGGTCACCGTCCCCGTGAGCCCCAAGAGCGGCGCGATGGTCGCGATCAACTCAAGCCAGTTCAGGTGCCGCTCCACGAGGCGCACCTGCCGGGTGCCGATGATCGCCAACTCTTCCTCGGTTGCGCCGCCTTCGATCGCCGCGAGGAGGGGCTTCAGGACGACCGGTCGTCGTGCGGCTGTGTCTTCCACGGAGCCGTCGAGCTGCCGCATGATGGATCGCAGCTCCAGCGCCTTGCCGACAAGGATCGCGATCCCCGCGAAGGAGCAGAGTGCGATGGGGTACATGAGAAATCCGCCCTTCACGAACAGGTCGATCATTCGGTTCTCCGCAGAGTGAACCGGACCGGGAGAATCGCCCGGGACGCAACGGTCTTTCCATCCCGCTCGGCGGGCGCGAAGAGCGATCGGCGGACAGCCGCCACGGCCGCCTCGGCAAAACCGTTGTCTGAATCCGCGCCCTCCACGACCTCGACCCGGGTGAGCCGGCCGTACTCGTCAATGGTGAGGCGCAACAGAACGGTGCCCTCGATGCCGAGCCGTCGTGCCACACGGGGGTATACGGGCTGTTCCCGCCGGAGAAATCTTGGCCCCGACGCCGCCCCGAGCGGCGTGTCGTGTGTCGCGGGTGGTGACGAGCCGACCGCAGCCTCGAACCCCATACTCACTGCAAGGCCGTGCGGTTCGTTCCCCTGCGGAGTCGCAGGACGGTGCGGTTCGGCAGGGCCTCCCAAAAGCGCTTCGCCGACAACCGGGCCCGGCTCTCCCCGGGGGTTGCCGTCTGAGGCCAGTGGCGGTGCCGGGGAAGCCACCGAGGAGCGAGTTGCGACGATAGAAACTGTGCCGAGTGCAGGCGGTGTCTCTTCCCTGTCCTCGGAGTCGGGCAGTCGTGTCGGCATCGGGGCGGGAAGCGCGACTGGAAGGGGGACCGGTGGAGGCGGCAGGACGCGTTCCCATTCGGACTCGCGTGGCGGGTCGAGGGCCGGGAGCGGCGGTGGAGAATCGGCCAGCGCAGGCGCCGGAATATCCGAAGGACGTTTTGGAAGAGGGCGCCGGGGTGCGGGCGAGGAAGAAAGAGATCGAGTCGGTTTGGCGGTGCGCCTGTTTTCCGGGGGTGCGGGCAATTCCGGGATTGCCGGTTGGGGGTGCGGGGAGGTGTCAAACTCGACCTCCACGATTTCAATGGTCGCGGCGATGGACGGGGCAGCCGTCCTGATGGGTATGGCAATCAGAAAAACGTGCAGAAGGCCGGACACCAGGATCCCGCTTCGGAGCCATCGGCCGCCCGTGGGCGGCGGTGTGTCGCGTTCGGGGTGCCGGCCCGGGATATCGAGGGAGGATTTCATGACGGTATCACTGCTACGGCCTGCTCGTGGCGTTTCGCGTCTCGGAATAGCACAACGATAACAATCATGCTATTCCTGGACAAAAATCACCGCAAGACGACCAACGACACGCCGCGTTCGATCTCGTCGGCGCGGCCTGCCGGCGTGCGTGGCACGCGGTATATAATGGTGCTATCGCGTGATCAAAAAAAACGCGCTGGAGTTTCGACCCACAACGCCCCATGGCGCGATGCCTTATACACTCCGCGATGGGCGTCTGTCAACCGGTTCGAGGCGTGCGGAGACCGTTGTTCGGCAAACCCGTCTTTCGTCGTGAACACTCCCGCACGCGATGGATGTCGCCAACGCCGGGATCTCTTTCGGCAGGCAAGGCTTGATCGACTTCCGCGTTCCTGATAAGTTCTGATACACCGCCACGTATCCCCGGGGGAGTCACGAGCGCTTCACTCTACGGTTCCGCAGTCCGGCGGATCAGCCTCGTTCTCCTGTTCGGTCGCTTGGATAGCGGGTGTCGCCGGGCGGCTCGGGCCGGGGAGGGTCGCCGCCACGGCAGGTCCCATGCCTCTGCGCCAATGCAGCGCGACGTGTGTTCCCGACGGGGGTGTCGCGTATCGTGTCATCGACGGCGAGGAGGCCCCCCGCCTGTGCGGCGCGTGGTGGCGCGTCCCGATATCGGCGCCCGGGACAAACGAAATCCCGGACACGGAACGCGAAATGCCACGAGGACCTCACGATCGGCGGCAGACCGGTCCGGCCGCATCGGAGGCGTGGGTCAGCGCGCCGGGCCGGCGTCGTCGAGCCGCCGGAGGGCGTTGTCGGAGGACGGAGTGGACGACGCCGGGACTCTCACGCACGCGTTATACCTCGCCGCGGTCGCCTTGGGCCGAACACGCGACGCCGAGGAGGTGGTGCGGGTCGCGGTCGCGGAGACGCAGCGGGCAACCGGCGTCGAGGCGGTCTCGCTCCATCTGCTTCAGACGGAGCGGGACGTCCTCATCCTGCGGGAGTACGCCGGCGCCACACCCGCGTTCCGCGATCGGATGGCCCGGCTGCCGCGCGCCGAGGCCCGTCTGGCCGATGTGGCGATCCGCGAGAACCGCATCGTGGCCTGTTCGGTCGATGAGCATCCCGCTCCGCAACTTCGGGCGCTCTATCTGACGCAGGGCTTTCGGCACGTGACGGCGGTTCCTGTGGCCGGACGCGACCGGATCCTCGGGGTCATACATCTCGCGAGCCGTCTCGCCGTCCCCCTCGGTCCCTCCGCGGCTGCGATGGTCCAGGCTGTGGGCGGCCTGGTGGGTGTCGCTCTGGAGAATGCCACGCTGCGGGAAATGATGCTGGCGCAACAGGAGCGACTGCGGGCCCTGGCGGAGGGCGCGGTCCGTGCCCGCGAAGACGAGGCTCGCCGGATCGCGCACGAGTTGCACGACGAGGCGGGCCAGCTCTTGGCCTCGGTGCACATCGCCCTGGACGAACTGGTGGCGCAGGTTCCCGAGCGTTCCGAAGCGCTGCGGCGCATCCACGCGCTCCTGGATCGGGTGGAGGGACAACTGCGCCGGTTGTCGCGGGAGCTCCGCCCGACCATCCTGGACGACCTGGGCCTGGGGCCGGCGGTCGAGTGGCTTGCGCAAGGAGCCGCGGAGCGGACCGGCGTCTCCATCGCTGTGCACGCGGCCATCCCACGCCTGTCGTCCGCCATGGAGACGGCGCTCTATCGTATCATCCAGGAAGCCGTCACCAACGCCATCCGGCACGCCGGGACACCTCATATAGAGATCCGAGTGTGGCAGGAGGATGCCATCGTACACGCCGCCGTCCGCGACGAGGGGCGAGGTTTTGACGCGGAGGCGACTATGGCTCGACGCGGGGAAAGGGGTCTGGGATTGATCGGCATGCGTGAGCGCGTGGATGCGCTCGGGGGGCGGTTTGTCCTGCGATCGGCTCCCGGGCAGGGGACCGAGGTCGCCGTGGCGATCCCGATCCTGGAGGATCCGTGATCCGGGTCCTGCTGGCGGACGACCACGTCCTGGTGCGCGAGGGCCTGCGTGCGCTCCTGGCCAGGGAAGCGGACATGCAGGTCGTCGCCGAGGCCGGTGACGGCCGGGAAGCCCTCCAGGCGGCCCGCGCGACGCGACCGGACGTGGCCGCCCTGGACCTGAGCATGCCTCTCCTGAACGGTCTTGAAGCCGCACGACAGATGGCGGCATGGGAGTGGGGACCCCGGATCATCCTCCTCACCGTCCATGCCGAGGACCGCTACGTCTTGGAAGCTGTGCGGGCGGGCGTGCGGGGATATGTCCTCAAGAGAGAAGCCGCCGCCGATCTGGTGCGAGCCATCCGCGAGGTCGCGAGCGGCAGCGTGTATCTCAGCCCGGGGATTTCGGCGGCCGTGGTCGAGGCCGTCCGATGGCCACGGGCCCCACGGGAAGATCCGCTGACCAGCCGGGAGCGGGAGGTGCTGCAGCTCGTTGCCGAAGGCAAGACAACCAAGGAAATCGCCGGCCTGCTGGGGGTCAGCGTGAAGACCGCCGATGCGCACCGGACCCGACTCATGCAGAAGCTCGACATCCACGACATCGCCGGCCTGACCCGTTACGCAATCCGGCACGGCATCATCCAACCCTGAGATTCCACCACATTTCTGGACCCGCTCGGGACGTGGTCCGGTGCGGCGTGACCGGCACGTCAAAGAAGCGTCGATCGCCACCACCGTGTCCCGGCGCCCGCGGATCGACCGCTCCGCATCGGGTATTTCTCCGGCGCCGGGTGGGGGATTTGCCCGATTCGACGATTGGGACGGATGGCCTATCCTGGCGATGCCGCGCCGGGATGCGGGTGCGGTGCTGCACACCGGAGCAGGGCATGGTTATTCGTCTCTTGCTGGTTGACGACGATGCGGGTTTCCGGACCACACTCAGGCAGCTGCTCGAGCAGCGCACGGAGGCCCAGGTGCTCGGCGAAGCCGGAAGCGGAGAGGAGGCGATCCGACTGACGGGCGACCTCCGCCCCGATGTGGTACTGATGGACCTCGCCATGCCGAGGATGAACGGCCTGGAGGCGACCCGCCAGATCAAGACGCGCTGGCCTGATCTGGCGGTCGTCATCCTCACGGTACACGACGAGGATGTCTATCGGCGGACGGCATTGGCTGCCGGCGCGACGGCGTTCCTGGAGAAGAAGATGCTGGCTGTCGATCTCTGGCCAACCCTGGTCCGCATCCTGAATCGGGATGGATGAGGCGGGGCGCGGGAAAGCCCGGGCGGGACCGGCGCTCCAGGATTGGGGGAATTTCCGGGAAGCGGTTAGGGTGTTTCCCCCCTTTCCGGTGTGGGGACGAGAGGATAGCTTAGCCGATGCGTGACGCCCAGACCGCCGCCGTGATAAACAGGTCGGCGGCCCGGCGCGGGCGGCCGGGGCCGGCGGGACGGCTCCGGCAAAAACCGTGCTTGATCCGGGATTGCTGTCGGCCGGGCAGAGCGGATCCCGGAAAAAACGGGGGAGGTGGTTTGGATGTTCGGTTTCACGCGCTGGACTGAGCCGCGCGGAATCAGCCGTCTGCGGCAGGACATGGACGAGTTGTTCGACCGTTTCTTTGACCGGGAGGACTGGATGCCGGGTCGCATCACCCGGTCCCTGCGGACCTTCCATCGGGATCTGGACGATCTGTTCGCCGCGTTCTTCGGGAGCGACTGGCCCGCCATGGGTCCGCCGGAAGGGGCGCGGACCTTCTGGCCGCGCGCCGAGATGTCGCTCGGAGAGGGCGAGCATATCCTCCGGCTGGAGGTCCCCGGGTTCGCCCCCGAGGAGATCGAGGTCAACGTCGCCGGGAACACCCTGAACATCCGCGGCGAGCGCAAGGCCGACGGCGAAAAGAAAGAGGTGAGCCGTCGAGCCTTCGTCTACAGCCATACGCTTCCGGAGGCGGTGGAGCCCGACAAGGTGAAGGCCAATCTGAGCCACGGGATTTTGGAGGTCCGCATGCCCGCTCCGCCGAGGCTGGCCGGGAAAAAGATCCCGATCCAGCTGGTCCCTGGTGAGGGTCAGAAGCAGCTCAAAGCGGCCTGAACCGGGGCTTTTATCGGGGGAGGGGGTTCCGAGCCCTCCCCCGAATCTGTTGTGACGGGTGGTGGATTCGCTGTACGCCAAATCACTTGGCAGAAGGGAGAGCGGATATGAAGCTTCGACCATTGCACGACCGTGTCCTGGTCAAGCGCCTGGAGGAGAAGGAAGTGAAGAAGGGCGGCATCATCATCCCGGATACCGCCAAGGAGAAGCCCCAGGAGGGCGAGGTGCTCGCCGTGGGCCCGGGGAAGGTGACCGACGACGGGAAGCTCCAGCCCATGTCGGTGAAGGTGGGCGACAAGATCCTCTTCGGGAAGTACTCGGGGAGCGAGGTCAAGCTGGACGCCGAGGAATATCTGATCATGCACGAGGGCGACATCCTGGGGACGCTGAGTTGAGGAAAATGGAGTAGGCAAGAAGCCCGGTTTCTACCAAAGGAGGTTTGCTCATGCCTGCGAAGCAGTTCTTGTACGACCAGGACGCACGGGCGGCGGTCCTGCGGGGGGTGCAAAAGCTCACCAACGCCGTGAAGGCCACCCTCGGCCCCAAGGGAAGAAACGTGGTGCTGGACAAAAAATGGGGCGCGCCGACCATCACCAAAGACGGGGTGTCGGTGGCGAAGGAGATCGACCTCCCCGAGAAGTTCGAGAACATGGGCGCCCAGATGGTGCGTCAGGTCGCCGCCAAGACGTCGGACGTGGCCGGGGACGGGACTACGACGGCCACGGTTCTGGCCGAGTCCATCTTCCGCGAGGGGGTGAAGAACGTCACGGCCGGGGCGAACCCCATGGCGCTGAGGCGGGGCATCGACAAGGCCGTGGAGGCGGTGGTGGCGGAACTCAAAACGCTCTCCAAACCGACCAAAGGCAAAAAAGAGATAGCGCAGGTGGCGACGATTTCCGCTAATAATGATAAGCTTGTGGGCGACCTCATCGCCGACGCCATGGAGAAGGTGGGCAAGGACGGCGTCATCACGGTCGAGGAGGCCAAGGCGGTCGAGACCACCCTGGAGGTGGTCGAGGGCATGCAGTTCGACCGCGGCTACGTCTCGCCCTACTTCGTCACGGACCCGGAGCGGATGGAGGCCGGACTCGAGGATGCCCTGATCCTCATCCACGAGAAAAAGCTGTCGGCGCTCAAGGACCTGCTGCCGCTGCTGGAGCAGGTGGCGAAGCTGGGGAAGCCGCTGCTGATCATCGCCGAAGAGGTCGAGGGCGAGGCCCTGGCGACTCTGGTGGTGAACAAGCTCCGCGGCACCTTCACGGCATGCGCCGTCAAGGCCCCGGGCTTCGGCGATCGCCGCAAGGAGATGCTGAAGGACATCGCCGTCCTCACCGGCGGCGAGGTCATCTCCGAGGAGCTGGGCATCAAGCTGGAGAACATCAAGCTGAGCGACCTCGGCAAGGCCAAGAAGATTGTCGTTGAAAAAGAGAACACGACTATTGTAGAAGGTGCAGGCGCCCGGAAGGAGATCGAGGGCCGGATCAAGCAGATCCGCACCCAGATCGAAGAGACCACCTCGGACTACGACCGGGAGAAGCTGCAGGAGCGGCTGGCGAAGCTCGCCGGCGGCGTGGCTGTGATCAAGGTCGGCGCCCCGACCGAGATCGCCATGAAAGAGAAGAAGGCCCGCGTCGAGGACGCGCTGAACGCCACCCGGGCCGCCGTGGAAGAAGGCATCGTGCCGGGCGGGGGCGTGGCGCTGCTGCGCGCCGAGACGGCTCTGGACAAAGTGAAGGCCAGCGGTGACGAGAAGATCGGTGTGGACATCGTCCGCCGCGCCCTGGAGGAGCCCATCCGGCAGCTCGCCGAGAACGCCGGCGTCGAGGGCTCCATCGTGGTCCAGAAGGTCAAGGAGGGCAAGGGCGCCTTCGGGTTCAACGTCGAGACGGAGACTTACGAGGACCTGCTCGAGACCGGGATCATCGATCCCACGAAGGTGGCGCGCACCGCGCTGGAGAACGCCGCCAGCATCGCCGGGCTCATGGTGACCACCGAGTGTCTGGTGACCGAGGTTCCGGAGAAGGAGAAGAAGGCGGGTCCGCCCGCTCCACCCGAAGACTATTGAGCACTGTGAAACGAGGGGGATGGTCCAATCCCGGGCCATCCCCCTTGCGCTGGACCGGAGGAGGTTTGTGATGATCGTGTGTGCGAGGGAAGAGCAGGCGGTCCGGAGGACGCGAATTCTCGCGAGACTGTTGGTGGCAGTGCTCATCGTCGCCGGGCCTGCCGTGGCGTTCGCCGCTGACGAGCCACCCAAGCGGGACGACCGGCCCGCCCGGGGGATCGCCATCTACAGCGACTACTCCGGGGTCGTCGTCCCCGTCGGCGAGAGCGTCCGGATGGACCTGACGGTCGAGAACAAGGGCCGACAGGACGAGGTGGTGACGCTCAAGCTCACCAGCATTCCCAAGGGGTGGAAGGCCTCTCTGAAGGGCGGCAGCTTCACCGTGACCGGCGTGGCCGTGCCCGACGGCAAGAACCGCACGCTGTCCTTCAGCGCCGAGCCGGACAAAGGGGTCGGCCCCGGGACGTATCCGTTCGGGATCGAGGGGGTCACGGCGGACGGCAAGCTCACCGCGAATTACACCATCGCCGTGACGACGCGCGAGCGCAGCCGGCTCGGCGCCGACGATATCCAGATCACCACCTCCTATCCGGTGCTGCGGGGTCAGACCGACGCCACCTTCGAGTTCTCGCTGGACGTCAACAACAAGATGGACGCCGACCGCACGTTCAACCTGGCGGCGCAGGCGCCGGAGAAGTGGGATATCAACTTCAAGCCCGGCTACGAGCAGAAGCAGATCTCCAGCCTGCGGATCCGGGGGAACAGCAACCAGACCGTGGCGGTATCGGTGACGCCGCCCAAAGACGCGACGGCCGGCGAGTATCCGATCCTGGTCCGGATCAGCGCAGGCGAGTCGAAGGCCGAAGCGAAGCTGATGGTGGTGCTCACCGGGATCTATAAATTAGAGGCGGCGACGGCGACGGGGATCCTTTCCACCGATGCCGTGACCGGGAAGCCCACCACCGTGTCGCTGCTCGTCAAGAACACCGGGTCCGCCGTGAACCGCAACATCAACCTGTCGTCGTTCAAGCCCGAGAACTGGAAGGTGGAGTTCAAGCCGGAGAAGATCGAGGCCTTGGAGCCGAATCAGATGAAGCAGGTCGAGGCGACCATCACCCCGGCGGCGACGGCGCTGGTGGGCGATTATTCGGTGGGCTTGATGGTTGACGGAGAGAAATCGTCCAGCAAGACCGTCGAGATGCGCGTGACGGTGAAGGCCCCCACGGCCTGGGGCTGGATCGGCGTGGGGTTGATTGCCGTGGTGATCGGGGGCATGGGGGGTCTGTTCGCCTGGCTGGGGCGGCGGTGAGGCGGCCATGGAACCGGCGATCGAGACACACGCGCTGACCAAGCGCTACGGCAGACAGGTGGCGGTCAACAACCTGACCCTGGAGGTGAAGCCCGGGGAGATCTTCGGTTTCCTGGGACCGAACGGGGCGGGGAAGACGACGACGCTGCTCATGCTTCTGGGGTTGAGCGAGCCGACCTCCGGGACGGCCCGCGTCTGCGGACACGACCCCACGCGGGAGCCGCTGCTGGTGAAACGGCTGGTGGGGTATTTGCCCGAGAACGTCGGCTTTTACGAGGACATGACGGCGGTCCAGAACCTGACGTACGTGGCCCGCCTGAACGGGATCCGGGACGGAGGGCTGCGGCACCGCATGGAGGAACTTCTGGACCAGGTCGGTCTCCTGGCGGAGGCGCGGAAACGGGTGGGGGCGTATTCGCGGGGCATGCGGCAGCGCCTGGGAATCGCCGAGGTGCTGCTCAAGGACCCCAAGGTCGCCTTCCTGGACGAGCCCACGCTGGGTCTCGATCCCGACGGCACCCAGAAGATGCTGGATTTCATCACAGACCTCAGTCGGCGGAAGCAGATCACGGTGTTCTTCTCCTCGCACCTTCTGGATCAGGTGCAGCGGGTGAGCGACCGGGTCGGGATCATGCTCAAAGGCAACCTCGTCGCGGCGGGACCGATCCAGGAACTGGCGAAGCAGAAGCTCGGCGTGGACCAGGAGCGGTACACCCTGGAAGAGATCTACATGCGGTACTTCCGGGAGGACGCGACGGCGACGGCCTGACGCTCCATCGCGCCCGAAAGGGGAATGTCCGTGCACGGCATGTGGGCGGTCTATCGGAAGGAACTCGAGGACCACTTTAGCAGCACGCGGTCCATTTTGCTCTTGACCGTGATCCTGATGGTCGGCCTGGTCACGGCCTACATGGTGGGAAGCGGCCTCCGGAAAGAGATGGAGGGGATGGCCAAACCCTCGCTGGTGTTCCTGCTTCTCTTCACGTCCACCGGGGCGCTGTTCTCGCTGGCGCAGTTCATCGCGTTCTTCGGCCCGCTCATCGGGATGGTGCTGGGGTTCGACGCCATCAACCGGGAGCGGAGCCACCGGACACTCAGCAAGCTTTTGTCGCAGCCGATCTACCGGGACGCGGTGATCAACGGGAAGTTCCTGGCGGGGTTGACGACGATCGCCATCATGCTGCTGGCCATCGTCCTGCTGATCTCCGGCATCGGACTTCTGGTGTTGGGGGTCGTTCCCGGCTGGGAAGAGATCGGCCGCATGGCCGTGTACCTCGTGGTGAGCATCATCTACGTTGGGTTCTGGCTGGCGCTGTCGATCCTGTGCTCCGTGCTGTTTCGAGGGATGGCGACCTCGGCGCTGGCGGCGATCGCGCTCTGGATCTTCTTCGCCTTCTTCATGGCGCTGGGCGCTCGGCTGGCGGCGGACATCGTCGCGCCCCTGCCGACCGGCGCATCGGTGAACGCCGAGGCCGTCTTGCGCAACGACCGGGTGCGATCCGTCGTCTCGATGGTGTCGCCCATCACGCTGTACAGCGAGGCGACGGGGATCGTCCTGGACCCCCTGCGGAAGACAACGCGGTCGCTGGTGCTCATGGGGCCCATGGAGCAGCTGTCCATCAGTCGGTTCCAGAGTCCGCTGCCGCTCATCCAGAGCGCGCTCATCGTGGCACCCCACCTGGTGTCCCTGGTGGCCATCACGGTGGTCTGTTTCGGGATTTGCTACGCCTGCTTCATGCGACAGGAGGTGCGCTCCACATAGTCGGTGGCGGCGTACCCCAGCCGTGTTTATGCGCGACGGAAAGGAGGGCTGGCTATGTCCGTGTGGGATGCTTTCGCGGAAATGGACGCATTACGGCGGGAGTTGGATCGGAGATTTTCCGAGTCCTGGCCCAGGTACCGGCGTGCGCCCCGGGTGGCGTTTCTCCCCGGTCGAGGCGCCAGACAGTATCCCTTGGTGAATCTCAGCGAGGACGAACAAAATGTCTACGTCGAGGCGCTGGCGCCCGGGGTGGACCCGAAGTCGCTGGACCTCTCCGTCATGCAGGGGGCGCTCACCATCAAGGGGGAGAAGCCCGGACTGGCGCAGGTCTCGGCCGAGGCGTACCACCGGAACGAGCGGGCGGCGGGCCGCTTCGTCCGCACCGTGGATCTGCCCGTAGAGGTTGACGCCGGCAGGGTGAGCGCGGATTACCGGAATGGTCTGCTGCTGGTGACGCTGCCCAAGTCCGAGGCCGCGCGGCCACGGCAGGTTCCCATCAGCGTACGGTGACATGACAAGGAGGTGAGGGTCATGGCGGAGAAGACGGTCCCCAGCGTGCAGGAAGATTGGGCGCCGGGCCGACGGGAAGAGACGCGCGAGCACGACCGGTACATCACGCCGCCGGTGGATATCTTCGAGACGAAGGACGGCCTGACGGTGGTCGCCGACCTTCCGGGGGTCGAGCAGAAGGGTCTCGACGTGCGGGTGGCGGACGGCATTCTGACGCTGCAGGGCCGGACAGCCCATCTGGCGCCGGGGACGCCCATCGAGCGGGAGTACGAGCTGCTGCACTTCTACCGGCAGTTCGAGCTGCCGGAGGAGGTGGACGCCGAGAAGATCGCTGCCGAGCTGAAGCACGGCGTCCTGACTCTCAGGCTCCCGAAAAAGGAGAAGGCCAAGCCCCGGAAGATCGAGGTGAGCGTCAGTTGAGCGCCGCCCCGCGAATCATGGTCCGATAACGAGGGGAGCAGAGACGATGTCTGCCCGGCGAATCTCGGGCCGGGTCGCCCCGGAGGAGGTCGAGCAGCGCACGACAGGGGGAGGCGAGGGGAGCAAGGTCTTCCTCTTCAACTGCGAGTGCCACACCTTCGAGGAGGTCATCGCGCAGCTCCTGAAGGCGGTGCCGGGGATGACGCGACCGTTGGCCGAAGAGTTGGCGTGGCGCGTTCACACCACCGGGCTGGCCGAGGTCTATCGGGGCGGGGCGTCCGACTGTCACCGCGTGGCGAAGATCCTCGGGGAGACGGGACTCATCGTTCAGGTGCTGTGACCCGGGTCGGAGCCACGCGGCCGTCCACGATGTTGCGGATCGTGGGCGGCCCGGTGGGGCGACGGTCTTCCGCTCGGCGGGGTCCTCCCGCGCACAAGTGTTTCGGGGACCAGCAGCCACATGATCAGGGCCCCGGCCAGGCCGAGCGCACCGGTGCAGACCGAGGCCAGGCCGAGACTGGCGACCCCGACCACGATGCTCACCACAAAGGGGCCGCCGGCGTTTCCCACATCCCCGATCAGTCGCCAGACGCCGAGAAACTCGCCTCGCTTCGCCGCCGGCGTGAAGTCCGCACCGAGGACCTGCACGATCCCCGCCCCGAAACCGTTGCCGATCCCCGTCACCATAGCCACCAGCGCATACCCGTACACCTCGCTGGTTGCCGGGAGGATCAGGAGCCCGAGCGCCAGCGTGAGCAGACTCGGCACGCTTGCCCATTTCCGGCCCCACCGGTCCATGACGCAGCCGCTGGGATAGAACAGTCCGGCATCCACGAAGGAGGAGAGCCCGAACACCAGGCCGATCTGGGCGATGTCCAGACCGATGGCGTGGCCCCAGAGCGGCAAGAAGACCTGGCGACCCTGCCGCAGCACCTGCAGGGCGATCACGGCGGTACCCGCGGTCAGGAAAACGCTCCGGTGTTTGATGACCGTCTCCGCCAGCCGTCCGCCGATGCCGTGCCCCGCGGGGTCCTCGGCGCCGGAGCCCTGCCGGACCACGATGAACATCAGCGCCGACGCCGCCAGGCCCACGGCCGCTTGCGCGTAGAACGCCGATCCGAGGCCGTAGGACTTGCCGAGGAATCCGCCGAGGATCGGACCGAGGAACAGGCCCAGGCGGTGGACCCCGCCCACCAGCGAGAGCGCGCGCCCGCGCTGTTCGGGGGGGACCACCTCGCTGACGTACGCCAACCGCGCGAGCTGCCAAAACGCCCAGCCTCCACCCATGACCAGCATGAGAACGGCCAGCACGACCACCGATGCGCTCAGCGAGGCGCCGATGGCAACCACGGCCACCATGGCGGTGCCGAGGACCATGACGCCCTTGTCGCCGAAACGGCAGACCGCGACGCCGCTCGGCACGTCGAAAAGCATCAGGCCCACGCCGCGCATCCCGACGACGAAGCCGGCGACCGCCGCCGAGGCGCCGAGTTCCAGAGCGTACAGGGGGACGATCGGCAGGACGGCGCCTTGCCCGATGGAGAAAAGCAAGGTCGGGACGTAGACGCTGAACGTGAGTGACGCGAGCGTGAAGGGCGGCTGCCCCTGCGGTTGGGTGTCGCTCATGGTTCAGGCCGTGGGCCGCCGCCAGATCGCGGTCGCAGACGCGATCCGCGGGAGAACCTGAGGGGTCCCGTCGCGCCGTTTCTTCGCGAAACGAATCCAGCGCCATCCGGCGGCGGTGATTTCGGAAACCGCGGCACCTTGGCACAGGCCTGCGGATCTGTCAAGCCATCTGTGCATCCGCCACGCACCCCCGACTCCGACGGCAGCGGCGGCATATCGTCGGATCTGGCGCCTGCCGGGAAACAGCGCTCAATCCGAAACTGGCCCCCTTTCGTCCGTCTCGATACTTACTGGTTTGACGGAAGGCATATGCAGTGCTATTTTTCGACCAGGTCCGTTTTCGGGGAGGCCGGTCGAAGAGGCGATGGCACTGCGGCTTTTTGGCGCCGGAAATAGTCGGGTTCGAACCTGCCCGGGTTGTGAGCGAAACGTCAAGGCCGACGCGACGTTCTGCCCCTTCTGTTACATGGTGTTTCGTCCCGAGGGCGCCTCTGCGCTGCGCGAATACCTGCAGGGTGCGCGGGTGCCTCCCGATGTCTACCTTCTCCGGAAATTGTATGCCGAGGATCCGGACGCCGGACCGGTGACCCGCGTGACCCCCGACAGGACCGAGGCCGACAAACCCGTCGCCGCCCAGGCGCCGCCGACACCCCGGATCGAGGTGGCCGCTGCGAGCGCTGTCGGATCGGAAAAGCATCCCGCGCAGGCCGATGCGGCGGTCACGGCTCCACCGATACCCCCGCCGCCCACGGAACGATCGGAGGCCGGCGACGGCGTAAGCGGCCACGCGCCGGGGAAGACCCGAAACGGCGTGGAAGGTTTTCTGACGTTCGGCAAGCCGCTGCCGCCGCCCGCGCAGTCGATGGAGGATCTGCCTGCCCTGTACGCGTGGATGCTGGAGAAGGACCCCGTGATCCCGAATAACCTGGCCCGTCTCCAGGAGATCCACGCGGAAGTGTTTCGGGACAAGCCGGCGGCGCGTCTGGGGTACGAACAGCACCTCTTGCTCCAGATGGCGGAGGACTTGTCGGTGTACACGACGGAAGACGCTCTGGCGTTTCATGTGGCCCAGCTGACCGCGGCATATCGACGGGCGGCGGACGCCTATCGCAAAGCGGAAATCGAGGGCTCCGCGGTTCATCGGCCGCTCTGGCAGATGGCCAGCCTGGCTACCCGCATGCGGCTGGAAGCCTGGGTGTACCGAGCGCGTCACGGTGAATCGCCTTCGCTTCCAAGCACCCGCCAGCGTGAATTGCCGTTGAAGTTTCCCGGACAATGAGACGGGGCGGAAACGCCCCGTCCGCCGGACACTCATCGCAGATGGGTGTGGTGCGGCGCCGGCCGGATTCGGTGAGCCTCGGGCCCGCCTGGGGGCGGGGTGTCCACCGCAGCGGGGACCGGCGTGCGTCCGGCCCTTGTTGAACAGTCCCAGATCGGCGTACGCCGGCACGGACATATCCAGAGCGATCGGAGGAAGAGAGATGGAACACGCGGAGCGTGACAGGTTGCTGACGGTCGTCCGGTCGACGCCGGATCGGTTGAAGGCGGCGCTCGCGGGACTGCCCAAGAAGCGCGTGATGTGGCGGCCCGCCCCCGGCAAGTGGTCCATCCATGAAATCGTCTGCCACATGCGGGACGCGGAGCGACTGGGCTATTTGCATCGCTACACGGAGATTCTGGCCAAGGACAATCCGACATTCCCGAACCTGGACGGCGACGTCTTGGCCCAGGAGCGGCAGTACCGTCGGTTGAATCTCGGGGAGGTGTTGCGTGACTGGCGGGCTGCACGGAGAGAATGCTTGGCGGTCTTGAGGACGGTGAAGGAGTCGCAGTGGACCCGCATCGGCACGCACGAGACGGCGGGGCCTATGTCGCTGGAAACGGTTCTGCAGCGACACGCGCTCGGCAACGACGAGGCGCATCTTGTCCAGATCGAGCACATCAAGACGCGCTGGGATGTGTTGTCGAAGCTTCAGGAGACGCCAAAGGCCGTGGCGGCGATTTTCCGCGGGGTCCCCGCCGAAGTCGTGCGGCGGAAACCTGCATCCGACAAATGGTCGATGCTGGAGATCCTCTGTCACCTGCGGGATATCGAGCAGCTCTTCGTGGAGCGCTACGGGAAAATCGCCAATCACGACCGGCCCCAGCTGCGGATGATCGATCAGGACGCGCTGGCGGCAAAGCTTCGCTACAACGACGACGACCCGGCGGTGGCCTTGCGGGAGTTTCAGGCTTTCCGGGCCGAAACCGTCGCGCTGCTCTTCGCCTTGGCTCAGCAGTCCTGGGAGCGGGTCGGTCTGCACCCAAAGCGGGGGGACTTCAGTATCGCGGCCAACGCGGTGATGCACGTCGCGCACGACACCAATCATCTCGCCCGGCTGCGCGCATTGCGGGAGCAGGTCGGCTGAACGCGCTGCGCCTCGCGCGCAGCCGATGGGCCCCCCGGCCGCGTTACAACCATTCGTGGCGGTTTGCGTAGAACGTGGCGGGCCTGTCGGGGTGCTTCTTCCGGAAGGCGAGGTATTGCCGGAGCACCGTCGCGTACCGGCGGTCGGACGTCGCCAGCTTCGTGTGGGGCATCGCGATCAACGCCCGTTCCACCGCCCACACGTTTCTCGCGGAGAGGCGCCAGTCGGTGTGGCGCAGCGTCCTGAGGTCCAGGACGCCGTACCCCAAGATACGCCCCGAACCGTCCACGTACGGATCGACGTAGCTCATCACCAGCTGTCGCAGCGACGGGTAGAGAGGCTTGCGCCCGTGGAGGCCCGCATCGCGGGATCGGGCGACGGTACCGTAGAGTCCCCGGAACCGGAAAAGAAACGCGACGTGGTCGAGCCTGTCCTGGGACTCGAAATCCAGGAGCACGGGCGGGTACCCGTGCTGTTCCAGGATCGTCGCCGCCGCGAGCGCCGCCTCCAGGCAATGCGCCTGCCAATGACGGACCACGCCCCGGAACGTCCGGAGCGTCTCGCCGTTCTTCTCCCAATTGTACGGCAGGGCCCGCAGAAACCGCTGGACCTGCCGCGGCGTGCGGAGCCTCTGGACAATAGCCCACTCCTTCGGCAGGAAAGCCGTCCGGCCCGGAGGAGAGGGAAAGTGTCGTCTTGGAGCGGGCGTGCGAGTCATGGTCCGGGATGGAGGAGGTCATCCAGGGGTCACAGCCGTGCGGCGGACGTCCGACCCCCGGGGTGTCGCGCGAGCGTCGGCAGTGACGGAGCGACCGCAACATCGTCTTGTGGCCGAGGAGGCTCCGGCGCCAGCCGAGCCACGCGTTTTCTCCTCGAACCCCGCTGCACAATCGCTTTCCCGAGGCGCCGTGTCAAGGGGAAACTCGTCGCGTGGCATCCCGCCTGGAGGCTCCCGCATCCAGTCCAGGGCGCCAGCCAGCCCGCGGCCGCACGGGACGCGTCTATCTCGCGCCCGCCTTGAGCTCGATCAGGAGCTTCAACATGGCCTCGTGGACGCCGGCGCCGGTTTCCTCGGCCTCGAATCGTTCGAATTCCGCGGCCAGCCGTGTCTGATCGTCGGGCGTGAGGGCCCGGTCCGCCATAGGGAACAGGACGTTGTTCTCCTTCCCGATGTGCGCACGGAGCAGTTCGATGTAGCCGCGCGCACTCTCCGTGATCCGGCCGGCCGCCGCGGGGTCGATGCCCAGCTTCGCCGCGCCGTCGGCCATGCCCCGGATGTAGCCGCGGCCGGCCTCGTGCTCGGAGAGCATGACGGCAATCGGGCCGCCCTCGGCCGGAAAGCCTCGCTCGGTCATCCGCTTGAAGAGAAGATTTTCCTCTTTGCCGTGGTGGCACTTGTCGGCAAATTCCCGCAGGAATGTCACCGCCTTTTCAAAGTAGGACCGATCGGCCGCCGGGCTCGCTCCCATGGCCGCCACCTTCTTCTCCAGCGCGTCCAGCGCTTCCAGGATCAGCTCGTGCTCCTCCATCAGGATCTGCGTCGGGGTGCCGCCGTGCCCGTGATGGTGCCCGTGGTCGTGCCTCTCGTCGGTCATGTTGCGCCTCCCTCTGTGCAGTCGGTTCGCGCGATGATCGTATTTCAGGGCACGATAATATCAGCGTCCGGAGCCGTCTGCGACTTTTGTTTCAGTCGGCCCCGCCGTCCGAAACCCCAGGCTTGCGTGGGGTGTGGATGTTCGATATGATGCCCCGGCTGCCGATCCACGTGAAGCTCGTGTGAGCGCCCCCGAAGGCCCTTCCGCGGAGGACGGACCCCATGGCGATCACTCTGCGCGGGTTGTTCTGGAATTATATCAGCTTGATCGGTGTCGTTGTCGCCGTTGTGAGCTTTCTGGTCAATATCTTCCTGCTGTTCGTCGATTTCCTCTCCGGCGCGCCGAACCCTTACGTGGGCATCATCACGTACATGATTCTCCCCGGGATCACGCTGGGGGGCGTGGGAATGATCTTCGGCGGTGCGCTCCTCCGGTTCCTCCGCTTGCGGCGCGGAGCGCAGGTGGTGGAGCTGCCGCGGCTCGATCTGAACAACACGCGGCATCGGCTGGCGCTGGCGGGCACGATGCTCGCGATCATCGTGTTTCTTGGGCTATCCGCAGTGGGCGGATACGAAAGCTATCACTACACCGACTCGGTGACCTTCTGCGGCATGACGTGCCATGCCGTGATGGAGCCGGAGTATACGGCCTACCAGAACTCGGCCCACGCCCGCGTGGCCTGCGTGCAGTGCCACATCGGACCGGGGGCCGAGTGGTACGTGAAATCGAAGATCAACGGCGCCTACCAGGTGTACTCCGTGTTGTTCAACAAATACTCCCGGCCCATCCACACCCCCATTCGTCACTTGCGGCCGTCGCAAGATATCTGCGAGCAGTGTCACTGGCCGGCCAAGTTCTGGGGGGAGCAACTCGCCTCGCGGGTCCACTTCTCGGAGGATGAGAAGAACACCCGGCGAGAAATCGACCTGCTGATCAAGACCGGCGGCGGCGGGCAGCACGGAATCAACCAGGGTATCCACTGGCACATGAACATCGCCAACAAGGTCTACTACGCGGCAGCGGACGACCGCCGGCAGGTGATTCCGTGGGTCAAGGCCGAGGGGCCCGACGGCGTGGCGGTGGAGTACGCCTCCACCGAGAAGCCGTTGTCGCCGGAGGCGCTCAAGAGCGCGGAAGTGCGGCGGATGGACTGCATGGACTGCCACAACCGACCCAGCCACCGGTACCTGCCGCCGGGCCGGGCCCTGGATCCGTCCTTCCAGGCCGGCACGATCTCGACCTCCTTGCCCTACATGAAGAAGGTGGCGGTGGAGGCCATGTCAAAGACGTACGCCACGGCGGACGAGGCCCGGCGGGGCATCGAGCAGCACATCCGGGATTTCTACGCGAAGGCATACCCGAAGGTGCTTGCCGAGTCCGAGGCGGCGCTGCGGGACGCGATCGCCGAGGTGCAGCGCGTCTACTCGCAAAACTTCTTCCCGTACATGCGCGTGAACTGGAAGGCGTATCCAGAAAATATCGGGCACAAGGAGTTCCCGGGGTGTTTCCGGTGTCACGACGGGAAACACGCGAGCAAGGACGGTCGCGTGATCCGGAACGATTGCTCGTCCTGTCACGATTTCCTGGAGCGTCGCAAGGCCGGTGGGTTTGCCCAGCCGGAGGCCACGGCCGCCTTTGCGCACCCCTGGAAGCTGGGCGGGAAGCACGCAGAAGTCCTGTGCGGCACGTGCCACACCGGGGGACCGATGAAACCGGCCAGCTGCGCCGGCTGTCACGGGATCGCCACTTCGGGCGTGCCGATGGCCTCCATGCAGTGCAGGGAGTGCCACCTCAAGGAGCAACAACTGAAACCGCTGGCGGGCTGCGCCACCTGCCATCCGGCGCTGGCCGGCCTCCACAAGAAGCAGCCGCACCGCGATGCCGGTTGCGTGGCGTGCCATGCGCCGCACGTGTGGAAGATCGAGGGGCGGGACCGGTGCCTGACCTGCCACGGGGACAAAGCGCAGCACCATCCGGGCCCGCCCTGTGCCGAGTGCCACGACTTCAAGCCGGTCGCCGCCGCCGGAAAGGCGGCGGCGGCCTCCGGTCCGCCGGCCATCGCCTTTCCGTCCGACCCCAGCTCGCCGGGGAAGGTGACGTTCGAGCACGCCAAGCATCTCGCCAGGGGCGCCAAGTGCGCCGACTGCCATCCGAAGCTGTTCGCGATGAAGAAGGGCGGCGACACGCTCTCGATGGACAGCATGGGCGAGGGAAAGCAGTGCGGCGCCTGCCATGACGGCAAGAAGGCCTTCGGCGTCATGGACGGGGAGAAGTGCGACTCCTGCCATAAGTCCTGATCGGGCCGCCACTTGGCAACCAGACGCATCTTCTACGGCTGGATCGTCGCGGGCACGATCCTCACGGTGTGGGCCATCTCCATCGGTCCGCGCCAGTCCTTCTCCATCTTTCTGCTCCCCTTTATCGAGGAGTTCGGGGCCAGCCGAAGCGCCACATCGGCGGCCTTCTCGCTGCACATGGCGTTCTATGCCCTGGGCGGCTGGGCGCTCGGCATCCTGGTGGACCGGATGGGCCCGAAACGCATCATCGCCGCAAGCACCGCGGGCTGGGCGCTGGTGCTCATCGCGACCGGTTGCCTCACCGACGTCTGGCAGCTTTATGTCGTCTATGGCGTGCTGGGCGGGATGTGCACCGGTGGGCTGGCCTACGTCGCCAACAACGCCCTGATCTCGCGCTGGTTCGTCCGGTACCGCGGCTTGGCGAGCGGCATCGCCCAAGCCGCGGTCCCGCTCGGCACGGCGGTCTTCGGTGCGCTAAGCCAATTCGGCGTCGGCGCCATCGGATGGCGGCATACGTACGTCGCGTTCGGCTGCCTCGTGGCCGCGACGTCCCTGCCGCTCGTTCTGCTGGTGCTGCGGGATACGCCCGAGGAGGTGGGGCTTGCACCCGACGGGGCTCCGCCAGTGGCGGGCGCCGCCTCTGGAACGATTGCGGGAGCCGTCCGCGGCGCCGGGTTCTCCGGGCCCGGCTTTCCGCGCGGATATTGGGCCATCTTCGGCGCGAACGGCCTGCGCGGTCTGGCGACATACGCCATCCTGGTACATCAGGTGGCCTATCTAGTCGACGTCGGATTCAGTCGCGTTGCGGCCGCGTCGTTCTTCTCGACGAGTGCGTTCCTTTCGATCCCGGGCGGGCTCGCCGCCGGGGCGATATCGGACCGCATCGGGCGGCCCAAGACCTATGCGTGGATCGGCGCCCTTTTTACGATCGGCTATATCAGCTTACTCGTCACCCGTCACCCGTCGCAGACGGCGACCTTGTGGTCGCACATCGTCGCCATCGGCCTGGCCAACGGCGGCGTCTCGCCGGTCTTCGCCGCCCTCTTGACCGACCGGCTGCAGGGGCCGCGGCTGGGTTTCTTGCTGGGGTTGCAGAACATCGGTTTCGGGCTCGGCGCGGCGCTGGCGCCGTACCTGGCGGGGGCGGCGTTCGATCTCCTCGG
>JAKPQH010000149.1 GCA_029580855.1 bacterium | reverse complement strand
GGCCCTGCTGAGCCACCGCGCCCTCCCAGGGCGCCACCAGGCGGGACAGGGGCTGGTCGAGGAAGGTGTCGTCGTCGGGCCGGAGCAGGCCCCGGTACCGCGCCACCGTCTGCTCGCAGCGCCGGTCGCCGTCGTGGCGCACCAGCAGCAGCCGGCCCGCCGCGTAGCTGCTCCGCGGGTGGTGGACCATGGCGAAGGCGAGCAGGTGGTCCCGCCAAAGCTGGTTGTGCTCCTTGGCGTCCACCTCGGAGAGGCGGTCGGGGCGCCAGGGGAGCTCGGCGCGCTCGAGCCAGCGCTGGTACCGCCGCTGCGCCTGGGAGTAGTCCCCGCTCTGCGAGAACGGCTCGGTGAGCTTCGTCTCGACGCCCGTGAAGCAGAGCGCGCCGTCCGGCCGGCGGTACTCCACGAAGGCGTCGAACGCCGTGCGATCGTCCAGGTACTCCGCCGCCGGCAGGGGCGCGTACTCGAGCCGGACCCTGGTGACCGCTGCGACCTCGTCCCCGAGCAGGGCGCGCCAGAGCAGCGTCGCCAGGGCGTGGTCGCGCACCAGCGGCCCGAACAGGTTGAAGCACATCGGCTGGCTCGAGAGCAGGTTGTGCAGGAGCCGGAACTCCTCCACCGTCCCCTGGCCCTCTTGGAGGCGCTCCCGCGCCACCTCGTGGATCTCCGGCGTGAGGAAGTTCATGCCGCGGGCGCCGTCCTGGGCGGTGAGCATGTTGCCGAGGGAGCTCGTGTCCCCGGCGTTTGGACCGGTGCCGCAGGGCAGCCCGAGCACCCGGGCGCGGTACCAGCTCTGGTGCCGGCGCATCTGCCGGGCGAAGGGGCTGTCCCCCGAGTACTGGGGCCCGAGGTCGGACGCGCCGGTCGGCGGCGACACCCGATCCGGTGCCGGCGCGGCAGGGCCGGCGTCCTGCACCCCTCGCCGCACCCAGCGGGCCCCGCGCTGGTTGCTCGGTCCCTCCTGCCGCGCCTCGTCGATGGACTCCGAGATGCAGCGGCCCACCCAGGCGTGGTAGTTCCGCTCGGCCGCGAGCTCCGGGTGGGCGCGGAGCATGTCGGGGTGGCCGGAGACGTCCTTGGTGTGGAACGGGTAGCCCACCTTGGCGATGGTGGCGCGGAGGGCGGTCAGGTCGATGTCGCGGTGGCTCATGGCCCCTACTCTGCGCGCCGTCGCGACAGAGTACGTCGCGGCCCGGACCGGTACTGCGCGAGGGCTCCCTCCAGGCGCTCGCGGACCCGCGCGCGGAGCTCGGCCGGCTCCAGCACCTCGACGTGCTCACCCATCCCCAGCACCCAGTCCGCCACCTCCTCGAGCCGCGCCACCGTGAAGCGCAGCCGGAGCGCGCCGCCCGGCTCGGCGGAGAGCTCCTGGGTGGCGTGCCAAAAGCGCTCGGCGACGTAGGGGGCGTAGCTCGGGTCGACGGCCAGGACGACCCGGTGCCGGTCGCGGCCGCCGAAGATCCCGAACGCCCCCGCCAGGAACTCGGCGGCGGAGAACCCCTTCGGGTAGACGAAGCTCTCGGCCGCCTGGTCGACCTCCGCTCGCCCCACCCGGTCCAGCGCCAGCTGGATGCGCCGCTCGGGCCGGTCCCAGTCACCCGCCACGATGTCGACGATGAAGTAGACCGCGCCCCGGTAGATGACCAGGCTCAGCGGGTGCACCACCAGCCGCCGCGCCCCCCGCCCCGCGGCGCGCTGCTCGTGCGACAGGTACTCGAGCGCCACGGGCTTCTCGACCAGGAGCCCCTCCAGGAACGTCACCAGCCGCTCCTGGGCGGCGGGGTTCGAGCGGTAGTCCTTCTGGCCGGTGCCGACCACGTGGATCTTGCGCTCCAGTCGCCCGACCCGGGCGCGCTCCCCCGGCAGCAGCGACTGCTTGAACTGCTCGAGCAGGGGCTGGATCTCGGTGGAGAAGCGCCGGCCGGACAGGAACCCCGTCATCCGGGTGCCCACGCCGACGGCGAGCAGCTGCCAGGGGGTCAGCTTCCAGCGCCGCGCCGCGGGTGGCAGCCGGTAGACGACGCCCACGCCCGGCTCCTCGACGCGCTCGAGCCGGGGCCCGAGGATGCCCCCGAGCACGGCGAGGTCCCGCTCCAGCGTCCGCCTGCCGACCCCGAACTGCTCGCCGTCGCGCTCCGGACGCAGCGCCGCCCCCCGGTGCAGCATGTCGTAGAGGGCGACCACCCGCTCCGCCTGGCTGTACTTCCTCTGGGGGCGGCGGAAGGCGGGCATGGGGTTCGACGGGGGCTAGGACTCGGGTTCGATCTCGCGTGCTGTCGTGGCAGCGCGGGTGCGCGCGGCGACCAAACGACCTTCGCGAATCACGCCCCTTCCGGCCCCGTTGCGAAAGCACCGACCAGTACAACCGGGGCTCGACCGGTGCCCGCTCGCCCCTTCTGGCCGCGTGCAATCCTGCTGGCCTGGGAGCAAGATCGACCCCATGGGAGCCAAGGTTACCAAAGGAAGGCCGAAGAAGTCTCCAGCCAGGAAGGCACCGAAGAAGAAGGCGCCGGACCTGGCCGCGGTACCCAAGAAGAAGGGGACCAAGGATGCACGATCCTCTGGGGGGCGAGCGAAGACACCTGCGGCGACGACGTCACCAGCGCGGTCGTCCCCCGTCAGGACGGGGAACAAGCGCGCGACTCCTCGGAAGCCGGCGGCGAATGCATACGCACGGCTGAACGACATGCTCAAGCTCTGGGAGCGCGCCGATCGGGACGCGACCAAGTACCCCCACGGTCTGATGCTGCAGGACCCGGACCTCTGCGGAGGCGAAGTTGGATGGTACTGGTTCTCGAGTCCCGAGGACCGCATCGCCTGGATCCGGCGCGGCCTCGAGATCGACGAACAGGAGGAACGCGACGACGCGGAGATCAACGAGATCATCGAGCGCGTTCGCGCACTGGGCTCCGGCCCGGCCGGAGAGAAGCAGCTTCGATTCACCCTCGACGTCTCCGCGGCAGTCTGGCTCGGTACGCTCGAGGAGCTTCGAAGCGGCGCCCATGAGGATGCGCAGACACTTCGCGACAAGTACTGGTTTCGGCGGATGGACGAGCTTGGATCCGATGACGAGTGCCCCGCCGGGCCCAATCCTGACGTCGTCGCGCCCATTCCAGACGACCTGCTCGACGACTTCCTTTCCGGCCTCGTGAGCTAGACCCGTCCGACCAACGGAACGCCTCGGTGTGCCGAGGGCAGGTCACCGCCACATCGTGATCACCCGTCGAGGAAAGAGCTCTCAATCTCGTCGACCTGCGCCCGCCGCAGGCGCAGGGGACATCCCTCCCATGCCTACCCACAAGACCAAGGCGAGACCTGGTGCGGGTGTCATGAAGCCAAGAACCCGAAACTCCGCCAAGATCGCTCCCCAAATTCTCAAGGCGATGACGTACCAGCGGGAGGAGTACAAGAACAAGATCCAGTCGCATCTGACGGGGGCCATCATCGAGTTCTACAAGGCCCGCCTGGCCAAGAAGAACGGCCAGACCAGGTGGGTCGCCCACTGGATGACCGAGGCAAAGTCCCTCGTCGAGCACAAGCTCGTCTACGAGATCCTCCACGCCATCCGGGGCTTCACGGATCGGCGCAAGGCCTACGAACAGGCGGTCAAGGAATTCCAGGCGAATGACAGCAGCTACCGGAGGTACGCCGCCACCATCGTCAAGAAGGACTTCAAGCTCACGACGCTGAAGCACGCCCTCGACGACGCGGACACCGCCGCCTTCTGGGAGTACGTTCAGGGCTTCGCGGACGCCGCTCTGGCGGCCGCGGGGTAGCGCGGCACCGCCCTCGACGCTCCCCGAGGGCATCCTTCGCTTCCGCGACTAGCCGCCGCCGTGGCTCGCCAGCCGAGTTTCCAGCGCAGCTCGTAGCTCCTCCGGCACCGGCGCGAGAGGCTCGAACATCTCCCACTCGCGGGGGTGACAATGGTCGCAGTCCTCGCCCCTGAACCCCACGAGGTAGACGTCGTCGCCTTTGGTCACATTGAAGCCCCGCTGACGCTCAACCCAGCCTGTGGAGGGGGGAAGCGCCAGGACCACCCCCACCCGGTATCGCTCACCATCGACACAGCTCACGATGTGTCCGCGCTGCCACTTGCACGTCTCAGGTTCGCGCCCGCCCCACGGCTCCTCGCTATCGCGCTGGCAGCGTCCGATGATCGTGCCCGTGCCCGAAAGGGCAATCCGCTCTCGGTAGCAATGTGGGCCAACGTCGAGGGCGAGCCGGGTGACGTGAACCGCCACGAAGGTCCCGTCTTCGTAGTCCCAGGGTTGCAGGGCCTGTGCGTTCTTCGAAAGGGTGTCCCGGACGTAGACCACGGCCAGATCCAGCGTGGAGAAGAGCCCGAGGTCATGAACCTCGACGGGCGCACCGTCGATGAACGGCGGGCACACCGACCACGCTTTCAGCTCGTAGACGTCTTCAGTCATCGGCTACTCCAGGTCGCGGAGGACGAGGTCAATGCCAACGTGATGGCGAACTCCAACCGGCAGCCGGGGAGGATCTCGCCTCCGTAGAGCCTCCCGTCCCTTTTTGGGGGCTGTCACTCAGCGAGGCCGGCTTCAACAGCCGCCGCCACACGCTCCCAGAACACCTTGGTATCCTCGTCCTCAATGAGAACCTCCATGTCAGCGAGGCGGTAGTCCCTCCTGATGATCTCGACCGCGCTTCTGCGATAGCCCTGGTCGTGGCTCTTCAGCTCGGCAAACACTTCCGCCAGGGCCTTCCTGCGATCCGTGAAACCACGGATACTGTGCCGGAGTGCCGCAACCAAGCTTCGGTCGAGGAGGCCATGGACCTCCTTCATCCAGTGATCGATCCAATGGTCGTCTTCGATGCCCAACTTGGTCGCCAGGGTGGTTTTGTAGAACTCCAGGATGGCTTCGCCGACGTACTCCTCGGCCTTGTTCTTGAAGTCCTCCCGCGTGTAGGCCATTGCGAGCAAGAACCGCTCCGTGGCCGGACGGCTGGTGCCCCTGCTCGCGGTCTTCTTGCTCTTCGCCATGGGTGTTCTCGCAATCCTATGCGCGACTTGGCGGATCAGGGCGAACCTAACCAAGATCCCGATACTCGTGACGACCGTCGGGCATCAGCATAACAACGTAGCCGGCTCGCTTGGAGGCCAGATCGTGCTCCGTGACCGCCTCCGAGATCATCTTCGCTGTTGGATTCCTCCCGTAGCTCTTGTCGGGGTCGATGAAGGGGAGCGCTTCGAGGCCGATGATGCCGTAGTCGAGCACGGGAGCATCGGCCAGGAAGTCCGGAGTGTTCCTCGTGACCAGGATCCGATGCGACAGGAGGGTTTCCCTGATGTCGAAGTCCTTCAGCCCCGCCTTTGGCGAAAGCACGCGGAAGTTCGCCTCCTTGAGCGCACTGACGAGGCACTCGACGTCATCGTCCACGACGAGCGTGGCCCGAGCCGTCCCGACTCGGACAGTACCCGCCTGGTACCGGGCAAGGACACGATTCACGATGCTGTCGGGGTCGTCCACGGTCTGTCCAACCGCCCGGATTCGGTCGAGCGTCTCCCTGGTGGAGAGCTCCCCGTTCCAATGACGAAGCAGCACCTCGCGGTTCGTGCGGACAAACTCAAAGACCGGCAGCTCGATCTCGGCCGGCAACGTGCCGAGCACCTCCGGGGGATCCGTGAGGCGCACGGAGGCGGCGTCCTGGAGCCCGTCGGCGGTGAGCCTTTCCCCCAGCATGACCTTGATTCGGGGTCCGTGCGGGCGTTCGGGGTCGAAGAACTCCCCGGCCGAGATCCAGATGACGACGCCCTCGACCCCCGTGTCCCTGGACCGAAGGTTCGACATCGCCTCCAGGCGGATCCGTGCGAGCCGCTCGACGAAGTGTCGGCTGGGGGTCGTGCGTGGGTGCTTCTTGCCTGCCATGTCCCCTGGAGCATCACTGGAGCGGAGCGCGGTGATGGCCGCCTTCTTGATTTCCGCCGGAGCTCGAATCGTTCTTCATCAGGATCATGCGTGGTCCAGCGCCTCGCCCTCGAACACCCAGCCCTCGGTACCGAGCTCCGGGATCGGCGTCGCCAAAGCTGGCGCGTACCGGGGCTGGTCCCACCAGACGGTGAAGGTCCACCGCCTGGGGCTTCCGTCGCCGGCGGCCGTGACGACCAGCTCGAGGCAGAGGTCGGCAGCGGCCTCGCCGGGCGCGAGGATCTCCACGGAGGCGCCGGGGTCGAGCTGTCCCAGCTGCTTCCGGGTCGCGCCGACGTCGTAGGGGCCGCTGGTCATGTCGAGTTGCGCGGCGATGGTGATCTCGAACTCCTGGAGGGGTCGGTCTGACCCATTCACGAGCAGCCCGCGGTGCCAGCGCGTTCCGTCCGGCTGGCCCGGCTCGCAGCGAAGTAGCGCGACGAAGACCCGGCCTGCCCCAGTGACCACGCCTCCGCCTGGCTTCTCAGCCGTCCTCATCATCCTGCCCCTCCTCCCCCCGGGCGACCTCGAGCCAGGAGTGTACCGCGCGCAGCGCCGGCTCCGAGGCCAGCACGTTTGCGTGACCTCGCACATCGAGCACGTCCCAGCGCCCTTCACGGAGAGCGATGGCGACGGTCGCCCGCTCGGGGGCGAGGAGCTGGTAGACGTAGACCTGCCCGCGCGCCACCCGGGAGGCGAAGCTCCCGATGCAGTGACGCATCGTGCGCCCCTCTTCGACGAGCGCGTCGCTGGTGGTGATGGGGACCACGAGCTCGGTTCCCGGAAGCGGTGGCGGCGGAAACTCGACGGGCTTCGGTTGCCCGAACCGACGCAGGTACTCGTCATCGATCGAGCTGACGTCGGCCCAGCCCCGCAAGAGGGGCGGCCGCCTGCCCAGGCGCGCGGCCTTGGCGAGCGTGCTGCGCAGGATCCCCACCGGGTAGGTCGGCTCACGGGTTTCCGCGAACTTCTCGAGGAACGAAGGTGCGACGTGGGCGAGCACGTCCGGATCCGCCACCACCGAGATGACGCTGTCGTTGACGCGCGGCAGGTGCGCGAGCAGCCGATGGGTGGCCGGATCCTGGAGCGCCGTGCGCAGCTCCGTGAGGTCGAAGGGGGTCAGGTGCTCCGGCGCGATCTGTCCGAAGAGCCGCACCGTGGCCTTCGTGGCGGGAAACCCGAGCCACCCCAGCACCTCCCGGGCGGGTTTCGCCAGCCAGGTTTCGGCGGAGCGGAACAGCCGTCGTGGCGGGTGAGGGTGGATCCGGCGGGCGAGCGCCACCGCGAAGGCGATCACCGGCTGGTGCACGGCGAGCTCACGGGCCCGTCGTGACCGCGCGTAGAGCGCCACCAGCGGCCAGTGGCTCCACCCGTGCCGCAGGGCGAGGTCGATGACCCCCGGCTCGAAGGTGTCCAGGAAGGCCGCGATGGCGTGGGCCCGCCAGGGGGCGCGGACCGGGACGCCGGGCAGGTAGAGCTGCCCGTTCGGAGCGACCAGCTGCCCTCCGGACAGCCGTTCGGGGAGGGGCGTCCGCGCCGCCTCGCGAGCCGCGCGCAGGAGCCGTCGGAAGTCGAGGTCCGGCTCCCACCCGAACCAGCGCCCCGTCCTCGCCGACATGCGCCAGCCGCGCGGCGCCGCCCCGCCACGCACGACGAGGATCCGCTCCGGGCTGAACACGTAGAGCTTCCCGTCCTTGAACACCGTGCCGTTGCGAATGCCGCGCGCGCTCATGGATCGTGACGTGTGCGGCGCCGGTCTTGGCCGCCCCTGGGTGGCCACCGTCGTCGAACGGAGGCCCTACGATCCCAGCGTAGCTGAAGGGGGTGCCGAACAATGTCCGCGCTGGGGAGAGCGGCAGGACTTTCTCCCCTCCGCGGCGGGCGGGGTAGCATCCTACGTCGTTCGAAGGCGCACGCCGCACGTCGAACTCCTCGATGGGGTCAGGGCGGATGACCGGACAAGCGCAAGCGAGCGGAGAGATCTCCCTCCGGAAGGTTCGGCGGCGACGCGGACATTGGCGGGCTTCCTGGGAGCCCGCGTTGAAGCCCTTCTCCTCAATCACCCGCGCCTGAGCCGCTCCACCAGAGCAGCACCTCCCGAAACTGTGACATCCAGGGACGGCGCGGGCTGGACTGGACGGTTACTCCGAGACGTCGAGCGAGATGAGGTGCGGCAGCGCGTGGAAAGCCGGCAAGACCCCCTTGAAGGTGCGTGCTCCCTGCGACACCGGCATTAGCCAACGACCTCCAGGAACTCCGCGACGACCCGTAGATCCCCGTCCTTGGCCGAGAACTTCTTTGGCTTGAAGGACGGGTTGTCGGGCCGAAGCTCGACCTCCACAACACCGCCATCTCCGGTGGTCTGGGTCACCTTCCAGCGCTTCAGGGTGTACTGACCGCCGGTTTGGACGAAGCCGCTGCGCGGCAGGAGCGGCGTCGAGCCGACGGGGGGCGAGCCGCCGGCTCCCCGTCGGTCGTCGCGACGGGCCACGGTGAAGGCCGGACAAGGCGCGGCGAATCGCGGGGTGGGTGCCGTCGCGTGACG
>JAKPQH010000148.1 GCA_029580855.1 bacterium | reverse complement strand
CGGAGTGCTTTCGTGTCAAGCGTGGTGCGGCGCTGCGTCTTCCAGGTCAGCAGGTAGCCGTCCACGAGCGCCTTCTCGTGCTCGCCCATGAGGGCGCAGAGCTGTTGCTTCGCCGACTCGGCCTCGCGCTTGGCGGAGTCCGCCGTGCCCTTGGCTTCGAGGTACGTCCGGAGCAGCCGCGCCGCCTCGGGGTCGTCCAGCGGTACGGCCGGGTCCGGGAGCGGGTCCCGGTAGAGGTCGCGCAGGACCGCCGCGTCTCCGTCCGAGCCGTTCGGCTGCGGCGGCTGACCGGTCAGAACGTGCCGCTCCCAGAACTCCCGCGCCGCCTCGATGCAGCGGCGCTGGATGCGCCGGTCCGGCCGGGTTGGGATGATGCGGAGCGCCCCGGGGTCGCCTATGTCTGCGGCCCCGTAGGACAGCGGCAGCTCGGTGACGGCCAGATACCACTGCTGCTGGATGTAGTACGCGGGAGGCAGGTCGCCCGTCTCCTCGTTCCAGTCCCGCCAGCCGTACTTGAACGCGGTCTTGGCCTCCAGGATGGCGACCGGCGTGCGCGGGTGCTCCGTGGTCGCCACCATGCGGTCCACCGACGCGCCCGCCGGGAATCCCCAGTCGGTGCGCACGACCGGCTTCGGCCGGTAGGTCACGAGCCCCGGCTTCGCCCGGGTGAACTCGTCCGCGATGAAGTCCTCCAGCGCCAGCCCGCGCCTCATGGCGAGGGAGCTGCCGTCTGTCTCCGGGACGGGGTTCGTCTTCTCGCGCCAGACCTGCAGCGGGCTGGACCAAGGCGAGATTCCGAGGATGGCGGCCACGTCGGTGCCGCCGATGTAGGTGCGCCGTCCCTCCAGGAACGCGCGGCGCTTGCGCTCTGCGACGGTGCTCATAGCCCCGCCGCCCAGAGCTGTGCATCTTCGCGCGCCTCGCGGACCATCTCGTCGTGCCCCAAGGGCTCGGCGTAGACCTCGCCGCAGTACGGGCAGGACCACGCCTGCGCTCCGTCGTCGTCCTGGACTTCCTGCGCGTCCTCGTCGTTCGCGTAGCAGTAGGGGCAGTAACCTCGGTCGTCCGGCGTCGTCGTCTTCCAAGCGTCGTAGCTGCTCATGAGACCACCGCCCAGATGCCCCACATGAGCAGCGCGGCCAAGCCGATGCCGGCCAGCGTGAAGGGGAGGGCGAGAAGGTGGTAGAGCAGCGCCTCGCGCCGCTTAGGCGAGGCTACGACGTTGCGCCCCGCCGTTTTGCTGCTACCATACGCGTACAGCGACGGGGTTCCTGTGGTGGGTTTTCCTGAGCTGAGGAACGCGGCTGTCTTTGACCGGAGGCCGCGTCCCGCATTTGGGGTGGACACTTCATCCTCCTGTGTGCGGGTTTCCTCTCACTGCGTTAGTCCGTCTCTCTACCTCCTGCCCTAGCTGTTACTACGTCGTAGTCTATACTAGAGTGCCCTCTCGGGGTTGTCCAGTGTCGTTGCGAGAAAATTATCCAGGGAGTCGCGGAGGATACGCCTTGGGCCGCCCGGTGTGCGGTGTCCCTGGAGGACTCCGGCGTCGAAGAGCCGGGCGATGGTCTTGTAGCTGAGGGGATGGCCGGCGGCCGTGGCGTAGGCGGCCGCCCGGGTAGTGGTCAGGTAGTCTTCGCGCCTAGGTCTGCCTCGGCCGCGCTTCGTCATATCCGCTCAGCGGAGCCGCCTGCGGACCGCCCTGGCCGTCTGCTCGGCCCGCTTGCCCTTGCTGGTCAGGGTGACGACCGTCGGCTCCGGACCGCCGTCGTCGCTGACGCTCATCGCGAGGCTGGGAGCGCTCCTCGTCCAATAGAACGGCAAGTAGAAGAGGCCGGCCAGGAGCAGGAACCAGAGCCACGAGAACTTCTTGGCGAAGCTGGCGCTGAGGCCGGTGTCATGACGTGACAGTACCTGCCCCTTGTGGCGCACGACCTCCTCACCGGCGATGTCGAGGGCTTCTGCCGTACTGTAGTCCGTCTCGATTCTCATCGGCTCCCTCCCGTCTTTGGTCCCATCTATCAGGCTATCACCCCCGGGCCATACACGCCCTTGAGCGATGCTTGAGCCGTCGTATCTCAAGCTGCTGTCCTCCGCTGCCGATACTATCCAGTCAGGGAGACGGCAAGAGCCGGGACGACGGTAGGGGAACGTCGCCCCGGCTCGCGCGGCTCGTCACGCCTTCGGTGCCGCCGTCTTCGCCACGTCGTACAGGCCCGCAGCCGCCAATCCCAGAAGCAGCCCGGCGACCGCCGCGCCGTAGAGGCCGCTGGTCGCCCAGAGGTAGTCGGCCACGTTCAGCGCGACGGCCACGACGACCGCCGCGAGCAGCGCCCACTTGCCGGCCACTCCGAAGGACTTGCACAGCTCCACGATGGCGACCACGGCCGGAACGCTCAGGATGGTGGTCATGGTGTCCATTCA
>JAKPQH010000147.1 GCA_029580855.1 bacterium | reverse complement strand
CGCCGCGCTCCCGCGCCGAACCGTCCCGCTCCAGCACGAGAAACGCCGCCGCCTCGCCGAGGGCGAGGCCCGTCCGATTCCGGGAAAACGGCCGCACCCGGTCCGGCGTCAGCGCCCGCAGGGCGCAGAAGCCGGAAAACGACAGCTCGCAGACGGCGTCCACGCCGCCCGCCACCATGACGTCCGCCGCACCCGAGGCGATGGTCCGGTACGCCAGACCGATGGCGTCGGTTCCGGACGCGCAGGCGGTGGACACCGTGAGGACCGGTCCGGTGAGCCCGGCCTTCGCCGCCAGGCCGGCGGCGACGGCGCGGAGAGGGTACTGCGCCAGAGTCTCGGCCGCTCCCGGATCCCCGCGCGCCCTCGCCCGCAGGTACCGCTCCCCCGACACGGTTCCGCCGAGCACCGTGCCGACCACAACCCCCGTCCGCCCCGGCGGGGCGGTCCTCGGCGCCACGCCCGCGTGCTCCAGCGAACGGTCGAACGCGCGCTCCGCCATACAGAGGGCGGGGTCGGCGGCGCCGTCGTGCAACAACCGGCGATCCACTTCGGCGGCGACGCGACAGGTATAGGCCGAGGCGTCGAACGAACGGACGTCCCCCACGGCGGTCTCGCCCGCGCAAAGGGACGCCCAGAAACGCTCCCGATCCCCGTCCGGGTTGAACGGGGACACCACGCCGAGCCCGGTGACCACGACCCGCTCACGCATCGCCGCGCGCCTTCCGGAGGACCCACAGGGACGAGTCGAGAAAGCTCATCGCGTCTGGCCGTCCCTCGGCCCCACCCCGAAATCCGGCATCCGCGAATAGCCGCGCGTTCTCCTCGGCGTCGGAGAACCCCTCCCATCCCGCGCACACGCTCTCCGCAAAATCGTGCGCCAGGGCGGAGATGCGCAGCCAGAACGACGCGACGTGGTGGGCGTCCGCATCCGGGCGGCACCGGGTCAGGATCCCCAGCTTCCCGTCCGGCGTCAGCACCCGCGCGATGTCCCGGTACACGTCGCCCCGCCGCCCCGCCGGGATGTACGGATCCCCACAGGTGAAGAGCACGGCGTCGAACTCGCCGTCCGCAAACGGGAGCGGCCGGCCGAACCCCCCCCACCGGTCGGGTCCGACCCAGACGATGGGCGTGACCGGGTGCCCGGCGTCGCGGTGGAGGGCCTGCGCCAGGTCGGCGCGCACCCGCGCGGTCCGATGGAAGGCGTCCGTGAAGTCCAGCGCCGTGATGCGGGCCGCCGGAAACCGCCGGACGACGGCCTCCACACCCCAACCCGGTCCGTGGCAAAGGTCCAGCACGCGGGGTGCAGGCCGGGCCTCCAGCGCCATGAGCGCCAGCAACGCCGCACGACAGCTCCGAAACTCGGCGCAGCCGAGAAAGCGCTCCCAGGTGCCCGCGCTCCGTCGGTCGAACTGCAGCGCGGCGGGGCCGCCACGGAGATAGGCCGGCACGGACCTCAGGCACTCCCGGAAGAACAGGTACTGGCCGTCCGTCTCCACCGATGCGCGGTCCGCGGGGATTCCCGCTGCGTCGCCGGCGGCGGACACCGTGTCCTCCCCGCGCCAGTGCCACGCCCCGCCCGCTTCCTTCACCCGCCCGCATTCGGCCAGGAGACCCAGCAACAGCGCGATCATCCTCCGCCGGTTGCCCTGCTCCAGGACGTATCCCAAGTCCGACCGCAACACCCCGCACAGCCGCTCGGCGGTCAGCGGGGACAGCCTCCGAATCCGCTCCAGGATGCCCTCGCGCTCCGCCAGATCCAGGATGTCGGCGAGAAGCCGCCTGGCCACGGGGCCGCGCCGGATGTCGCGCAGCGCCGACGCGAGGTCGCCCGTCATGGCCCCGCCCCGCTCGCGCGGCACAGGACAACCGCCGAGAGCGTCCCGGTGACGCCCGCGGACAAAACGAGGCCGGGGCCGTTCACCCGTCCCGCCGCCATCAAGGCCGCCGACGCCGCCAGCTGGAGCAGGTTGGACGCGCCCACGGGATTCCCCGCCGCCCGGCCGAGGTCCAGCCACGCCGCCGGCGCGACCGCCGCGCCGCGCACGGCGACCCACGCCCGGATCGCCTCCGGCCGGAACCGGCCGCTGGGGGGCAGGATGTGGTCCGCCTCGACGGCGGCCCGGCCCGCCGATCCGAAGGCGTCGCGCACGGCGGACGCCATGGCCTCCTCCATCCCGCCCCCGCGGCACCGCCCCAGGCTCCATCCCGCCAGGACCGCCCGCGCCGCCGCGCCGCGCCGCGCCGCCGCGCTCGCCAACTCCAGCACCAGCGCCGCCGCCCCTTCGCTCAGCGGGGGCGGGCCGGCGGCGGGCCCCTGCCGGCGCGCGCGGTCGATCTGAGCATACGCCCGCGTCACGACCTCGGACCACTCCTCGGTCGCAGCGACGAGACAGCGCGCGATGCGGCCGCTCCGCAGCAACCCGGCGGCCAGGTCGACGGACTGCGCCCCCACCGGCTCCTCCCCGATCAGCGTGTGGACGGGACCGCGGGCCTGAAAAGCGATGGCGGCGTTTCCCGCCGGGGCGTTGGGGACGGACTCCGAGAAGTGCAGCGGCGAAGCGGCCAGGCGCCCCTCCAGCAACAGTTCGCGGTGAAACCGCACCGAGTACGGGGCGCCGCCGTGGGTGAGCCCCACGACGATCCCGGCATCCGGCCCGCCGAAGGTCCGCGGCGAGAAACCGGCCTCGCCGACGGCGAGGCTCATGGCGGCCAGGGCGAATTTTGTCGCGCCGCTCACCCGGCGGAACGCGCGCCCGCCCTCCAGGTACTCCTCGAGCGAAAACTCGGGGACCCGCGGGGGCTCCGCCGCCCCCGGCAAATCGGGGAAGCGCGCGACGAGCTCCGCGCGCCGGAACGCGCCGGGGCCGATCATCCCGATTCCGGTGACGACGATGGCATCCGTCACGGGACCGTCTCCACGGCCCGGAAGACGAGGACCGCGTTGGCGCCGCCGAACCCGAAGGAGTTGGAGAGGGCCACCCGCACCCGCTGCGCCCGCATCGCCGTCCGGACGATCCGCAGATCGCACTGCGGATCGGGTGTCTCGTAGTTCACATTCGGGGGGAGCCAGCCCGTCGCCAGCGCCAGCACCGTCAGGATCGCCTCCACGGCCCCGGCCCCTCCCAGCAGGTGCCCGATCATCGATTTCGACGAGCTCACGGGGATGTCCCGCGCCCGCGACCCCAGCGCGGCCACAAGGGCGGTGCGCTCCGCCGCGTCGTTGAACGGCGTCCCGGTGCCATGGGCGTTCACGTAGTCCACATCCTCGGCGCCGACCCCGGCATCCCGCAGGGCGTGGCGCAGCGCGGCCGCCGCGCTCGTCCCCTCCGGTTCCGGCCGGGTCATGTGAAACCCGTCGTTGGATTCCCCGTAGCCGACGATCTCTCCGAGGATCCGCGCGCCCCGGGCCCTCGCCCGGTCCCAGGCTTCCAGGAGGAGCATCCCGGCGCCCTCGCCGATGACCAGCCCGCTTCGATGGCGGTCAAACGGCCGGCACAGCTCGGTCGTCAGGGCTTGCAGCGAGTGGAAGCCCGCGAACGCAAACTCGCACAGCGGATCGTAGCCCCCGCAGAGCGCCAGGTCCCCCCGGCCGCTGCGCACGAGGTCGAAACCGTACCCCACGGCGTTGGCTCCGGAGGCGCAGGCGTTGGAAAACACGCGCGGAACTCCCGGGAGCGCGAACTCGTCCATCAGGTGGAGCGGCTGGGCGTGCGCCAGGTGATCCACGACATAGGATGCCCGGGCCCGCTCCGGACCCTTCTGGATGTAGGCCCGGTGATATCGCTCCCCCGACGCCATCCCGCCGAGGGTCGTTCCCACCGCGACGGCGGACCGGGACGCGTCCCAGTCCGCCGCCGCCAACCCCGACTCCTCCAGCGCTTCCGCGACGGCGTGATAGAGGAGATGCGAGGCGCGATCCACCCTCGACGCCCGCATCCGCCGCCAGGGGGGGGTCGGGAGGTCGGCGACCTCGCCCGCGGTCTTCGTCCGGTAGACCGCGGTATCAAAAAGCGTGACGGGACGGATGCTCGACTCCCCCGCCAGCGTCTTCCGCCAGTTGACGGCTTTGCCGATGCCGTGCGATGTTACGATCCCCATCCCGGTGACGGCGACCCGCCTACTCATGATCCGGCCGCCCCCCCGGAGCCCTCCGCGCCGCGGGCCTCAGGTCCGAGCGCGGCCCCCAGTAAAACCACACCAGAAATCCGCCCGCGGTCGCGGCGAGCCCCGCGGCGCCGGGCCAGCCGAACCAGAGCGGCACCGCGGCCAACCCGCCGAGCACGGCGGCCAGCGCCACGACGAACAGTACCAGCGACGACAGATACTGACGGTCGTGCACCTAGACCCCCAGTACGTCCCGGACCGAGGCGAATGGCAGATGCGTCAAGAGCCCCCCCAGCTTCCGCGGGGTGGCCGAGAGATTGTAATAGTGCATAAACCGCCGGCTCCAGGGCAGCTCGATTCTCGGCTGCTCCGCGTCGAACTCCCACGGATGCACGTACACCAGCGCCGGATGGCCGCGCGCGTTCAAACGTCGGATCGACGACAGAATGTAGAAGTAGGGCGCCAGCCGCATGGGGAGGCCGCCCGTGAACGGGAGGTTCTCGCCGAAGCATCGGACGGTGGTCAACGGAAACTCCATGATCTCGCCGTAATCCGTGGCAAGCCGGCAGGGAAGCCGCGGGTAGGCCCTATCCCCCATCCGGGTCAGTGGGACCATGCTGGAATCGTAGCGGATCCCGTGCTTCCGCAGGATGGGCAACGCCCAGGCGGTGTGGGGGCGCATCGACCACTCGGGCGCCCGGTAGCCGACGACCGTGCCCGCCACCGCCGCCGCGATGGCGTCCAGCGAACGGACGAGATCGGCTTCGAACTCCAGGGGCGACATCTCGAAGATCCGGCGATGAAAGTGGCCGTGGGTCGCCACTTCGTGGCCTTCCCGGGCGATGGCGCGGATCAATCCCGGCTCCCGTTCGGCGACAAAGCCCAGCACGAAAAACGTGGCGCGGATTCCCCGGGTCCCCAGCAGGGAGAGGATGGTGTGCGTGTTCCGCGTCACGCGGCTCTCGTAGGCGCTCCATTGCCCGGGATCGGCCGTCTCGCCCGCGCCGCACACGTGGTACCAGTCCTCCAGATCCACGGTGAGGGCATTCACGACGGCCCCGGAGGAAACGCCGCGGGGCCCGCCGGCCCGCCGGCCCGCCGCGGAGCCTCGCGGGTCTGTTGGCGGCGCCGCCGGTTCGACCCGCGCCGTGACCCCCGTCATTTCTTTGACGCCCCCTCCAGCCCCTGTTTCGCCAGGACCCCGTACCGGCAGTCGGGGTCGGCGGCGGCCGCCCGTTCCCAGTACCCGCGGGCTGTCCCCGGATTTTTCCCCAGATCCGCGGCGACGCGCCCCAGCTTGTACAGAGCCTCCGCCTGCAGCGCCGCGGAGATGCCGGGCAGCGCCAGAGCCTTCTCGTATTCTCTGCGCGCCTCGGTGCCAGCCCAGACACCGGCCGTCTCCGCCTGGGGGCTGCGCGACGGGGACCTCAGAGCCTCCACATCGCTGTCGTAGGCGAGATCGCCCAGCAGGATCTGCGCCTCCACGAAATCCGCGCGCAATTTCAGGGCCGTCCTGGCTGCTTTCCCCGCCCAGGTCGGCCGTTCGTTCATCCAGAAAGCCTTGGCCATGGCAAAATTCCAGTCCGCGTTGGTGGCCCGCTCGCGGCCGAGGGGCTGGAGAATCGCGTAGGCCTTGTTGACCAGGGGCTTGTACGCGGAGGGGGCCGCATCGGCGTCCTTCTTGGCCCGCGCCTGCTCCAAGATGGCCAGGGCCTTCCAGACCTTCAGATCGGCGTCGGTCGGCCGCTCGCTCAGCAGCTTGTCGAAGGCCGCCTCGGCCTCCACGGCTTTCCCCTGCCGGTACAGCGCGACGGCGTCCTCGGTCTCCTTGGCCGCCGCGTCCGACGCCTTGGGAGCGACCGGTGCCGCCGTCTCGACCATCGCCTTGATGACGCCGGGGCTGACGCCGTCCTCCTTCAGGCGCACGAGCGCCTGCGTGGACAGGTCGAATTGATTCTGGGAGGTCTTGATCTTGCTGATGATCACGTCGTCTCCCAGACCGGCCTTGACCATGGTCACGACGGCGTCGTTGGTCAGGATCTCCGCGGCGAACGCGCCGAGGACCATCGGCAGGAAGAAGAGGACGCACAGCCAGGCGATTCGCGTGATGCGTGTCATGGTCTTCCCCCTTCGCGGTGCGCGAGTATGGTGCGCCGCATCCCGTAGTTCATCGGTCCGAAAAAGATCAGCTGGTTCCGCGACCCCAGCAGCCTCGTGAGGATGCTGCGGTAGGTGAGGCTCCGCCGCCATGCCCAGCGGTACCCCCGCATCAACGTCTCCGCATCCATCAACCGGGGACGGTACACCACGTGGTCGGTGTCGTACAAGGACCAATCGCGTTCCAGGAGGCGCCCTTCCTGCCGCATCTGCTCGTAGAGCGGCGTCCCCGGGTAGGGGGTGAGCAGCGAGTAGTAGAACCCGTCCAGCCGCGCGGCATCCACGAAGCCCACGACGTCGGCAAACGTCGTCGGGTCGTCGTGGTCGAACCCGAAGATGAAATTGCCCGCCAGGCCGATCCCGTACGCGTGGATCTTGCGGATCCGCTCCAGGTACTCCGGCGTCCGGTTGACCCCCTTCCCCACGTCGCGGATGTTCTTCTGCGAGAGCGTCTCAAACCCCACCGCGAGCCCCATGCAACCCGAGTCCCGCAGCAGCGCCAGGATCTCGGCATCGTCGGCCACGTTGGTGGAGGCCTGCCCGACCCACTTCACGTTGAACGCGGCCACCATCCGCAGCAGATCCTTGGCGTAGCTCCTGTGCCCCACGATGTTGTCGTCGGTGAAAAACACGATGTCGTGAAACCGGTCGCGCTTCTGCCCGCGCTGAAGACGCCGGATCCCCAGGGACTCGATCTCCGCCTCGACCTCGGAAACCGGGCGGTGGCGCAGTTTGCCACCCAGGACGCTCGTCACCGCACAGAAGGAGCACCGAAACGGGCAGCCCCGCGTCGTCTGCAGAAAGTACAGATTGATGTGCTCGAAGCGCTTGGCGCGAGGGATCCGCAGCAGGTCCCGTCTCGGCCGGGGCCTGTTCTCGAGACACGGAAAGCCGTCGGCGCGATACCGCGTCTGCAGCCGTCCCGCCATGGCGTCGTTCACGATGGCCGGCCAGAGCGTCTCGGCCTCCCCGATGCACACGCTGTCCGCGTGTTCCAGGGCCTCGTCGGGCAGGACCGTGGGATGGTAGCCCCCCATGATCACCGGGACTCCCTGTCGTCGAAAGTCGTCGGCGACGCGGTACGCCCGCGGCGCCAGCGGCGTCATGGCCGTGATGCCGACGAGGTCGTATCCTTTCCCGTCCGGGATGTCCCGGAACTTCTCGTCCACGATCTCCACCGTGGCGCCGGCGGGCGTGTAGGCGGCCAGGGTGGGGAGGCTCAGGTGGGGAAACCGGAAGTAGAAGTCCTTGCCCAGCAGGGCCCTGTCCACCGGCGACACGAGGAGGATCCGGAAGGCGCCGCGTGCCGGGCGCTCGGTCTGGATCACGGCATCCCCCGCCGTCCGGCCATCAGTCGAAGATCCTCCCGGGGGCATCGGCCCGGATCCGCAGCGCCGCCGACGCCTCCGCGGGCATCGTCGCCAGAAACCGCCGGACCATCCCGGCCACCGCATCCGGGTACTGCAGGTGCAGGTCGTGGATCCCCCCAGGAACCGGGACCACCTCGATGCGGGCGTTGGACCGCTCGAAACGGCGCGCGTTCATCTCGGCAACATCGAGGTATTTCGATTCGGTCCCGTAGAGGTACAACACCCGCGCCCGCAGGCCCTCCAGCGCGTGTGCGAAGTCGATGCGCCGGGTGATCGCCCGGTAGATGCCCATCCAGGACGACCGGGTCGAGGTCCGGATGTTTGCGGAGACCACGGCGACAATCTCCCGCTTCTCCTCGGGGCTGAGCCCGTCCCACGCCGGCCCCATCACCGACCGCGCCGTGGTTTCATCGAACAGACCGGATTGCATGAACCCCCAGATGATGTCTCCCAGGAGCGGCCATTCGATGAGGCGTCCCAGCTTGCTGTAGTTCAGGACCTCGGGGACGATGAGCGCCCCGCCCTCGACGCACACCACGCGGCCGACCAGGGCCGGGTACCGGGCGGCGAGGTTCAAGGCGACCGCGCCGCCGTACGAGGCGCCCACCACATTGACGTTGGAAAGCCCGAGCCTCTCCAGCATTTCGGCCAGGACGTCCGCCTGCTCCTCCACCGAATAGCCGAAGCCCGCCTCGGGCTTGTCGGAGTCCCCCACGCCGATGTAATCCACGGCCAGCACCCGGGCGTGGGGGGCGAGTCCCGCCAGGACGCGGTTCCAGGCCCGGTACGTCGTGAAGGCGCCCGGGATCAACAGGATCGGCTCGCCCGCCCCCGCCTCCACGTAGTGGAGGGTGTACCCGCGCGCCTGCACGAAACGATCGACGCCGTGCTTTGGCGTCGAGTAGAGCCGCCGCTCGGCGCCCTCAACCGCGGTGATATACGCCGCGGCGCCGAACAGCAGGACCGCCAGCACGCCGAGGCCCCACCCCCTGCCGCCGCCCCGCCCCCCTTCGCGGTTCTCGCCCCGGCCCATCTCAGCCCCGCACCATCGCCCGCAGCTCCCGGTCGCGCACGAGGGCGACCAGCGACGCGATCCGCCCGAGCGCCGGCCACGGATCGTCCGCCGAGAGGACGTCGTCGGGGATGGAGAGATCGCACAATCCCGGCCGCAGGCGCGAGCGCTCCGGGCGCGTCAGGAAATGCATCACGTCGCCGTGCAGCAGCGAGCGGCTCTTGACGCCGACCGCGTAGCCCGTCACCCGGTCCGCGTCCCCGTCCACGGCCATGCGGCACAGCAGCCAGGGGAAATCCACGCCGCAGAGGATGGCGTGGTGCAGCGATCCCCAGAAGCGCGGATTCACCTCCAGAAGCTTCGGCCGCCCGTCGCGGGGATCCACCTTGAACTCGACCATGGCGACGCCGACCCACCCGAGCAGGGACAGCAGCCGCTCCGCCGTCGCCCGGAGGTCCGGGTCCGGAATGCTCTCGCGGAGCGTGCTCGGGCCGCCGCTCGCGGGGTACTCGCGCAACCGACGGTAGGCGAACGAGGCCCTCGGCTGTGAGGCGAAGTTCATCAGGACGGCCACACCCAGCGCGGCCCCGCCGGGCGGCAGGCACTCCTGCACGATGGGCGCCGGGAAGGCGGCGTGGACCGCGGCGTACGCCCCGGCGAAATCCGCGCGGCGCTCCACGCGTCGGATCCCGCGTCCGCCGGAAGAGCGACGCGGCTTCACCAGGACGGGGTACGGGAGGTCCGCCGCCAGCGCCGCCGCGTCCTCCGGCCCCTCGGGGAAGAAGGTCGCCGGGCACTCGATGCCGTGGTCTCGCGCGAAGGCGGTCAGCAAGCCCTTGTCGTGAAGCCGCAGGGTCCGGTCCGCATCCGCGAAGGGGATCCGCACGCGGGGCTCCAGGCGCCGCCGGTGCCGCGTCACGAGAAGCTGCGTGGCCAGCTCCATGGGCAGGAGAACGTCGTAGCCGCCGACCCGGATCTCGCGCTCCAGGGCCGCCAGAAACGCTTCCGGTCGCCTGGCGACCGACGGATACACGAACCGGCGCCCGCAGTACCGCGAGAACAGCGCCGGGGCCAGTCGCGTCCGCTCCCCGGCGGCGACAAAGGCGCCGCAGCGGCCGAGCGACCGCACGGCGGCCAAGGTCTTATTCCAGAATCCGTCCAGGACCAGCACGCGGGGACCGTTCCCGTGTCGCATGGGCGTCACGTCGCCTGGGGCGCGCCGGCGCCCGTCGGCCCGGCCGGCCGGAAGACCCGCGCCCGCGCCGTCAGCCTCTTGATGGAGCGCCGGAACCCGTAGTTCATGGGCAGCCAGAAGTTGGCCTTCGACGTGGTCCCCCAGAACCGCTGAGCGATGGCCGGGATCGTGTGCACCGCGTTCTGCAGGCGATAGTAGCCGTCGAAGAGCTGCTGCGCGCTCATGCCCCGGGGCGCGTAGACCACGTTGTTCGTGTTGTAGTTCGACCAGTCGCGATCCAGGATGCGGCCCTCGGCCAGCAGCCGCTGGTACAGCCGAGTCCCCGGATACGGGGTCAGGATGGAGAAGTACGGACTCTCCAGCTTGGCCCGCTGGACGAACTCGTACGTGCGGTCGAAGACCCCGTCATCGTCGCCGTCCAGACCGAAGACAAACGCGCCGCTGACGCCGATCCCGTAGTCGTGGATCTTTCGGATCGCGTCCCGATACGTGTCGGGATCGTTGAACCCCTTGCTGACCGTCTTGAGCCTCTCCCTGGACAGCGTCTCGAAACCGATCAGAAGCCCCATGCAACCGCTCTGCCGGCACAGCGCCAGCAGCTCGTCGTCGCGCGCGATGGTCGTGGAGGCCTGGCCCAGCCACTTGAGCCGGTAGGGCGTGAGGCGCGTGAGCAGCTCCCGCGCGTGCGGCCGCTTCCCCGCGATGTTGTCGTCGACGAAGAAGACCACATTCTTCAGGGTCCATCGTCCCTCGAAGGGGCGCAGTCCCCGGACCTCGTCTTCCACGTCGGCCGGGGGCCGCGTCCGGTAGGATCCCCCGAAATAGTCCGTGACCGAGCAGAAATCGCACCCGTGGGGACACCCCCGGCTGGTCTCCACGCAGTGGAACGGCAGATAGCCCTTCCCCTCGTAAAGCGACCAGTCCGGATCGCCCAGGTTCGACAAGGCCGGGAACGCCTGGTGGCGGTAGCAGCGCTGCATGTCCCCGCGCCGGAAATCCGCCAGCAGCCGCGGCCAGAGACCTTCCGCCTCGCCGACCACGACCGCGTCGCAGTGCGCCAGCGCCTCGGCGACGTTCATGCTGACGTGGATGCCGCCCATGACCACCCGGACTCCCCGCGCCCGGAACGTGTCGGCGATCGCGTAGGCCCGATCGATGGCCGGGGTCATGCCGGTGATCCCCACCAGGTCGACCGGGCGCGAGAAGTCGATGGGCTCGACCTTCTCGTCCAGGATCCTCACGGCCCAGCCGGGCGGCGTCGCGCCGGCGACCCGGAGGAGGCCCAGCGTGGGCATGCGAAAGTAGAAATCGGCGCCCAGCAGGCTCTTCGAGGCGAGGGGGGAGACAAGCAGGAGGTTCACGCCGCCACCTCACCCGCGCCACGCGCCCCCAGCAGCCGCCGGTAGAGCTTGAAGTAGAGGATGGATCCCACCTGCCGGAACAGGGCCCCGGCGGGATGCCGATCCCCCAGGCACCGCCGGCAATACGGGTGCACGACGCGGTAGCCGCGAAACCCCGCGGCGATCGCCTGCACCGCGGGGAGCGCGAGGTAGTCGCGCGGCGACACGTCGGCGGCGTTGGCCAGGACCGTGCGGCCGTCGTAATCGGTGCAGCAGACCACGTAGTCGCCGTTCCAGAGCACGCCGAAATTCTCCACCAGCCCCGGGCAATACCCAAACCGCGCCGGCGACACCGGCCCCGCGAAATGGTCCGCCCAGTTCCCCAGGATGCGGACCTGGAAGTCGAGACGCTCCGTCAGCGGGACGCTGGTCTCCTTGAGGATGCCGGCGCGCCGCGTCCGCGCCAGGAGCCGGGGCAGCTCCGCCTCGTGCGGCGTCCCGCGGAAGATCCGCTCCGCCCAGGCCGCCATGTGGGCGCGCAGGACCCTTCCCGACTGCGCCACGGGCGCGGTCGGCGGGTTCGGGGCGTGGAACCGGCGCAGCGGGTTGGCCAGGAAGCACACCGTCAGCCGCATGGCCCCCGGCGACGCCAGAAACGCGCGCGCCGTCCCGACCAGGCGGTCGCGGTACGCCTCGAACGCCAGGTGCCGCGACCCGCGCAGCCCGAACGTCGCGGCGTCGGGAGTCTGGAGGGACACGGTCAGGTGGGAGAGCCCGGCCTCGCGGAGTTCGCTCAGCCCGTCGGGCGTGAGCGCACTCCCGTTCGTGGTGACCCACGCCTCCATCCCGTGCCGCCGCGCGCCGGCCACGGCGCCGGACAGGTGGGGGTACAGCAGCGGCTCGCCCATGATGTGGAAGTGAATCTGCCGCGCCACCCCCTCGCGCCCGGCGTCGGCGAGGAGATGCTCCACCATCGGGAGCGGCATCATCCCCCGCGCCCGGCGCATCGCTCCATCGGGACAGAATTCGCAGGCAAAGTTGCAGTGGCTCGTCAGCTCGACGTGGAGCCGACGCACCGGCAGGTCGATGACGCCGACCCGGCGGGGCCGCTCACCGCCCACCGCCGGTCTCCCGCCCGGGGTGGCCGACCTCGACCACACGCACCCCCGGACCCAGACGAAGCGTGAAGGCGTCGTCGGAAAGCGGCGGATTGACCACCACCTGGGTCAGCAGCGTCTCCGTACGTTCCCCTTTCTGGCCGAGGACGACGATCCGCCGGGGCAGCCCGTCGGCGTCCTCCTGGGTGATCGTCACCGAGGCGACCGCGCGGGCGATCCAGCGCGACCGCGGGATGAGCACCAGCGACAGCCCTCCACCCTCCCGGGAGACATCCATCTGGAAGCGCTTCTCCAGGGCGGGCACGTCGAAACTCATCCCCGCCGCCAGGAACTCCAGCACCGCCCGGGCCCCGAAGTCGTCCCGCAGGTCTCTCCGCTCCGCCTCCATCCGATCCGGGCGGTAGATGACGAGCGCCTGGTCGTCGATGACGACGATCGTCCGTTCCGGGGTCGCCACCTCCCACCGCACGCGGCGGGGTCGGCTGAAGAGCAAGACGCCCTCCGTGATCGCCTCGTCCTTGAGCAGCGGGTGCCGCTTCCGCTGCAAGACCTCGGCGCGGAGGGCTTTCACCTCCCGCTGGCGTGCCTGGAGCGCTTCGATGGCCCGGGCCCGCTCCTCGCCCTGCAGCGGCGTCCCGGCGGGCGCCGCCGTCGCCGGGAACGCGCCGGCCCACAAAAGCAGAGCCGCGGCAACCGCTATTCCGCGAGCCGCGGCGGTTGGCAGCCGGAACCCCATGCTACGCCCAGCCCCGGCCCTGTTCCACACGGTTGCGGTACGTGGGGCCGGAGTTGTACGTGCAGAACGGGTACATCCGCCCGTCCGGGGCCCCGTAGTGCACGCCGCACCGGCACACGCGCTCGAGATCGTAGTTGTAGGCATCCATGAAATGCATGCCCGCCAGATAGAAAGTCTTGTACGTGTATCCTCGGTACCGGTCGTCCCAGGAGAACTTCTTGTCCGCGAACCCGTCCAGGGTCTGGAGGAATCGCAGAAACGTCAGCCCCTCGGGGGCCCCATCCGGACGGAAGAAGCGGTGAAGCGCCCGCAGCGCCCGGACCTTGGACAGCGTCTTGAAGCGCGCCCGCGGCGTCCGGTCCGCCAGCCCGGCGATCTCCGTCAAAAGGCCGTGCAACTCGACGAACCGGGTGATCGGGACCGCCCGGCCATTTCGGTCCACGAAGAGCAGGGCCATGATCCCGCAGTGGGGATGGCAGGTATGGTTGACGAGGGCGGTGCCGCTGAGCGCCCCGGCGTAACGGATCAGCGGCACGGCGGCGCTCAGCGGAAACCAGTCGTCCCGGGGGTCCGTGAGCCCGGTCTGCGCACTGAACTCGTGCGCGAGGTCGGCGAGGGTGAACCGCTGGCGGAGTCGATCTCCCTCCGGCACGCGGCCGGCGAACGTCACCGGCTGGAAGGAGATACCGGACAGGATGTCCAGGTGCTGGAAGGCGAGCCGGAACAGGTTGCCGATCTCGTGGTCGTTGACACCCCGGACGATGGTCGGCACAAAGATCACCCGCAGCCCGGCCTGCCGGGCCGACTCCAGCACCGCGAGCTTGGTGTCGAGGAGTGCCCGCCCCCGGATGCGTTCGAAGACGGTATCCGACGCGCCGTCCATCTGGAGGTAGATGTACTGCAGCCCGGCATCCCGCGCGCGGCGCGCAAAGTCGCGGTCGGCGAGACGCACGCCGTTGCTGGCCGCCTGGATGTGGGAGAACCCCAGAGCCTTGGCCGCGGCGACGATGTCCAGAAACCGCGGGTGCACCGTCGGCTCCCCGCCCGTGAACTGCACCGCAAAGGCCGGCGCCGGGCGCTGCGCCCGGAACCGCCGGAGCGTCTCCACGGCCTGGTCAAAAGACAGCTCGTACGGGTGCCGATTGGCGTCGGCGAAGCAGATGGGACAGGCGAGATTGCACCGGGACGTGAGGTCCACGTTGGCCAGCGACGTGTGACTGGTGTGCCCCCCGCAGATACCGCACCGATCGGGGCACGCCCCCTCGCCATCGGTGGCCGGGTTCGCAAACCCCTGGCCGTCGCCGAAGTGCCAGGCCTCCATCCGCAGGAACATTTCGGCGTCGGAGAAGACGACATCCCGGAATGTCCCGTGCGCCGGACAGGCCTTCTCCAAGACCACGCGCCCGTCCTCGACGAATTCGGTGCCCGGAATCGTCCGCAGACACGCCGGGCAGAGGGAGCGGATCGCCCGCGGGAGCGCCCGCGCGATGGGTTGAACCGGACATCCCGCCAGCGTCGTCATGGGCATGCGAAGGTCCTTCCGGCGCGAGGCGCGCCTCACACCGCCACGAAATTGTACCACTGATCCGGACAGCGCCGGATGACGCGCTCCAGGGCGTCGCTGACGCGCGCCGCGTAGGGCGCAAAATCGTCCTGCTCGACGAGGATGGGCGGCTCGACGATGCCCCGGTAGGTGCCGCCGTCGCGAATCACGAAGGCCGGCAGGATCGGCGCGCCCGTCGCCAGGCCGAGGGCGAAGGGCCCCCGGGGGAGGTACTGCGTTCCCCCCAGGAACGCCGCGGCGACGCCGTCGGTCTTCCCCCACCGGTCCACGAGCATGGCCACCATTTCGCGCCGCCTCAGCGCCGCCATCATCTCCAGCGGCGCGAACGGCGATCCGTCGAGAACGATGGTGTTGACGGCGTGCCGCCCCCGGTACATCTGCCGGATGGCGTCGATCTGCCGGCTGCCGTCCGGCAGAGTGACGACGTGGACCTTGACCCCGCGGTGCCCGAAAAAGACGCCGCCCAGTTCCCAGTTCCCCACGTGGCCCGTGACCAGGATCACCCCGCGCTCCATGGCAAACGCCCGCCGGAGGTGCTCTCCCCCTTCCAGGCCGGTGATCACGGCCTCGAATCCACCCCCCGGCATCCAGCGGAAACGGCCGTAGTCGACGAGGTACCTGGCGTAGTTGCGACAGATCCGGCGGGCCAGCCGCGCGCGTGCCGCGCCGGACGCCTCGGGGAGCAGGCGCAGCAGGTTGCCGCGCAGTGTCCGTGCCTGGGCCCGGCAGCTCAGGTACGTCGCGAGCGCCAGCACATCGGCGATGCCGTAGAGCGCCGCCAGGGGAACCCGTCGGGCCGCCGCGAAGCCGAGGCGATAGAACCAGGGCGCCGCCAGCAGATGACGGAACCCCCGTGGCGGCGTGGCTGCATCCGTGCTGGCCCCGGTCACCCCGCTGCGCTGGCCTGCTGCTCGGAGGGTCTTTTCCCGCATGCGCCACGCCTCATCCAGGACCGGGTGACCATGCTTGGGCGGATCGAAGCGAAGACCGTCGGACAGGGCACGATGCTCGGCCGTTTCCAGCCGCCGCGGGCACTCGGCCGGGAAACGAAGCGACTCCCGCCATTCGCAGCCCTTCGGGCGGAATGCGGCGCGGGGCTGATCCGTCGACTCCGGCCGCCGGACCCATGATGCCCCCCCCTGTTCCGTACCCCCTTGGCGTCCCCTCCGGACCCACCCTCCCCGCCAAGACATCGGCCCGCCGCATCGCAGCCGTCGCGACCGCCGACCGCCGCGGGTGCACTATGGCCATTACAGCGTAACCTGTCAATTGTAAAAGGCCCGTTGTGAGCCCATCCTGTCAATCCCCAAAACCAGACCCGCGCGCGTGGCTCCGTCAACGCGTGGACCCGAGCCGGCCTCACCAGCCCAGGGACCGGAGCAGGCGCCTCCGCAAGAGCCACTCGCCGGTGAACATGAGGCCGGCCAGCAGGTAGGCGATGATACCGTTGTAATAGAACCACACGCCATCGGACCCCCACACCGCCGTCCAGAGCGCCGTCAACGCGTTGGCCCCAAAGAACACGCACCAGGCCTGCGTCACCTTGCGCGTGTAGACCACGATCTCCGTCGGAAGGTGGGGATAGCCGATGCGGGCGATGCGCTCGGCCACGGGCGGCGGGTACCACAGGCTTCCGGCGAAGACCGCGAGCAGCGCGCAGTTGACCAGCACCGGGTACAATTTGAGGGGCAGCACGTCGTTTCGTCCCAGCGCCAGCATCGCCAGCAGCAGACCGCCGGCGACGAGCCACGGGCTGGGCTGCATCCCGAACGCGATCTTCTTTCGCAGCCAGACGATCAAGACGAGGACCAGCGCCAGCACCTGCGCGGAGAGCCGGTTGCGGCCAAAGTAGACCAGCGCCGGAAAGCCGACCGACAGCAAAGCGCCGAGCCAGTTCACGATGTCGATGGGCAACCGACGTGGCGACATGGATGCGGGCGGCTCCGAACAACATTCTCGTCGAGGCGAAAATATGCACCGGATCGTCGCCGGAGTCAAACGGAACCCGGTTCCGGCATACGATTGGCGCCGCACAGGCGCGCCGAGGGACCGTACGGGAGAGGAGCCCGGCGGGCGATCGGGGTCGGAAACCCCCGTCAGGAATCCCGCGTTGGCGCTACAAGCCCAGGCACAGGAACCCCAGAATGACGACCAGTCCCGCCAGCGCCAGCGCCGCGTACCATCCCCACCGCGCCACCCTGAGCGACCGTCCCCCCTCCTGGTCCAGCCGGTCCAGCGTGTCTTGTCTGAACCGGATGGCTCTGGCCAGCGCGTCCAGCTTGGCCGTCAGCCTGGTCTTCTCGTCCACCGGCAGTTCCAGCAGCTCGCCCAGGAGCCTCCGTTCCGTCTCGGGTGTCCCGGAGAACGGCACACACATGCGCTCCACTTCCAGCGCGCGCTGGTTCGCCGCAAATAGTTGTTGGAGCAGCGCCAGCCGTTCCTGCGATGGGCCGTTGCGGGGCCCCTCCGGCACCGACGGAATCCGGTGCATTGCGTGCGTCAGGAACTCGCCGATCTCCTCGAGGTGCGAGCTCCGCATGACGCCGATCCCGAAGAAGTCCCGGTATGCGGCGTGCACGGCACCGATGTCCGGGAAGGCATCGCGCGACAGCCCTCGCCACAGCACCGCCGCGAAGGCCGGCCGGGAATCGGGCGGTCGCCGTCGCATGCGCTCGAAGCGCGACAGCATGACCAAGGAGACCGCGGACATTCCCATGGCCCCAACCGCGAAGAGCATCGCGGCGCCGACAAACACGAACAGCAGGATGCCCTGGAGACTCATCGGCCACCTTGCCCGAGCCCGGCACCGTCCGCCTGCGCGACCGGCCGGCTGTGGGCGGGTCGAGCGGCGCGATTCGCGAGCAATCGCAACCACGGATAGCAGACCGGGACCGAGAAGGCAAGCCGAGACCGGCGCCTGTCTTTGTCTCGTGGCCTGGGCGGGATACAGCGCGGGCGGCGTCAGGAGCGGGGAAGACGCGCGAGACCGCCGTCGACCGGAATCGCGCCGGGAGCGGACGAGGCCGGCGCGGTCTTGGACGTGGGGGCACGCAGCGCCGCCGCGCCGGCGGGCACCGGCACACGGGAGCCCGGCACGGCCGGCGACCGCGGGGAAACCGTCGGGAACGGCGCCGATCTCCCGCCAGGATCGGCCTTCGGCCGGCGCTATCGCGCGACCCCCGCCATCGCCGTCGCGATGTCCCGCGCGAGCGCGCCGATCAGTCGGCTGTACGCCGCCACGAGGCTGGCGTAGTCGTCCCCGGCCGCCTCGGTGCGGCTGAACGTCCCGGCGCTCAGCGACTCCCGCCCGCCGCGGCCGGAGACGGTCCAGTGCGCGACCACCGAGCAGGTCGCCCCCAGCGTCCCATCGAATCGCGCCACCTCCACGGCGATCTCGTACTCGACCCGATTGTCCCTCATCCAGGGAAACACGGCCACGCGCTCCGTCGGGACGAGGAGCGCGATATTCTCCGCCAGGACTCGCGTCACGTTGTCCTGGAGCGACGAGCCCCACTGGTCGAACTCCGCCAGCCGGAGCGTGTTCTCGCTCGTCCGGGTCACGATCTGCGGGCGATCCAGGTACTCCGGCAGACCGACGGGACGCAGGCCGATGGCGGGCCGGCGGACGACGGCTCCTCCTGGATGCCCGACCCCGGCCAGAGGCGTCAGAACATAGAACCGCGTGTCCTGACTGTTCGCGCAACCGGCCAGCCCCGCCAGGAGCATGGCGCACAGCGCGGGCGCGGCGAAACCAGACAGCGCGGGCATCGCGGGCCTCATTTTCCCCCCTTGCCAAACAGCAGGGCTTCCGGATGGCGCTCCAGATAGTTAGACAGCGTCCGGATCGCTCGGGCGGCTCCCGAGACCTCCTGCAGCATGGTCCGGATCTGGAATTGAAGCGGCGACCGCTCCTCGACCGCCTCCTGCGATGTCGCCAGGGTCCGCTGCGCCTGCTCGAGCGCCGTGCGTGCGGTCTCGACGGTTTTGAGGGTCTCTTCCACCAGCGGCCGGACCTCGGTCAGGACCTGCGTGGCGGCCGGGACGGTCTCGGATTCCAGGCGGCGGGCCACCTCCTGTGCGCCGCCGAGGAGTTGGTTGGCCGCCGGGACGGTCTCGGAGCTCACGCGTCGCGCGAGCCGACCAGCATCCTGGAAGGCGCCGGTTGCGGCCGGGACGGTCTCCCGGTCCACGTGTTGCACCAGCGTTCGGATCGTCTCCAGGGTGCCGTTGAGATTCGCCACCGCCGTTTCGAGGACGGGCCGCACCCCGGCGACGGCCGCATCCGCCGTTTCCACCAGCCTGTTCGCCGCCTTCAGCGTGGCGGCCGCGGAGGCCAGGATCTGTCCCCCTTCCGGCGAGTTCAACAGCCGCTCCACCCCGTGCACCGCCCGCCGAAAATCCCGGCTGATCTCCGCGACGTTGATCTCGTTCAGGCGCTGGCCGAACGCCGCGATGGTGGAGGGGATCGTGGGAAACTCCGGATACGCCGTCGGTCCGCCCACCAGGGTCAACGGACGGTTTGGATGGAAATCGAGATTGATACTCAGCTGACCCGTGACCACGCTCTGGAGCTCCAGCTGGGCACGCAGCCCCTGCTCGAAGGCGCCCCGCACCTCCGCGCGATCCTTGGCGAACTGGATTCGTGCCCCTGCGGTGTCCGTGAGGCGGCCGGTTTCGATTTCGAAGATGACCGGGATGCGGATGGTCTGGTCCGCTCGATTCACGACGACCCTGATGTCAACCACGGACCCGACCCTGACCCCTCGGAACGTGACGGGGGCCCCGATCGCGAGGCCCTTGATGGATTCGTCGAAGTACGCCACCCACCGCTGGGTGGGCCGGAAAAACGTGCCGCCGCCGAGGACCAGCAGGCCGATGACGGCCAGGATGATCGCGCCGAGCACGAATCCTCCGATGGCGGCGGGATTTGCCTTACGCGCCATGACTCACCTCCCCCTGCCATTCGCCGCGCGTGAGAAACCGGCGGACGGTCGGATGGGACGCGTCTTTCGCGAGGCGCTTGGGATCTCCGGTGGCAAGCATGGTCATGGCCTCCGCATCCAGAAAGACCGAGTCGCTCCCGATGGCGAAGATGCTGGCCAGCTCGTGCGTGACGACGACGACCGTGGCGCCCAGGCTGTCGCGGAGCTCCAGAATCAGGTCATCCAGCCGCCGCGAGCTGATCGGGTCCAGACCGGCGGACGGCTCGTCGAAGAACAGCACCTCCGGATCCAGCGCCATCGCCCGCGCCAGACCCGCCCGCTTCCGCATGCCGCCGCTGATCTCGGAGGGGTAGAACTCCTCGAAGCCCGCCAGGCCCACCAGCGCCAGCTTGTACGAGACAAGGTCGCGAATCTCGGCAGGGGTCAGATCGGTGTACTCGCCCAGCGGCAGTGCCACGTTCTCCGCCAGCGTCATGGAACTCCACAAAGCGCCGCTCTGGTAGAGCACCCCGAAGCGCCGCAGTATCTTTTGGCGCGTCTCCGGCTCGGCCGCCCAGAAGCTCTGCCCGTCGTAGCAGACGTCGCCCCGGGCCGGCCGCATGAGTCCGATCAGATGCCGGAGGAGCGTGCTCTTGCCGCAACCGCTCCCCCCCATGATGATGAAGACGTCCCCGCGCCGCACTGTGAAGTCCAGGTCCCGCTGGATCACGCGGCTGCCGTAGGCCATGGTGAGATTTCGCACTTCAATACAGGGGACCCCTGCCGCCATCGGCCCGTCCTTTCAGAACCCGACGAGGTTGAAGATGACCGTCATCAGCGCGTCCGCCACGACGATGAGGACGATCCCCGTCACCACCGCCGAGGTGGCGGCCCGCCCTACCGCCGCCGAGTTCCGCCCGCATTCCATGCCCCGCAGGCACCCCGCCAGGGCCACCAGCGCACCGAAGACGCCGCTCATCACCAGCCCCGCGAGGACATCCCTGAGGCCGATGGCGTGGCTCGTCCGGACGGCATACTCGACACCGCCCAGGTCCAGGATGCCGACCCCCACGCACGCGCCGCCCAGGATGCCCATCAGGTCCGCATACACGCAGAGCAGCGGCATCATACCGGTCAGGGCCAGCACGCGGGGCAGAACCAAGAACTCCATGGGCGGGATCCCGAGGGTCGTCAGGGCGTCGATCTCCTCGTTGACCCGCATGGCGCCCAGCGACGCGGCAAAGGCCGCCCCGGTTCGCCCCGCCATGATGACCGCAGCCATCATGGCCCCCATTTGACGGACCATCGCGATCCCGACGAGATCGGCCACGTAGATCTGTGCACCGAACTGGCGGAGCTGCACGGCCCCGACATAAGCCAGAATCACGCCCACCAGAAAGCTGATCAGCGTCACGATGGGCAGCGCCTGGGCACCGCATTCCTGCACAAGCAGGAGGAGATCGACCCGCCGGTACCGGGCCGTCCCGCAGAGCAGCTTCAGTCCGCCGAGCCACACCTCGCCGAGAAACGCGAGCACCGCACGGCTCCGGTCCACCAGCGCGAGGGTCCCGCCGCCCAGGCGCGCCAGCTGGGACGGGGGCCGGTCCGCAGGTCGCGCGTCCTTCCGCTCCGGCACCGCGGATGCAAGGTCGAGGAGCCGGCGCACTCCCTCCGGCAGCCCGCTCCGGTCGGTCTCGATGCGGCGCCGATCATTCTCGGCAACAATCTTGCCGAGGAACGTGAGCAGACCGCTGTCCCACCCGGTGACGCCCTGCGTGTCAAAGACCATGCGGCGGACATTTGGCGTGGCCTCGATCTGCCGCCACACCTCGGCCGGGCTGGGGAGCTTTTGCGCGAGCCGCCAGGCTCCAGCGAGGGTCACGAGGATCGTGTCATGGCCTGACTCCGCAACGTGCAGGACCCCCCCTGCCCGATCCCCTCCGGGGTGGCCGGCGGGACCGCTCGGCACCGTCATGGCCGCACCATCGTCCGAGTACACCGGGAAGAAGGCGCACCGGACCGCGGGATTGCAGCGAGCGATGGCGAGGACGGCCCGACGCGACGTGACGGCGCGCCCGCCACCCCCGTGTATGGCGAAGCGTTCGGCTCATCCATGCCCGGACCCCTCTCGGTCAGGCCGCGGCGCCGGGGGCCCACGGCGGTCCCAACACGGAAGACCGAAGAGCGCTCAACACCACCACCGCTGCCCGCCGCCGGCCGAAAGCAAGAGATTTCTTGACGCCTCGCCGCCCGCAAGCGGCCGGCGTGCGTTACGCCAGCGCGATCGCCAATCGCTTGTTGATCCGCCCCTTGCTCTTGTAGTCCACGATGCGGATGGGCCCCACTTCGGCGGTGTTGGCGACATGGGTGCCGCCGTCGGCCTGCAGGTCGAGACCGACGATTTCGACGATCCGGACCTCCGCGATCCCTTCCGGCAGCAGGTTGATCTTGGTGCGGATGAGGTCCGGGATCTGGAAGGCCTCGGCGCGCGGGAGGACGCGGACCCGCACGGCGCGCGCGGCCGTCACCTCGGCGTTGATCTTGGCCTCGATCTCGCGGACCAGGCCGGCCTGCATCCGCTCGAACTCGAAGTCCATGCGGGCCTGCCCCGGCTCCATGTTCCCGCCGGTCACACGCGCGCCGTAGTCCCTGAAGATCAGCCCGCAGAGGATGTGCAGCGCCGTGTGGGTGCGCATCAGCCGGTAGCGGCGCTCCCAGTCGAGGTGCAGTTCGACCTGGGCCCCCGCGGGCGGAAACCAGTCCACACCCGCATCCACCAGGTGCCACAGCGACTCACCGGCCCGCTGCATCCCGACTATCGACGCCGCGCGGCCGCGTGTCTCCAGCCAGCCCAGGTCGTGCGGCTGCCCGCCCCCGCCGGGGTACACCACGGTGCGGTCGAGCGCGACCCCGCGCAGCTCCTGGTTCACGGCCATCACTCGCGCCGTGGCGTCCCGCAGGTAGCTATCCGTTTGATACAGCAGCTCGGTCATGCGGAAGGTCTCCTCTCCATCGGTTGCGCGGGGCGCAGATCCTATCGCGCGCCAGTCTCGCACGAACCGGAGCCCGCAGGCAAGCGCCGAGATGAACGCGTGGGCCGGAGAGCTTGCGCCGGTACTTTTCCTTGACAGCCGCCGCCGAGAAAGGATATGGGTAACCACGTTGCGATCCACGGGAACGGGGCGGCGGACGCTCTCGCGGACCGTCACGCCGCGCGGGAGGCATCGGCGGCCTCGCACCCGACACACCACGACCATCCGCACCCCGGGTGATCCCCGGATGCGCTCAATGCGCGCTGCCGCTCGGGACTCCGCGGCAGCGCCGCGTCGCTCGTCGTCGTGGTCCCACTCGACAAGGAGGAAGCCAATGGCCGGCACGTCAACACAATCCGCACTGCAGCGCCGCGATGTACTGAAGATGGGCCTGGGAATCGGCCTTGTGGGGATGGCCGGGCCCGCTGCCGCCCAGTCGTTCGAGTTCAAGGGCAGTCAGCGGTACCCCGATTCGGCCATCCAGATCCTCGATCCGAGCTTCGGCAAGTACCGCGTCTACTCGGCGGGGGTGGAACAGCTGGCGACGGGCTTCCGCTGGGCGGAGGGGCCCGTGTGGTTCGGCGATGGGCGGTATCTCCTTTTCTCCGACATCCCGAACAACCGCATCATGCGTTATGACGAAGCCACCGGGCACACCGGCGTCTTCCGCTACCCCGCCAACTTCGCCAACGGTATGTGCCGCGACCGGCAGGGTCGCCTCATCGTCTGCGAGCACTCCGTGACCCGTCGCGTCACCCGCACCGAGTACGACGGCAAGATCACCGTCCTCGCGGATCGTTACGAGGGCAAGCGGTTCAACGCGCCCAACGACGTCGTCTGCAAGTCCGACGGCTCGATCTGGTTCACCGATCCCCCTTTCGGCATCACCGGCAACTACGAAGGGGAAAAGGCGGCGCCCGAGATGCCCCACGGCGTGTACCGGATCGATGGGCAGACCGGCAAGATCACCCGCGTCCTGGAGGCGGTCATGCCCAACGGCCTGGCCTTCTCCCCGGACGAGAAGAAGCTGTACCTCATCGCCCGGATTCCCCCCAAGCGCCTGCTCTTCGCGTACGATGTGACCCCCGATGGACAGCTGCAGAATCCGACCACGGTGATCGATGCCGGTACGATCGGGGCCCTGGACGGATTCCGGGTCGACGTGGACGGCAACATCTGGGCTGGGTGGGGTAGCTCGGGCTTCCCGGAGGCGAAGGCGGAAGAGCTGGACGGCGTGATGGTGTTCAACCCGCAGGGGAAAGCTATCGGCCATATCCGCCTGCCCGAGCGCTGCGCCAACCTGTGCTTCGGTGGCGCCAAACGGAATCGCCTGTTCATGGCGGCCAGTCATTCGCTCTACAGTCTGTTCGTCGACACCGAGGGCGCCGTCTGAGCGCCCGTCGTGGTCCGGCCGCCGCGGCCCGCGCGCGTCGGGCGTCGCCCCGACGCGCGCGATGCTCTCGGCCCGGCCGCCCGGCGCGGCTTCTCGTCCCGCACCAACCTCGCCTCAATCGGTTGTCGTGACAACCCACACGCCACACCGACGTTCCCCCTTGACAGAAGCAAAACGTCGGCGGCATGCTCACGGCGCCGCCAAGCGCACCGCGGGACAGGGCCCGCTGCCGAGACACCACGCTGTCGCCGGCTCGGATTGGCGGAAGGGGTCCGCAAACCGGCGCCTATCCATGAATGCGGGGTAAAGGAGCCACATGAATTGCCGCGTGGGCTTCGACAGTGATCGGTACCTGAGGGAACAGAAGGCGGCGATCTGGGACCGCGTGGAGCGGTTTAACAACAAGCTGTATCTCGAGTTCGGCGGAAAGCTGCTCTTCGACTATCACGCCGCCCGCGTGCTGCCCGGGTACGACCCCAACGTGAAGATGCGCCTCTTGTCGGAGCTGAAGGACAAGGCGGATCTCCTCCTCTGCATCTACGCCGGAGACATCGAGCGGAAAAAGATCCGCGCCGACTTTGGCATCACCTACGATTCCGACGCGCTCAAACTCATCGATGAGCTGAGAAGCTGGGACATCGACATCCTGGCGGTGATCATCACCCGTTTCGACAACCAGCCTGCGGCCACCCTGTTCAAGAACAAACTGGAGCGGCGAAACATCAAGGTCTTCACCCACCGCTACACCAAGGGCTACCCCACGGACGTGGATCTGATCGTGAGCGACGAAGGCTACGGGGCCAACGACTACATCGAAACCCGGAAACCCCTGGTTATCGTCACCGGACCCGGGCCGGGGAGCGGGAAGTTGGCCACCTGCCTTTCACAGCTCTATCACGACTACCAGAGGGGGATCCAGTCGGGATACGCCAAGTTCGAGACCTTCCCGATCTGGGACATCCCGCTGAAACACCCGGTGAATATCGCCTACGAGGCGGCCACCGCGGACATCCGCGATTTCAACCTCATCGACCCGTTCCACCTGGAGGCCTACCAGAAGGTGGCGGTCAACTACAACCGGGACGTCGAAGTGTTTCCCGTGTTGAAACGCATCCTGGACAAAATTACCGCGGGGGCCTCGTCCTACCGATCCCCGACGGACATGGGAGTCAATCGTGTCGGCATGGCCATTGTGGATGACGAGGTCACGCGGGAAGCCGCCAAGCAGGAGGTGATCCGGAGGTATTTCCGCTACCGGTGCGAGTACGCCATGGGGTTTGCGGACAAGGAAACGGTCCAGCGGGTGGAGCTGTTTATCAAGGATTTCCATCTCACCCCGGAGTACCGGAAAGTGGTGGCGCCCGCACGGCGGGCCGCCGAGGACGCCCAGCGGAACAAGAGAGGCAACGAAGGCATCTTCTGCGGCGCGGCCATCGAGCTGCGGGACGGCACCATCATCACCGGAAGCAATTCCCCCCGCTTCCACGCCGCCTCCAGCGTGGTCATCCATGCCATCAAACATCTGGCGGGCATTCCCGACAAGATCCAGCTGCTGCCCGCGTACATCACGGGCTCCATCAGCACTCTGAAGACCGACATCCTGCACGAGAAGTCCGTCAGCCTCGACCTGGAGGAAAGCCTCATCGCGCTGGGAATCAGCGCCGCCACCAACCCCGCGGCCCAGCTGGCCATCGAGAAGTTGAAGGAGCTGGAGCGCTGCGAGGTGCACATGACCCACATGCCCAGCCCCGGTGACGAGGCGGGCCTGAGGCGGCTGGGGGTCAACCTGACCAGCGATCCCGATTTTTCCTCGAAGAACCTGTTTATCTCGTAGAGACCGCGGGGTCGTCTGTCCGGTGCGAGCCGCCCGGCGCATCTCCCGGCCATGATGAGCGGATATCCGTCAACGCGGCCCGACCACGTTGAAAAGCGCGTCGGCCCGCGCCGGATCGAGGCCTCGGAGGGTCTGGACGCACTCCAGCGCGGTAAGCCGGTCACCGGAGCCGGCGTACGCGAGGCCGAGGAGGTACCAGGCGTCGGCGTAGTCCGGGTTGAGCCGGACGGCCTCGCGGAGAGGGTCGACCGCCTCGGCGTAGCGGTTGAGGGCAGTGTAATTGACCGCAAGGCTGTACCAGGCCACGGCGCGGTCCGGGGCGACGCGGACAACCTCGCGGTACGCGTCGATGGCCTCGGGAAAGCGGCCGAGCGCGGCCTGCGCGAACCCGAGGTTGTGCCAGGCGTCGGGGTTGTTGGGGTTCAAGCGGACGGCCCGACCATAGGCGTCGATGGCCTCGGGATAGCGGCCGAGCGCGGCCTGCGCGAACCCGAGGTTGTGCCAGGCGTCGGGGTTGTTGGGGTTCAAGCGGACGGCCTCACGGTTGGCGTGGACGGCGTCGGTGTGACGGCCGAGGTTCCGGGACGCGATGCCGAGGTTGTACCAGGCGGCGGCATCCTGTGGGCGGAGGCGGGTGGCCTCCTGCAGGGCATCGGCAGCCTCGGCGTTGCGGCCGAGGTTCACGTACGCGACCCCGAGGGCGTGCCAGGCGTCGGCAAAACCGGGATTCAGCCGCGCGGCCTCGCGGAGGGTGTCCACCGCCTGCGCGTACCGCCCGCCCGTGACGTGCGCGATCCCCAGGTTGTACCACGTGGCGGCCTCCCGCGCGCTCTGTTGGGCCGCCCCCGGGCCGGTGTCGCCGGCTTGCGCGGAGCGGCCGAGAGCGCGACACACGACCCCGGGCGCGGCAAAAACCACAGCCTGACCCACGCCCGTCAGCATCGCCAGGACGAATGCCGAGCAGATACCCCGCGTTACCGTCCGCCGTGGTCGCACGCACGTTGCCTTCCCGGTCGCGCCCACATTTCTGACGGTGGTGTGCATCACGTCGTCATCCTCTCACCTGTGCATTAAGGGGACGTTAAGGGGACGTAGGTTCTAAAGCATTTTGCCGATTCGCCGGACCCCCGGAAGCTCTTCCGTCGCCGCCAGGCGATTCACCGCCGACGTCGTCACTCCCAGGAACCGCGCGATTGCCGCGCCCGAGTGCCCCATCCCCTTCGCGGCCACCTGGCAGAAGAGCCGGCGCGCGTGCACCACGGCCGGCCGCCGACTCCCGGACCGGAGCTCCGGTTCCGGCAGCGTGGTGTGGTCCGCAATCACCTTGGCCAGCGCGGGCAGATCCACGATCGTGCGTTTCAAGCGCAGCGTCTCCGCCTCGCGCTGCGCCGCCTCGGCCTGGAGGCGTTCGACGAACGCTCCGCTCCCCAAGATCCGCTCGTCGGCCGCCGTCTTGACCCCACGGCGTCGCATCGGCAGGACCTGCGCCCACCCACCCACACTCCGAATGAGGCCGCCGCCCACGAGGTCCGGCCGGCGGCCGCGCGGGATCCCGTCGGCCACGAACGCCTCGTAGGCCGCCTGCGCCTGGCGCCGCCGCCGGCCGAAATAGGCCAGCACCGTCGCGGTGTCCTGCCACGGCCGCGCCACCCCGCCCAGGAGCGCCGCGTGGCCGGCCCAGGGGTACCGGCGCAGGTCGGCCAGACGTGTCACGAGGTTGCGCCGGAGCGGATTCAGGTGGATGTACCGGGTGAGCTCCAGCAAGTAGGGCTCGTCTTCGCACACGATGGACTTGTAGCGGTTCTGGAACAGGTGGCCGGTCCGGCGGTGCCGCCGATTGAAATTCACCACGTACCCGGTGAGCAAGCGCTTCATGCTCTGACCCAACGGGGTGGCGCCGGTCCGCACCAGGAGGTGGAAGTGATTCGGCATGAGCACCCACGCGTACACCGCGAGCGCTCCCGTTTGACACAGGTCGGCCAGGCGGCGCACGAAGTCCTCCCGGTCGGCGTCCTCCTGGAAGATCGTCGTGCGGTCGATCCCGCGCCCCATGACGTGGTGAAGGGTCCCCGGTGCATCCAACCGCGGCTGTCGTGGCATGGCGGGAGGATACACTCCTTCCCTCAATACCGTCAATATGCTTTAGAACCTACGTCCCGTAATTCGTCCCGTAATTCGTAATTCGTCCCGTAATTCGATGCGCCGACCCTGTTCGAGACCGTGACCGTGTACAGGCTGGCGACCGGCCGCGGGAGCACCAAGGGCGCCGCCCCGGGCGCCCTCACCATCCGCGACTATCCCTCCATTGAGGCCGCCACCGCGGCCCGCCCGGAGCAGTCCTTGTTACGGCTTCGACCGTCGGGAAAGTTTCCACTTTTCGCCAAATGCTGAATCTCTCATTTTGACGCTTTGTCTCGCGTTGGTGTGTCGTAACTATTGACTACCACGTGCGAAAAGTCGAAAGAGCCCGTCCGTCTCGGACGGTAGGCACGCTCTATGCTTAATTAGCAAAAAAGGCGCCTCGTCAGGGGTGTGTGTTATGGTCGTGGCGCATTCGTCGCGCGATTTTTCTGACGTCCTCGGTGACCATGCAAATGGTCGGCGGGGGCGTCTATGTCTTCGCAACCCAATTCCATGGAGGAGACTCGTGCGGGCACCGGGCCATCGTGAACAGCCGGATCGCTCCATCGTGAACGCCAAGATCAACCCATCGTGAACAGTCAGATCGGCGTCGTGAACGCGCGGATCGGGATCGTGAACAGCCGGATCGGTTATCGGGAACAACTCG
>JAKPQH010000146.1 GCA_029580855.1 bacterium | reverse complement strand
CGCAGTACGGCCAGGCGTTCCGGACGCACGACGGCGTGGCGGTGGATTACGTCCGCCTGGCGTCGGCCGTGCCGGGTGTCCAGGCGCTCAGCGGGGGCGACACGCCGGCGTCGCTGCAGGCCGCGCTGACCGAGGCCGCGCGGCACCCCGGCCTGTCGCTGGTGCACGTGCCGGTCTATTACGGACCGGACCCGCTGGGAGGTCTGGGCGCCTACGGCGTCTGGAACGTCGGGAACTGGTGCGAGGACGTGCAGGCTCTCTACCACAGCCAGAACATCTGACAGGCTGCTGAAAACGACCCATCTGCGGCATTGGTCCACTTGGGCACTCGTTGCGACGTACCTGTAGTACGTCTCACTCGGCCCATCACGGACCGCCTTGCCCCTCGACTTCGCACGGGGTCCTCAGCCTGTCGAAGGACATCTGGGCCGTTTTGAGCAGCCTGCGCGAAAGTGCGTGTTTCAGCGACTTGTTGGTTCCGATCCAAGCAAACCGCCAAGCGCCGCCGGACCCCGCGGTCAACCACCAGATGCACAAGGGGCACACGGTTCGGCCCCGGAGTTCGGATCTCTTGCAGTGACGCCCGTGGGTCCTGTGCATCTTGCGGCTTCCGGCGGTCTTGCCTGGAGGCGTATCGGATGTTGATGCTCCATCAGAGCAATCGTCTGGAGCGGCTGGCGGACGCGCTGGCCGAGGTCCTGCGTGCGCCGATGACGCCGGCGCTCGCGCCGGAGATCATCGCCGTCCAGAGCAACGGGATGGCCCGCTGGCTCCGGATGCGGTTGGCGGATCGCCTGGGCGTGGCCGCCAACATCCACTTCCCGCTTCCCGCCAGTTTGATCTGGCAGCTCTTTGGCCGCGTGCTGCCCGACCTGCCGGCGCAATCCCCTTACGACCGGGAGGTCCTGGTCTGGCGATTGATGGGGATGCTGCCCGGGCTGCTCGACGAGGAGCCCTTCGCGCCGTTGCGCGCATATCTCGCCGATGGGGGCGACGATCTGCGCCGCTACCAACTCGCCGCGCGGATCGCCGACCTCTACGATCAGTACCTGGTCTATCGGCCGGACTGGATCCTGGACTGGGAACGGGGCGGAGGCGACACGTGGCACGCGCCGCTCTGGCGCGAGCTGGTGCGATCCATCGGCAGCGGCCACCGCGTCCAGATGCAGGAACGGTTCCTGACCGCGCTCGCCGGTGGCCCGCGCGAAAGAGACGCGCTCCCCGGCCGGCTCAGCCTGTTCGGCATCCCGACGCTGCCGCCGGGGCAGCTCACCGTCTTCGCCGCGCTGGCCGACTCGCTGGACGTGCACGTCTTTCTGCTGAATCCCTGCCGGCAGTTCTGGGCCGAGATCCGGTCCGAGCGCGAGATCGCTCGCCGCGTCAAGGACCGGGACCCCCGCGAGCTGTACCTGGAGACCGGTAACCGCCTGCTGGCCGCGTGCGGCAAGCAGGGGCGGGATTTCCTGACGCTGCTCCTGGATTGCGACCCCCACGAAGCGGCACACTTCGACGAGCCCGGCGAGGACAGCCTGCTCCACTGCGTCCAGACGGACATCCTGCACCTCCGGAATCGGGGCGAGGAGGAACCGGTCCACACTGCCGTTCGCTCCGACGACCGCTCGATCCAGATCCATTCCTGCCACGGCCCCATGCGCGAGGTGGAGGTCCTCTACGACCAGCTCCTCGCCCTCTTCGAGGCCAATCCGCAACTCGAGCCGGGGGATGTCGCCGTCATGACGCCCGACATCGAGGCGTACGCCCCCTTCATCGAGGCGGTCTTCGGCACCGCGGATCCGGACCGGCGGATTCCCTTCAGCATCGCGGACCGGCGTCAGCGAGCCGAGGATCCGGCGGCCGGGGCCTTCTTCGCGCTGCTGGAGATCGCGGAGGGCCGCTTCGGGGCGGACCAGGTGCTGAGCCTCCTGGAGGTCGAGCCGGTGCGGCGGCGATTCGGCATCGCGGAGGGCGACCTGCCGCAGATCCAGGACTGGGTGCGCGAGACCGGCATCCGCTGGGGCGTGGATGGCGAGAGCCGCGCATCCCTGGACCTCCCGCCGACCCGGGAACACACCTGGCGCGCGGGCCTGGAGCGGCTGCTCCTGGGCTACACCATGCCTGCGGGCGGGCGGCGGCTCTACGGCGGTATTCTTCCCTACGACGAGGTCGAGGGGGCCGCGAGCCGGGCGGTGGGCCGACTCTGCACCTTCGCGGAGGCGCTCTTCGCGGCCCGGGACGAGCTGGTGCGCCCGCGCCCGGTCTCCGAGTGGGCCACGCTCTTCCTGGGCCTCCTGGGCCGCTTCCTGGAGACGGACGAGGACGGGGAGACCCAGGTTGCGGAGCTGCGCCGGGCGGCCGCGGCGCTGGCCACGGAGGCCGGCCGTGCGGCGTTCGACCAGCCGGTGTCGCTGGCGGTGGCGCGGTCCGCCCTCCAGGCAGCGCTCGGCGAGGGATGGGGCGGCGGCCGGTTTCTGGCCGGGCGAGTGACGTTCTGCGCCATGGTCCCCATGCGGAGCGTCCCCTTCGAGGTGGTCTGCCTCATCGGGCTGAACGACGCAACCTTCCCGCGCAGCCGCCGCGCGCCGGGCTTCGATCTGATGAGCGACGACGCGCGGCTCGGCGACCGGTCGCGGCGCGACGATGATCGATACCTTTTTCTGGAGGCCATCCTGTCCGCCCGGCGCGTGCTGTACCTGAGCTACGTGGGACAGAGCGACCGGGACAACGCGACGCTTCCGCCCTCGGTCCTGGTGAGTGAGCTCCTGGACTACGTGGAGCGCGGGTTCACCCTCGAGGAGCCCGACGGATCGCTCCGCGGGCGGCTGCTCACCCGCCACCCGCTGCACGCTTTCAGCCCGCGCTACTTCCGGGACGGCGCCGACGCGCCACGCCTCTTCAGTTACTCCGACGACTACTGCGAGGCCAGCCGCGCGCGAAAGACCCGGGGCGGGCCGGAGCCGTTCCTGGCGCACCCCCTGGCGGAGCCGTCGGACGAGTGGCGCACGGTCGACCTCGCGCGCTTCATCCGCTACTTCCAGCAGCCGACGAGGTACTTGCTCCGCGAGCGGCTGCGGATTCACCTGGAGGAGCGGGAGGGGCTGCTGGAGAACCGCGAGCCGTTCACCCTGGACGGCCTGTCCGCGTACGGGCTGCGGCAGGAACTGCTCGACCTCCGGCTCGCCGGCCGCTCGCCGGACGACAACTGGGAGATCGCCCGCGCCGGCGGGCGGCTTCCGCAGGGACGCGTGGGCGAGGTATGCTTCACGGCGGAGGCCGAGGCCGTGGAAGCCTTGGCGAGGCGCATCGAGACGCGCCGCGCCGCCTCGCGCCTGGCGCCGGCGCCCGTGGACTGCACCCTCGGCTCCATCCGCCTGACCGGGTGGCTGACCGGCGTGACGCCGGAGGGCCTCCTGGAGTACCGGCCGACCACGGCCAAGCCGAAGGACTGGATCGGCCTCTGGGTGCGGCATCTCCTGCTGTGCAGCCTGCGGCCGCCGGGGGCGGTCCGCGAGAGCCGCTGGCTCGGTCAGGACGAGGAGATCGTCCTCGAGACAGTCGAGGACCCGCTGCATCATCTCACGGCGCTGGCCGAGATCTACTGGGCCGGCCTCTCGCGGCCGGTGCCGCTCTTTCCGGAGGCGGGCCTTGCCTACGCCGAGCGCCTCCGGAAGGGGCAGAGCGAGGCGCAGGCGCTCTCGGCGGCCCGGACGGCCTGGGGCGGCAGCGAGTTCTCGAGGAAAACCCCGGAGGGCCAGGATCCGTACCATCGGCTGGCCTTCCGCGGCCTGGATCCGCTGGGTGCGGAGTTCGAGCGACTGGCGCGGGAGGTCTTCCTGCCCATGCTGGAGCACCGACGGCCATGACCGCCGGGACGCGCGGCCGCACTCTGCCGCTGGACATCCTGGCGGAACCCCTGGAGGGCCTGCGCCTCATCGAGGCCAGCGCCGGGACCGGGAAGACCCACACGCTGGCGGATCTGTATCTGCGGCTGCTGCTGGAGAAGGAGCTGACCGTTGATCGGATCCTCGTCGTCACCTTCACGGTGGCCGCCACCGCGGAGCTGCGCGATCGGATCCGCGCGCGGCTGGAGACGGCGCGCCGGGCCTTTCTCCGCGGGGCATCGGCCGACCCCGCGGATACGGTACTGGTCGGCTTGCTGGCACGGCATCCCCAGCGCGCCGCCACCGCCCGTCGCCTCGCCCGGGCGGTGCAGGGGTTCGACGAGGCGGTCATCCTCACGATCCACGGATTCTGCCAGCGGATTCTCAGGGACAGTGCCTTTGAGAGCGGCCAACCCTTCGAGGTCGAGCTGATTCCCGACGAAGGCGAGATCCTCCAGGAGGTCGTGGACGATTTCTGGCGGACGAGACTGTACGACGGCTCTCGGCTGCTGGTCGGGGACCTGGTCGGGCGCGGCTGGACGCCGGAGAGCCTGGCCAATACGGTCGGGCCCTATCTGCGGCGGCCGCCGTTCGCCATCCGCCCGCCCGCCCCGCCCCCCGCGGCAGGCGAGGCCGAATCGCGGTACGAGACCCGCTACCGCGAGACCCGCGCGACCTGGCAGGCGGATCGGGCGGCGATCGAGTCCCTGCTGTGCGGCCAACGGTCGCTGAATGGGACGAAGTATCCGCCGGGCTCGCTGCCGGGCTGGCTGGAGGAGATCGACGCGTTTTTTCGACCGGTCGAGCCGCGCGTCGTCTGGTGCGGCCGCCTCGAGAAGTTCGCCGCCGGGGCGCTGCGGGGCGCGGTGAAAAAAGGGGGCACGCCGCCGGTCCACCCGGCCTTCACCGCCTGCGAGCGGCTGGTGGAGGCCCGGCGGGCGCTGGCGCCCGTCCTGGACTTCCGGGCCAAGAGGCTGCAACTGGACCTGCTGGAGCACTGCCGGCGGGAGCTGGCCGCCCGCAAGGCGCGCCGCCAGCTGGTGGCCTACCAGGATCTCCTGCTGCGGCTGGAGCGGGCGCTGGAGGGCCCGCACGGCACACCGCTGGCCGCCGGCCTCCGCCGGCGATACGCGGCGGCGCTGATCGACGAGTTTCAGGACACCGACCCCGTCCAGTACCGGATCTTCTCGCGGATCTACGGCGGGAGCGGTCTCCCCGTCTTTCTGGTGGGCGATCCCAAGCAGGCCATCTTCGGGTTCCGGGGCGCCGACGTCTTCGCCTATCTTGCGGCGGGCCGGGACGCGGACGCGAGGCGGACGCTGGCCCGGAACTGGCGCTCCACCCCCGGTCTGATCGGGGCGGTGAACGCGCTGTTCGGCGGGGTAGCGCGGCCGTTCCTCGCGGACGAGATCGCGTTTCACCCGGTGCGGCCCGCGGAGAAAGACCGGACACCGCTGGTCGTGACGGGGGACGATGCGGCGCCGCTCCGCTTCTGGTGCTTGTCCCGACCCGATGACAGCCAGCCGCTGCCGAAGGGCAGGGCCGCGGAGGCGGCCATCCGGGCCACGGCGGACGAGATCGCGCGGCTCCTCGCGGCCGCCGACGGCGGCGAGGCCCGGATCGGGGACACGGCGCTCCGCGGGGGGGACATCGCGGTCCTGGTGCGCACCAATGCCCAGGCGGACCGGATCCGAGAGGCGCTCCTCGCGCGCGGGGTCGGCAGCGTCCAGCTGGGCGAGGCGAGCGTCTTTGCGTCGCACGAGGCGGCCGAGATCGAGCGCGTCCTCTTGGCGGTGGCGCAGCCCGGTCGCGAGGGGCTCGTGCGGGCCGCGCTGGCCACGGACCTCTTCGGTCTCCGCGGAGACGCGCTGGAGGCGCTGGGCGAGGACGAGGCGGGCTGGGAGGCGCGTGCGGGCGCCTTCCTGGAGTATCAGGCGATCTGGCGGGATCAGGGGTTCGTCCAGATGTTCCGCCGGTTGATGAAGGCGGAGGGCGCGGCGGCGCGGCTGCTCCGATTCGAGGACGGCGAGCGGCGGCTCACCAACGTGCTGCACCTCACGGAGCTGCTGCAGACGGCGGCCGCGGCGGACCGCCTGGGCATGGGGGGGCTGATCGACTGGCTCTCCACGCGCCGGCAGCGCGAGGCGCCGACGCCCGAGGAGGCGCAGCTTCGCCTGGAGAGCGACGAGAACCTGGTGAAGATCGCCACCATCCACAAGAGCAAGGGCCTCCAGTACCCGCTGGTGTTCTGCCCGTTCCTGTGGGATGTGTCGCTGAGGAGCCGGGACGAGGGGCTGGGCATCCTGTTCCACGATCCCGAGGCGAACGATCGGGTCACGTTGGATGCGGGATCGGATCGGATCGAGGAGGCGCGGGCGCTGGCCGAGCGCGAAGCCCTGGCGGAGCACCTGCGGCTTTGCTACGTCGCCATCACGCGCGCGGAGCATCGCTGCACGGTGGTGTGGGGGAATGTCAACGGGGGCGAGTGCTCCGGCCTGGCCTACCTCCTGCATCAACCGGCGGCCCCGGCGCCGGGCGCGGACTGCGCCGCGGAGGTCCGGAGGCGGGCGCGCGCGCTCGCAGACCGCGAGGTGCTCGCGGACCTCGCAAGGCTTGCGGACCGCGCCGGCGGCACGATCGCGGTGGAGCGGTTGTCTCCGGCTCCGCCGCCCGCCATCCGCCCGCCGGCGCCGGTCCCGGAGCCGCTCCATGCACGACCGTTCACCGGGAGGATCCCCCGGGGCTGGCAGGTGACCAGCTTTTCCGGGCTCACGGCGGGCAGCCATCGCGAGGCGCGGGATTACGACGCCGCTCCCGCGCCGGAGCGGGGCAGGCGGCCCCCGCCGCCCGCCCGGCCCCCCGCCGATATCGCCGAGTTCCCGCGCGGCGTCCGAGCCGGGATCTTCATGCACGCGCTCTTCGCCTCGCTGGATTTCGCGGGGGCCGACCGCGCCGCCGTGGAGGCGGCGGCGGCGCGCGCGCTCCGCGAGCACGGCTTTGACGGCGGCTGGCGGGACGCCGTGGCGGACATGGTCGACGGGGTCCTGCGGACCCCGCTGGACGCCGCGGGCGGTCTCTGCCTCGGCCGCGTGACGCGAGAGGCGCGGCGGGACGAGATGGTCTTCCACTATCCGGTGGCGCATCTGGACCCCGGCGGGCTGGCCCGCCGGCTGCGCCCGCGCGAGGGAGACGGCGCGGCGGGCGGGCCGATCGCGGGGATCACCTTCGATCCGGTGCGGGGATACATGACCGGCTCCATGGACCTGGTCTTCGAGGCGGGCGGCCGCTATTATCTTGTGGACTACAAGTCGAACTGGCTGGGCGACGGCCCGGACGCCTACCGCGCGGAACGGCTGCCCCAAGTGATGGCCCGCGAGACCTACGATCTCCAGTACCTGATCTACACCGTGGCGCTCGTCCGGTATCTGGCCCGGCGGCTGCCGGGGTTCCGGTACGGGCGGGACTTCGGAGGCGTGTTCTACCTCTTCGTCCGCGGGATGGATCCGGCGCGGGGCGCCGACTTTGGCGTCTACCGCGACCGGCCATCCGAGGCCGTGATGGACGCGCTCGACCGCTACTTCGCGGAGGGGGGCGCTCGATGAGCGGACCGGCCGAGGAGCACGGGGAGCCCGGATTCTCCGAGACGGGGGGTCTGGACGCGCACCTGGCGCGGTTGCTGACCCGCCTGAGCGGGGACGCGGATCCCCTGCTCGGGTTGGCCGCACGCCTGGTCTGCGCCGCCACGGGCCAGGGACACGTCTGCGTGAGCCTGCCCGACGCCGCCTCGGATCTGCTGGGCCGAGCGGGGGGGGCCGCGGCGGGCCTGCTCCCGCCGGCGTCCGCCTGGTGCGAGGCGCTGCGGCGCCACCCCGTGGTGGGGCGACCCGGCGAGTTCGCGCCGCTCATCCTGGACGACGCCGGGCGCCTGTACCTACACCGCTACTGGGCGTACGAGCACGCGCTGGCGCTGGATCTCCAGGCACGAGTCGCCGACGATCCGGCGGACGTGGACCCGCAGCGGCTGCGAGCCGGACTCGATCGGCTCTTTCCGGCCACGGCGGGCGCCGCCGACCGGCAGCGCCTCGCCGCGGCCGTGGCCGCGCTGAAGCGGTTCACGGTCATCTCCGGCGGCCCGGGAACGGGCAAGACCACCACCGTGGTGCGGATCCTCGCCCTGCTGCTGGAGGGGGCGGATACCCCCCTCCGCATGGCGCTGGCGGCTCCCACGGGGAAAGCCGCCGTCCGGATGCAGGAGGCTCTCCGCGCCAGCCGGGCAGCACTGCCGGTCGAACCGCGCATTCGCGACGCCATCCCCGTCGAGGCGACGACGATCCACCGACTGCTCGGCGTCCGGCCGGGTTCGCTGGCCTTCCGACACGATGGGGACGAACCGCTGCCGGTGGACGTCCTCGTCGTCGACGAGGCCTCGATGGTGGACCTCGCCCTCATGGCCAAGCTGGTCCGCGCCGTGCCGAGAGCGGCCCGCCTCATCCTTCTGGGGGACAAGGACCAGCTCGCCTCGGTGGAGGCGGGCGCGGTGCTGGGCGACATCTGCGGCGAGGCGCCGGGGTTCTCCGCGGGGTTCCGGCGCCGGGTCAGCGAGGCGACCGGCCGGGACCCCGCGGAAGCCGACGGCGCGGCGCCGCGCGGCGGATCGGCAGACGGACCGCCGATCCGCGACGCCGTCGTGGAGCTGACGCGGAGCTATCGTTTCGACCGGGACAGCGGGATCGGCCGCCTGGCGAACCTCGTGAATCTGGGAGACGGGCCCGCGGCCCTGGAGCTTCTCGCGGGCGGCGCCTACGCGGATGTCGCCTGGCGCTCCCTGGAGTCGCCCCGGGATCTCCCGCCGCGTCTCGCGGAGAAGGCCGACCGGCTCGGCGCATACCTGGCGGCCGGGACCCCGGAGGCGGCGCTGGCGGCCCTGGACCGGTTCCGCGTGCTCTGCGCCCACCGCACCGGTCCGTACGGGGTCGAGGCGCTGAACGAGCACGTCGCGACCTGCCTGGAGTCCCGGGGGGCGATGCGTCCGCGGCACCCCTGGTACCACGGCCGGCCCGTGCTGGTCACGGCGAACGACCACAGCCTCCGGCTCTTCAACGGCGACCTCGGCGTGACGCTCCGCGATCCGATGGCGGACGACGGGCTGCGGGTGTTCTTCCGCGCCGCCGACGGCCGCCCGCGCCGCCTGCCGCCGACGCGCCTGCCCGAGCACGAGACCGCGTTTGCCGCCACGGTCCACAAGAGCCAGGGCTCCGAGGCGGAGGAGATCGTCCTGATCCTCCCCGGCCAGGCCAGTCCGGTGACGACCCGCGAGCTGATCTACACCGCCGTGACGCGGGGCCGCGCCCGCGTCGAGGTCTGGGGCACCCGGCCCGTCTTCGAAGCCGCCGTCGGCCGCCGCCTGGCGCGCTCCTCCGGGCTGCGCGACGCGCTGTGGGGCGGGCGATGACGCGCGGCGCGCGTTCTTTTCGCCGTCTGGTGGGGTGACGCCATGGCGCCCGGATACGTCCACGGCTACGCGGAGGGGGAAGCCGCCCGTCTCCTCGATCAGGCGTCCACATTGACCGAGCTGCTCCACCGCGACACCGCCTATCCCGCCGGGAGCCTGGTCCTGGAAGCGGGGTGCGGGGTCGGAGCACAAACCGTTACGCTGGCCGCCAGGAGCCCGCAGGCCGATTTCATGTCCGTCGACATCTCGTCCGACTCCCTGAGACGGGCGAGCGCGCGGGTGCAGGGGGCGGGTCTGCGGAATGTCACGTTTCTCGCGGCCGATATCTTCTCGCTGCCCTTCCCCGACGGGCGGTTCGATCACGCGTTCGTGTGCTTCGTCCTGGAGCATCTGGCGCGGCCGGAGGCGGCGCTGGCCCAGCTGCGACGCGTCCTGCGGCCGGGGGGTACGCTCACGGTCATCGAAGGGGATCACGGGTCGGCGTACTTCCACCCCGACAGCGAGGACGCGCGCCGAGCCATCGGATGCCTGGTGGATCTCCAACGGCGCGCGGGAGGCGACGCGCTCATCGGCCGCCGCCTGTACCCGCTGCTCGTCCGGGCCGGTGTGCGGGATGTGCGCGTGTCCCCGCGCATGGTGTACGCCGATGCCAGCCGCCCGGCGCTGGTGGACGGGTTTATCCGCAAGACCTTCACGACCATGGTGGACGGGGTCGGCGAGCAGGCGATCCGCCAGGGGCTGATCGACGCGGAATCGTGGCGCAAGGGCATCCGCGACCTCTCCCGCACGGCGGAGGACGACGGGACGTTCTGCTACACGTTTTTCAAGGCCGTCGGCGTGCGATGACGGCTCGGCGGCGCGGGCGTTGAGCCGGCCGACGGGGAGCGGATCCGGTGCGTACGGTGTGCATCTACGTTTTCGACGGGGTCGAGGTCCTGGATTTCGCCGGGCCCTTCGAGGTGTTCGCCACGGCCGGCCGTGTGGTCTGCCGCGCGCAGGCGGGTGCGGAGCCGCCATTTCAGGTTCTCACGGTGGGCGCCTCGCCGCGCCCCGTCACCGCCCGAGGCGGCCTGGTCGTCCAGCCGCACTGGTCGTTCGCCGACCATCCGCACATCGACGTGCTCGTCGTCCCCGGGGGCGTGGTCACGGAGGAGCTCGAGCGGCCCCGGGTGATCGCCTGGGTGGCCGCGCGAGCCGCCACCGCGGAGGTGACGGCCGGCGTGGGCACGGGCGCGTTTCTGCTCGCCCGGGCCGGGCTCCTCAAGGGGAAGGCGGCGACGACGCACTGGGAGGATCTCGCGCAACTGCGGGTGAAGGCGCCGGGCACCCGACTGGTGCAAGGCGTGCGCTGGGTCGAGGACGGCGCGGTCGTCACCTCGGCGGGCGTCGCGGCGGGATTGGACATGAGCCTGCACCTCGTGGCGCGGCTGGCCGGACACGAGCTCGCCGTGCGTACGGCGCGGCAGATGGAGTATGCGTGGCGGGACCAGCGGCGGGGCGCGGCCGCCACCCCGGCCGATCCCAAAGCGTAGAGCTTGGACCGACGATCACCTCCCCGCGGCAACGCCGGCCGGCGGGGCATCGCTCGCCCGTCCACCGTCGCCCGCACGACGTGCCGGGCGCCGAGCCGCTCGGGCCACCGGAAAGGCGTCATCCTTGTAGACGCAGATTTCCGCTTGCCTCGCGACCATAGGTACAGTATCTTCAAACCAGGGTATCCGAGCCAGGGCCCCGGTAACGGTGACAGCGGGCTGGAAAGCCACCCCAGCACTCGCGCCCCGGCTGCAACGGATGCCCTTCTTGTTTGGTGCCTCTCACAAGACACCGCCGTGATCCACGCCCAGATGCTACGATTCCAACGCCGTCCCGCTGCGCCGACAAGGCTCTCCTGCCGGCGCCCGACGCCATCAACGATCCACACGCCCGACCGGCGCCGACCCACCGGTGTCACCGCTTCGGCGCGCTTCAGGCACCGCACAGCGCACGGCGGCCGACGTAGACAAGCGGCCGCCGCCACAGGAGGCCCGAGATGAAGAGCGACACGCCGAGGAAAGCAGACCCGCAGAAGCTCGTCCGATTCGCCTCAGCGGCGTTTCAAGCCGCGGCGGTGCCCGCCGGCGACGCGGATCTGGCGGCCAAGATCCTCGTCGATGCCGATCTGCGCGGCATCGATTCGCACGGGGTCATGAACCTCGGGGGCTATATTCAGGGGCTCCGATCCGGCGGCATCAATCCGCGGCCCGATATAACCATATCGGTGGGGAGTCCCACCACGGCGTCGGTGGACGGCGATAACGGGCTCGGGCCCGTGGTGAGCCACCGCGCCATGGAGGAGTGCCTCCGGATGGCGAAGGTCTACGGCACCGGGTGGGCAACCGCCTGCAACAGCAATCACTCCGGCGCGGGAGCGTATTACGTGCTGATGGCGGCGGCCCAGGGTATGATCGGCATGCATTCCTCTTCCGGCGGCTCGACGGTGGCCGCGCCCGGCGGCAAAGGACGCCTGATCGGGAACAACGTGCTGGCCTTTGCCGCGCCCGGGAAGACGCACGGCCCCTTCGTGCTGGACATGGCGCCTACCATGGCCATCGCCAACAAGCTGCACATGCTCCAGTGGCAGGGGAAAACGATGCCCGAGGGATGGGCGATCGACTCGGAAGGGCGCCCCATCACGGACCCGACCGTCTACTTCGCGACGGAGGGAGCCATCCTTCCCCTGGGGAGCACCGCCGCCAACGGAGTCCACAAGGGATTCGGACTTTTGCTCCTCTCCGATATCCTCACCGGCCTGCTCTCCGGCGATGGGGGAAGCATGTTCCGGCGGAAGGGGGCACACACGCATGTCTTCGGCGCGCTGCGGATCGACGCGTTTCCGACCGGGGGCGATTTCGCCGATCTCATGGATGCCATGATCGAGAAGCTGCACGCCACGCCGACGGTGGAAGGCGCGGGTCGCGTCCGGTACCCCGGCGAGCGCGGGAACATGACGTACCGGGAGCGCAGCGCCAACGGCATCCCGCTGCGCCCCAACGTCGTCGAGGCCCTGGAGGGCATGAGCCGGGAGTTGCACCTCCGCCTGGACGATGTCTGGCGGGCGTAAGCCCCACCCGACCCAAACCCGCCCATGGAAAGCACCGCCGTGGGCAACATCACCGGAAAGAATGTCGCGACGCTCGCAGGCCGGTGATGCGGGGCGCCGCCGGCTATGGTATAGTGCGTCCCGCTGACGGATACCGCGCGGGGCGAGACGCAGTCGCGCGGGTGATTTGGCGATGGCGCCCGTGCTTACCCGCGCGGGATTCTGCGCGGCGGCCGGAGCACGAAGGAGGATTGCGGTGGCGCTGGAAATACGCGCCCGCCACATGTGGGACGGGGATGCGGGCTGGACAGGGCCGGTGACGGTCCGCGTAGAGGGCGACCGCATCCGCTTGGTCGAGAAGGGTGCGCCCACGGTTCCCCGGGAACGGGCCGGCGTCTTAGACTTCGGTGAGGCCACCATCCTGCCCGGCCTCGTCGATATGCACACCCACCTGGGGATCAACCACCGAACGGGCGACATGCGGGCGCAGATGACGGATCCGCCGGCGCGGCACGTGGCCGCGGGGATGCACAGCCTCCTGGCCGATCTCGAATCGGGGGTCACCACGGCCAAACTGAACGGCGATCGGGAGTTCTACGACATCCAGGTGCGGGACGCCATCCGCGACGGAGTGGCGCGGGGGCCGCGGCTCCTCGTCTCCGGCCGAGGCATCAAGTCTTCCCGCTGCACCGGCGGCGTCGTGGCGACCTGCATCGTGGACGATGTCGAGGCCATCGGCCGGTGTGTGGACGAGAATCTGGCCGCCGGCGCCGACTGGATCAAGCTGTTCTCCTCGGGAAGCGTCCTGGGCGCCCTGGCGGACGTGCTCCAGCCCTTCTACGGGACTGCGCAGCTCGCCGTCGCGGCCTCGAAGGCCCACGCCGCCGGCAAGCGCATGAGCTCGCACTGCTTCGGGGGAGAGGCCGCCGATGCCTGCATCGCGGCGGGGGTCGACGTGATCGATCACGGCTGGCTGCTGACCGACCGACAGCTCGACGCGATGGGGAAGCGAGGGACCTGGCTGTGCCCCACGGTGGGGGTCCTGACGCACCCGGACGGCGTCCTGGCGCACATCCCTCCGGGGCCGGCGCACGACGCCGCGAAGCGGAGACGTGACGAGGTCTGCGGGGTTGCGCGGAAGGCTCTGGGGAGCGGGGTGCCGCTCCTGGTGGGGACCGACGCCATGCACGGGGGGCTGGCGTACGAGCTCGAGACTCTCCAGGACCTCGGGGGGGCGCCGGCGGCGCTGTTGAGGGCGGCGACCGGCAACGCGGCGCAGGCGCTGGGTCTGACCGGCGAGATCGGCGCGGTGCGGGAGGGCGCGGCGGCGGACCTTTTGGTCGTCGGGGGAAACGCCCTCCTGGACGTGAGCCGCCTGGCCGGCGTCCTGCTGGTGGTGCAGGCGGGCCGGATCGTGAAAAAGGGTTGAAGGCATCCACAGAGTACGCAGATTCTCGCAGATTTCCCGCTGGAGGGCACCTCCGTAAAAATCGGGGTAATCTGCGTAATCTGCGGATTTCATTTCGGGCGATCTTGAGTAGACGGAGAGGCAAATGACACCGAGACTGGCGTGGGTACTGGGGGATCCTGCGGGCATCGGCCCGGAATTGGTGGCGAAGGGTCTGGCCGATCCCGCGACGAGGGCGGTGTGCCGCCCGGTGGTGGTGGGGCCGATGTGGCTCCTCACGCGCGGGATGCAGGTCGCCAAGGTGCATCTCGCGGCCGCGCGGGTGGACGCAGCGCGTGCCGACGCCGCTCCGGCCGGCTCGATCCCCGTGGTGGACGCGGGCTGGCCCGAGCAGGAATTCCCCTACGGGGTCCTCAGCGGCGCGGCGGGGGCGCTGGCCATGGAGATGCTGCGCGTCGCGGTGGACATGGCCAGGGCGAAGCACGTTGACGGCATCGTGTTCGGCCCGCTCAACAAAGAGGCGCTGAGCAAAGGCGGCAATCCCCACAAAGACGAGCTCCACCTCTTCGCAGACTGGCTGGGCGATACCCACGTCAGCGAGATCAACGCCGCCGCCGGTCTCGTGACGACCCGCGTCACGTCGCACATCCCCCTCAAGGACGTCGCAGCGAGTATCCGTCCGGAGCGGATCATGCTGGCCATCCGGATGCTGGACCGGACTCTCAAGGAGACCGGGGTCGCCCACGGCACGATCGGCGTGGCGGCCTTGAACCCGCACGGCGGTGAGCACGGCCTGTGCGGCACCGAGGAGGTCGAGATCATCGAGCCCACGGTGGCCCGAGCCCAAGCCGAGGGGCTGCCCGCCATGGGCCCGTTCCCGGCGGACACCATCTTCCTTCGCGCCAGAAAAGGCGAGCTCCAGGGCGTGGTGATGATGTACCACGACCAGGGGCAGATCGCCACCAAGCTGTTGGGCTTTGACCAGGGGGTGACGATCCAGGGAGGGCTCTCCGTGGTCATCACCACGCCCGCTCACGGCACCGCCTTTGACATCGCCGGAAAGGGCGTTGCCAACCCCGGCGCGTTCCAGGAAGCCGTGCGCCTGGCCGCCCGGATGGCCGCCGCCCGCGCGGCCGCCCGCGCGTAGGAGGTGGGGCGCCGATGCTCGCGTCCGCCAGCCAACTGCCGTTCAACCTCGAAAGCTTCCAGGGGCGGTTTGTTCCCGCCAGTGACGGCGCCCCTCCCTCGGACCGTCGGGGCCGCTGGTTCCTCATCCAGGACCAAAGCATCTTCCTGCTGAACCGCCGCGAGGGCGCGGATCGCATTCCGACGGGGGTCCTCCCCGCGGGCTTCGCGGGCCAGGTCGACAACCTCGTCCACTTCGGAACGTACCTGGGCGTGCCGTGCTGGGCGGGCTCGGTGGAGCCGGATTTCGACCCCCCGGCGGAGTTCGTGCGCGAGAAGCTGGCGCCCGGACAGATTGCGCTGAGCGACGACCTGCTCTCGCTCGCGGGCCTGGCGCAGCAGGCCACCTACTGGGAGGCGACCAGCCGGCGTTGCCCGCGCTGCGGGCAGCCGACCGCAGCCATCCAAGGCGAGCGCGGGAAGCGGTGTCCCCGCTGCAAGTACGACCACTATCCGCACCTGCACCCGGCGGTGATCGTCCTGATCCGGGACGGCGATCGCGTCCTGCTCACGCGGAAGTCGTTCTGGGCCAAAGGCCGCTATGGTCTGGTCGCGGGGTTCGTGGATATCGGCGAATCGCTGGAGGCGGCCGCCCGGCGCGAGATCGCCGAAGAGGTGGGCGTCGAGGTGCGCGATCTCCGCTATGTCGCCAGCCAGTACTGGCCGTTTCCCAGCCAGCTCATGATCGGATTCGTCGCGACCTACGCCGGCGGCGAGGTCCGGCCGGACCACACCGAGCTGGAGGATGCGCGTTGGTTCCCGGTCACGGATCTCCCGGACCTTCCCGGACAACACAGCATCGCCCGTTTCATCCTCGACCGCTACGCGCGACCCGGCGGAGCCGCGGACGCCTGATCCGCCTCCGGCCGCGCGCAGCCGCGCACCTCGCCATCCAAGGAGACGCATCATGCCGCTGGTGGTCATCACCGATTGCGATCACGGCACCATCGCACCGGAGGAAACCGTGCTGCAAGCCGCGGGTGTGGCGTACGGCCTGCACCAGGCGAAGACCGAGGACGACATCATCGCGGTCGCGCGGGACGCCGACGCGATCATCCTGCAGTACGCGCCCATCACCGGGCGCGTCTTGGACGGGCTGCCGCGCTGCCTGGTGGCGGTCCGGTACGGCGTCGGGGTGGATACCGTGGATTTGCCCGCCGCCACGGCACGCGGCGTGATGGTGGCCAACGTGCCCGACTACTGCATCGAAGAGGTCTCCGACCACGCCATCGCCATGCTGCTGTCCCTGTGGCGGGGCGTGACCGCCTACGACCGCGCCGTCCGCGGTGGGACGTGGAACACGACGGGGCGGCCGCCCATGCCGCGTCTGGCGGGCAGGGTTCTGGGGGTGATCGGCGTCGGGCGCATCGGCGCGCAGACGGCCCGCAAGGCCGCCGGCCTGGGGATGCGGGTCGTCGGGTACGACCCCTATCTGACCAACCTGCCCACCGGGGTGGCGGGCGTGACGCTGGACGAGCTCCTGCGGCAGGCGGACGCGGTCACCCTGCACCTCCCCTTGACGGCGGAGAGCCGGCACCTGATCGGCGTGGCGGCGCTTCGCAAGATGAAGCCGACGGCGCTCCTGGTCAACACGGCGCGGGGGGGAATCGTGGACACCGCGGCACTCGTCCGCGCGCTACGGGACGGGTGGATCGCCGGCGCGGCGCTGGACACGCTGGAACAAGAGCCGGTCCCGTCGGATTCACCCCTCCTGTCCCTGCCCAACGTCATTCTGAACCCGCACGCCGGCTGGTACTCCGACCAGTCCGTGCCGGAATTGAAGCGCAAGACGGCGGAGACCGCCATCGCGGTCCTGCGGGGGCAGCGCCCGGCGTCCGTGGTGAATCCGGACGTCTTTGACAGCCCGACGTTGCGGGCTCGGAAGGCGATCCTGTAGGCGGCGGAAAAGGGTCCAACGGCCGGGCACCCATCGTTCCGCAGGGTGCGGCCTTCCCGGACCCGGGGGAGCGGGCGCCCCGGCCGCGGCATGCCGTCCGGCATCCGGGCGGTTTGAGCAGCCTCAGCAATACGGCTGAAAGGAGGAGCGCGTGTCCGATCCGCAGAAGCCGCTGGGTCTCGGGTTCATCGGGAGCGGGCGGATCGCCCAGGCGCACCTGGCCGCCGTCGCGAAGCTGCCGGGCCGTCTGCGGGCCGTGGCGATCGCCGGCCGCCGTCGCGATCGGGCCGAGGCTGCCGCCCGGCAACACGGCATTGCCACGGTGCTGGGCGATTATCGGGAACTGCTCGCGAACCCCGATGTCGAGGCGGTCGTCGTCACGACCCCCAACGACTCGCACGCCGTCATCGCCTGCGACGCGGCCAGAGCGGGGAAGCATATCCTGGTCGAGAAGCCCATGGCCCTCGACACCGCCAGCGCCGAAACCATGGTGCGGGCGGCGGAGGACAGCGGGGTCGTCCTGATGGTGGCGCAGAGCCGCCGCTTCTCGGATGCCGTCGGGGAGCTGGTGCGCCGGCTTCCCGAGATCGGCGAGATCATCCGGGTGCACATCGCGTTTCTCGTGTCGTTCGCCCAGCCGCCGACGGAGTGGTGGCGCTCCTCCGCGCAGGCCGGCGGGCTCGTCATCCTCCTCCAGGGGAGTCATTCGCTCGACAGCATCTACTGGTGGCTCGGCCGCACGCCGGAGAGCGTCTACGCCACCGCGGCGCGCACAAACACGGCCTGGGAGGGCGAAGACGAGGCGGATATCGTCTGCCGATTTGCCGGCGGCGAGACGGCGACGGTGCACCTCTCGCTCAGCACGAACCCGCCGATCCACGAGGCGCTGGTGGTCGGGCGCCAGGGACACCTGCGCTTGATCGAGCGGCCGGCGGGGCCGCCTTTCGAGAACCTCTACCGGCTGGAGAAGAACGGCGAGGCGCTCCTGGACGGCCTGCAGTCGCCCAGCCTGTACACCCACCAGCTCCGGGAATTTGCCGATGCGGTGCGCGCGGGGCGAAGGCCGCTCGCCTCCGGTCGAGAGATCCTGAATGTCATGCGCATGCTGGATGCGGCGCGGACCTCGGTGCGGAGCGGCCAACCCGTTGTGCTATAGGACCATCCATCCGCAGATTACGCCGATTTCACGAAGCGCAGGCGGGGTATCCTCCCGCGGGGCGCGCGCAAAGGAGAAGTGCCATGAGCAAGTTCCGGCTGGACGGACGGGTCGCGCTGGTCACGGGCGGCGCCTCGGGAATCGGCAGCGCCATCTCGACGGTTCTCGCGGGGCAAGGGGCGGCGGTGGCGGCTCACTATTTCAACAGCGCGGAAGCCGCGGAGGCTCTGGTGGCCGCGGCCAGGATCCGGGGCGGGAGGGCGCTGGCGATTCAGGCGGACCTCAGCAAGCCGGGCGAGGCGGATCGGGTCGTGGCGGCGACGATCGAGGGGTTGGGCGGCCTCGACATCCTGGTGAACAACGCCGGCTTCCTGGTGCGGCGGTGTCCGGTCGCCGAGATGCCCGACGAGCTCTTCCGCACCATCCTGGACGTGAACCTGACCTCGACGTTCTGGATGTGCCGTGCGGCCCTCCAGCACATGCTTTGCAAGGGCTCCGGCAGCATCGTCAACATGTCGTCCGCGGCGGCCTTCGCCGGGGGAGGCAACGGCGCCGCGATCTACGCGGCGAGCAAGGCGGCCATCGTCGGCTTGACCCGCGCGTTGGCCAAGGAGGTCGGCCCCAAAGGCATCCGGGTGAATGCCGTGGCCCCGGGCCAGATCGCCACGCAGTTCCACGACCGCTTTAGCACACCCGAGGGGCGCGCGAACACCGTAAAGACCATTCCGCAGGGCCGCGAGGGCACGGCAGAAGAGGTCGCGTACGTCGTGGCGTTCCTGGCGTCGCCCGCGGCGTCCTTTGTGAACGGCGAGATCGCGGGGATCAACGGCGGGATGTGGTTCCACTGAGCGGCGGCCCGCCGAGAGAAGCGCAGGAGCTGAAAGGGGGATTCCGTTCCGGAGGCCACCCGTGACGCCGTGAAAGAAAGTGTCGCACGCGCTCGGCACGCAGCGGACTCGAAGCCGCGGCGAGAATCTGGTGGGCCTCGAATGTCGGCAAGGATCAAAAGTCCAGACCGTCGAAGGGGTCGAGGCGCTCGAGGCGCCGCCGGACGCCGCGACGCAGAGCCGGTAGGATCCTTGCGGTCTCGCAGCCCCTCAGGCCCGATGAGCACAGCATCATGCCTGTGTGCGGTTCCTGACGGGTCAAGGCGTCTTTCGCCGGCACGATGGCAGGCCGGACGATCCGGGTGACCAGGACCCGACCCTCCGCCGCGGTGTAACGGAGGCGTGCTCGACCGGATGGCTGGACGTTTGCCGCCCCGATGGCGCTTTGGGCATCCGCCCGGGCCTTGCGGAGACGCCGCGCGGTCCGCGGGGACAACTCTTCACCAAAGCGGAGATCGATGCCGGCCCGACCAAGCCGGTCATCACCGGCGGCGGATTCCCGTTGTCGGAGATCTCGGCGGCGATCGCGGTGGGGTATTTCGCATCATACGGCACCGCGGCACGGCTCAGCGCGGCGGCAAATTGCGGGAAGGCCTTGCGCATCCTTCCCTTGCCCCGCCCGGCCGCGAGGTCACCCCGAATGCCCTCCCACACACCCAAGCTTGTCCCCGAAGTTTTCGCCTCGCGTCCGCCCGGCTCGTCCGCAAAATAGATCCCTGGGCAGGCCCACCTTCGGAGGGGTTCGTTGGGCAGGGCGTGCGCCGCCACCGAAGAAGTGCGCCGAGACTACCCGGCCATTCGATCGCGCCCCGCCAGGATCCGGCCCTGGAACTCCAGCGGGGCATCGGCCGTGCTCCGCAGGTCGACCGGGCACCCCCGCCGCCGACAACTCGTCGGCGGACCGCAGTTCCGTGCCCCGAGGCAAGGTCTGGCCCTGTCCGCGGCCGCACAGGTGGTAGCCGACATCCGGGTCGCTTTCCGGCATGGGGCGGCCGGATATGCGGCCTGTGCAGGGACGTGCGACCCGGATGGGTCCGCCAAGAAAGGTTCGCTCAGCGGCACCGCGAACATCGTCTGTCATTTGGCGAGACATCCTGCAGGGGAGGTTCCCGGAGGCCGCCGCGGGCTTCATGGATGGAGTCGGCTGTACGCCGGGCGGTGTAGCCGCCCGTCCGCGCTCCGCGGCAGGGTACGCAAATTCCGTCGACGCGGCGCGACGTTTTCGTCTTGACGCTAGGGTGGGGTTTCAGATAGCGTCGGCGTTGCCGTCCGGTATGCCGTGCGGTGCGCGCTGGAGGATACCGGTGCCGACTGAAAACGGGTGGAACGGCGCGCTTTGGACGCGTCGAGGCCTTCTGAGGGATGGCCCCAGGCGGCTTTTTTTTGGATGGATGCGGAACCCCGAAACGGCGGACCTGGTTTCAACCACATCGCGAGGAGGGCGCAGATGGCACACAGAGTGATTCTGGCGGGGGCGGCCGCGCTGTTTTCTTTGTTCGTTCTCGGGAGTCCGGCGGAAGCCATAGAGAAGGGGCCGGACGGAAAGATCGTCTTGCGGATGGCCCATTCGAGCCCGGTGGGGAACCCGACGGACATCGCCTCGAAGAAGTGGATCGAGCTGATCGGTCAACGGACCGGAGGAAAGGTGGAGGTCAAGCTCTTCCCCAATGAGCAGCTGGGCAGCGAGAAGGCGTGCCTCGAAGGTGTGGTTCTGGGGACGATCGACATCTCCCTCAACGACGCCGCGTACGTGGCAGATCTCTACCCGGCCGCGGGCGTCTTCGACTTCCCCTTCACCTTTCGGGACTGGGACCACTATGCGGCGATGCTGAAAAACCCCATTTTCCCCGAGATAAGCACCATCATCGAAAAAGAGGTCGGGGTGAAGACCCTGGCCATCTGGATTTACGGGCGACGCCTGCTGATCAGCAAGAAACCGGTCAGTTCGCCCGCCGATGCCAAGAACCTCAAGATCCGGACCCCGCCCTCCGAGCTCGCTCAGGAGAACGCGCGTGTGTTGGGCGGCATTCCGGTCACCATCGCGTTCAGCGAAACGTACATGGGGCTGAAACAGGGTCTGGCGGACGCCGCGGAAAACCCCTCGACTGCCATCTACGACCAAAAGTGGTACGAGGTGGCGAAGTATCTGGCCATGACGAATCACGTGTGGAACAACGAAATCCTCACGATGAGCAAGAAGGCCTGGGAAGCCCTCACGCCCGAGCAGCGGAAGATCGTCCAGGACACGAGCAACGAGGTTGCGGTGTATCGGATGGATCTTCAGAAGCAGATGGAGACCTCGCGCGTAGAAGACCTCAAGAAGCTCGGAATGCAGGTCGTCGTCCCACCGAGCCTGGATCCGTACCGCAAGCTCGCCGCGGACATCAAGGCCAAGTACGCGGCGCGGTACGCAAAATACCAGTGGGCACAGTGGCATGATCGGGTGCTGAGTATCGGAAAGTAAGGATCGCCGCACCCCCGCTATCGGCCTCCATCAGGTTCGGTTTGTGCGGCAAGGACGCCCCGGGATCGGGCCGTGACGTCACATCGCCGGGGCGGACCATTACGACCAGGCGCTCGAGCAAGATGGCAGATGCCGTCGCGATTGACCTGCGGCTCCTGAAAGGACAGGGAAGGCATGCTCTTCGAAAAGATGGCCAAGGGGGTCGACCGGCTTCTCACGGTGTGGATCGTCGGCGCGCTCGTGGTCATGCTGCTCACGATCGTCGGGGATGTCTCTCTGCGAGAGACCGTGCGCTATTCGCTGACGTGGAATCTCGAGGTGGCTCAGTACTGCCTCATCAACCTCACCTACGTGGGCGCGGCGCTGGCGTTTCGCCACCGCGCCCACATCTCGATCAACGTGGTGACGGCGCGGCTTCCGGTGGGGGTGCAGCAATGGGTTGATGTCGCGACGCGGTGTCTCGCCCTCCCTTTTTTGTGCATTCTGGCGTTTTCAGGGATGCAGATCCTCCAGAAGGCGAAAGGTGTAACACCCACCCTGCGTCTTCCCATCTGGGTGTACTATTTCCCGATTTTTGCGGGCGCCCTGCTGCTCTGTTTCTACGCGATCGTCCAGATCGTGGAGGCGACACGGATGGCACGGTCGGGGGGTGCGGGCGAGGACGAGGCCGGGACCCCGCGCGGGGCCGTCTGCGCGAAACCGAAAGTGCCGGGCGGATAGCGCATTTCGCACCGGCGTTCCGGGATACGATTCCGTGGGGGATCGCATGCTGATTGGCTGGCTGGTCGTGCTCTTTCTGGTCTTGCTGGCACTGAACATCCCGGTGTGCTTTGTGCTCCTCATGATCTCCACGGTCTACGTCTTCGTGAAAGATGTGCCGTTGACCGTGCTGGGCCACGTCCTGACCACGTCCACCGACAGCTTCATTCTGACCGCGATCCCCCTCTTTGTGCTGGCCGCGTACATGATGGACAAAGGCGACGTCTCGAACCGCATCATCGATTTCAGCCGGGACCTCGTCGGCCATCTGCCGGGAGGGCTGGCTCACGTCAACGTCGTCGCCAATATGATCGTCGCGGGGATGTCGGGGTCTGCGCTGGCGGATGCCGGAGGGATCGGCGTCGTGGCGGTGAAGATGATGCGTCGCGGCGGCTATGACGACGATTTCACCGCGGCGATCACCGCTTCGGCGTCCATCATCGGTCCCATCATTCCGCCCAGCATTCCCCTCGTTCTGTACGGCGCCATCGCCCGGGAATCGGTCGGGAAACTGTTCCTGGGCGGCGCCATCCCGGGGGTTCTGGTTGGGATATCCCTCATGATCTATATCTACATCACGGCCGGAAAACGGAATTATCCGGTCACACCGCGGCCGACGGCGCGAGAGATTCTGCAACATTGCCGCCGCGTCTTTTTGCCGATTCTGACTCCATTCATCATCCTCGGGGGGATCGTGGGCGGATTCTTCACGCCGACGGAAGCCGCGGCCGTGGCGTGTCTGTACGCGTTCATCCTCGGCCGGTTCATCTACAAGGCGATGAGCTGGAAGGATTGCTTCAAGGCGTTTTTTGACACCGCCCTCCTGACGGGGGTCGTGGTCTTCATCATGGGCATGGCTGCCCTCTGGTCCTGGATGATCACGAGCGAGGGGGTGGCCACGCTTCTGGTCGAGTACATGACGACCCTCACCAAAGACCCGCTGGTCATGCTCTTCCTGATGAACATTATTCTTCTCATTCTGGGGTGCTTCATCGAGCCGTTGGCGATCATGATCATGGTGCTCCCGGTGTTCCTCCCGATCCTCGAGGCGTACAAGATCTCGACCCTCCATTTCGGAGTGGTGATGACGCTGGCCCTGATGATCGGGCTGCTCACGCCGCCTTTCGGGGAGTGCCTGTTCCTGCTCTCGGCCATCACCGGGCTGCCAGTGGGACGCGTGGCGGCGGCGGTGGCGCCGTGCCTGATCTATATCATCGCCGTGCTGGTCCTCATCACCGTCTTCCCGGGGTTCGTGACGTGGCTCCCCAATCTGCTGATGTAGCGACAGGCGTCGCAGACGCGAGGAACACGGGCAGCCTCTCGCGGGGCGTGCCTCTCGACCGATGGGGTCCCGAATAAGGCCGCCGTCTCAAGGAGGAAGAACCATGCGCAACAGATCGGTCGTCGCGCTCGCCGTCCTCTTGCTGGTGGGCGCCGCCTCCGCGGCCCAGGCGAAGTCCGCGTTCCAGCAGATCGCGGAGTTCGCGGTACCGGAGGCCAATCAGGGGATCGGGGTGGACGACAAGTATTTCTACGCGGTGGATAATCAGGCCATCGGCAAGTACGACAAGAAGACCGGCCGGCGTGTGGCCAAGTGGGAGGGCCCCAAGGGGGGCCCCATCGTTCACCTGGATAGCGCGATGCTCTTGGACGGCAAGATCTACTGTGCGCACTCCAACTGGAACGAGTGGCCGATGACCAGCTCGGTGGAGATCTGGGACGCCGAGACGATGCAGCACCTCGGCAACCACAGTTTCGGCATCAACTGGGGCTCGCTCACGTGGGTGGACTTCTACAACGGACACTGGTGGGCGACGTTTGCAAACTACGATGTCCCCTACGGCCCCAACAAGACGCCATACGGATACAAAGCGGCCACCCAGATGGTGAAGTTCAGCGCGGATTTCAAGTATGTGGAATCGTGGGTGCTCCCCAAGGCCATCCTGGACAAGTTCGAGTCCATGAGCAACTCCGGCGGATCGTGGGGTCCCGACGGCTATTTGTATCTCAGCGGTCACGACCCCGCCGAAGTCTACAAGATGCGCTTGCCCAAGGCGGGGTCCGTCCTCGAGCTGGTCGAGGTCATCCCCATGAATATCCGCGGGCAGGGGATTGCCTGGGATCGGAGCGAGCGGGGCGTGATCTACGGCATCGTCCGCGCCACGAGCGCGGAGAAGGCGGCGGGGGGCACGCACAAGGTGACGGTGTTCCGGTTGGTTACCGCGCCTTAATCAGGACGTGCCCGGAAGCTCCGAGCGTCCAACGGGGTGCCGCGCCGCCGTCACCCCCTTGTCGAGGCCCGCAACGGTCTTCCGGTACAGCGCAGCTCCAGTGCCCCCGGCGAGGCCGGCTCGTCTGGCAGCCGACCCGCGATTCGAGACACGGGCCCAGAGCCACGGTCCGTTACCGTAGCCCCCCCTGTTCTTACCTCCACGGATGCTCCGCGACCGCGCGAGCAAACGAATGAAAATCCCCCAGGACGGTCTGAAGGTATTCGTAGACACGCTCGTCGTCCACTTCCCAGTCGATGTGGACAAGCCTATTGTGGAATCGAGCCATGTCTCTGAGGGGTTCGCGCAGAACCCGGGGCAAGACTCCCTCTTCGACCAGGACCGTGAAACTGTCCGCATTGTCTTTGGGGAAGCGGAAGTTCTCCGAGGCAATGATATGGTTGGCGATGTCGATGCAGCATTCAATGGCGATCACGAAGTGATACTTCGCGTTGCCGATTCTATCGGGGTGGGCGAGGAACACCCCCTTCGGGTCCGCCGCCAACCCTTCGAGCACAGCGACGTATCTTCGGAGATTGGACAGCATCGAGGCCAGCGTTGCAGCATCGACCACGTCACAACCCCTTGGCCGCCACTCGCCTAAGCCGGATCTCGTGCATCCGGAGGAACTCATCCTTGTAGTCGTGGTATCGCCCGAGAAGTTCCCGTTCCAGCGCCACCCGTTCCGCGTCCCTTGCGGAAAAAATCCTGACGCCTTCTTCTAGGACCCGGCCCTTGAACTCCAGCGGCGCGTCGGCCATGTTGCGCAGGTCAACCGGACACCCGACCTCTGCGGACAGTTCGTCGGCGAGCCGCAATTCCTCGCCGAGCGGCAAGACGTCGCCCCGTCGGTAGCCGCACAGGTAGTAGCCGACGTCCAGATCGCTTCCCGGCATGGGACGACCGGACACGCGGCTCCCGAAGGCGTACGCGACGAGGACGGGTCCGCCCGCAAACGCCCGCTGTGCGGCGCCGCGGACCTTTTCGAGCAACGCGTCATCCATCATGGCGGTGAGGATAACAGACGCCTCGACGAGCTTCAAGGGCAGAGCCCGCTGCAAGCCACGACAGGGTTTTGGCGGCCAACGCGGATGGGCCCCTTGGTTCCCTGCGACTGTCTTTCGTGCCGTGCCGGATCGTACGTGCCTGAGTGTTACGACGTCATGGGGAACGACAGGCCAAGCTCCTTGCCCAGCGCAACAAAGTCTTTAACCACGGCGTCGGGAATCGGGATGCCGTTCTTCAGGCGCTCGACTTTGGTCTCGAACTCGATCTCGCCCGGGATGTAGATCCGCTTGACGCCTTCGGCCTTGGTGGATGTCTTGATCTCGCCGATCGCTTTATCCATACTCGCCTTGAACTCGGGCAGATCCACGAAACTCTGGACGTTGATGGCGGCGAAGAGGCTCCCGACATCCGTGGGATCCGTCATGTTGTCGGCGAGGAAGCCCGGGAAGTGCGTCCCGTAATGCGATCCGGTCATCACGCCGCAAAGCAGATCGATGGCCAGCGCAATGCCGTACCCCTTGTAGCCGCCGATGGGGGCCAGGAGGCCCCTCACGGCGGCGTGCGGGTCCACAGTGGGCCGCCCCAGCTCGTCGAAAGCCCAGCCGGGCTCCAGGGCCTTGTTCTGCTTCGCGCAGAGGAGGATGCGGCCCCGGGCCACCACGGTCGTGGCGAGGTCGAGGACCACCGGCTGTTCTCGACCCGCGGGGATGGCGACGGCGAAGGGGTTGGTGCCCAGCATGGGCGTCCGGCCGCCGGTCGGGGCGACCACGGCCGGCGCGTTGGTGGCGCTGAACCCGATCATGCCGTGCTCCAGCGCCATCATGGCCCAGTAGGCCGCCGCGCCAAAGTGGTTGGAATGGGTGGTCGCCACAAAGGCGACGCCGGTCTTCTTGGCCTTGTCGAGGGCCATCCGCATGGCGACGTTGGAGACCACCTGCCCGATGCTGTTCTTGCCGTCAACAAGCGCGGTCGACGGATACTCCCGCAGGACCGTGAGCTGGGTCTTCGGATTCACCACCCCCACCTGCATCCGCTTTACATACGTGCAGAGCATCCGGGTGATGCCGTGGGTGTCCACCCCGCGGAGGTTGGCCTCGATCAGCGAATCGGTGAGGAGGACGGCATCATCCTTGCTCACGCCGACCCTCTGAAACACCTGCTCGGTCCACGCGCGCAGCTGCGGCGCCGGGAAACGGATCCCGTCGTCAACACCAGGCATGAGAGGTCTCCTTTCTGCATTGAACCACACGATCACGCCGGGACGCCGGAAGCATCCCGGCCGCGGGGACACCCCGACCACCGATACCGTCCGGCCGCGGGTCCGCCCGTCTTGATGGTGGGCGTCTCGATTCTCGGACCGTGCTGTTCACACCTCGACGGTCGGCTTGTTCCGGCTGATGCCGGGTATCAGCGGTAACACCAGAAAGATCAGCGCAACGCTCAGGATGATGCCCGAAATCGGCCGCATGAAGAAGAACAGCAGATTCCCGTCGCCCATGGCGAGCGACTGCCGGAAGCTCAACTCCATCATGGGGCCCAGCACCAGGGCGAGGATCAGCGGGGCGGGCTCGTACTCCAGCTTTTTCAGGAAGTATCCCATCACCCCGAACAGAATCATCAGCGCAACCTCGGCGCTGCTGTTGTTCAAGCTGTAGGCCCCGATCAGACAGAAGAGGAGGATGAGCGGAAAGAGAATGGGGTACGGGACCTTCAGAATCTGTACCCATATCCCGATGAGCGGGAGATTCAGAACCAGGAGCAGGACATTGCCCACGTACATGCTCGCGACCACTCCCCAGAAGAGCTGCGGATGCTCAACGACGAGACGGGGACCCGGCTGCACGCCAAAGATGATCAGCGCGCCGAGCAGCAGGGCCATGACGGCGTTGGAGGGAATTCCCAGCGTGAGCAGCGGGACGAAGGCGCCGGCCGTGGCGGAATTGTTGGCAGATTCGGGGCCGGCCACCCCCTCGATGGCCCCCCTCCCGAACTGTTCTGGATGCCGGGAGAGCTTTTTCTCCATGGCGTAGGCCGCAAATGATGAGATCAGCGAGCCGCCCCCGGGAAGCACGCCGAGGAAGAACCCCAATCCGGTTCCCCGCAATATCGGTCCGATGGATGCGGCCCAGTCCGCGCGTGTGGGCAGAAGGTTACGGATCTTGGTCTCCACCACGGTGGAGCGCATGGACTGTTCGACGTTCAGCAGCACCTCGGCGACGCCAAAGAGCCCCATGGCCACCGGAACCAACCCGACGCCGTCGTAGAGCTCGATCAGCCCGAAGGTGAAGCGGGACAACCCCGTTCTCGGATCCATGCCGATGCAGCCCAGAAACAGACCCAAGGCCGCCATCAAGAGCGACTTCCACATGGGGCCGGTGGCCAGAAAGGTCACGGTCGTCAGTCCCAGAAGGATCAGCGCACAGTACTCGGGCGGGCCGAACCTGATCGCCAACCGGGACAGCGGCGGCGCCGCCAGCATCAGGCCCACCGTGGCGATGGTCCCGGCGATGAAGGAACCCAGTGCGGCGATGCCAAGCGCCGGCCCGGCCCGGCCCTGGCGCGCCATCTGGTAGCCGTCCAGGCAGGTCACCACGGAGGCGGACTCACCGGGGATGTTCACCAGAATGGAGGTCGTCGACCCCCCGTACATGGCCCCGTAGTATATGCCCGCCATCATGATGATGGCGGAGACCGGAGAGATGTGGAACGTGGTCGGAAGCAGCAGGGACATGGCGGCCACCGGGCCCAGCCCGGGCAACACGCCGACCAGGGTTCCGGTCACGACCCCCACGAGACAGGCGAACAGGTTGGCGGGTGTGAGGGCTGTCTGAAACCCCATGCCGATGCTGCTCAGCGTGTCCACGGCCTCAGGTCCTCAGATACCGAACGGGCCCTTGGGCAGTTGGGCTTGCAACCAGACTTCAAACACCAGGTAGGCGACGACCGCGGTGAGCAGGGCGGTGGCGATGACGACCGACCATCGCTGAGGGAAAATCGCCCGCAGCAGAAATCCGAGAAAGAGCACGGTGGTCACGGCGAAGCCAACGTGCGCCTGCAGAAACAGATAGGCCAGGAGGGCCGCCAAGGTCAGAAGGCTGCGCCGCCAGACGACTCCTCGGAACAGCGGCGTCCAGCCGTCGCCGTGCCGTCGCCGCAGTGTTCCCAGGATAAACCCGAGGGCGGCGAGGACGGCGATGGCAGCCCCGGAGAGAAACGGCATCAGGCCGCTCTCGGGGGCTGCCAGGGTGCCCAATCGGTACGAAAGGGAATACAGGCAGATGGCGCACCCCACCACGAAGAACACGCCGCTGCTCAGCTGGTCCTGGTTCACGCGGGAATCCTATTTGACGCCGATGTCTTTGACAAACCCGGCGTAGAGCTCGTCCAGGTCGCCGATAAATTTGGCCGAATCCGCGGGGCCTGCGTACCCCATGTTCATGTTGAGGTTGGCGAGGGTGCGCTTGAACGCCTCATCGTCCATGGCCTGTTTGAAGGCGTCGTGGAGTTTGTTCACGATCGGTGCCGGTGTTCCCTTGGGGGCGACCACGACGCAGGGGCTGGCCATCCAGGTCTTGTAACCCAGGTCCCTGAACGTGGGGGTGTCGGGATAGACGCTGTAGCGGGTCCGCCCGTAGGTCACCAGGAGCCGGAGCTCGCCGGACTTGACGTATGGGGCGAAGTCGCTGCCGCCGGCGAACGCATCCACGTGCTTCCCCAGGATCGCGACGATCGCCTCCGCGGAGCCCTTGTAGGTGACCGGGACCCAATTCAGCCCTGCCTCCTTGGCGAAGCCTTCCATGGAGAAGCGGTTCACCGCTCCAGCGTGGGCATACTTGATTTTTCCAGGATTCGCCTTCGCATACGCCGTGAACTCCTGCCAGGTCTTCCAGGGGGATGACGCGTGGACCACTACGCCCATCACGAAATCCGCAAACTTGATGACAGGGGTAAAGTCGCGCGTTGCGCTGTACGGCAACTTTTCGAGGTGAGGCTGGAGGACACCGGACCCGACCATCAGGCCGATGCTGTGACCGTCGGGCTTCTCGTTCATGAGCTGCGCCAGCGCCAGCGCCGTGGCGGCTCCCGGCCGGTTCTGGATCACGATGGGCTGCCCGAGGATCTTGGCGGCCGCCTCGCCCAGCGGCCGGAACACGACGTCGCCGGAACTGCCTGCGGTGTACCCGGTCAGGAAGTTGATGGGCTTCGCGGGGAATTCCGCTGCGACCGCATGCCCCCCGCACAAGCCGATGAGCCCCACAGCCGTGATCGTGACCATCAGCAAGCCCAGCCACGTCCCCTGTTTCATGGCATTCTCCCTCCGAGGTGCGATGTGCCCTTGCAGCGCACGGCAGTGGCCGCGGGCAGAGCGCGCGTCGCCCCGCCACCGATGCGACCGCCCGCCCGTCCTATGGCGCAACGGTCTCTCGCGCTGCGTTCTCGACAGCTCTCCTCGCGGCCACAAGGTTACACTCTGGGGCGGTCAGCGGATACGTGCAACCGGCGGCGACGATCAGCCGGCGCCCACCGGTCTGTGCGATCGCATCCTTGACCTGCGCCTCCACGGCGTCGGGTTTCTCGAAATGCAGGACGTTGAACTGTTCCACCCCGGCCACGAGGGTGCCCGGGAAGATCTGAGACGTCTCGGACAGGCTGGGTCCCGCCGTGCGATCGTGCCAGCTCAACGCGTGGACCGGGTAGTCCGCCACCTCGGAGACCATGGGGTGCTGGCCGTGGAGGTGCAGGATGTTCAGCCAACCGCCTCGAGCCGCCTCCAAGACCGCCAGGTCGCCCGGCCGCCCGAAGCGGCGGTACTCTTCCGGAGCCATCACCTCGTAGCTGGCCCCCATGGTGGACAGAAAGATGCCGTCGGCCCCTTCGGCGATGGCGGCGCGCGCCAGGGCGGAACAGGTCTCGGTCAACGCCCGGAGTGCGCGCCCCACCCGGTCGGGATCCCGCCGGAAGTGAATTATGTAGGCGTCGTCGGCAAGAAAGCGCGCCATGGTGATCGGATCGAAAAGAGTCTGGATGACCGGCGTGTCCGGCTCGCGGTTCTCGATGACCAGGCGCAGGCATTTGAGCTGGCGCCCCAGGGCTCCGGCGCGGATATCCAGGGGGCGGATGGTATCCCAGTCTTCGATCCGCTTGACCACGCGTTCCGTGTGATCGCGATCGCCGACGAGTCGTCCGCGGTACGCATGCCTGGCGCCGTAATCGTCGACACAGTACGTATGAGACGGGGTGACCTTGAGGAGATCCCAATCGAAACGCCGCTGGTAATCCAGCGTTACCCGCGCCAGCGACTCGGGGTCTTGATCGTCGATCGGCCAATGCCGCCAGAACGCTATAGGCGGCCGATCGACCGCTCTGCCGGCCAGAACCGCCTGGATGCGTTCCCGCTTCGTCATCTCGCCCATCGTGAGGACTCCTCGCTCCGCTTCCGGGATGCGATGCGGCTGTTCGCGTCACGCGATATGTCGAGATAATTATGCACCAATCTTCTCGTCGCGTGCGAAAAGTACATACAGCGGGTGGGCAATGTACGCAAGACATATCAAACGCCGCCTTTATGCGGTGTGATGCGCCGGAGCCTTCCCGGGTGAGAGGCCGCACTGGCTGCACGACCGGGACGCGGGTCATCCGCGGGTTCGTTGCCCTAACAGAGACGACAATTCGCTATTCCGGGGCGAGACATCCTTTGGCGATGGATTGACGTATCCCGTTGCAGGCACGATCGCCGAAGATGGGGCGGGGGCGGACCGGGGCGAGGGAATCGGCGGCGGACGCGAGGCCAGCACCCCGCGACTCCAGAAATCGGGGGATGTCTGCGGTGGTGCGGAAGGGGACCCGCAACCAGAGGCGGCGCGCCTCAGCTTTCCGCCCGAGTCCGCTTCGGTGATCAGGCGCGTTGATCCGGTTCGGCTTGCGATCTCAGGCGCAATGTCTGTCAGAAAAGGGAGCCGACGCGCGAATTCGAGTACCCGCACGGGAAGGTCGTCCTTGAGGTTGCAGCAGGGACACGATATAGTCCGCCACCGGCGGGGTCGTCTTGAGCCACAAATGAGACCCACCGTCTGCGGGAGAGGCGGATGACGGCGATCGGGTCAAGCCGCGACAAGACAGCGCTTCTGGCGCAGGTGATTGCGCAAGTAGAGGCGAAGCTCGCGGAGCTCAAGGCCGGGTACGGGGCGGCGCGGGATGCGGTGCTGAGCACGCCGCACGTGATGAAGAGCAAGCGCGAGGTGTTCGGCCAGGAGTCGGCCTATCTCGCGAACGCCTTGGCCCTCAACATCCAGGAGCGGGAGCACGAGCTCCGCACGCTCCGGGCGGTGCGGCTTCCGGAACGGCCGCAGCGTACGGCGCTGGGGTGCTTGGTGGGCCTGGGCGCCCCGGATGGAGAAGTCGAGGCGCTCTATTTCATTCTGCCGGTGTGCGGGGGGATGGAGATCCCGGCCGAGGGCGGCGGACTCGCGGTGCGGGTAGTCACGCCGGCGACACCGATCGCCAGAGCCCTTCTGGGCAAGTCGCTCGACGACGACGTGACGTTGCCGGGGACTCGGCCCCGGGGCGCGACGGTGCGGGTGTTGCGATGACACGGTCCCCACAGGCGTGGGCCGGCGAGGGCCGCGGCGGTGCGTGAACCCCAGGAGGAGCCGCCGCGGTTTGAATGGGATCCGACGTTCGCGTGGTTTCTGCTGCTCTTTTTTCTTTTCAACGTCGCCCTCGGCGTCTTTCCTCCGCTTCTTCCCCAGATCATGGAGGATCTGCGGCTGAGCTTTGCCGGCACCGGGCTGCTGGGGACGGCCTTTGGCCTCTTCCGGTTTCTCGTTGATCTCCCCGTCGGATACCTGCTGGAGCGGCTGGGACCCCGGATCGTCCTCCATTCAGCCGCCGGGCTCCTGCTCCTCGGGACCGCCCTGTCTGCGCTGGCGAACTCCTTCTGGACGATGTTCGCGGCGCGGGCGCTGCTCGGAGCCGGGTCCGGCATGGCGATGGTCCTCGCGATCCTGTACCTGATGCGGCGGGGGGCGGCCGTCCACCGCAACCGGCGGGCGAATCTCTACGAGCTGGCGGTCATCGCGGGCATGGCGATCAGCTCGCAAGCGGGAGGGGTCATCGCCGGCAGTCTCGGCTGGCGTCAGAGCTTTGTGGCAGCCGGCGTCGTGATGGTCGCCGCGTGGGTCGTGGGGGCGCGCGGAGTGCTCCCGGGGGTCCGCGATCTCATGGTGGACAGCGGCGAGCACGCAACCCGCGACTCGCGGGAAGCCCGCACCATCTCCCTGGGGCCGACCGTGACCGTCTACATGTTGATCTTTGCCCAGGCTTTCGCCTGGGGCGGAGGGATCTCCACCCTGCTTCCACTTTACGGCGGCGAGGCCCTGCATCTCACGCCGGAGGTCATCGGCCGGTCCATGGCCGTCGCCTTCTGGGTGGAAGTCTGTCTGCTCTTCCCGGTGGGATGGGCGGCCGACGTATGGGGCAAGGCCAGGGTCGTGCTCCCGGGCTTCCTGGCGATGCTCGCGGGCACACTGGCCGCACCGTTGACGCAAGGCGCCGGGGGCTACGGTATGGCCTTTGTTCTCCTGGTCGGGGGAATGAGCGTGTGGATGGCGGCGCCGGCCTTGCTCGCGGAGCAATCGGTCGGAGGCTTCCGTGGGAAGGGCGCCGGTCTGTACCGGCTGGTCACTGATTTCGGATTCATCGTTGCGCCCGCCGCGGTCGGGTGGCTGATCGGCGCGTGCGGGTTCGCCATGGCAGCGGCGGCGATCGGGTTGGTGCTTCTCGTCGCCATCGTTTTGAGTATCCGCTATCTGCGCAACCCGCGTCCGGTCCGATAACCCACGGCGCGCCCGTGCAGGGAATGGAAGCGTGAGCCGGGTGCGGGGGCGCGACCCCGATACGCTCCTGAGCATGGTTGCCATCGCGCCGCCGAGCGCGACGGGGACCCCGACGAACGGGCTTCGAGGCGTCACCTACGCGTATTTGGGCTTTCCTGCGGCAAGATCCCTCCGGCCTGGATCCGTCCCACTCCAACCGGTGTGCATCTGACGGAACGGCCCAACCGTTCTGCCGGTTCTGCGGGCCGAAGGGCCGCGGATAATTCCGCGCTTTTTGTGTTGTTATTCACCCCGCCTCCCGATCACACGGGTCCGACCACGTGAAAATAAACAGTTGGCCCGTAATGGGTCGGCGCGCATGCCGCTGGCTGGTTGCGGGGCACGGTTCTGGCAAATCACTCCTCTCAAAGACGACTGCCAAGGTCGCACTTCGCGTCAGGTCCGCATATGGACAACGCCATCTCGCCCCACACCCAAAAACCCCAATTCGCGGCCTGTGTATTCGTCGCGGTCGCGCTTGGATTGGGCTGCTCGCACGTCGCAACGCTTCAGGACGCCGCGCAGAACACCGTCGAGGCGACCGCCGCCGCTCCACCCACGAAGCGGTCAACCCCAGATCCGGGGCCGGCAACGGACTCCGCCGACCCGCCCTCCACCTCTTGTGGAGGGTCGTCCGTGGTGGATCCCGCGGCGATTCACCCCGCGGACGAGTTCGCCCAGAAGCCAACGCCTGCGCCGCCGACCCTGACCGCAAGCGGCATGTCCGAGTTCCCGATCGTTCTCAACGGCCGGGTCAAAGCGGCGCTCAAGCACCTTCAGACGCACCGGTCGGACGACATCACCCGGGCCTTCTGGCGGGCGCGGCGTTATGCGGGCATGATGCGGTCCATCTTCCGGGAATATGATCTGCCGGCGGAGCTCGTAAATCTCGCCTTCATCGAAAGCGATGTCAATCCTCGCGCCACGTCGCACGCTCAGGCTGCGGGCATCTGGCAGTTCGTCCCATCCACCGCGCGGACCTACGGCATGCGGACCAGCACCTCGCTCGACGAGCGCCGTGATCCGGAAAAGTCCACGCGAGCCGCCGCCGAGCACTTGAAGTCCCTATACAACCGTTTTCACACGTGGCCGCTCACACTGGCCGCGTACAACGCCGGCGCGCACGCCGTCCAGCGAGCCATCACGCGGCAGCGCACGCGGGACTTCTGGCGGCTCCGCCTGCCCAAAGAAACCCGATGGTTTGTTCCGAAGTTCATGGCCATGACCATCATCGCACGCGATCCGCGGCGCTACGGATTTTCGCCGCCGCCCGAGGCGCCGCACGATACGGAGATCTTGCACGTCTCGCAGCCCACCGAGATTCGGCAGATCGCCGAGGCCGCCGGTATCACCGTAAAGCACCTTCGCGAACTGAACCCCGAACTTGTCGGACCGACAACGCCGCCCGAGCAGTCCCGCTATGCGCTTCGCATCCCGCGGCGCTTCATCTGGGTCTCGCACAAGGTCCAAAACGGCGAGACGCTCGCCGCGATCGCCCGCCGGTACAAGGTCAGCGTCCAGCTGCTGCGCGAGGCGAACAGACTCGGTCAGGCCGGCGAGCCCGCAGCCGGCAGCATCATCCTCATTCCCGCCAAGCCCTCGGCACCCCCGGCGTGATCGGTTTCCGGAAAAGACCCATCCCCCCGGTGCCCATCCGTTCCGGGCGTTGGATCGGCGCACCGTCGCGTGTCGGGATTTGGTTGAGCGGTGGCCCGAAAAAAACGGCCGCTTCGTATACCCCTGCGTCGCGGTACGACACGAAAAAAAGGGGGGGCGTCGTCCCGCCTCGCGCCGTGGAATCGCGGCGGCGCGAGGCGGGGGTCAGCGCTCGGGCGAGAACGAGGCCAGCACCTGCCGGGTGAACGCCGCCGCCAGGACGATCTCCTTGACGCCGGCCACGGCCAGCCGGACCGGCCGTATGTTCCACAGGCGCCCCTTCCGGAGATGCTCTCCCGCCCGGGTCCAGACCCGCCGGAGCTCTTGACGCGAGTACACCACCCGGGCGCTCAACGCATCGAACCGCCCGCACATCAGCGCGAGACGCGACGGCAGACGGTCGCGGAAACGGGCGTAGGCCGCGCGCCACTCCTGGATTTTCGGATGCGGCGTGGCGTCCGCGCCGAGCCCCGTAAGGCAGTGCAGCCGGCGCTCGACCGCTCCCCGCTCTTCCGCCAGGCGCCGGAAGAGATCGTGCGCGCGCATCGGCAGGCGTCCCCATCGTTCCAGAAACGCGTCCAACTCCTTGGGGGTGCGCACGATGGTCGCGGCCAGATCCTCGAACGGGTCCAACAGCGCCCGAGCCCTGGCGGGGAGCGCCACCTTGGCCTCGGCGTAGGCCCGCTGCCACTCGGGGATCTTCAGCGCCCGCCAGATCTCCCCCTGGATCCGCTCGATCTCTCCGATCACCTGTCGCTCCCGGTCGCTGCGCGGCCGGGTCGCCAGCCAGATCTCCTCCATTTCCTTGAGGAGGCCCACCCACGACCGGAACAGGCGGAGCACGTCCCGCGTGCGCTTCCACAGGTGCACCGGCCAGGAGTCCACGGCAAAACCGGGCCGACGGCAGCGGCGGTCCTTCAACCGGAAGAATCCGGCGATCATGGGGTGCTGGTGCTCGATCAGGGCCGCGTTCTTGTACCACAGGTAGACGAAGAGGAGGTTCCAGTAGATCGTGGGATTGTGGCTCCACCGCGACAGGATCCGGATCAGGTTCTCTTTGCGGTAGAAGGCCTGCCACGCGGAACGGTAGGCTTGCGTCCACTCTTCCGCCGTCATGCGCGGATGGCGGATGGTGGCGTGGAACGAGTCCCGCTTGTTGAAGTCCGGGTCTATCCACTCGCCCCGCTTCTGCATCTCCCGGTGATCGTGGGAGCCCGGGAGCGGCGTCAGCATGAAGAAGGAGGCCTGATCGGGCTGGATCTCGTCCATGAGGTACTGGATGTCCTGGCCGACCTGCGTCTGGGTGTCGAAGGGGAGGCCGATGATGTACGCGGCGTGGACGACGATGCCGGCCGCGTGCCACTCGCGGAGCACATCTCGGTATTCCTGAACCTTGTTCTGCCGCTTGCTCTCCGTCTTGAGGTTGTCCGGGTTTACGCTCTCCAATCCCATGAACACCTGGGTGCAACCCGCCTCCGCGGCCAGGCGGATGAAGTCCACGGGCTTGCGCGCCAGGTCCACCTGCATCATGAACGTGACGTTGATACCCTCCTCCCTCCGAAGGCGGATGAGGCCCTCGAAGGTTTCCCGCCAGTACTTCTTCCGGGCGAAGTTGTCATCGGTGAAGAAGTAGAAGTCGATCCCGTGCCGGCGGTAGTTGTCCCGGACCAGCGTCACGATCGCCTCCGGAGACCGCTCGCGCATCGTCCGCCCCTGGACGTTGATGATCGTGCAGAAGCCGCAGGCAAAGGGACATCCGCGGGAGGTCTCGACGGTTCCGAAGGACGACCGCGCGAAGTGCCGCATCGTCGCGGAATTCGTGACCGGGAGCGGGGCCCGCTCGATGTCCACCAGGCTCTTGAGGTCCTGAGCGAAAGAATAGAGACGCTGCAGGCGACCGTTGAGCGCGTCGGCCAGGATGCGCCCCCAGGATCCCTCCACCTCGCCCGACACGACGACGATGGATTCGCGGTACAGCGTCTGGATGTCCGGCTCCTCCTCGGACAGCATGTTGATCGTCCCGCTGGTGTGGAAGCCCCCCATCAGGACGTCGATCCCGTGCGCCCGCAGCTGCTTCCCCAGGTCCAGCGCCCGCGGGAACTGGTTGGTCTGGACGCCGACCAGGCCCACCACCAGCTTGGTGGCCGGCTGGCGGGCCCAGTCGGCGATCTTCTTGACGGGGACCTTCTGCACGGTCTCGTCAAAAGTGTCGACATGGATTTCGATATCCCCGAAAAGCCGCCGTCGGGCCACCTCAACGGTCAGGCCATGCAGGACATTCAGCGTGTTGCTCGGGAGCACCCCCCGCCAGAACCGGATGACGTACCCGTCATCGTCATACTTGGACGGCTTGATGAGGACCACCCGGAGCCGCTTGTACTTTCGGGCTTCCGGGAGAAGCAGGCATTCGGGGGCCGCGGGGCACTCGGGGACGGGGTCGGGCACGGCGGGCGGCGAATCCTCACCGGTCATCTGGGCGTCGTTTCGCATTCTCGATCTCCAGCCGATATCCGCCGACCGGCCCGCGAGCTGTCGCAGAGCCGGCTTGACCGCGGGGCACGGCGATCCGTTACCGACGGGCACGCGGACACCACCGCGATCCGGTTTCCGCGACGAGGGTCAGACAGGATCCGGCGTACGAGCACAGGGCTTCCCCGCTGGGTCTCGCGGGTGCGAGACATGCCGGTTGTTTGCGATCCTGCCGAGCCGAGGGAAGGGTTGAAATGCCCGGGTGGGCTAACGGTCGAGGCCTTCCTGCTCGACGATTATATGGGATGTCGTTAGTAGCGTATGGCACTCTATCGAAACGCAACGGCGCTGTCAAGCCTCAGAAAACGTTTCGAAACACCGCCTGGCAGGTCCGGGGCGAATCCGGAGCCCATCGCGCCGCCATCGCGAGATTCACGCTATCCCCGGGCCGTTCGTCCCGGAGCGGCGCGCGCGGGGTTTTCTACGACGGCGGTGTTTCGACCGGCCAGCTTCGCTCCGGCGCGGCCTTCGTGGTTTGCTTACGCCGCTTCCTCGCGGGCCGCCTGGAACTGCTTCGACTTGGCCAAGATCGTCGGCAGCATGAGGAAAAGCACGGCGGCGATGAGCAGCCCGAGCGAGATCGGTCGCTCCAGGAAAACCAGCAGGCTCCCCTTGGAGATGATCAGGGCCTGACGATAGGCCTGCTCCATACGCCCACCCAGGATGAGGCCGAGGACAAGCGGTTCGATCGGGTACTTGTGCATCCGCATGTAATATCCGAGCAGACCGGCGCCGCCCGTCAGAAACAGATCCACCTCGCTGTACGAGAGCGACCAGACGCCGATGGTGGAGATCACCAGGACGATGGGCATCAGGTAGCGCGTGGGGATCGTCATGACCCGGGCGAAGATGTTCACCAGGGGCCAGTTGAGGATGAGGAGCAGGGTGTTACCCACGTACATGCTGGCGACGAGGGTCCAGAGGAGCGCCGAGTGTTTCTCGAACATCAGCGGCCCGGGTGTGATGTCCAGCATCATCAGCGCGCCGAGCATGATGGCGGTCGCGCCCCCGCCGGGCAGCCCCAGCGTGAGGAGCGGGATCAAGGAGCCGCCGCTGGCGGCATTGTTCGCCGACTCGGGACACGCCACCCCGCGGATATCGCCGGTCCCGAGGCGCTCCGGGTGCTTGCAGATCCGCTTCTCCAGATTGTAGGAGATGAAGGTCGAGAGCGTTGCCCCGGCGCCGGGCAGCATACCGATGAAGAAGCCAAACACCGTCCCCCGCAGGATCGAGGGCAGACTGTAGACGAACTCCGCCCAGCTCACCCAGATGCTCTTTGCCTTGATGATCTCGCCGCGCTTCCCGCTGCGGACCTCTTTGGCGGTGATGATCACCTCGGAGAACGCGAACATCCCGATGGCCACCACCACGAAGTCGATCCCGTCCTGCAGGAACGGGTTGCCGAACGTATAGCGGGGTGCACCCGACACGAGGTCGATGCCCACCGTCGAGATCATGAGACCGAAACAGGTGGTCACGACGGCCTTGATCACGTTCTTTCCGGTCAGGCTGGCCACCGTGGACAGGCCGAAGACCATGAGGGAGAAGAACTCCGCCGGACCGAAGTTCAGCGCGTAGGAGGCGACCGTTTTGCCGAAGAACGTCAGGACCAGGACTGCGTAGGTTCCGGCGATGAAGGAGCCGATTGCGGCGATGGCCAGCGCCGGGCCGGCGCGCCCCTGGAGGGCCATCTTGTTCCCGTCCAGACAGGTGATAACGGAGGCGGACTCGCCGGGGATGTTCACCAGGATGGACGTGGTGGATCCGCCGTACATGGCGCCGTAGTACACGGAGGTCAACAGGATCATGGCGCTGGCCGGCGGCATGCTGAAGATCAAGGGGATCAGCATGGCCAAGGTGGCGGTCGGCCCGAGACCCGGCAGGACGCCGATCAGCGTGCCGACCAGGCAGCCGACAAGGGCGATGAACAGATTGTACGGCGTGAGGGCGACCAGAAATCCATTCAGGAGAAGTTCAAACATGCCCGCGCTCCTTCTTCCGGTTCAACGGGGAGCAGGACCTTCCGGGCTTTTTTCCGTGCCGCCGCCGGGGTCTGGCCTCATCGCGTTCATTTCAGCAACGGCGTCAAGACGCCGAGCGGGAGCCGGACGTTCAGTCCCAGGGCAAATCCCAGGTGGATGACCAGGGTCGCCCCCAGGGCGAGTCCGACCACCACGTACCAGCGTCTCTCGCCCAGCAACAGGATAAAGGCCAGCAGCAAGAGCGCCGTGGCCACCGGAAAGCCGAGGTCGGGCATCACGAACAGATAGACCAGGATGACAGCCCACATGGCAACGGTATGCCAGTGGGCAATCAGGCGACTCCGCAGTTTCCCCACGGGTTTTTCGTCGCCCTCCGCTGCCTCCCGGGCGTCCGGTTTGTCCGGAGCGAGGAGCAACCATGCCCCGGCCAGAGCGAAGACGATCCCCAAGAGCAGGGGAAAGACGGTGGGGCCGGGCACCCCGGGCATCTTGTACAGATCGGGCACGTTGTGCCCTTCCCAGAGATACCCGGCGGCCAGCAAAACGATCACCAACCCTTCGATTCGCGTTCGCGTGAAAAGCCGAACTCGGGCACGCATGGCGATGCTCCTGCGATGGAGAGGAGAGGCGGAAAATGGACACACGTTCCCCTTCCACCCCCGAGAACAAAACAGGCGCGGGAGGACCTCCGCGCGTCGGGCCGTCTCGCGCGGGCTGACGGCGCAGCGACCTATTTCAGAAACCCGAGCTCCTTCAACAAATCGCGCATCGTCGTATAGTCGTCATTGACAAATTTGACAAAATCGTCGCCGAACTTGTAGGTCGGCTCCCACCCCAACTTCTCCCGCTCGGCGTTCCACTCGGGCTTGGCGACCATCTTCCGGATGGTATCCGACCAGAAGTCCACGGCTTCCTTGGGTACCCCGGGGGCGAGGTAGAGACCGCGCCAGACGGGGAGGCTGGCCTTGACGCCGCCCTCGTAGGTCGTGGGGATATCCTTGAACTTGGTGGAGCGCTTCTCCGACAGGATCGCCAAGGCGCGGATCTTCCCCGCTTCCAGCTGGCCGGCAGCCTCGGAGAGGTCGAGGGTTGCCACGTTGGTATGGCCGCCGAGCAGCGACGTCAAGGCTTCGCCGCCGCCCTGGAACGGCACGTAGACGACCTTGGTCGGATCCACACCGATCGCCTTGGCCAAAAGGGCCGCCTTGATGTGATCCAGGCTGCCCGGCGCCGATCCACCGGCGAAGTTCACAGACTTCGGGTCCGCTTTGAGAGCGGTCACCAGATCGCCGAGGTTCTTGAGCTTGGAGTCCGCTCGTACGAAAAACCCGCCGAGCTCCGCCCCGACCTGCGCCAAGGGGATGACATCTCGGTACGTGTGCGGGGTCCGGCCCATGGACATCGTGAAGGTAAGCGCGTTGGAAGCCGCCACGATGAGGTTCGTGTCGGCCTTCCGCTTGGTGATCACGTTCGCGATGGCGACCGCGCCGCTGCCGCCCGGCATGTTCGTGACGTACATGGGCGCCTTGATCATGCCCGTCTTCTGCAGGACCGCCGAGGTGGTTCGGCAGATCGCGTCCCAGCCCCCGCCGGGGTTTGACGGCGCGATGCATTCCGTCTGGCCTTTCAGCTCAAAAGCAGCTCCGGCCGACTGGTGCGTCAGGACGAGAAGAATGATTGCCAGACCGATGAGTGCCCCAATCCTTCCGATGCGTTTCATTCGAGCCCCTCCTTGCAATAAAACTGTGCCATCCGAAGTCTGCCACTCGACTCCGACGCGGTATGCTAGCAGAGTTGACCTTCGCCCGCATTGGGATTTTCCGCCGCCCGGCCGGAGAACCTTGGACCCCGCGCCGGCGCCGCAGGCGTGCTCGTCCGGCAGTCTGTCAGCGAGTTCGTCGACCGCCTTCCGCCCAGCCGATGGCATCGTGGCACGCCTGGGCCAGAAGATCGAGGGCATCGGAAAAAGCGTGGGCGGTGTCGATCCGCCGCACCCAGGGCGTGGCCGGGAGTGAGAGATAGAGCGCCTCAAACCCGCGGGCGTCGCAGTGCTCGTCGCGGGTCGCGCCGATCAGGGCGATGGGGCAGACCGCCTGCCGGAGGAAGCCGAAGTCGTAGTGGTCGAGGGGCGGCGCCACGCCGAGGTAGAAGCCGACGCGCCGATCCGCAGCCGCGGCCATGGCCCCCACGAAACTCCCGAACGAGTACCCCGCCACCGCGAATTTCTGCGGCCGGCCGCCCAGACTCTCCCCGAGGTAGGTCAGAGCGCCCGTCACATCGGCCAGCTCCGCCCGTCCTTCTCCATGGATCCCCTCGCTCCCGCCGACCCCGCGGAAGTTGAAAGCCAGCGTGGTGTACCCCGCCTCCTGAAACGCCTGCTCCACCGTCATGATGACCGGAGTCAGCATCGAGCCGCCGTAGAGCGGATGCGGGTGGCAGAGGACGACGCCCCGGTCGGGGGCGCCCCGCGTCAGGCGCCCTTCGAGGTGGAGTTCGTCCGAGGAAAGGAAACTCACAAGGACAGTCCGGCTGGAAAGTCGAATAGGCATCCCGCTCCTCCGTGGCGACGTTGATTGTCCAAAGATATCCTATCCGAATCAGGCCGGCGCGCAAAGACTCAGGCCGTTGTCGTGAAGGCCTGCCTCACGGTACGAGATGGACCGTGTTCAGCAGCCTGCCGGGGCTCAGCATTTTGTACGTGCCGCGATCCGCTGCGTGATAGTATTACGCCCGCGCGTTGAGTCTGCGACGCGGGTCAAATCATCGGAGGCACACATTTCGGTAACAGGAGGAACGGACAATCATGGCAGCCACGGATGTGCGGGTGAAGGCGGATGACTTGAAGCGTTTCACAAAGGCGGTGTTCGAGAAGGCGGGATTCACGCCCGAGGGGGCCGAGAATCAGGCCGATGTGCTGGTGTGGGCCAATCTACGCGGAGTGGATTCGCACGGGGTGCAGCGCATCGCCTGGTATCTGGAGCTGGTGGACAAGGGGCATATGAAGCCCCGGCCGAACATCCAGGTGCAGAAGGAGACGCCCGCCGTCCTGCTGATCGACGCGGACTATGCGCCGGGACCGGTGGTGACGGTCATGGCGATGCGGAAGGTGATCGAGAAGGCGCGGAAGGTCGGCATCGGTTGGGCCGTGATCAGGAACACGCTGCACCAGGGCGCGATGGGATACTACTCGCTGATGGCAGCCAACGAGGGCATGGCGGGGATATCTATCGTCTGCAATCCGCCCAACATGGCCCCGCATGGCGCTCGGGCCAGCGGCGTCCACAACAGCCCCATTGCCATCTGCGTGCCGGGCCAGAAGCATCGCCCGCTGATGCTCGACATGGCCACCAGCGTGGCGGCGCGCGGGAAACTGGACGTCGCGGAGGACAAGGGGATTCCCATCCCGCTGGGATGGGCCCTCGACAAGGATGGAAAGCCCACCACGGATCCCAAACAGGCCGCCGTCCTCTTGCCCGCCGGCGGGGGCAAGGGGTCCGGTCTCGCCATGATGTTCGAGTGCCTCACGAGCCTCTTCGTGGCCAACCCGCTGCTGACTCCGGTCTTTCAGGGGAAGCCCGGCGCCCAGATCCACCGGCAGAACAGCGTCGTCGCTGCGGTGGACATCGCGACCTTCACGGACCTCGGCGAGTACAAGGCGAGCGCCGACGCCATCGTGGACGGCATCAAGGCGCTACCGGCCGCCGAGGGGTTCACGGAGGTTCTGGTTCCCGGCGAGCTCGAGGATCGGGTGCACGCCGAACGGGCCACGAACGGCATTCCCCTGCCCACGGGAACCTGGCAAAAGCTGGAAGCCGCCTCGAAGCGATTCGGCGTTCCGCTGCCGGTGAAAGTCTGATCCGAGCGGCAGCGACAGGGACGGCGGCGCGATCGGCTGTGACCAGTTCCCCGCCGTCCCTGTCAAATATCGCTGACGGCGGCGCGATCAACCGACGTGCGGTCTGGGGGTGACCAGGCGTAAGGTGGGGAAGTAGGCGCGGTAGCGGTGGGTGTCACGCGTCAGCAGGGGGATATCGAGCACGGCGGCGTGGGCCCCGACGAAGAAATCCGGCAAGACGCCCCGCCGCGCCCCGCCACGGCGGCGGTATCGCACGAAGGCCCGGGAGGCGAGAAAAAGCGCCGCACGGGGAATCTCGCGGAGCTCGAGGCCGACGGCCTCGATGGCCGCGTCGAGCCCTTCGAGCGTGTCGTAGGCCGGCGCTATCTCGGCGTAGATCACGGGATTGACGAGAATTGGGCCGCGACGCGCCCACTCGTCCAGCGCTGCCAGAGACCAGCGGCCCCACTTTGGGTCCGCCGTGATGACGTCGAGCAGGACGTTGCTGTCGGCGAGGATCAGCTGAGACCCGGATCGCGCGCGTCCTCATCGTAGCCGCGCAGCAGGTTCATCAATTCGTCGGTGGTCATTCCCTTCCGCGTTCCCGTCCCGCGAAGACGTGCGAATCGGCTGGGACCGGGCCGCTTCGGACGTGCGTGGGCAGCGGGCTTCAGAACGACCTCCCCGCTGGGGCCGTACTCGAACACGACCTGGCTTCCCGGCGCGAGTCCGAGGAAATCGCGAATCGGCTTGGGAATGGTCACCTGGCCTTTAGTCGTCACCGTGGTCGTCATGTCGTTCGTCCTCCCGGTATTACCACACGCGCTATGGTAATACCTTGGGTGGCATTCGGCAACGGATAACTGACGCGCAGCCGTGTGTCGTTAGCCCGACGGGAAGTCAACCGTGAGAGCGGGCGATTTTTCGATCCTTCGCGTGCGGATTCTGGACAAGTACCGGCTTGAAGCAGCCCTTGCCTTCTGGTATAAGCAACTGGACATCAGAGGGACCCCGGACACGACGGGAGGGGATGGAACGGATTCGTCCGGAGGGAGCCAAGGATGATTGACGCGCCGATTCTCGTGAACGGGATCGGCGTTTATCGTTTGCATGGTTTTCTTGCCGGAGGGGTGGTCGCGAGATGAACCCCTCTCCATCGCTCCCCCTGGACCCCGGTCAGATCGTCGAGGGCGCGCTCTTCAACGAGCCCATGCGCGTCGAAACCATCCGGCCGGCCGGTTCGGATCGTTGGACGGTCGGCCTGGTCGGGGTCCAGACCGAGAAGTTCCGCAGCGTCATACTCACCGCACAAGACCTCGCCCAGCTCCGGGTCCGCGGTCTCACTCACACGTTCACCGGGGACGGCACACTCTTGCGCCTGGGCCTCCAGGCCTACGCCCTGGGGATCGCGTACGAGTTCGATCCCTACTTCGGCCTCTCGATCTCCCGGGTTGATCCTCTGCCGCACCAACTGGAAGCCGTCTATGACTACCTCCTGAAACTCGCCCGGGTCCGCTTTCTCCTCACCGATGACGCCGGGGCAGGCAAGACCATCATGGCGGGCCTCCTCCTGCGCGAGCTGGAGCTGCGCGGCCTCGCCGAGCGGATTCTCATCGTGTGCCCGGCCAACCTGGCCTTCCAGTGGCAGCGCGAGCTGAAGGAGAAGTTCACCGCCCAGTTCGTCGTCCTGAAGGGGCAGGACATCAAGGAGCAGTTCGGCGTCAACCAGTGGCTGGAGCAGAAGCGCGTCATCACCTCCCTCGACCTCGCCAAGCGCCAGGATATCCTCCCGGGCCTCCGCCAGGTCCGCTGGGACCTCGTCATCGTGGACGAAGCGCACCGGATGTCCGCTTCGGACGAATCACACAAGAGCCTCCGCTACCGCCTGGGGGAGCTACTCCGGGAAACCGCCGATCATCTTCTCCTGCTCACCGCCACCCCCCACAAGGGCGATCCAGAAAACTTCAGCCTCTTCCTCCAGCTCCTCGACGCCGACGCCTATGCGGACATCCGATCCATCCGTCAGGCCATGGAGCGGAACCGGGCTCCGTTCTACCTCCGCCGGACCAAGGAGGCCATGGTCTACTTCCCAGAGCGGCAAACCGACGGGACCTGGGCGGCCAAAAAGATCTTCACCAAGCGGATCCCGAAGACGGTGGAGTTCCAGATCGACCATGCGGAGTTCGACCTTTACCGCGAGGTCACCCGCTTCGTGAAGCAGCAGAGCGCCAAGGCCGCCGCCCAGGGGGACGACCCCCGCGCCTTGGCCGTCGGCTTCCTCATGGCCCTTTACCAGCGCCGGCTGGCCTCGAGCACCCACGCCCTCCGCCACAGCCTGGAGAACCGCGCCAGGCGCCTCGCCGAAGGGCTGAAACGCGCCCAGGAAATAGCACGCACGGCGCCTCCCGACCTTCCCGACATAGAAGAGCTGGAGGAGATGGAGGAGGCCGAGCGGGAGCGGCTGGAATCGGTCATCGAAGCGATCACCCTGGCCGGGAACGCCCAGGAGGTCCAGGAGGAGATCAAGGCCCTCCGCGCCCTCGCCGAGAAGGCCAAGGCGGCAGAAGAGGCCGGGGCCGAGGCCAAGCTCTCCCGCCTCAAGGCGCTCCTCCAGGAGGAAGGCTTCTTCGACCACCCGACGAAGCGGCTCCTGATCTTCACCGAATTCAAGGACACGCTGGACTACCTCTTGGAGCGGCTCAAGAGCTGGGGTTTCACCGTCGGGTGTATCCACGGCGGGATGAAGGCCGGCTCGCGGAATGATCCTGGCACCCGGCTCCACGCCGAGCAGCAGTTCCGCGAGGGCGGGATTCAGATCCTCGTGGCCACCGAAGCGGCCGGGGAGGGCATCAACCTCCAGGTCTGCCACATCCTCGTCAACTACGACATCCCCTGGAACCCAAACCGGCTGGAGCAGCGGATGGGCCGCATCCACCGGTACGGCCAGGTCGAGGATTGCCTCATTTTCAACTTCGTGGCGACCAACACCATCGAGGGCAAGGTCCTCCAGCGCCTCCTGGAGAAACTCCAGGAGATCCGGGACGCCCTGGACGACGACGCCGTTTTCAACGTCGTGGGCGAGGTCTTGCCCTCCGCGCATGTCGAGCGGGTCCTCCGGGATTATTACGCGGGGAAGCTCGGCGACGCCGACCTGGAGGATCGCCTGCTCCGCCGCGTGGATGAGGGCCAGTTCCGCGCCATTTGCCAGAACGCCCTGGAGGGCCTCGCCTCCAAGAAGCTGAACCTGGCCATGTTGGTGGAGCGGCGGGCCCTGGCGCAGGAGCGCCGCGTCGTCCCCGAGACCATCGCCCGGTTCCTCCGCGATGCCGCCCCCTACGCGACCCTCGACCTGAAACCCGTACCGAGCCTCCCGCACGCCTTCGACCCGGGCCGGACGCCGACCGCTCTGCGAAAATATGAGCGGGAACCGGACTGGCGCCTCCCCGCGCTGGCCGTCCGATACCCCCGCTGCTCGACGGAGCGGGAGACCGCGGAAAAGCACACCCTCGAATGGGTCACACCAGGCCACCCGCTGTTCGAGGCGGTTCGCCGCCACACAAGCGGTCGTGCGGCCGAGCCCTTCACGAGCGGCGCCGTCTACTACTCCCTCGCCCACGAGCAGCCGGCGCGGATGGATTTCTACCGCGCCCGAGTCGTGGACGGCCTGGGCAACACGATCCACGAGCGCCTCTTCGCCGTGGAGATCGGGACTCACCGCGGAGGCACAGAGGGCGCAGAGAAGAACATTATTGAAGCTCAGCGAACTCCGCGCCTCTGCGGTGAATACCATCTTGTGGAGCCCGGCATCCTGGGGAACTTCACGCCGGCCGCCACGCCCGCGAGCCTCCCCGCGGTAGCCTCGGCGCCCGAGGCGGTGGAGTGGCTCCACCAGACGGTCCTGAGCGCCTTCCTCGACGAAACGCGCAAGGAGCGGCTGGCCGAGGTAGAGCGGATCGCCGCGCACGTGGAAGTGTCGCTGACGGAACTCCTCCAGCGGGCGGATGAGGAGATCGGCCGCGCCTCCCTGGACGTGGAGCGGAAGATCCAGGGGGCCGAAGGGCGGCTTGCCGTCGCCGAGAGCCGCCATGCGGAGTTGCTCGCCCGCCGTGACCGCCGCCGGCAGGAGCTGGAGCGGCAGCGCGGGCTCTCGCTCCAGGCTGTCACGCGCCTTACCAGCGTGCTTGTCCTGCCGCACCCGGAACGGGAAGCCCCGGAAGTGCGCCGCCTCCAGTCGGACCCGGAGACCGAAGCGATCGCCATGCAGACGGTAATGGATTACGAGCGGGCCCAGGGCCGCCAGGTGTACGACGTTCATGAGAAGAACCTCGGCTACGACGTCACGAGCCTCGATCTATCCTCCGGTGAGCTGCGCCTCATCGAGGTCAAGGGGCTCGGTGCGGAAACAGGAACTATTCTTCTCACTCCCAACGAACGCCGCGTGGCCGAGGATCGGCGGGATTGTTACTGGCTCTACGTCGTGACAAATTGTGGAGGCCATCCGCGCGTCAACCTCTATCGTGATCCTGCGAGCCTCTCGTGGCACGAGGTCAGGAAGGTGGATCACTACTGGCTCAGTGTGGATGCGGCGCGCGAGCCTATGCGAGTGCGGGAAGAGCCGGGTAGTTGTCCGATGGAGCAGGACGCAGATTGACGGCCGGACGATTCGCGCAGAGGGAATTCGCCAGGCAGGAGTGCGCATGCGGTCCCACCGTACGCTGCCTCCGGTGGTGGGCGGGGTGATCACAGTTTGTGATCACTTCAGGACGCTCCGGTTTTCGCCGTTTCTGCCCTACGCGCTCACCGAGCAAGGGGTCGCAATGCCCTCGATCGTCCTCGGGAGGCCGGCGCATGAGTAAAGCCCTAGCGGCGAATCTCGCTGCGAGAGTCGAGACAAGGATCTTTGTTCTTCGCGGCCAGCGAGTGACGCTCAGCCCACATCTGGCAGAATTGTATGGCGTCCAACCCAAGGTGCTGGTGCAGGCCGTCAAGCGCAACGCGGCGCGCTTCCCCGACGACTTCATGTTCCAGCTCTCGCGCGATGAGTTCGGCAACTTGAAGTCACAATTTGTGACTTCAAGTTGGGGCGGTCTCCGTCGCGCGCTGCCATACGCCTTCACCGAACAAGGCGTCGCCATGCTCTCCAGCATCCTGAACAGTCCGCAAGCCATCCGTGTCAATATCGAAATCATGCGCGCGTTCGTCCGGCTGCGCCGCATCCTTGCATCGCATGAGGACCTGGCTCGGAAACTGGTAGAACTTGAAAAGCGGTACGACGCCCAATTTCGCGCCGTCTTCGATGCCATCCGCCAGCTCATGGCACCGCCGGAGAGGACGCGACGCTCCATCGGGTTCAAGGTCGAGGAGGCGCGGCCCGTCTACCGGGTGAAACGGCTGGGATCGCGAACCGGCATGCGAGCGGGAAGCGAGATAAAGTGATTAAGGTGACAACGTCCCCTCGCCCATGTAGACGCGCTGGCGTCCCAACGTGGCAGCCGCGCGTTCGGAAAGTCTGCGGGGCGCCATTGCCTGTCTAAAACGCTTGGTCAGGGAAACCTCATGATTCCGAAGGAATGCAAGCGGCTCGCCGAGGTGGACTTCCCGATCGCCGTGGTGTCAAAGCACGCGGCGCGGGAGAAGTCCATCCGGCATGGGCACCCCTCGACCCTGCACCTCTGGTGGGCGCGGCGGCCGCTGGCAGCTTGTCGGGCGATGCTGCTTGCTTTGCTCTTGCCCGATCCAGGCGATTCCCTCTGCCCCGTCGAATTCAAGGCGAAGGCGCGAGAGCTGCTTTCGGAGGCGATGACAACCTGGACGCGGCCAGGGACGACGGATGAAGAGTTGCGGCGGTCGCTGCTCTCGTTCATTGGAGATTTCGCCAACTGGGATGTCGCGTCCGACCCGCTCTATCTCAGAGTGGGCCGTGGCCTGGTGAAGGCCGCGCACCCCGAGGAAACTCCTTTGGTCGTTGACCCCTTCGCCGGGGGTGGTTCGATCCCGCTGGAGGCGCTACGCGTCGGCTGCGAAGCCTTTGCGAGCGATCTCAATCCAGTCGCGTGCCTGATTCTCAAAGTGATGCTGGAGGATATCCCGCGAGAAGCGCACCGCAGAGGCGCGGAGGGCGCAGAATCATTGGCGGATGAACTCCGAAGAGTTGGCAGGAAGATCAAGGAGGAGGCGGAGAAGGAGCTGGCGGACCTTTACCCGAAGGACCCGGACGGCGCGACCCCCATCGCGTATCTCTGGGCACGCACGGTGCGCTGCGAGTCGCCGAACTGCGGCGCGGAGATTCCGCTCGTCCGTTCGTTCTGGCTGTGCAAGAAGGCGAATCGCAAGCGGGCGCTGCGGCTCAAAGTTGTTCAGGCCACTCCCAATGGCACAGGCTTCCAGCCTGTGAATCCCTGGAAGTCACCCGACCTGAGCGTTCAGAAACGGAACCTGCCTCACCTGCAAGCCCCGCAGGCCACATATTTCGTGACCTTTCGCTGTCGTAAAGGGGTCAGTCTATCCGAGGAAGCCAGGGGAGTGATGTTGGCGGCGATGAGGCACTGGGACGGGAAGCGGATCGACCTGGATGCAGCAGTCGTAATGGCGGATCATGCTCACGCGATTTTCAGGGTGATCGATAGCTCCCCCCTCGGAGACATCCTTCACAGTATCAAGGGTTTTTCCGCGAAGGAGATCAACCGGGCATTGAGGCGGCGCGGCTCCGTGTGGCTCGACGAGAGCTTTGACCATATCATTCGTCATGAGGCGGAATGGGAAGAGAAGAGGGAGTATGTCCGGCAAAATCCGGTGAAGAAGGGTCTGGCCAAAGAGCCGGAGGGATACCCTTGGCTTCACCTGAGAACGCCGGCGCCCGGGCACAGGCAGGATGCCTGTGCCACCGTCGAGTTCGAGATTTTCGAGCCGAAGACGGAGAAGGACGTGCCTGCCGGCACGGTGACGCGCGCCAAGGCGACGTGCGTCTGCTGCGGCGCAGTCCTCCCGCCGGAGCGGGTGCGAGTCCAACTTGCCGGACAGCGCGGTGGGGCCGACGTGGTTTTCGACGCCAAAGGTCGGCGCACGGGCGGGGCGCGGATGCTGGCCGTTGTGACCCTCCAACCCGGCGAGACGGGGCGGCACTACCGGCTGCCGACCGAGCGCGACTACGAGGCTGTGCGCAAGGCGCAGGCTCGCGTTGCGAAGCTGCTGGCGCAGTGGGAGCGCGGCGGGAAGCAGGGCCTCTGCCCGGTGCCGGATGAGCCGACTCCCGCTGGTGGAGGCTCCGGGGCCGGTCGTGCGTTCAGCGTGCAACGCTACGGCATGCGCCAGTGGGGCGACCTATTCACGGCGAGGCAGAAGGTGGCAATGCTGACCTTGGGCGACGCAGTCGGGCAACAGAGTAACTCTGATCTCCCCGAAGTGCTGGGGCTTGTTTTGAGCGGCGTGGTAGAGAGAAACGCGGTGCTTGCGACCTGGCGACCGCAAGCTGATCAGGAGAAAGTGGAGCATGTATTCGCGCGTCAGGCTTTGCCGATGTCCTGGGATTTCGGCGAAGCGGTTGCACTCTCGCGGTCGACCGGAAGCTGGGAAGACCGTGTAACAGACACAATGAGGATGGTTGATGCGTTGTCAGCCTGGACCCAGGACGCAATTCAGTCAGGGCAAGTGCAGGGAGCTGATGCGCGCGGGCACCCTCTTCCCGATCAAGCGGCGCAGGTGTGGTTCACCGACCCGCCCTACTACGACGCGGTGCCCTACGCCGACCTTTCGGACTTCTTCCTCGTCTGGCTCAAGCGGACACTATCGGGTCACCATCTATTGTGTGATCCGTTTGATCCCGCAAATCCGCTCACACCCAAGGCGCGCGAGGCCGTGCAGGACGAAACCAAACAGGAAAACGATCGAGTGAAGGACCGCACCTGGTTCGAGGAGACGATGGCCAAAGCCTTCGCCGAGAGCCGCCGCGTGCTCCACGAAGATGGCGTCGGGGCGGTCGTCTTCGCCCACAAGACCACAGAAGGCTGGGAGGCGCTCCTTTCCGGCCTGATCCGGGGCGGTTGGACCATCACCGGCTCTTGGCCTATCGCTACTGAGATGCTGTCGCGTCTGCGCGCCCGCGAGTCCGCCGCGCTAGCAACGAGTGTTCACCTGGTGTGCCGCCCACGCGTGGCGGATGCCGGAATTGGTGACTGGGCCGTTGTCCTGCGCGAGCTGCCGAAACGTGTGGGTGACTGGATGGAACGCCTGCAGGGCGAAGGGGTGCGCGGCGCGGATCTTGTCTTCGCTTGCATCGGCCCGGCGCTCGAGATTTTCAGCCGATACGCGAAGGTCGAGACGGCCGAGGGGCGCGAGGTCGCGCTCGCCGAATATCTGGAGAAGGTCTGGGAAGTCGTGGGCCGGAACGCGCTCGCGCAGGTGCTCGGTACCGCCGAGGCCAAGGCCCGTAACGGCGCGGCAGGCGCCGTGGAGGAGGACGCGCGGCTCACGGCGCTCTTTCTGTGGACGCTGCAGGCCACGAACGAGGACGATCACCGCAGAGACGCAGAGAGTGCAGAGGAGGAACCCGAACCTGATTCAGAAGAGGACGAGGACTCTGCGTCCTCTGCGCCTCAGCGGTGGAAGGGCTTCTCTCTTGTGTTCGACGTGGTGCGCCGCTTTGCACAGCCGCTCGGCATCGAGCTTCCCAAATGGGAAGGCCGCGTGATTGAGACCAAGAAGGGCATCGTAAGGCTCCTGTCCGTTGCCGAGCGCGCCAGGCAACTCTTCGGTGAGGATGGAGCACAGGCCGTCGCGACCAAGTTGGAAGAGGACGCCGCATTCGGGGTACGTTCGCAGCTCGCACTCTTCCCAACGGTTGGGGAGGATTCACCGCAGAGACGCAGAGGCCACAGGGCTAAGCGCATAGCTAATCCAGAGGAGGAGTCTCTGCGTACTCCGCGCCTCAGCGGTGCAAAGGAGGCCACGACCCTCGATCGGGTCCACGCCGCCATGCTGCTCCAGGGCGGCGGCCGCACCAACGCCCTGCGGGCACTCCTCAAGGCCGAACAGGACCGCGGCCCGGACTTCCTGCGTCTAGCAAATGCGTTATCGGCGTTGTACCCTCAGGGCTCTGAGGAAAAGCGACTGCTTGACGCGATGCTCTTGGCTGTGCCCAAATAAGGGCATTCCAAAGGTGACGAATAATTGGCAACATTCGTTCGGTTCGTTGATCACGAGGCTGCGTCACAAGGGGGACGATTATGGCCGTCACCGATCGAATTGAAGTGAATCCCAAGATTATGCTCGGGAAGCCGGTGATCCGGCGCACCCGGATTCCGGTTGAGCTACTCCTCAGAAAGCTGAGTGAAGGTGCGACGGAGGCCGACTTGCTCGACGCCTATCCGCGCCTGACGAGAGAGGACATTCAGGCCGCCATCGCGTATGCCGCGGACACAGTGGCGAACGAGGAAACGCTGTTGCTGGAGAAGCCCCGAAAGCGGGCTGCGCGCTAACGATGCGTTTTCTGGCGGATGAGAGCTGCGATTTCAACGTGGTGCGTGCACTTCGAGCGGAGGGGCACCTGGTCACCGCCGTATCGGAGATCGCCGGAGGGGCGCCTGACGAACGGGTTCTCGAAATGGCCGTCCAAGAGGCAGCCATCCTCCTGACGGAAGATAAGGATTTCGGGCGGTACGTGTACTCCGAAGAGCGCGCGACGGGAGGTGTGATTTTCGTTCGATTCCCCGCCCGCTTCAGGGCAGATCTTCCCAGAGTGATGCTCGATATGGTCAGACGGCGCGGCGACGCCCTCGTGGGTAAATTCGTTGTCGTGCAACCCGGCAGGATTCGGATTGGCCGCAGGCCAAGAGGCTAGGCATGGATCCCTGGTACAGGATCGCCACGCCGCGCAAGGAAGTCCGCGAGGGCCGGTCGTTCAACCCGGACGAGTTCGCCATCGCGCTCGAACAGGTCGTCGCGGGGACGGCCCCGGAGGACTACCGGACGCCCGACCAGTTCTTCGCGCGCACCTGTTTCACGCGGGCGCTGCGCGACAATTCCGCGTTGGTGTTGCGGCGCCTGGCGGGCGAGACGCAGAACACCGCGCCGGTTCAGACCCTGGTCACACAGATGGGCGGCGGGAAGACGCACATGCTGACGACGCTCTGGCACCTGGCCAACGGCGGTCCGGCGGCGGCCGCGTGGCCCGGAGTGGCGGCCCTGCTCCGCGAGGCGGAGCTCGGCGCGGTCCCGGCCGCCCGGGTGGCGGTGTTCGTCGGCAACGCCTGGGACCCCCAGCCGCTTCGCGAGACGCCCTGGATCGACATCGCCCGACAACTTGGCGGCGACGAGGGCGTGAAGGCCCTCGGGCCGGCGGCGAAGGAGGCGCCGCCCGGCACCGAGACCCTCAACCGCCTCATCGGGTTGGCCAATGGGCCCGTCCTCTTGCTCTTCGACGAATTACTGAACTTCTTCAACCGGCATCGGCGGTTCGCGGAATCCATGCACGCGTTCCTGCACAACATCGTGCGCGGCTTTGTCGGCACCAGGTTCCGGTCGGCGGTCGTCAGCCTCCCGCGCAGCCAGGTGGAGATGACCGGCTGGGACCTGGAATGGCAAGACAAGATCGTGAAAATCGTGGGCGCCGTCGCCAAGCCGTTGCTTGTCAACGACGAGACGGAGATCAGCGAGGTCATCCGGCGGCGGCTCTTCCAGGATCTGGGGAGCGAGAAGATCCGGAGGAACGTCGCCAAAGCGTTCGGCGACTGGTGTTTCGAGCGACGCGCGCAGCTCCCGCCGGAGTGGACGGCGGTGGATACGGCCGCGACCGAGGCCAAGGCACGCGAGTTCCTCCAGCGCCGCTTCGAGACCTGCTACCCGTTCCATCCCGGGACGCTCTCCGTCTTCCAGCGCAAGTGGCAGGCGCTCCCGCAGTACCAGCAGACCCGGGGCACGTTGGCCATGCTGGCCCAGTGGATCTCCATCGCCGCCCAGGACGCGTTCCGCAAGGCCCGCACCGAGCCGCTCATCACGCTGGGCTCCGCCCCGCTGAACGAGCCGGGGTTTCGCAGCGTAGTTCTCGGCCAGCTCGGCGAGTCGCGGCTGGTCGCCGCGCTCGACGCCGACCTCGCGGGCGAGCAGGCGCACGCGAAGGCGCTCGACGCCGACACCAAAGGCCCCCTCCGAGACATCCACCGGCGGGTCGGATCGGCCATCCTCTTCGAGTCCTCGGGGGGCCAGACGGACAAGGTGGCGCACCTCCCGGAGCTGCGCTTTGCCCTCGGCGAGCCCGAGTTGGACACGACCTCCATCGACACGGCCGCCTTCGCGCTGGAGGACCGCGCCTACTTCGTTCGGAAGGTGGGCCCGGACGGTTTCCGGATCGGCTACCAGCCGACCATGAAAAAGGTGGTCAGCGACCGCCGCGCGTCGCTCGATGCGGAGACGGAGGTCAAGCCCGCGCTGCGGAAGCTGGTCGAGGACGAGTTTCGGCGGGGGGCGCGCATCCCGGTGGAGATGCTCAAAGATGACCCGGCGGAGATCCCGGATCGGCCCAAGCTCGCCTTGGTCGTGGCCGGGCCGGAGATGGAGTGGTCCGGTGGCGGCGCGCTGCGCGCCCAGGTGGTGGAGTGGACGCGCCAGCGGGGTAGGTCGCGACGGCTCTATCCGGGGGCGCTGGTCTGGTGTCTGAAGAAGCCCGGCCGCGACCTGCGCGAGAAGGTCGAGCTGTGGCTGGCGTGGAAACGGGTGGCGCGCGAAGTCGCCGACGGGACGCTGGGCGGCGAGTTCGAGAAGAGCGATCGGGCGGATCTTTTGGCCGAACTGAAGGACGCGGAAGAGACGGCCAAGGACGAGGTGTGGGGCGGCTACCGTTTTGCGGTCGTGGCCGACGCGCGCGAGGCGGACGGACTCAAGGTGATCGACCTCGGCGCGGGACATTCCTCCAGCGGCGAGACCCTGTGCGGGCGGGTAATCGCTGCACTCAAGGCCGAGGCGCTGCTCAACGAGTCCGTCGGCGCGAGCTATCTGGAGCGCAACTGGCCGCCGGCGCTCAAGGAGTCCGGGGCGTGGCCGCTCGCGAGCCTGCGGCAGAGCTTCCTCAACGGCGCACTCACCCGGCTTATGGATCCCGACGCGATCCTGAGAGGCAAAATCGTCGAGTTCGTCAGTCGCGGCGATTTCGGTCTGGCCTCCGGCGACCGCCCGGACGGCACCTACGACCGTGTGTGGTTCAAGGAATTGGTATCCCCGGACGAGATCGCCTTCGAGGCCAAGGTCTTTCTGTTGACCAAAGCGACGGCTCAAGCCTTGAAGACCGGCGCCGTCGTAGAACCGCCCGTCGGTCCCATAGTGGAACCGCCACCCGCGCCGACGCCGGTCGGGCCCGGCTCATCGCCAGGCCCAATGTCTGGACCCGTTTCCGACACAGCGACCCACACGCTCCAGATTCGCGGCCAGATCCCGCTGGAACTCTGGAATCGCCTCGGCACCCGCATCCTGCCGAAGCTGCGCGCGGGAACGGACGTGCGCATCGGTATCGATCTGTCGGTGACTGTAACCCAGGACCAAGCCGCCAATCTGGAAAAGGACATTCGTCAGTCGCTGGACGATCTGGGTCTAGGGGGAAACGTAAGCGTGGAGTGATTTCCGGGCTCCCGTTCGTCGTCTGTTGCGTGCGCGCCACAGCCGCGAGATGTCGCGCCGTCCGGACCGTTGATGAATTCCTTGCTTCGGATCCGGCGGTCAACCAGATGCTTGAATTGACAGCTATACAGATGGAGCTCATGACGGGTTTGCGGACGACCGAGCGCAAGGAGTCCATGCTGCAATGGTTTGCTCCGATCGTCCGTCTCCCGTTCGAGGTCTCGTGGTGGAAGCAGGCGTGGAATCTTGCGGCGCGGTTGCGGCGGGAAGGCATCACGCCGACCGCGGCGGACTGCCTCATCGCGACGGTGGCCATCAATCACCAGGCGGTCCTCATCCATTGCGACGCAGCTTTCGAGTCAATGAAGCCTGTCGTGCCGCTCTTGACCCTCGATTGGACATTGCACCTGTCGCGACGGTAGTGCTGGGGAAGCCCCATGGTATCACCCAATCCTTCGTGGGTTCGCCAAGCCGTCGCGACCATCGAACACCAGACGCGCGCACAGGCGGAAGACACCAGTGCGAACGGAGGACACCATGGCGTCGTCCAAGCGAGAGTACCGGTTCGGGATCATCGGTCTCGGCATGATTTCGCACTTTCACGCCAAGGCGATCCAGGTGATGAAGGGGGCGCGGCTGGTGGCCGTGGCCAGCCGGGATGCGGCCAAGGCCGCGGAGTTCGCGGCGCAGTACGGCGTGGAAGGCGTGGGTTCGTACCGGGCGCTGGTCGAGCGGGACGACATTGACATCGTCACGATCTGCACGCCGTCCGGCGCGCATCTGGAGCCGACGGTCATGGCGGCGGAGCACGGCAAGCACGTGCTCTGCGAGAAGCCGCTGGAGGTGACGCTGGCGCGGCTGGATCGGATGATTTCGGTCTGCCGGCGCCGGCGTGTGCTTCTCGGCGGGATCTTCCCGTCGCGGACGAGCGAGGTGTATCAGCGCATCAAGCGGGCGGTGGACGCCGGCCGCCTCGGTCGCATCACGCTGGGCTCGGCCTACGTCAAGTGGTGGCGACCCCAGTCGTATTACGATTCTGCGGCCTGGCGCGGCACGCAAAAGCTGGACGGCGGCGGATGCCTGATGAACCAAGGTATTCACACCATCGATCTGCTCCAGTGGTTTATGGGTCCGGCGGTCGAGGTGCGGGCTTTCACCGCGTGCCGGGCTCACACGCGAATCGAGGTCGAGGATACCGCGGTGGCGGCCATCCGGTTCAAGAACGGCGCGCTGGGAGTGATCGAGGGTGCCACGAGCGTCTGGCCGGGCCACGCCAAGCGGATCGAGCTGTGCGGCGACCGGGGCGGCGTCGCCACCCGCGAGGACGACCTGGTGACGTGGACCTTCGCCAAACCTGCCAAAGGCGACGCAGCGCTGCTGGCGCGCCTCGGCGCGCGCGACACCGGCAAGGGCGGAGCGGCGGACCCGAAGGCGATCTCGTTCGTGGGACACCAGCGACAGTTCGAAGATTTTGTCGCAGCACTCAACACCGGCCGGCCGCCGATGGTGGACGGCCGCGAAGGGCGCAAGGCGGTGGAGTTGATCCTCGCGACCTACCAGAGCGCACGGACCGGAAAAACGGTGCGATTGCCGCTGTAGAACGAGGCGCGCCCCGGAATCCTCCTCGTCGCATCAATCCGGCTCACGGGCGCCGCACCGGGAGTCGGCCTGTCGGACCCAGGTCTCCGCGGTTTCCGTACGCATCGCCGGACGTACAGCCACTTCCACCAAAGGTGCGTTGCCCGGAACGGGCCACTCGCCGCTTCACGACAAACGCCTCGCCCGGCAGCTCCGTGGCGCGAGGGGCTGAGGCGGAGGCGGAGACCGGCGAGTCGGACCATCCGACGCGACACGACAGGCAGCGGTTGTGCGGCCCCCGGCCGAGGCGACGGTTTTCCGCCTTGCAAGTATCCCGGTCTGGACTTGATCTTCGCACGGTTCCGGTCGGGTCGGGTTTCCGTGCCCTTTTGCCACGGGCTACGCTTTTCCTTGCTCTAACGCCCAGTTTGAAATAATAGTGACAGAGCCGAACGAGGAACGCTTCACGAGATTTACTCCACCCACGAGAACACAACCCGCGCCCGCCCGGAACCCGAAAGGAGATGGTATGAATGAGGGGCGTCGGCGGTGATACGCCAGCCGGAAACGGATGGAGGAGACAGGTGACAGGCTGCAGGGGCGACGGGAGGCGTCGACCCCGGAGAGTAGGCAGCCCGGGAACCGGGGCGCCACCCTAAGGGCCGCCCCAAGGCGGGCGCGCACCGGGGAGAGGAGCCTGGGGACCGCCGAAGAGCATGTCGACTTCATCGTCACCCCAGACAGGAGGAACGACGATGAAGCGCGAGACCCGGGACCGGGGCGGCGATCGGCCCCGGAACTGCGTCACGGTCTCCACGCGCGAGGCGGACGGCAGCGGGGAGCGTCGGGAATGGGCGAGCCGGAGGCTGGCGGCCTTTGCCAAGCCGGGGCGCGCGACTGATGCAGTGGCCGTAAAGGCCCGCGGCTGTCGGGTCGTGGTCGTCACCCCCCACCAGTGCGGGGTGATCAGCCGCGCGATGAAGAAGACCGATGAGCAGGACGCGACGGGGCCGGCGGCGGTTCTCGCCACGGGGCTCCGGCCCGAGGGGCGGCTGACGGCCGAGCGGGCGGCCCGGGGGATCCTCCTCCGCAAGGAGAGCCTGGGGAGCGAGAAGGGCTGGGCTGCGGGTCGGACAGCCCCCGTCCCCGAGCTCGATCGGCGGGAGCTGGACAGCCTGGGGGAGAGCCGGCACGTGAACGCGCGCATCCAGAAACGCGCAGGGCTGTTGCGGGAGCCGGGACCGCGCCTGCCAGGGGGGGAGAACCTCACCCGCATCCCAGGCCTCGGGGCCGTGGGGGCGAGCATCCGGCTCGCCATGATCGGGGACATCGCCGACTTTCCCAGCGAGGGGACGCGCGCGGCCTACGTCGGGATCGTCCCGCGGGTGCACCACGCGCACGCCACCGAGCGCAGGGGCCCCATCACCACACGGGGCGTGACGCGCGGCCCTGGCAAAGCGATCCTCGCCCTGGCCCGCACGTTTTTGGGGAGTATCTCCAAGATGTTGAAACACCACGGGACCGTTGCGGACTTTCCTCGGTTCGTGCTGGTGAACGGCTGAGGGTAACCCAGCCGATGGGGTAGACAACCGTCATAGGAGGGACCCATGAAGAAGGCACTCGGATTCGTCGTCCTCATTTTCGGAGTCGCGCTGGCCATCGCCTTGGCGCCGTCGTCGCCTGCCTCGGCTGCCAAGAAGGTCATCAAGCTGTCCCACAGTCACCAGGCGGATTTCGCGTCGGAGATCCACACCGCGGCCTGGATTTTCCAGAAGTGGATCGAAGACAATTCGGATACGCTTGAGGTCAAGATCTATGCCGCCAACGCCCTGGGCGAAGAGCGCGCGGTGTACGAGGGAATGCAGCTCGGCTCCGGCGCCACGGCGGTGATCAGCGGTACCGCCATCCTCAACAACTTCAGCAAGAAGACCGGCGTTCTGGACCTGCCGTTCATGTGGAAGAGCTACGACCATGCGCACCACGTTCTGGATGGTAAGGTCGGGGAGGCCTTGGGTAAGGAGCTTGACCAGACCGGCTTCCAGGTTCTGGCCTGGATGGACAGCTGGGGCTTCCGAAACGTCGTCACAGCGAAAAAGGAAGTCAAGGCGCCGGGAGACATCAAGGGGCTGAAGATCCGGACAATCCAGACCCCGACGTACGTCGCGGCGCTCAATGCCATGGGGGCGAATGCCACTCCGATGGCGTTCGGCGAGGTGTACACCGCGATGCAGACCGGCGTGCTGGATGGTCTCGAGCACGGGTCGGCCGTGATCAAAGCGCAAAAGTTCTACGAGGTCTCGAAGTACATCGCCCTGACCCAGCACCTCTTCGGTCCGCTGGTGTTCGTCTACTCCAAGAAGGAGTGGTCAGGGCTTACCGACAAAGAAAAGGCCGTCATCATGGATGGGGCCAACATGGCTCGGGACGTTCAGCGAAGCCTGGGACCTCTGCGCGAGCAGGAGGCCTTCGACTTCCTGAAAACAAAGGGGATGACCATCCACAAGATCGACACCAGCGGGTTCCGCAAGAATGCCGTTGCGGTTCAGGACAAGTTCGCCAAAGAGATCGGGGCGTCGGATCTCCTCGAGATCATTCGGGCGACGAATTAGGCGTCGTCGTTCGGAGATGTGATGCGGCGGCGGGAGGCGGAGATGCCTCTTGCTGCCGTGGTGTCGCCGAGGACACGCGCGTCGCCCCCGTTCTTCAGTCGGGAGAACACGATGCTCGACAAGCTTCTTGGTCTTGTGAACCGCGCCTTCGAGATCCTCATCTTCATCCTGTTCCTGCTCATCGTGATCGTGGGCGGGATGCAGGTCTTCAATCGCTTCATCCTCAACCACTCGCTGAGCTGGAGCGAGGAGTTCATGGTGTACGCCAACATCTGGGTGGTCTTTCTGGCCGTCCCGGTGGCGTATAATCGCGGTGCCCACGTCGGCATGAATCTTTTCGTCAAGGGTCTGCCACCCAAGGCGCAGCTGGTTCTGACGCTGACGATGGATATTCTGTGGGTAGGGCTGGCGATTGCCATCGTGGTCTATACCTCCGTGGTGATGGGCGTAGCGAGCAAACAGACCAGCCCGGCGCTCGGCCTCCGAATGGATCGGGCATATCTGAGCCTGGTGGTGGGAGGGGTCTATCTGGGACTCGTGGCACTGCGCAGAGTGGCGGCCTCCGCCTGTCAGCTCCGTGCGGGCACGATGACGAGAGGCGCAGCATGCTGATCGGTTTGTTCGTCGCGCTGCTCTTGCTCCTGTTCGGCGGAGCGCCGGTGCTCCTGGCCATCGGCATCGCGGGCCTCCTCGGCATGTTTCTGAGTCCGGGTGTGGTCCTGGCGATCTTTCCCCAGAAGATGTTTGCCATGCTCGACTCGTTCAGCCTCCTCGCCATGCCCTTCTTCATCCTGGCGGGAGAGCTGATGTCCCGGGGCGGGATCAGCGACAAGATGGTGGCCTTCTCGGACACTTTGGTCGGGCACCTTCGCGGCGGGCTCGGCCATGCCTCGGTGGTGGGCAGCATGATCTTCGCCGGCGTGTCCGGCTCGTCGGTCGCCGATACGTCGGCCATCGGCTCCATCCTGATCCCCTCCATGAAGGAACGGGGCTATCAGCCCGGCTTTGCCGCCTCCATCTTGGCGGCCGCCGGAACCATCGGGCCGATCATCCCGCCCAGCATGACCATGATCATCTATGGTTCGATGACGGGCACCTCCATCGGAGGGCTTTTCTTGTCCGGCGTGATCCCGGGCATCATCATCGGGATCTTCCTGATGGTGACGATTTACATCCACTCCTTCTTTCCCCAATTTCCCGCCCTCCGGGTCACGACGGGGAAGTTCAGCTTCACGCGAATGATCAAGGCTCTGGGGCGGGTCTGGTCCGCCCTGCTGGCGCCCGTCATCATCTTGGGCGGCATCCTCTCCGGAGTGTTCACGGCGACGGAAGCAGGCGTGGTAGCTTGCTGGTACGCGTTCTTCGTCTCCTTCGTCGTGTACAAGACGCTGAAACTCACCGATCTGCCAAAGATCCTGGTCAATGCGGCCGTCGTCACGGCCACGGTGGTCGGGATCATCTCGGTCGCCGGCGCGTTTGGCTGGCTGCTTGCGTATCTCGACTTCAACGTGATCGTGCTGGATCTGCTCAAAAGCATCTCGAACGATCGGAACGTGATCCTCCTGGTCCTGCTCGGGGTCATCTTCATCATGGGGATGTTCATCGAGTCGCTGGCGGTGCTGATCATCCTGATTCCCGTGTGCATGTTCGTGACCAAGGCCTATGGATTTGACCCGTTTCACTTCGGGCTGTTGATGACGATCGCCACCCAGATCGGCGCGGTCACGCCACCGGTGGCAGTCCTTCTCTTTGTGGCCACGGGCATCGCCGGATGCAAGTATGACGAGACGATCCGGTACAGTTACCCGTTCGTTGCCGCCCTCGTCGCGGTCATGCTGCTGGTGGCCTTCGTGCCCTGGACCGCCACGTATATTCCGCACCGATTCCTGGGTCCGTGAGACAAAGAACGCTCGGCAAACGCGCACTCCACGTCATTCAAAGGAAAGAGGTTAGCCATGCCGGACCTCATTCGACGCTACGACAACAAGAATAAGCCCATCATCGTTCCGAAGAAGGGCTTGATGGCCCTGACGTATTTTAATCTGGTTCACCTGCAGCGGGGCGACGAGTATCAGGCCAAGGTCGAGGGATGCGAGACGCTGTACGCGGTGCTCTCGGGGAACGTGGATATCGAGGTGAGCGGAACGTCCTTCAAGGATGTGGGCCGCCGTAAGGACCTCTGGTCGGGAAACGCGGACTCCGTGTACGCCGGCGTCGGCGCCGCGGTCCGGGTGCGGGCCAACGTGGACGGGACCGAGGTGGCCGTGGCGGGCGGTCTTTGCGACCGGGTGTACGCCCCCTTCCGCGTGCCGCCCAGCGAGGTGGAAATGGTAGACGTGGGCTCGGTGGAGACGCGGTCCCACCGACGGATCTTCCACCTCCTCGGGCAGAACGGGCTTGGCCGGGCGGGCAACCTTCTGGTGAGCGAGCTGTACTGCGATCACGGCTGCTGGTCAGGGTACCCGCCCCACAAGCACGACGAGGACCAGGGCACCGCGGAGACGAACCACGAAGAGACCTACCATTACCGGTTCCGACCCGAGACCGGTTTCGGCGCCCAGCTCTGCTTCCAGCCGGACGGCTCCTCGCAATGCTTCATGACGCGGAACGGCGACACGTTTCTCCTGGATCGGGGGTTCCATCCGACCGTGACGTCGCCCGGTCACGAGGAGTACATCTTCACGATTCTCGTGGGGAAGACCCAGCGCGGGCTGGTGCAGAACTTCAAGGAAGAGCACCGGCACCTGATGCGCGGGATTCCGGGTATTCAGGATATGGTGAACAAGTTCAAGTGAGAGCACGAAAACGTTCGGCGGTTCGACAGTTCGGCGGTTCGGCGGGACGACGGGGATGCGAGAGGAGCGACGCACATGGGAACCGACCTGTTCGACTTGACCGGCAAGGTTGCACTGATCACGGGCGCAACGCAGGGGATCGGCTTTGCGCTCGCGCGCGGCCTGGCGCAAGCCGGCGCCCGGGTCGTCATCAACGCCCGCAACGCCGAGAAGCTCGAGCGGGCCGTGGCGAAGCTGACCGGGGAAGGCTTGGCGGTCTCCGGAAGCCTGTTCGATCTGACCAACCCGGATCAGGTCCGGACGCAGGTGCAGGCGATCGAAGCGGAGTTCGGGCACATCGATATCCTGGTGAACAACGCCGGGATCCAGCGGCGGATGCCGCTGGAGAATTTCGACGAGGCGGTCTGGCAGGAGGTGTTGAATACGAACCTCACGGCGGTTTTCCTCGTGACGAAGCAGGTGGTGCAGGGGATGATCGCGCGGAAGTCCGGCAAGATCATCAACATCTGTTCGTTGATGAGCGAGCTGGCCCGGCCGACCGTCGCCGCCTACACGGCGGCCAAGGGCGGTGTGAAGCAGCTCACCAAATCCATGGCGGTCGAATGGGCGAAGCACAACATCCAGGCCAACGGCCTGGGTCCCGGATATATTCTCACGGAGATGAATCAGCCGTTGATCGACGATCCGAAATTCAACGCGTGGGTCTGCGGACGCACGCCGGCCGGCCGGTGGACGGATCCCAGCGAGCTGGTCGGGACCGCGGTTTTTCTGGCGTCCCGGGCGTCCGATTTCGTGACCGGCCAGATCATCTATGTGGACGGAGGCATCCTCGCGACGCTGTAACCGGCTGCTGAAAACGGCCTATCTGCGGCGTTGGTCCGCCTCGCCGCTCGCTGCGGCGTACACACCCATCGGAATGGGTACCCGAGGACGTCTCGCGCCGCGGATCGCGCGGCGCCTTGCATCTGGACCATTGTGAGCAGCCTTGCAGAGAATCAGTGATCCATAACTTGCTGACGGGTGCCTCCCGGGAAACACACCGAAAACCGAAAGCTAATCGCCGAAGGCACATCGCTGAAGATCGACGGCCAAGGGCACACGGTATGGATAAACTCAGGATTCTCGTCCTCGGTGCGGGTTTCTTCGGGAGGAACTGGCTGCGAGAGCTGACCGCCTGCCAGGAATGCGAGGTGGCGGGGTTGGTCGCCAAGCATTCCGACCTGCTCACCTCTGTCGGCGACGAGTTCGGGATTCCGGTTTCGCGGCGGTTCGCGACGATCGCGGACGGACTCGACGGCTCGCACGCGGACGCGGTCGTCGTGGCGGTGCCCGAAATGGCACACAAGGAGGCCGTCCTGGCCGCCCTCGACCGGCGCCTGCATGTGCTGATCGAGAAACCGCTGGCGATGACCATGGCCGAGGCCGCCGAGATCGTCCACGCCGCCCGCCGGACTCCGGCCTCGGTAGTCATGGTGGATCAGAACTATCGCTGGCGACCGCAGACCAGGGCGCTGCGAGAAGCTGTTCGGGCCGGGCGGGTAGGGAGCCTCGGCTGGGTCGGTTATGAATATCGGCAGCCGATCACCCGCACGACCACCGACGCCTGGCGCGAGCAGATGCCGCACCCGTTTCTGCACGACATGGCGCCCCACCATTTCGACTTGCTGCGCGCCTGCACGGGCCTGGAGTGCCAGAAGGTCATGGCGGCCGGCGTCCGCCCCTCGTGGAGCTGGTACAAAGGCGTTCCCGGCGTGGATGCACTCTTCACGTTCGAACAAGGCGTGAGCGCATGCTACACCGGGAGCATGGTCGCCCGCGGTTTGGCCACGCCGCAGGACGGGATCATCACCGTGGTGGGCGAGGGGGGCGCGCTTCGTCTGGAGTCCGACTCGCAGGTGCGGTGGTACGGCGGGAAGGGCGGATCCGAGATCATCCCGCCCCCCGTGATGCAGTTCACCGATCTGGCCGCCACGCTGCGGGAGTTCCTGAGCGCCATACGTGAGGGGCGCAAACCCGAGACGCATCTGGGAGACAACGTCCGGACGCTGGCGATGGTGGAGGCCGCGATCCGGTCGGTGGAGACCGGACAGCCGGTGGCGGTTACACCTCTAATTGAGGAGGTGTTGGGATAGGAGAGCTCGACGGTGCGGCGGTTCGGCGGTACGGGAACCAGTGAACCGCCGAACCATCGAACAGTCGAACCGACTGCCGCGAGACTGTGGAAAGTCGAACGAAAGAAAAACGGAGGCGAAGCATGGATCTAGGCCTGCGAGACCGAGTCGCGATCGTGACGGGTGGGAGCAAGGGGTTGGGTCAGGCGGAGGCGGAGGCGTTGGTTGCCGAGGGGGCGGCCGTTGTGGTCGCGACCGCCAAGAGCGTCGCGGAGGCCGAACGGGTCGTCCGGGGTCTGCTCGACACCGGGGGCCGTGCCGTTTCCGTCCAAGCGGACGTGAGCCGGGCCGAGGACGTCCAGCGCCTGGTGCAGACGACCGTGAAGACCTTTGGGCGTCTCGACATCCTGGTCAACAACGCGGGCACGACGGGCCCGCACCTCAACAAGCCGCTGGTGGACCTCCCCGAAGAGTTGTGGGACTTCATGGTCGGGAATCATCTCCGGAGCGCCTTCCTCTGCATCAAGTACGCGGCGCCGCACATGATCGCGCAAGGGTGGGGCCGGATCATCAACACCTCGTCGATCCACGGCCGGGTCGGCGGGCGCCCAACCCTGGGTCACTACGGAGCCGCCAAGGCCGGGGTCGTCGCGTTGACCATGACCGCGGCGCGGGAACTCGGGCCCAAGGGGATCACGGCCAACGTCATCGCCCCCGGGTTCATCGGCACGGAGACCCTGCGCGGGATCCTGGCCCCACAGACGCTCGAGAAACTCAAGCAACAGATCCCGCTGGGGCGGATCGGCGAGCCGGCGGAAGTCGGCCGGGTGGTGGCGTTCCTCGCCTCCGAGGCCGCCTCGTACCTCAACGGCGCGGTCCTCGACATCAGCGGCGGACGGCTAGAGTATTTCCTATAGACCGGACTGTCTTGATCCGCAGATTACGCAGATTGACCGATTTTCAGGGGAACGGCAAAAACATTCCCGGAGACACGAGATTCTGCGAGTGCGCAACACAGATTCGACGGTTGAAGTGGGTGTCTCGATCGCATCTGCGAAACCTGTGTAATCTGTGGTTCGGTTCGGCGGCGTGGCGCCGGGAAACCACTGGATGAACGGAGAGCGGGCATGAGCGACAAGGTCATCAGTGCGCGCGCGGCCATCGATCTCGTCAAGCCGGGCGACACCCTCGCCATTCACGGGGCCGGGGGCGGCAATGTGGAGCCGGATCTGCTCATCAAGGCGCTTGCCGAGGCGTTCGCCGAGACGGGCCGACCGCGCGACCTGACCGTGCTTCACGTCTCCGGCATCGGGGACTGGAAGGACAGCGGGCTCAACCAGCTCACGGGCGACGGTCTGATTCGCCGCGACATCGGAGGCCACTACGGCATGTCCCCCAAGCTCGCCACACTCATCCTGGACAACAGGATCGAGGCGTACTGCTGGCCGCAGGGGGTCATGTCCCAGTGGCTCCGCGAGGTGGCCGCCGGCCGGCCCGGCCTGGTCACGCACATCGGACTCAAGACGTTCATCGACCCCCGCGTGGAGGGGGGGCGGCTCAACTCTCGGACCACCGAAGACCTGATCGAGGTGGTGACCCTCGCGGGGCGCGAGTGGCTGTTCTACCGCGCGTTTCCGCTGAACGTGTGCTTCGTGCGGGGGACGACCGCCGACGAGAAGGGGAACATCACGCTGGAGCAGGAGCCGGCTTTTCTGGAGGTCCTCCCCATGGCGATGGCCACCCGCAACTCCGGCGGAATCGTGATCTGCCAGGTGAAGCGGCTGGTGCAAGCCGGGACGCTGCCCCCCAAGATGGTCAAAATTCCGCACACGATGGTGGACTACATCGTCGTCCACCCCGAACAGTGGCAGAGCGTGGCGGGCGAGTATAACCCCGCCTTCAGCGGCGAAGTGAAGATCCCGGTCTCCTCCCTCCCGCCCATGCCGCTGGACGAGCGGAAGGTGATCGCCCGCCGGGCTGCCCTGGAACTGGTCGGTCTTCCCAAGGCGGTGCTGAACATGGGCGTGGGGATGCCCGACGGTGTGGCGCTGGTGGCGGCCGAGGAGGGGATCGCGGACCGGATCACGCCGACGATCGAGCAGGGGATCACCGGCGGGATTCCGGCGCCGGGAGTGCTGTTCGGCATGTCGTCGAACCCCGAGGCGGTCTTGGACCAGGGGTACCAGTTCGACTTTTACGACGGCGGCGGCCTGGACCTCGCGTTTCTCGGCATGGCCGAGGCCGATCAGCGCGGGAATGTAAACGTCAGCAAGTTCCAGGGTCGGATGCCCGGCGTGGGCGGCTTTGTGAACATCTCTCAGGGCGCCAAAGCCGTGGCGTTCTGCGGCACCTTCACGGCCGGCGGTCTGGAGGTCGCCGTCGGGGACGGCCGCCTGTCCATCACGAAGGAAGGCCGGTTCAAGAAATTCGTCCCGCAGGTGGCGCAGATCACTTTCAGCGGCGACCTGGCCGCCGAGCGCGGCCAGCGCGTGCAGTTCATCACGGAGCGGGCGGTGCTCGTGATCGCCAAGGACGGCCTGCTGTTGACCGAGATCGCCCCCGGGGTGGACCTCGAGAAGGACGTGCTGAGTCAAATGGCGTTTCGGCCAAAAATCGCCCCCGACCTCGCACGGATGGATGCGCGGATCTTCCGGGCGGACCGGATGGGCCTCGCGCGCGCGGCGTGAGGCGGGTCGTCGAGCGGGCGATGCGCCGGATGCCGCGAACGGGCCGCGCGTCGGTTCCGTCGCTGGTGTTCGCGGTGGCCGCCGTCGGAGCCCTGGCGGCGGTGTGGGCGCTTCAAGAGGGATGGCGGCCCGAGCCGCCACCACCCGAAGAGAGGTTGGTCGTGGACGATCCGATCGTACACATCCCCAAGGCCGGCCTGGTCGCCCGGGTGGCCGTGCGGGAGGCGGGGGAGGCCGTGTCGGTCGTGGAGGCGCTCCGGGACGGCGGGGTAACCGCCGTGGCCCTCCAGGCGGACACACGCGCGCTGCCGCAGGCGATCGGCCGCGCGCGCGCGGCGTTCGCGCGCCGGGTTGTCATCGGCGCGGCGGGCCTCCACGCGGCCCAGGACGTTCGCGAGGCGGTCCGGGCCGGGGCCGAGTTCGTCCTGATGGCCACGGTGGACCCCGAGGCGGTCCGGGTCTGTCTGGATGGCCGCGTGCTGGCGATCCCGGGGGCGTTCACCGCCACCGAGATCGGGCAGGCGTGGGGTCTCGGGACCGGCCTGGTGGCGCTCTTCCCGGCGGGCCGCGTGGGTCCGGGATATGTCCGCGAGATTCTCCGGGAGGCCCCCGACATCACCGTAGTCGCCGCCGGGGGCATCACGCCCGAGAACGCCGCGGAGTTCATCCGCGCGGGCGCCGCGGCGGTGGTGGTGGATGACGCGTGGGAGGGCGGAGGGGTGCGGGACTACGACGCCATGACCCGCCAAGCGCGCGTGCTCGTCGAGGCTATTGACCGCGCCCGAATGCGGCCGGTCCGGCCCGCGCCGCCCGTGAAACCCGTCGAGGGTCCGGATATCAGGTAGCGGGCGATGCGCGCTCGCTCGGGGGCCATGGACTACCAGGTCATCGCAACCCTCGGTCCCAGCAGCGACGGCGACCTGGTGTGGCGGGCCATGCTCGCCGCCGGGGCGACCGGATTCCGCCTGAACACCTCGCATCTGTCTCTTGCGCAGCTGGCGTCCTGGGTCGGTCGTCTCGACCGCTTTCTCGCCACGCAGGAAACCGCCCGACCCCTGATCCTGGACCTGCAGGGCAGCAAATGGCGCCTGGGTCAATTCTGCGAGCGCGTGCTGGTTGAGGGGGAACGGGTGACGCTGGTGTGCGCGGCCTCGTCGGACCGCCCCGACGCCCTTCCGGTCCCGCACCCCGACTTTTTCCGCGCGGCCGCCGCATCCAGCGGCGAGATCGTGCTCGACGACGCCAAGCTTCGCCTCGTGCTGGAAACGCAGGGCCGGGAGGCGCTTTGCGCCCGTGTTGTCGCGGGCGGCGCGATCCGTCCACGCAAGGGGATCACCTACACCGCGTCGGCGCATCGGCAGGAGTCCTTGGGCGAGAACGATCGGGCCGTTCTGTGCTGCACGCGGCGCATGGTGGGCGTCCGGTACGCCGTCTCCTATGTGAAGGACGCGGTGGAGATGGGCCATTACCGGGAACAGATCGGCTCTACGGCGCATCTGATCGCCAAGCTCGAGCGCGGGCCGGCGCTGGCGGAGGCGGCGGGAATCGCCGAATCCGCCGACGAGCTGTGGCTGTGCCGCGGCGACCTCGGCGCCGAGCTGGGCGCGAAGGCCATGGCCGAGACCGTCCATGGGTTTTCAGCGACGGTCCGCGCGATGCCCGTGCCGGTGCTGCTGGCGGGGCAGGTCTTCGAGCACATGACGGAGCACGCCGCGCCGACGCGTTCGGAGCTGTGCTTCGCCTACGATGCGCTCGCGGACGGCTATGGGGGCTTCGTGCTCTCCGACGAGACGGCGATCGGCCGCAACCCGGTCGCGAGCTGCCGCGCGGCGGCGTTGTTTCGGGGATGAGCAGTCCGCGCGGCGGAGGGCGCCATATGCGTGACGACGCGATCGAGATCCACCCCAAGGCGTGGGGCGAAGAGCACTGGATCGTCAACGAGCGCTACTGCGGGAAAAAGCTGGTTCTGCGGCAGGGCTATCGGTGCAGCGTGCATCATCATCGCCTCAAGGACGAGGTCTTCTATGTGCTGACGGGTCGGGTGCTGATGGAGGTGGACGGCGCGCCCCGCGTGCTGCTCCCGGGGATGAAGCAGCACATCCGCCCGGGTCAAAAGCACCGCTTCACCGGGCTGGAGGCGAGCGAGATCATCGAATTCTCCACGCACCATGAAGAGGGGGACAGCTACCGCGACGAGCCCAGCGGGCGGGTGCCCGAGCCGGAGTTTACCGCGCTCCGGCGGCAGTACGGGGCGGCGTGAGGGGCGGTGTGGCGGTGCGCGACCGGACCCGGGAAAGGGGGGAGGCGCGATGAGGGCACCCGGGCGTCGGACGATCGCGACGGGGTCGGGCAAGACGCCGGACACGGCCCGCCGCCAAGAGATCGAGACCGTCGTCCGCAAGCCTCTGCGGGCGCTGACGGCACGGGCGCGGGAGACTATTTGGCGAGGAAATCCTTGAGCACGAGGACGATCTTGGACCAGTCCTCCTTCCCCATGCCCGCGTCGACGGCCCGTTTCCAGTAGCGGTACGTGCAGTCGTTGATGGGCAAACGGAACCCGGAGCGCCGGCCGAGCTTCCGGACCAGGGACATGTCCTTGCGGACGATGTCGAACGTGGCGCCGCTGTCGTAGGTCCCGGGGACGATGAATCTCGGGAAGCGGACCTCTGTGGTGTAGCTCCGCGCGTTGCCCGCGTTGAAGACCTCCAGCATGTTCTCCGGCGACAACCCCAGCCGCTCGCCGAGGGCGACGCCCTCGCAGGTTGCGGCAAAGACCGCGTGCGAGACGTGGTTGTGGACGAGCTTCATCACGTGACCGCTGCCGACGGGCCCGACGTGGATGGCACGCTTGCCGATCCGTTCGAGGACCGGCAGACAGCGCCGGTACACGCCGGGATCCCCGCCGACCATGAACAGGAGCCGTCCGGCCTTCGCGCCCGTCGCCCCGCCCGTCATGGGGGAGTCGAGGTAAGCGATCCCCCGCTTCGCGAGGCGATCCGCAAAGCGTGTCGAATGACGCGGATCGCCCGTCGTCATATCGACGATCACGCTGCCCCGGGACGCCGCGCGCGCGGCCCCGTTCCGTCCAAAAAGCGCCTGCCGGACCGCGCCCGAGTCGGGCACGACGAGGAGGACAAGCTCCGACCGTCCGGCGAGCGCGGCGGGGGACGCGGCGGCCACGGCCCCCGCGCAGCGCAGGGCTTCCACGGCCGCGGGTCGGAGGTCGTAGACGGTCGTCGGAAACCCGGCGCGCAGCAGATTCTCGGCGATGGGTTGACCCATGTTCCCGAGGCCGATGACGCCCACGCGGACCTCGTTCATGGTCGCCTCCGAGTCGCTACTCGGCGAGATACTTGCGATCGACCGGCGAGACGGGGCGCTGGGTGAGGACCTTCGGGCCTCGGCTCATGAAAACGGCGCCGGTGCGCGCCTGTTCCTTGATCCCGAAGGGCTTGAGGACTTCCAAGAGCTTGTCGAGCTTGGACGGCTCGCCGGTCGTCTCCAGGATCAGGGTGGTCGAGGACACGTCGACGATACGCGCCTTGAACAGGTCGGCCAGGCTGACCACTTCCTGTCGCGTCTTGGCGCTCACCCCCACCTTGACCAGGAGCATCTCGTAGGCGAGCTGATCCCTGTCCGCGGTCACATCGGCCACCTTGAGCGCGCCGACCAACTTGCGGAACTGCTTGGCGATCTGATCGAGGGCGGTGCTCGACCCTTCGACGACGATGGTGATCCGGGTCATACCGGGCAACTCGGACGCGCCGGCGGTGAAGCTCTCCACGTTGTAACCGCGCCGGGCGAAGAGGTTGCCCATCCGGGCCAGCATGCCGGGCTCGTCCTGCACCAGCGCCACCAAGACGTGCCTCATTTTTCCGGCGCCCTCCCGCGCGGATCCTCGACGAAGTCGGTGTTGCTCGTCCCCGGCTGGACCATGGGGTAGACGTTCTCGTCGCGTTCCACCTTGCAGTCCAGGAGGTAGGGGCCGGCGCTCTCGCGGGCCGCGGCGAAGGCCGCGGCGAGTTCCGCCGTGGCCGTGACGCGCCGCGCCGGGATGCCGTAGCTTTCGGCGAGCCGGACGAAGTCCGGGCCGCTGATGGGCGTGCCGATGTAGCGCGCCCCGTGAAACAGCTCCTGCCACTGCCGGACCATGCCCAGGTACCCGTTGTCCATGATCACGATCTTGATGGAGAGCCGTTCCTGGGCCACCGTGGCCAGCTCCTGCAGGTTCATCTGAAAGCTGCCGTCCCCGACGACAACCCAGACCGGCCCGTCGGGATGGCCCGCCTGGACGCCCAGCGCCGCCGGGAGCGAGTACCCCATGGTGCCCAGGCCGCCCGAGGTGAAGAAGCTGTTCAGACGGCGAAACGGGTAATGCTGGGCCACCCACATCTGATGCTGACCGACATCGCTCACGACGACACCTTCGCCGCCGGTCGCCTCGTAGAGCCCGCGGATGACCTGCTGCGGCGGCAACGGACCCTGGGCGTGTACCTCCAGCGGGTGCCGCTCGCGCCATGTCTCGATCTGGGCCAGCCAGTCCCGATGGTCCATCTCCGGGAGCTCGGCGTTCAGCGCCTCCAGTACGATCCGGACGTCGCCCACCATGGGAAGGGCCGCGGGGACCCGTTTGCCGATTTCCGCGGGATCGATGTCCACATGCAACAGTTTCGCCTGGGGCGCAAAGCGCCGCAGGTCGCCGGTGAAGCGGTCGTCCATGCGCATCCCGAGGGCGATGAGGAGGTCGGCGTTTTGCACGGCCAGGTTGGCCCAGGCCACGCCGTGCATGCCGGCCATACCCAGACAGAGGGGGTGATCCGCGGACATGGCGCTCAGCCCGAGGAGCGTGCTCGCCACCGGCGCGCTGATCCGCTCGGCAAACCGCCGGAGACCCTCCCAGGCCCTGGCCACATGCACGCCGTGGCCGGCCAGGATCACCGGGCGGTTGGCGTCGGCGATGGTCTGCGCGGCGCGCTGGATCTGGTAAGGGGCCGAGCGCACGACGGGCCGGTAGCCGGGCCGCGAGATCCGCTCCGGGTAGTGAAACTCGCAGGGGGCGATGAGGATGTCCTTGGGCAGGTCCACCAGCACCGGTCCGGGGCGGCCCGTCCGGGCCAGGTAGAACGCTTCGCGCACGCACCGCACCAGGTCCCGGCTGTGCCGCACGAGGTAGTTGTGCTTGGTGATGGGAAGGGTGATGCCGGTGATGTTGATCTCTTGGAAGGCGTCGGTGCCGATGACGGAGTCGGCCACCTGCGCCGTCAACGCGACGATGGGCACGGAGTCCAGCATCGCCGTGGCGATTCCCGTGACGAGATTGGTGGCCCCGGGGCCCGACGTAGCCAGGCACACGCCGACCTTGCCCGTGGCCCGGGCATAGCCGTCCGCGGCGTGGGCCGCGGCCTGCTCGTGCCGCACGAGCACGTGACGGATCTGCGGATACTTGCCGAGGGCGTCGAAGATGGGGAGAGCGGCCCCGCCCGGATAGGCCCAGACGATATCCACCCCTTCGCGAACCAGACATTCCCAGACGACTTCAGCGCCGCTGTGCCGCATGGCAGCCGATGCCCTCCCTCCGGCATCCCGCGACGGACGGACCCGCCGGCCGGCGGCCGGACCGACGGCGCGGGCCGGCCCCCGCGTCGCAGAAACGCGAAGGGGACCATAGCAGCGGTGCCCAGGCGGGTCAAGGCCTTTCGATCTGCGGCAAGGCTTCCGCGGCGCGCAGGTCCGCGCCGGCATCCGGCGACGGCGGCTCCGGGGGCGCGGCGACAGGCGGGGTGGGGGATGGCGGTTCGGGGTCGGTGACCGTCTCGGGCAGCGACGCGGTGTCCGCCGCCGGAGGCGTCCCGGCGGAATCGCTCAACGGGGCCGGCAGAGGCCAGGGGGTATCCGGACCGGTTGGGGTCCGGTCGAGGGGGCCCGCCGGCTGGGTATCCAGAGCCGGCGCGGGCATCTCGATTGCCGCCGGCACCTCGACGGGCATGGGAGCGGCAGCGGGCGTCGCGGGCGGTGGCTGCGCAGAAACCGACGCCTGCCGAACGTCGCGTCGCCCGTCTTTCGGATCCAGCGGCTGGCGTTGGCCGCCCAGCAGCGGATGGACGACGTCCAGGGCCGCCAGGAACTCGGCGTAGAAGTTTTTCGACGCGAAGCCGAAGCGGGGCCCGTTGTAGCGGGAGACGATGTCTTCGATGTCCTTGCTGCCGACCGCCTCGCTGGCCGCCTGGATGCCGGCGTGGCCGTGGTTGTACGCGGCGATGGCCAGCGGCCAGGAGCCCAGGGAATTGTGGCTATTCTTCAGAAGGCGGGCTGCGGCCTCGGTTGCCCGCAAGGGGTCGCGCCGATCGTCGCGCTTCCGAGTAATGGTGAGATACCGTTTGCCCGTGGATTTGATGAATTGCCAGAGCCCCACCGCCCCGGCCTTGGATTTCGCCGCCGGGTTGAACGTCGACTCGACCAGCGGGAGCGCCGCCAGCTCCGGCGGCACGTCGTGCCGCTTGAGTATGGTCACCATCTTGGGCAAGAGCTTCTGCGCCCGCTGCAGCCCTTCGTCCACCTTCTGCCGCAGCCCCTGCTGCACGCGGATGTTGTCGGCGGCGCGCCTCAGACGGTCCGGTTCGCAGGGGCATCCCCACAGTTCCGCCGCCCTGCGCCCCTCCGCACCGAGGTCGTCGGGCGCGATCCCATCGGCCAATCGCAGAAGCGTCTCGCGGTACTTATCCCGCACGCGGTCAATCTCGGCCTTGGCCAGCTGCTCCGCCCGGGCCTGACTGGCCTTCTCGGGCACGCGCACGACGTCGTAGATCACGCCCAGGTGGTCACGGTCGTGCAGGACGAAGTCCCCGATGCCGTGCTCGGTGTAGACCTGTTTCCAGAAGGCGACGTTCGGCGTGAGCGCCACGGGCTTGGGGAAATGGGGATTCTGCGGGGCTCCGACATCGGCCGTGGCGGGCTGCGGCGGGGTCAGGAGGAGGGTGCCGGCCAGAATCGCTGTCAGCGGGAACAATCCAACGAGACCTCGCATTCCACCTCCCGGGGTCACCCGTTTCCCTCGTCGCTACCCGAGCACGCCGTGTCCTCTAGTAACAGACCGCCGCGTGGACCGCAAGGTTTTTTCGCGCGGCGGTACGGGAGCGGGACATGTTACGGCGATTCTCGGGCGGCCCGCCAGAGCCGCTGGAACTCGTCCGCGAACCGGGCGACCGTCTTGGGGTCCTCCAGGAAGACCAGGTTCTCGTAGTTCGCCCGCTCCGCGGTCTGCGTCCAGTTGTACGAGCCCGTGGCCACCAGGCGGTCGTCGAAGATGGCGAACTTGTGATGCATGAGGCTCTGCTCGGCAAATCCGAGGCGCCGGACCGATAACCCCGCCGAGCGAAAAATCCGCATGGCTGGCCCGCCCGCCTGCACCGTCTCCTGGTCGGTGAGGACACGGACGCGAAGTCCCCGCTCCTGGGCGGCCACGAGGGCCCTGGCAAGCGCGGTGGAGGTGATCTGGTAGACGGCCACGTCGATCCGCTGCCGGGAGTCCCGGATGGCGTCGAGGAGATGCCGGCGGATGCCGCCGTCCGGCGCGAAGTGGACCTCGGCCGGAAAGACGGTGCCGGGAACAACCATGGCGAAGCAGGCCAGGATCGCCGCGGTCAGACACGCGACCCGGCGCCCGAGGGACGCCCTCCCGCACTGCCGCGGTCCGCGCACCAGCAAGGCGGAGACAATGATCATGGTGACTGCCTATGCCCCGGTCGAACTCGCAGTGGACCCCATGAAGTTCGGCGCCACCGACTTCATGCGCACACCGATGACGCCCCGCTCGGCTACTCTGCGACCAGGCGATACCCCACGCCCGCCTCGGTCAGCAAGTACTTCGGACGGGTGGGGTCGGCCTCCACCTTGCGGCGGAGTTGCGTCATGTACACGCGGAGGTAATGCGCCTGCTCCGCGAAGGGCGGACCCCACACCTCGGTGAGAAGGTGTCGCTGGGTGAGCACCTTCCCGGCGTGCTTTGCCAGGGTCGCGAGGAGCCGATACTCGATGGGTGTCAGGCGGATCTCTCTGTCGGACATCGTCACCCGTCGATGCACCAGGTCGATGTGGAGATCCCCCACCGTGACAGGCGCCTCTTCCTTCTGGGCGTCCGTGCGCGCCGCGTGTCGCAGCGCAACGCGGAGCCGCGCCAGCAACTCGGCAATTCCGAACGGCTTGCTCAGATAGTCGTCGGCGCCGGCATCCAGCGCGGCAACCTTGTCGCGCTCCTGCCCGCGCGCCGAGAGCACCACGATCGGCACCGTGGTCCATTCGCGCAGACGCTGGATGACTTCCAGCCCGTCGAGATCCGGCAGCCCGAGGTCGAGAATGATGATATCGGGCATCCGGGTCTCGGCCTCCCGCAGCCCCTCGGTCCCCGTCGCCGCCTCGAACAGACGGTATCCGTGGTTGGGGAGCGCCCTCCGAAGGAAGTGCCGGATCTGCGGGTCATCCTCGACGAGGATGGCGACCGGACCGCCTCTGGATCCCTTGGAGTCCGCGACGTCCGACGGGGTGGAACTCAGCGGCACCTCAGGCATGGTCGCCGACCTCCGGTGGCGTCTCGCCGGCCGGCAATGTGAAGCGGACCAGTGCGCCTCCGCCCTGGCGGCGTTCGGCCCAGATCTTTCCGCCATGCGCCTCGATAATGGCCCGACAGATCGTGAGTCCCAGCCCGACCCCGCGGATGGAGGCGGCGTGGCCCCGGTAGAACTTTTCGAATGCCCGCTGCTCATCGCTGGGCGGGAATCCCGGTCCGCGATCGGCCACCTCGACCCGCACGGTTCCATCCTCTGGCGAGGCGGAGATGTCGATGGGTGTGTCGGCAGGCGTGTACTTGACGGCATTGTCGAGAAGGTTCACGAGGACTTGCTCAATGAGCACCGCATCCAGGCGCAGGAGCGGCAAATCGGGCGGGAGATGAATCGCCACCGCGCGGCTCTGTAATCGTTTCTCCATGTGGGAAAGAGCCGTGCCGACCACTTCCTCCAGCACGTGCCACTCCTTCTTGACCGTGACGGCGCCGGCCTCGAGGCGCATCATATCGAGCAGGTTGTTGACGAGGCGGTTCAGCCACTCTACCTCCTCATACACGGAGGAGAGAAGTTCTCGCCGTGTCGCCGGGTCGTCCTGCGCCGCATCGTCCAACAAGCTGCTGATCGCGCCCGTGATGGAAGCCAACGGGGTACGAAGGTCGTGAGACACAGACGCGAGAAGGGAGTTGCGCAACTGCTCGGTCTCTGCCCGGACCCTGGCGCGTTGAGCGTCCTCAGCCAACTGGGCCCGTTCCAGCGCCAGAGCAACCTGGTCCGCGAAGGTCTCGAGTTGATGCAGTTGCTCGGGGGCCTCGAAGGCGTGCGGCTCCGCCGGCCGAACGGCGAGGACGCCCAGGGTTCCGCCGGCTGCCGTCAGAGGCAGATGGAGGGCTCTTGACCCCGGCAGCGTCGCGGTCCCGAGACCGGCGATCCGGCGGCGCTCATACACCCACTGCCCGACCGCAACCTCGGACGTGTCGATCTCAAAAGACCGCGGCAGGCCATTCCGAAGGGCAAGGCGACCGGTCGCATCCGGGAGCAAGAACACCACCTGGCTTCGGAAGACGTCGGCAATATGCCGCGCGGCGACGTCCAGGATGTTGTCCAGCCCTCGGACGCGTGCCAATTCCCGGCTCATCGCGTACAGGGCCGCCGTGCGTCTCTCGCGCCGCCGGGCCGAGTCTGCCAGCCACCGGATCCGGATGGTAAGATCGCTGATCACGAGCGCCACGACCAGCATCACGCCGAAGGTCACGATGTACTGGGTATCCGAAACGGCGAAGTTGAAATAGGGCGGAACAAAAAAGAAGTCGAAGGCGGCGACGCTCATCACGGCTGCGACAACCGCCGGTCCGCGGCCCGAGGTCGCCGAGACGCCTACGACGCCCAATAGATAGAGCATGATGATGTTGGCCAATTCGAAGCGGGGGAACATCACCCAGGCGATACCGGTGCACAACGCCACAGCGAGCCCGGCACGACCGTAGGGCGGCCATTGACCCCGTTGGCGGGGCGGGGTGGCGACGAACGGCAGGTGGGGAGGGACTTGCTCGCTGATGATGTAGACGTCGGTCTCGGTGCTCCCCCGCACCAGGGCGTCGGCGATGGAGCCGAAGAAGAGTCGTTTCCACAGAGGCCGAATCGATTTGCCGAGGACGATCTTGCTGACGTTTCGCTCGCGCGCGTGCCGAAGAATCTCCTCGCTGATACGCTGGCCGCTCAGCGTGACTGTCTCGGCGCCGAGCTGTTCGGCTAGTCGGAGCAACTCGCGCACCCGCCCCCGCTCCGCCTCGGGCCGGCGCGCGTCGGCCGGCGTCTCCACGTACGCCACGATCCACTCCGCCCGTAGGGTATCCGCAAAGCGCTTGGCGGCCCGCACCACGCCCACCGCGTGGGGACTGGGGCTCACGCAGGCCATCAGGCGCTCGGCGACCGGCCAGGTGGTGGCGATGGCGTGATCGCGCATATAACGGCGCATCTGCGCGTCCACGCGGTCCGCCGTGCGGCGCAAGGCCAGCTCACGAAGGGCGATCAGGTTGCCTTTGCGGAAAAAGCTCTGGATGGCTTCTCCGGCCTGCTCGGGGACGTAGACCTTACCATCCCTGAGCCGCTGCAGGAGTTCGTCGGGGGGAAGGTCGATGAGCTCGACCTCATCCGCGTTTTCGAGGAGGGAGTCCGGCACCGTGTCGCGAACCTGGACGCCGGTGATCTTGGCGACCATGTCGTTGAGGCTTTCGAGGTGCTGGATATTCACCGCGGTATAGACGTTGAGGCCCGCGTCCAATAACTCCAGCACATCCTGCCATCGCTTGGGATGCCGCGAGCCGGGTGCATTGGTATGGGCGAGCTCGTCGACCAGGACGAGGGCGGGGCGCCGGGCCAGGACCCCATCGAGGTCGAATTCCTGGAGGGTCGTGTTGCGGTACGAGACCGGACACCGAGGGAAGACGGCGAGCCCGCTCAGCAGCGCGTCGGTCTCGGCGCGGCCATGCGTGTCGACCCAACCCACCATGACGTCCACCCCTTCGGCGCGACGCTCATGGGCCGCCTGGAGCATGGCGTAGGTCTTTCCGACGCCCGCGGCCGCGCCCAGGAAGACCTTCAAGCGCCCGCGGCGCGCGTGGGCCTCTTCCGCCTTCACGCGGTCGAGCAGCGCGTCGGGGTCGGGCCGGCGTTCCAACATGATGGGAGCTCCCGCGGGTACTCCGCGTCACAGACGTGACGCGCGAGGTGGAGTCTAGCATAGCGGTTCCGGCCTGTACCAGACCGTTGTTCCATGCTCGGAGCGGGCAGGGCTAGCCTCCACCGCGTCGCGGGGAGAAGTACAGGCCGAGAATCGCTGCCGCGATCGTCAACGTGCGGCACTCGTCCAGCGCGAACCCCTGCGGGTCTCCCTCCCACAGATCGAGGGACACGGCATCGCGACCGGCGCCGAACACAAGGCGCCCTCCTCCTTCAGGGAGGCGGAGGCCCTTGGCTCCGTATCGCAGCCTGCCCGCGGCCGACGGCAAGAGCGTCTCCGGTGTCAGGTGCGTCGTCGGGGTTGAAGGCGGCGGCACACCGACCGGCGCCGCGCCGAGCATGCGACCGTCCGCGTCCCGCAACACGAGGGCCTCCAGGCCAAAGCCGGTCCGCAGGTCACCCAGCATCTCGTCCAGGGGGGCGCCAGCCGTCACTTGGTCGACGACCTTCTTCAGCACGTCCAGTTCGGTTCGTCCGCGACTCGCGACCTCGGATGCTCGGGCTCTCCGTTTCCCGAACCACGCGGCAATGAGCCCACACCCGAGCAGGGCGAAGAACGCGAGGACGTCCTCCCGCTTCTCCATGGTCAGGCTCAGGTAGGGTTGCGTGAGGAGGAAGTTGAGACTCATCCCGGACACGAGCGCCGTCACGAACGCGGCGGATCGGCCACCGAGCTCGGCCACGACAATGGTGAAGGCCAAGAAGACAAACGCGAGATTCGACGCCAGGGTCAGGGTGCGCAGCGGGATGAGCAAGATAGCGAGAACGATCGACCCGAGCCCCCCTACCACCATCCACACCCGGGCCTCTTCCTGCGGGCCCATCACGCATCCTCCTCGCGGCCACGTGCCTCTCGGTCGTGCCCTTCAGGCCGTAGCCCGACAGACCGATCGGGCCTGCGTCAACACGCCTCAAGCGTATCCGCGGTCGGGATCGGCTCGTCCGTCTCGCTGGCGCCACGGGCCCATGGCAGCCCCGGCGTCGTCCTGGCCGGAACGTCCCCGGCCGCGCAGGGGTCTCCCGCTACTTGACCGAATCCAGGGCCAGGTTCAGCTTCAGCACGTTCACGCCCGGCTCGCCGAGGAAACCGAATTGGCGACCCCGCGTGTACTGCGCGACAAGGTCCCTCACCGTATCCTCCGCCAGGCCGCGCACCGTGGCGACACGATGAACCTGATACAGGGCGGCGGGGCTGATCTCCGGATCAAGGCCGCTGCCCGAAGCCGTCACGAGATCCACAGGGATGGACGCCTTGTTCTCAGGATCCGCCGCACGGAGCGTCTCGATCCGCTCCCGGAGTGCCCTCTTCAGCGCGGGGTTTTTTGCCTACCTGGGAAATAGTACCCGAGCTATACCGGTCACCACCCGGCCGAGTCAAAACAAGAACCGGTCAAAAACCGCGGCTTGGCCATAAAGACGTGTCAAGATCGGACCGCGCAACCGACAGGCGCCTGCATGTCGGCAATCTTCCGGCACTCCGTGGCGTGTCCTCTTGCGTCGAAAAGGACGCCCTGCCACCGGGTCCGCCCTCGGTCACCGAGGCAGGCCACCGGACAGTTTCGGTCAACAGACCCGCGAGGGCGCCCTTGTGCTCTTCGCTCCGCATCCCCGTCGCTGAACAACCGAGATTCTCAACCGGCTCCCGCGAGGGTTCGCACTGGGATTCGCACAGCATCCTCGACGAAACGCATTAGCGGAATATCTTTAGAACCAATGCAAACTTCAGCATGATGGCGATTCCCACTGCCATCATCATGACAGACAGGGTTTCCGCTATGGCCAGCGCCTTGCGAAACATGATTCGCCCCTCCTTTCGTTTCCTTGAAGCCGTCTTCGCCGACCTCCAATGTCGCTCCCGACGCGGGGATCACGTCGTACGGTAAGAACGTAGGGCGGAGACCCGCCGGGGACAAGTCAAGAACCCGTCCATAATCGGCCCCGGGGTGTCAAGACGTGTCAAGATTGGCGGACCGCCGAGAAGCCGCTCCGCGGACTATTCCCGGGAAGGGATTACTCTCCGAGGTGATACGGGACGCTCACGCTGACCTTGCCCGGTCGGAAGAGCAGGGCGGCCTTGATGAGCAGGGCGGTCTGATTGTGCAGAAAATGCTGCCACCAGCGGGACGGGACGAATTCGGGGATGACCACGGTCAGATAGCGGCCTTCGCCTTGCCGTTCCATCCGGTCGATGTAGCCGAGAAGCGGCCGGACGATGGATCGGTAAGGAGATTCGAGCACTACCAGCGGAATGTCCGGCTCCCATTCCGCCCACTTCAGCCGAAGCTTGGCGGTCTGCGTCGGATCCAGGTCCACCGTCAAGGCCGTCACATTGGGCGAGATGGATCGGGCATATTCCAGCGCCTCGACCGTGCCGCGATGGATGCCGGCCACCAGGACCACTACGGAGTTCTTGCCGATCCGGGGTCGCCGCGCCCCTTCGAGGGTCAGCTCTTTCGCGACCTCCTCGTAGTGTCGTCGGATCTTGAGGAGTCCCAGGACGATGATCGGGATCAACACGACAACGATCCAGGCGCCGAGCATGAACTTGGAAACCGCGATGACCACCGTGACGATACCGGTGGTGACCGCGCCCACGGCATTCAGGATGATATGGTGGGGCTTCGGATGCTCGTCCTTGAGCGTGAGCCAATGCCGAACCATGCCGGCCTGGGAGAGGGTAAACGAGAGAAACACCCCAATGGCGTAGAGCGGGATGAGGGCGTGCACGTCGCCGTTGAAGATCAACAGCAGCAGGATGGAAAGGCCCGCCAATATCAGGACGCCGTTACTGAAAACCAATCGGTCACCCCGATTGGCCAATTGCCGCGGCATGAAGCCGTCCCGCGCCATGATCGACGACAGCCGAGGAAAGTCGGCAAAGGAGGTGTTTGCGGCCACGAGCAGGATGAGCATGGTGGCGAACTGGATATTGTAGTAGAGGAGGTTCTCGCCAAAGATGCTGCGGGCCAGGATGGAGGCGACTGTCTCCGCCTCCTTGGGTGTCACGTTGTAGACCCGCGCGAGGTAGGTGATGCCGAGGGAGGTGCTGGAGAGAATTGCCGCCATCCAGATCATCACGACGCCGGCGTTTCGGGCTTCCGGGGGACGGAACGCGGGGATGCCGTTGCTGACGGCTTCCGTTCCGGTGAGCGTGGCACACCCGCCCGAAAACGCGCGCATGATGAGGAACAGACCGAGGGCGTGGGTTGCGCTGATCTCCTCGGTCGGGAGGGGGCGGACCGTGCCGGCGATCACCCGATATAACCCCGTCAGGATCAACAGCAGGACGCTGCCGATGAACCAATAGGTCGGGACGGCGAATAATCGCCCAGATTCGCGCAAACCCCGGAGGTTTGCGAGAGCGATGGCGGCGACCGAGAGCACGCAAATGCCGACATGCCACGGGTGCAGCGTCGGGAAGGCCGAGGTGAGCGCCGCAATCCCCGAGGCGACGCTCACGGACACCGTGAGAACATAGTCCGTGAGCAGCGCCGCGCCGGCCACGAGGCCGGGGAGGGTCCCGAGGTTGTCGCTCGCGACGATGTACGAACCGCCCCCCGATGGATACGCGTGGATCGTTTGCCAGTACGAGCCGGCCACGATGGCTACCAGGATGGAAATGCCGACCCCGACGGGGACGGACCACCAGAGCGCGGCCGTCCCGGCGGTCACCAGCGCCACCAGGACCTCTTCCGGGCCGTACGCGACCGACGACACGGCATCCGAAGAGAAGACCGCCAGGCCCGTGATCTTTCCCAGCCGTTCGTGTTTTTCGGCGGCGGTGGCCAGCGGCCGTCCGACGATGATTCGTTTCCAAGAGCTGGGCATGCGACGCTCCGGGCACGAGACGGCGTGGCGCAGCTACTCGGCGGCGAGCCGGTAACCCACGCCCGGCTCGGTGAGGAGATAGCGAGGCCGTGCGGGGTCCGCCTCCAGCTTCCTCCGTAGCTGGGCGGCGTAGACCCGTAAATAATGGGCCTGCTCCGTGTGGCTGGGCCCCCAGACCTCGTTGAGCAACTGATGGTGCGTCAGGAGCTTCCCGGCGTGCCGGACCAGGGTCGCCAGCAATCGGTACTCGATGGGCGTCAGATGCACCGGCGCTCCCGCGACGCTGACCAGCCTCTGCGCCAGATCCACCTGCAGATCGCCCACGGAGAACTTGGACTCGCCGGGCTCGCCGGCTCCACGTGCGCTATGCCGCAAGGCCACCCGCATCCGTGCCAACAGCTCGCCCACGCCGAAGGGCTTGCTGACATAATCGTCCGCCCCCGCATCCAGCGCGGCGATCTTGTCCCGCTCCTGGCCTCGCGCGGAGAGGATGATGATGGGAATCGCGCTCCATTCGCGCACGCGGCGGATGACCTCCAGGCCGTCCATGTCCGGCAGGCCGAGATCCAGGATGATCATCTCGGGCTGCCGCGTCGCGGCGGCCGCCAGGCCCTCCTCGCCCGTGGCGGCCTCTATCAGCGTGAGTCCCTGCGTGTCCAGGGCGGCGCGGAGGAAACGCCGAATCTGGGGCTCGTCCTCGATGAGCAGGACGACCGGATGCGCCGCGGCAGGCGCCGCCGCCGACGGTTCGGGTGTGCCGCTACCCATCGGGGTGCTCCATCTCCGGCGGCCTGCCCGTCAGGGGAAGAGTGAATTGAAAGATCGCGCCGCCGCCCGGGCGATTCTCCGCCCAGATGCGACCGCCGTGGGCCTCGACGATGCCGCGACAGATGGCGAGGCCGAGACCTGCGCCGTGGGAACCTCTCGAACGACCTCGGTAGAACTTTTCGAACAGATGTGGCTCGTCGGCCGGCGGAATCCCGGCGCCACGATCGGCCACAGCCACGGTCACGCCGCCGTCACCCACGCGCGCGCTCAGCTCGATCTCGCTGCCGGGCGGCGTATACTTGACCGCGTTCTCCAGAAGATTTATCAAAACTTGCTCGATCAGGACGTCGTCGATGGGAACGAGCGGAAGATCCTCCGGCACCCGCGTCACCACCGGCCGTCCCCGCAACGACCTTTCCATTCGCCCCAGGGCCGCCCCGATCACCTCCTCCAGCGGATGCCATTCCTTGGACACCCGGAGCGCCCCGGACTGGAGGCGCGTCATGTCCAAGAGATTGCGGACGAGGCGGCTGAGGCGCTCGGCCTCTTCGCAGAGCGTTTCCAGTAGCATTCTCCGCGTCGAGGGGTCGAAGGTGGCATCCCCTTCGAGGAGACTGCTGGCCGTTCCGGTGATCGAAGCCAGCGGCGTCCGCAGATCGTGCGACACGGAGCTGAGGAGCGAGCTTCGCATCGACTCGGTCTCCACGCGAACCTGCGCCTGCTGCGCCTCCTCCGCCAGCTGGGCCCGCTCCAGGGCCAAGGCCACCTGACCGCCGAACGTCTCGAGCTGGCGGATCTGTTCCGGCGCGGCCATCGTCCGGGGATCGTGGGGGCGGAAACCCAGGGTGCCCAATGTACCGCGCGAAGCCGTCAGGGGGAGATAGTGCGCTGAAGCCTCCGGCGAGGTCTCCGTGCCCAGGCCGGCGGCCCGCCGCTGGACGTACACCCAGCGACAGAGCGCCAGCTCGTCCCCGGCGGGCGCATAGCTGTTTCCACCCGCCGTCTGCGGCCGAAGGCTTCCGCCGGTGTCGGGGAGCAGCAGAGCCACCCGGCCGTGGAAGACCTCGCCGATGTGCCGGGCGGCAGCGTCGAGAATCGCCGACACCTCGCGAGCGCCGGCCAGATCGCGGCTCATGGCGTACAGAGCGGCGGTACGCGACTCCCGCCGGCGCGCCGAATCCGCCAGCCAGCGGATGCGGACCGTCAGGCCGCTGATGACCAGGGCGACGACGAACATGACCCCGAAGGTCAGGAGGTCCTGAGCCTCCGCGACGGCGAACGTGTACAACGGAGGGACGAGGAAGAAGTCAAATGCCGCCACGCTCAGGACGCAGGCGAGGATGGACGGACCGGGTCCCGACCGCGCCGCCACCGCCACGACGCCCAGGAGGTAGACGAGGACCAACGCGGCGTGCGGCACGTAGGGGAAGATCAGACAATTCAGGGCGGTGCAGACGGCCGCCATCAACGCCGGCCGCGCCAGGGCAGGCCAACCCGACCACCGGAGGCGAGCAAAGCGCGGCCTCGGAGGAGCCACCTCGAGTTTCCCGCTGATCACGTAAACGTCTGTCTCCTGGCTTCGGTTCAGCAAGGTATCCGCGATCGATCCGGACAGGAAATGTCGCGGGAAGGACTGGACGGGCTTGCCGACGACGATCTTGCTCGCGTTCCGAGAGCGGGCAAACGCCAGGATTTCGTCGGCGACGCGCGGTCCGCTGACCACCCTGGTTTCCGCCCCGAGCTGTTCGGCCAATCGCAGGGTCTCGATGATCCGCCCCCGCGTCGCTTCCCCGCGCCATGCGGTGGCGGGTGTCTCGACGTGGACGACCAGCCACTCCGCGCGCAGGGTATCGGCGAACCGTTTGGCGGCCCGAACCACCTGGGTCGCGTGGGGACTGGCGCTGATGCAGGCCAGGATCCGTTCGGTCACGGGCCAGGTGGTCGGAATGGCCTGGTCGCGCATATACCGACGCATCCGCACATCGACGTGATCGGCGGTCCGCCGCAGCGTCAGCTCTCGAAGCGCCATCAGGTTGCCCGGTCGGAACAGGCGGCGGCCTCGCTCCGGGTCGGATCCCGGCAGGCGGACCTTGCCTTCGGCGAGGCGCCCGAGCAGCTCCTCGGGCGGAAGATCGACCAGGGCGATCTCGTCGGCCTGTTCCACCAAACGATCCGGGACGGATTCCTCGATGGCGATGTCCGTGATGCGAAGCGCGACGTCCTTCAAGCTCTCCAGCTCGTAGATGTTGAGCGTCGTGAAGACCGAGATCCCGGCCCCCAGCACCTCCTCCACATCCTGCCACCGCTTAGGGTGGCGGGAGCCTGGAGGGTTCGCGCGGGCAAGCTCGTCCGCGATCAGGAGCGAGGGCCGGCGGGTGACGACGGCATCCACGTCGAACGGGCCGGACGGGCTCTCCGCAGCATGTGGGGTCGAACGACGCGAGACGCGTTCCAGTCCCTCCAGCAGGCGATCCATCTCCGGCCGACCGTGAGTATTGATCGCGCCGACCACGACATCCGCACCTGCCGCCTGCCGCCGCCGCGCCGCTTGCAGCATCGCGAAGGTCTTTCCCGTGCCCGGCGCTGCGCCCAGAAACACGGTGAGCTTCCCTCGCCCCGGCGGAGGCGTGCTTGCCGGATCGCTGGGCATGCCCTCGCCAGCGGGAAGCGAGAAAAGCGCCATGGATGCGTGACTCCCGTGCGAATCCGCGCGGAGTATACCGAGCCGACTTGGGCGCCGCAAGGCAATCGCAGGCGGTCAAGAGGGCAGAGGATGGCAGACATGCCGGCGGCACGTCATGGGAGTGGGCGGACGACGAGCGATCGTCCGTCAGTGGAAGGCTGTGGCAGCCGGACGGCCCACGCCGATTTGGCGCTCGGCGTGCGATGACGCCCCGAGGACCCCTTGACCGGCCCGCGCCGATTTGCCCATGAACGATACGTGCAGAACGGCAAATGGCCGCTCGAACCGTGCCTGCGCTCCCGGCGAGGACAACGCCCGGCGGTGTGCACGGACCCACGCAGCCAAGAGCCCGAGGATCGCCAGCGCGACACCATACTCGATCAACGCAGCGTGCCCGACAGCGGCGACCAGGCGGCTTCCAGCCCAGCCCAGCGCCACGCTCGCCGGAAGAACGGTGTACAGCGCACCCCAGCGAACGGGTCGTTGCCCCGCTCGATCCTCACGCGGTCGCGGCGCATCCACGACAGGCCGACTCGTTTTCGGCACGACTCCGGGCTCGATCACCGCGGATTTCATGGCGCTCTCCAGTCGCGTGTCGAACGGAGACACTCACGTCCCCGCGAATTCTCGCTGGATCGAATATACGTCCGGCGTCCCCAAGTGCAACTCAAGATGTCGTAAGAATCGATGCGCGGAACATCAAGAAGGCGTAAAGAAGAGCAGCGCCGAGAGGCGCCCAGCCCGCCGGGCCATGACAGGCGGCGCCGGCGCGCCGCTCACGTGATCTTGGGGTAGCGCCGGACGAAGGACTCCTCGGCCTCGGAGGTGCCGATGAGAATGAGTTCGTCCCCGGTGCGAAGCCGGACGGCGGGATCCGGGTTCAGGGTCGCGCGGCCGTCGGAGTTGATGGCGATGACGTTGCAGCCGGTCGCTTCTCGGATCTGGGTGTCACGCAGGGTCAGCCCGCCGAGCGGTGGAGGCACGGTGGCGCGGAACACCTCCAGCCCCTCCTCGAGCAGGAGCATCTGATTTGGCCGAAGCACGTCGAGGATCGTGCTGGCGCCCATCGACGCATACGACAGGACCATGTCGGCGCCCGCGCGGTGCAGGGTGGTGACATTCCGCTCCAAGGTGGCCCGGCTGATGATCTGGATATCCGGCCGCAGGCGGCGGCAAAAGATGGTGAGGTAGATGTTCAGGTCGTCGCTGCGCGTCGTGACGATGACGGTGGGGGCCTCCCGGATGCCCGCACACACCAGCGTGTCGCGATCTGCGGCGCTGCCGAGGATGTAGTGCGCATCCTGCTTGAGCGCCCGCTCGTCCTTCTCCACGATCCGGTAGTCGATCTTGCGCTCCTCCAGCACCTCCGCCGCCGCGCGGCCGACCCGGCCCGCGCCGAGGATCACGACCGGGCCCACGGGCGCCATGTTCCGCTTTGCGGACATCAGCTCGTCGTATTGACGGAACTGCGCCTCGGAACCGGCAAGGACGAGCACCGTGTTGGGCGCGATGCGGGCGTGCGCCTGCGGAAACTGGAATTGGCCGCGGTTCCACAACCCGACCACCGTGACGCCCGTGACTTCCCGGAGCCGGCTTTCGCTCAGCGACCGGCCTTCCAGGACCGTCCCCGTCGAGACGGCCTCCGCGATCAACAACTGGTCGAATTGTCCGATGACGTTGGCGCGCATGCCGGCGCCCAGCACCCGCCGTCCCAGGGCCCGCCCCAGCATCTTGGTGAACTGGAAGACGTGGGTACTGCCGGCGAGCCCGAGGATATCCACCGAGTCGTCGGAGTCGGCGCTGGTCACGATGGGGACCCTCTCCGAGACCTCGCGCACCGTGAAGGCGATGTTGGTGCTGATCAGGTCATCGTTGGTCACGACGACCAGGGCCGCCTGGTCGGCCCGCAGGCGCCGGTATGTCTCCGGGTCGTCGAGCGCGCCGAACACGACCCGATAGTCCTGGTCGGATAGCTCTAGCGCGCGGGGGAGTTCCGGGACGAGGAAGGTGTAGGGGCGGTCGTTCTGCGACAGACGCTTCACGAGGGCGGCGCCGATGGGATCGTGGTTTGTGAGGATGATGTGCCCGGTGCTGTCCTCCGGCAGCTCCCGGGGGGCTCTCGCCTTGGAATGGGCTTCCAGCCACGGGGCGTAAAAGAACCGGATGAACGTGAACGGCAGCATCACCAGAATGAAGACCATCCCCGACACGAGCACCACGATGGAGAAGGCCTTCCCGAGGTCGGAGACAAAGGTGATGTCCCCGAACCCCAGGGTGGACATGACCGTGAGCGTCCAGTAGAGGCCGGTCAGCCAGGAGTAGTCTCGGCCCTCGTATTTCATGATGACGTGGAAGATGACACTGTAAACGGACGCCAGCACGACCAGGACGGCGATGAACTTGAGCAGGCGCGCGACATTTCGCCGCGTTCCCGCGCCTTGGAAGAAGTAGAGGAGCTGGGACGGAAGGAATTTCACGGCGTTCCCCGGTCCGGCGAGTCCAGGGGCAGAGGATCGCGCATATCCCACCAGGTGTCAAGCGGAAGCGGCCGCCGGCCGGGCGCGGAGCGGCGCATCCGAGCCGCCGGGGACACGCGGGAGGATTCAGGATCCCAGATGGTACGGGATACTGATCGCGACCTTGCCCCGCCGGAACAGGAGGGCCGCCTTGATCAGGAGGGCCGTCTGATTGTGGAGCAGGTGTTGCCACCATCTCGCCGGGACGAATTCCGGCAAGATGATGGTCATGTAATCGCCGTCGCGCTGCTTCTCCATCTGATCGATGTACTGGAGGATGGGTTGGATGACCGACCGATACGGAGAGTCGAGCACCACCAGGGGAACGTCCGGCGCCCACTCGTCCCAGCGCATCTGGAGACGCGCCGTGCTGGTCGAATCCAGGTCCACCGTCAAGGCGGTCACGTTGGGCGAGATCGCCCGGGCGTACGTCAGGGCGGCAATCACCCCGCGGTTCATTCCCCCCACGAGGACCACGACCGGGTGCCGGCCGAGCTTCGGCGGCCGGTAGCCGTACACGTCGATCTGGCGCGTCATGGCGACGTAGTGGCGCCGGATGGTGTAGAACATCAGGACCAGAACCGGGATCACGACGATGACCATCCAGCCGCCCTCGGCGAAGCGCGTGAACCCGACCACCGCGACCACGGTGGCGGTCACCAGCGCGCCGATGAGATTGACGGCCGCGTGGTGACGCCAGTGGCGCTGGCGCAGGCGGGTCCATCGGACCACCATCCCGAACTGGGAGAGGGTGAACGAGATGAACACCCCGAGCGCGTACAGCGGTATCAGCGAGTGGGTGTCCCCCTGGAACGCGACGAGCAGCATCATGGAGACCCCGGACAGAATCAGGATGCCGTTGGAGTACACGAGGCGGTCGCCCAGGCTGGCAAACTGACGGGGAAGGTATCCATCCTTGGCGAGCAGCGAGGAGAGCATGGGGAAGCCGCCGTAGCAGGTGTTGGCGCCCAGCAGGAGGATCACCATGGTGGAGGCCTGGACCCCAAGGTACAGCCATCCGCGGCCCAGGGTCTGACCGGCGAGCTGGGAGACGAGCGTCTCGCCTACGCGCGGGACGAGGTGAAAGGCGTCGCTGAGATACGTCAGGCCCATCACCATGATCCCCAGGATGGACGCCATCCAGACGAGAGTGATCCCCGCGTTCTTCGCCTCCGGGGGCTTGAAGGCCTGGACACAGTTCGCCACCGCTTCGATTCCGGTCATGGCGGTGCACCCGGAGCTGAAGGCGCGCAACACCAGGAGGGTCGTGAGCGGCGCAAGCCCGGACGGGTCCATGGGGGGAAAGTCCGGGACCGGTTCGCCTCTCCACAGGTGCGCCGCTCCCGCCGCCATCACGAGGAAGATGCCGGTGATGAACCAGTAGGTGGGCACGGCGAAAATCCGCGCGGTCTCCCGCAGACCGCGGAGATTGACGACGGCCAGGAACGCCACGCACGAAATGCCGATCCAGACGCGGGCCGGGTACAGCACAGGAAACGCCGACGTGAGCGCCGCGACCCCCGCGGCCACGCTCACGGCAACGGTCACGACATAGCCGACCAAAAGGGAGGCGCCCGCCATCAGGCCCGGCAGCGTCCCCAGGTTCTCCCGTGCGACCGTGTACGCGCCGCCCCCGCTCGGATACGCGTGGATGGTCTGCCAGTACGAGGTGGAGACGACGCCGATCAGCAAGGTGATGGCGACCGCGACCGGGACCGACAGGGACAGCGCGGCGGTGCCGGCCAGCGCCAGGAAGATGCGGACTTCTTCGGGGCCGTACGCCACCGACGAGATGGCGTCGGAGCAGAAAATCGCCAGCGCCGGGATCTTCGCCAGGCGCTCGTGTTTGGCCTGCGCCGTCGCGAGGGGCGTGCCGATCAGCAGACGCTTGAACGCAAGGGGCATGACTTCTCCGCGCGACTCTCGACGTTACACGTGGAGGCGGCAGCGGAAGGCCCTCGACCCGCACCGTGGCGGCCGGGCCGTCACCTCGTATACCGCCTCGGCATTTCCGTGACCGTACGCCTCGCCGTGAGCCGCTGTCAACATGTCCTGGGCACGCGCCTCGGGGATTGCTAGCGATCGAGATGATAGGGGATACTGATCGCGACCTTACCCTTCCGGAAGAGCAGGGCGGTCTTGAGGAGCAACGCCGTCTGGTTGTGGAGCAGGTGCTGCCACCACCTGGCTGGGACGAACTCAGGAAGAATGATCGTCATGTAATCCCCGTCTCGCTGCTTCTCCATCTGGTCGACGTAGTGCAAGACCGGCTGCATGACGGAGCGGTACGGAGAATCCAGGACCACCAAGGGGACGTCCGGGGCCCACTCCTGCCACTGCTGCTGGAGGCGAGCGGTCGCCGTCGGCTCGAGGTCCACGGTGATGGCGGTGATGTTCGGGGAGATGGCCCGTGCGTAGGTCAGGGCGGTCACGACCCCGCGATGCAGGCCCCCCACCAGCAGGACGACCGGATGACGGCCGATCTTGGGCGGCACGAAGCCGCGCAGGGTCAACTGGCCGCGCAGCGTGTCGTAGTGGCGTCGCACGCTCAGGAAGCCCAGCACCATCAGGGGAATGAGGATGACCACGATCCAGGCACCGTGGACGAACTTGCTGACGGCGACCACCGAGACGACAACGGCAGTGGTCACCGCTCCCGCGGCGTTGACGACCGCGTGCAGGCGCCAGCGGGGGCCGCGCTCGCGCGACCAGTGGAGGACCATGCCGGCCTGGGAGAGCGTGAACGCACCAAACACCCCGATAGCGTACAGCGGGATGAGCGCGTGCGTGCTTCCCTGAAAGATCACGAGCAGCAGGCAGGAGACGACCGCGCAGATGATGATGCCGTTACTGTACACCAGCCGATCCCCCAGGTGGGCCAATTGTCGGGGGAGGAAGCCGTCCTTGGCCATGATGGAGGCCAGCATGGGGAAACCCGCCAGGCTCGTGTTGATCGCGAGGAGAAGGATGACGGCCGTCGCTGCCTGGGTCATGTAATAGATCCAGGTTCGCCCGAAGAGCTGGCGGCCCAACATCGAAACCACCGTCTCCTCCGGCTGGGGCACGATATGGTAGAGGTGCGCGACGAAGGTCACACCGACCACCGAGGCCGCCAGGATGGTGGCCATCCAGATCAGTGTAATGCCGGCATTGCGCGACTCGGGGGGTTGGAAATACTGCACGCCGTTCGCCACCGCCTCGGTTCCCGTCAGGGAGGCGCAGCCGCCCGAGAATGCCCGGAGGATCAAGAGCACACTGAGGGGCTCCACCACCGCGACCGTTGCCGGGGGCGGCGGCGGTCCCTGCGTCATCCATCGATAGAATCCCGCGACGATCAGGAGCGCCATGCAGAGAATAAACCAGTAGGTCGGGATCGCGAAGATCCGGCCGGTCTCTCGGATGCCGCGCAGGTTGGCGAGCATGATCAGGAGCACGCATCCCACGCAGATGCCGACACGGTGCGGGTAGAGCGCGGGGAAGGCCGAGGTTATGGCCGCCACGCCGGAGGCGGTGCTGACGGACACGGTGAGGACGTAGTCGACGAGGAGGGCGGCGCCGGCCGACAGCCCCGGCAGCGTCCCCAGGTTGTCGCTGGCGACGATGTAGGCACCCCCACCCGAGGGGTACGCGTGGATGATCTGCCAGTACGAGGTCGCCACGATGGCGGCCAGCACGGCGATGGAGACGGCTATGGCGGGCGCGAACTGGAGGGCAACGGTCCCGCCCAGGACCAGGACGAGGAGAATCTCTTCCGGTCCGTACGCCACGGAGGACATGAGGTCGGAGGCGAAGATCGCCAGCGCCGGGATTTTCGCCAACCGCTCCTGCTTGGCCTGGGCGGTGGCCATGGGACTGCCAACCAGGAGTCGCTTGAGGGCGGTGATCATGGTCGGGGCCTACGCGGGTCCGAGCAGGGCCTGCTTGAGGGCCGGTTCCGCCTTCACGGTGCTCACGGCGAGCACTTCGTCGTCGGCCAGCAGGGTCGTGTCGCCGCGCGGGATGACCAGCTTTCCGCTTCGCATGACACTGACGATCACGGTGTCCGTGGGAAGCTGCAGCTCGCGGATCGCCTTGCCCAGTGACGGGGCGACGTCGGGCAGCCGCACTTCCACCAGGGCGGCCTCGCCCCGATTGAGCTTGAGCAGGGTGACCAGCTCGCCGAGGCCGATCTCTTCTTCGATGACCTTGGCGGTGAGGTGGACCTGGCTGATGGCGACGTCCACACCCCAGTCTTTGGTGTACAACCACTCGTTCCGAGGGTTGTTCACGCGGGTGATGACGCGCGGCACCTTGAACTGGTGCTTCGCCAGCCGGCAGATGACCAGGTTGTCCTCGTCGTCGTGGGCCATGGCGACGACCAGGGCGGCTTGCGAGGTGCCGACCTGTTCGAGGATCTGCGGGCTGCAGCCGTCGCCGCAGATCACCTCGCCGTCGATTTCCTGCCGGAGCTTCGCCACGACCTCGGGCCGGCGATCGACGACCTTGACCTGGTACCCCTGGGCCTACAGGTCCTGGGCGAGATACGACCCGCCGCGGCCCCCGCCAACGATGACTGCCAGCATGGAAGCCTCCGCGCCGTCAATGGGCGATCAATTTCTCGATCTTCGCGAGAGCGGACACCAGCGCCGTGATCTGCAGCTGGTCGCCGGCCTCCAGGGTCGTCTCCGGCAGAGGAATCACGGCCTGGCCCCGCCGGACCAGCGCGCCGACCGCGATCTCGCCGGGGATGGCCAGGTCGGCCACCGGGCGCCCGGCCAAGGTTTTGGGAACCTCCAGGCAGACCGACTCCACCTCGCCGCTACCCAGCGTGGCCACCGCGGAGAGCGGGGCCGTGACCAGCATGGTCTTCATGGTGTTTGCCGCCCACAGGGTCGGCGTCACGGTCGGGATGCCCTCGCGCCGATAGATCTCCGCGGCTTGCGGGTTGTAGATGCGCGCCACCACGCGCGGCACCTTGAAGGTCTCCTTGGCGGTCACGGCCACGACGATGTTCACGTTGTCGCTGTCCGTCGTCGCCGCCAAAGCCTCGGCGCCCTCGATGTCGGCCTTCTGCAGGATCTCGCGGTCGAAGCCGACTCCGGTGAGCATCCGCCCCGTGTACTCCCGCGACAGCCGGGCGAACGAGCCGGGGCTCTTGTCGATGACCACCACCTCGTGTCGTTCCGCGGACAGGCCGTTGGCCAGATTGGACCCCACGCGCCCGCAACCGACGATGACGACGCGCATGATACGCCCTCCCACATTCGAACCGTTCGTCCTCCGGTTCGTCGGCGGCCGTCGCCGTCCATCGCGGATACGACCGGAGCCACGGAACGCTGGATGCTACGACCGGACCGCGGCTCCTGTCAAGCGAGGCGGGGGCGCCGACCGTCCAGCGGAATGTTTCGGCGGAAAGCGTCCGGCCGAGCGGGGCAGAGTTCAAGACGGAAGCGGCGGTGTGTCCCCCGTCGGGGCGATGGGCGCGTCGGCGCCCGCGGCGGCCGTCGCCTCTTGGAGCAGGCGGCGGTACTCGGCCAATCCGGAGGCGTATCGGACGGCAAGCGTGGCGACGATACCCGTGCCGATGGCGGGGGTGCCGATGATGAAGGCCAAGGAGTAGACGTGCCACCCGCTCATGCGAACGATCTTGACCACAAACCACACCAGCAGGATCACGAGGACGACGGCCATGTTCCCGGACGCCTTCGCGGGGATCAGCAGCGCCACCCGGGCGTGCCGGTACAGCGCGTACCGGTCCTCGAACCGCTCCAGAGGAAGGCGACGCGGCAGCAGCCCCTTGAACGGGAACGCCTCCGGGGCCGCGGCCGCACCGCGCCGAGGCAGCGTGAGCCAGCGCTCGATCAGGATCTCGCGCACGGTGTCCATCACCATGCCCACCGGGAACGCCATCAAAACGGCGGAGATGAGGAAGTACGGGAATAGGCCATCGCCGCTCAGGATCTCCTGCATGAGGGTCGTGTAGAAGGAGCCATCCTCGTGGTAGATCTCGTACATCACGGCCCATCCCACGCAGAGGACAAAGCCCGGAGTCGCTTGGGCGAGGAGGAGTTCGTCCAGCAGAAAGGTGCGGAGCCGCCGCATCAGCCGTGGGCCTCCATGCCGGGGAGCGTCATCGCCTCCATCGCGACGAGGTCCCATCGATCGCGGCGATCGTCGCGCCGCAGGAGATACCGCGCGCCGTCCTCGCCGGTCACCGTGAAATAGGCGTGATCCTCGTCGAGCCAGCGGTCGAGGATCTTACGTACGACGATCCGGCGCGCGTGCAGCCAGAAAACGTCCGGCCGCTCGTCCCCACGGTACCCGGCGTAGCATTCCACCCGGAGCGGTATGTCGACCGCACCCTTCACGTCGTCCCTCCGCGGCCGACTGTATCACCACCCTCGGGGCGGGTCAATCGGATGCGCCGCCAGACCTCGGAGGCGCCGGGGCGCGGGTCATCTCATCCTGCGGCATGGCCGTACCCCCCCTCCCGCAAGTCGAATCAGGGCCCCGGGAACGATCCAAATGAAAAGCCCCGGGCGGGATCGCCGCCCGGGGCTTTTGTACCCACGGAGCCGTGCGCGGGTCGACACGCCATGTCCGGCTCCGGTACCGACTGTGGGGTGCGGTCGGTCTAGTACATGTCGCCGCCGCCATGCGGGGGCATGGGCGGGGTCTTTTCCTTCTCGGGGATCTCGGTGACCATGCACTCGGTGGTCACCATGAGCCCGGCGATGCTGGCGGCGTTCTGCAAGGCGATCCGGGTCACCTTGGTCGGATCGATGATCCCGGTCGACAGCAGATCCTCGAACTCCTCGGTCTCGGCGTTGAAGCCGAAGGCGCCGCTGCCGTCCTTGACCTTCTGGACCACGATGGAGCCCTCGACGCCGGCGTTCTCGGCGATCTGCCGGATGGGCTCCTCCAGGGCGCGGCGGACGATGTCCACACCGATCTTCTCGTCGCCGCTGGCCTTGGTCTTGTCCAGGCCGGGTAGGGCGCGGATAAGCACCACGCCGCCGCCCGGCACGATGCCTTCTTCCACGGCGGCCCGGGTGGCGTTCAGCGCGTCCTCGACGCGGGCCTTCTTCTCTTTCATGGCGATCTCGGTCGGGGCGCCGACCTTGATCACGGCCACGCCGCCGGCGAGCTTCGCCAGCCGCTCCTGCAGCTTCTCCCGGTCGTAGTCCGAGGTGGTCTCTTCGATCTGGGTGCGGATCTGCTTGATCCGGCCCTCGATCTCCTTGTCCTTACCCGCACCTTCGATGATGGTGGTGTTCTCTTTGTCCACGACCACCTTCTTGGCCTTGCCGAGGTCGTCCAAGCGGATATTCTCCAGCTTGATGCCCAGCTCCTCGGAGATGACCTCGCCGCCGGTGAGGACGGCGATGTCCTTCAGCATCTCCTTGCGGCGATCGCCGAAGCCCGGGGCCTTGACCGCGGCGCACTGCAGCGTGCCGCGGAGCTTGTTCACCACCAGAGTCGCCAGGGCCTCGCCCTCGACCTCTTCCGCGATGATCAGAAACGGGCGGCCCAACTTGGCGATCTGCTCCAGGACGGGGAGCAGGTCCTTCATCCCGCTGATCTTCTTCTCGTGAATCAGGATGAGGGGGTTGTCCAGGACGGCCTCCATCCGCTCCGGGTCGGTGACCATGTAGGGGGAGATATAGCCGCGGTCGAACTGCATTCCCTCGACCACCTCAAGGGTGGTCTCCACACCCTTGGCCTCCTCGACCGTGATGACGCCGTCCTTGCCCACCTTCTCCATGGCGTCGGCGATGAGGTCGCCGATCGTCTTGTCGTTATTGGCGGAGATGGTGGCCACCTGGGCGATTTCCTTCTTGCCCTTGGTCGGCTTGGAGATTTTCTTGATCTCCTCCACCACCGCCTCCACCGCCTTGTCGATGCCCCGCCTCAGCGCCATGGGGTTGCTGCCGGCGGTGACGTTTTTCATCCCCTCGCGGACGATGGCCTGGGCCAGGACAGTCGCCGTCGTCGTCCCGTCGCCCGCGACGTCCGAGGTCTTGGAGGCGACCTCCTTCACCATCTGGGCGCCCATGTTCTCGAAGGGATCCTCCAGTTCCACCTCTTTCGCCACGGTCACGCCGTCCTTGGTGATGTTGGGCGCGCCGAACTTCTTGTCCAGCACGACGTTCCGCCCCTTCGGGCCGAGCGTTGCCTTGACGGCGTTCGCGAGCTTATCCACGCCCTTCAGGATGGCTCGCCGGGCCTCCTCATCAAACATCAACTGCTTGGCTGGCATGCTGTCTCCTCCTTACGTGTGGGTGATTCGTTTGTGCGTTGGATTTCCGTGGAATCCGTTGCCACGAGGCCTACTGCAGGATGCCGAGCACATCCTCTTCCCGCATGATCAGCAGCTCCTCGTCGTCCAGCTTGACCTCGCTCCCCGAGTACTTCCCGAAGAGGATCTTGTCGCCCACCTTCACCGACATGGGCTGGAGCTTCCCGTCGTCGGTCACCTTCCCCGGGCCCACAGCGAGCACCTCGCCCTCCTGGGGCTTCTCCTTGGCGGTATCCGGGATGATGATGCCGCCCTTCTTCACTTCCTTCTCCTCCAGGCGCTTGACCAGGATCCGGTCCTGCAGTGGCTTGAACTTCTTCATCGCGCTTCGCTCCTTTCGTTTGCTTCGTTACAGCACCCGGTTGCTCGACACGACCCCCCGTCGGCGGGGGCAAACAAACCCGGACGGATTGCCCGCTCGGCAATCCGTCGGCGTCCTCCTCGGTACGCTTTGGCTTTTGAATTAGACTGACTATTGGGGTGGGCTTCCGAGACTCCGATACGGGTTTCAAATTATTAGCACTCTCCACAAGAGAGTGCTGACAAGGGCGCACTTTAGAACAATGACCTTGGCTTTGCAAGAACTATTTTAGAGCCGTATACAAGTGGTTGGGGGATTTGTAAGAGAAAATAGCAATATTCCTCGTTATTATGCCGTTTTATTGAATATCTCCCCTCTAAGAAATCTACGACCCAAAATCCGAGACGCCTGAAATGTTTGCAACCACGGATCCTTCCTGCTATCTTGCTCTTCGGAGCGAAACCGGACGTGGTCTATCAGCAAGACGCAACGCGGCCAACGCGCGCAGAGATCGATCTGACCGCCATCGCCGCCAACGTGAGGACGGCGTGCAAGCTTGCCGGGACCGCGGCGGCGGTCATGGCGGTGGTCAAAGCGGACGCCTACGGACACGGGGCGGTCCCCGTGGCGCGCGCCGCGCTCGGCGCCGGAGCGACCTGGCTCGGCGTGGCTGCTCCGGAAGAAGCCGCCGCGCTCCGGGCGGCCGGGATCCGGGCACGCATTCTGGTCCTGGGCCCCATCGTGAAGGAACAGGCGGGATTGGTCGCGGCGCACGATCTCGACCAATGCGTCTCGGACCCCGCCCAGGCCGAGGCGCTGAGCCGGGAAGCCGCATCGCGCGGCCACATCCAGCGGCTTCACCTGAAAGTGGACACCGGCATGGGCAGGGTGGGGCTGCCACCCCGGGCGGTTCGCCTCGCGGCTGAACGAATTGCGACGCTTCCCGCGGTTCAGACGGTGGGGTTGATGACGCATCTCGCCGACGCCGACGCGGACGATCCGGCATTTACGCAGGAACAGCTCGCGCGCTTCGAGGCGGTCAGCCGCGACCTTTGCGCCGCCGGCATGCCGATCCCGCTGCGGCACGCCGCCAACAGCGCCGCCCTGATTCGTCATCCCGAAGCGCGACTCGACCTGGTGCGGCCCGGCATCATGCTGTATGGGTGCCCGCCGTGTCTCCCGCCGGACCCCGGCGATCCGGCGCTTGTGCCGGCGCTCCGGCTTCGCACGGCCGTCAGCCAACTGGCGGACCTCGCGGCGGGAGGCAGCGTCAGCTATGGTCGCACCTTCGTGGCTCCGCGCGACATGCGGGTCGCCACGCTCCCCATCGGGTACGCGGACGGTCTCGCGCGTCTCCTTTCCGGGCGCGGCCAGGTTCTGATCCGCGGCCGTCGCGCGCCGATCCTGGGCCGCGTCTGCATGGACATGACCATGGTGGACGTCACCCACGTCTCCGACGTCCGCGTGGGCGACGAAGCCGTCGCGATCGGTCGGCAGGGGGCCGAGGAGATCACGGCGGACGAGGTGGCGGACCTCACCGGTACCATCAGCTACGAAGTCCTCTGCCGCATCGGACCGCGGGTCCCGCGGAGCTACCGCGGGGGCGACCCGCCGATGCCCGCATAGGTCCCGAGGGCTCTTGTCCGCTGCGTTTGCCCTGAACATTCTTGACAATGCCCGCGAGCCAAAACTATAGTGCGAACTCAGGCCGGAGAAGCCGGTCAGAGGCACGTGTGTGCGCGGGAGGATGCTCCATTGAAGGCGGTGATCATGGCCGGGGGGTTCGGCACGCGTCTGCGCCCGCTGACCGCCACGGTTCCCAAGCCCATGATCCCGGTGGTCAACAAGCCCATGATGGAGCACATCGTGGACCTGCTGCGCCGACACGGGATCACCGACCTGGTCGCCCTGCTGCACTTCCGCCCGGAACTGATCGAACGGCACTTCGGAGACGGGTCGTCCTTCGGTGTGAAGATGACCTACATCTCCGCCAGCGAGGATTTCGGAACCGCCGGCGCGGTCAAGAACGCGGAGACGCATCTGGACGGTCCGTGCCTGGTGATCAGCGGGGACGTCCTGACCGACTTCGATCTCACCGAGGCCATCGCCTTTCACCGGCAGCGCAGGGCCGATCTGACCATCCTGCTCACGCGGGTGGAGAACCCGCTGCAATACGGCGTGGTGATCGCCGAGCCGGACGGCCGGATCAGCCGTTTCCTGGAGAAGCCGACCTGGAGCGAGGTCTTCAGCGACACGGTCAATACCGGGATCTATTTGCTGGAGCCGTCGGTCCTGGCATGGATCCCCGCGCGGCGGGAGTTCGATTTCAGCAAGGACCTGTTCCCGTTGATGATGCGCGAGAAGCGTCGACTCTTCGGGTATGTGGCGGCAGGGTACTGGCGGGACGTGGGCGACCTTTTGGAGTATCGCCTCGCGCACCAGGATATCCTGGCCGGGGCCGTCAAGGTCGATATCCCGGGGCGCAAGCTGGAGGGCGTGGACAGCGCCGTCTGGCTCGGCGAGGGGGGCCGGGCGGATTTCACGGCGGGGCTCAAGGGGGCGGTTCTCATCGGAAAGAACACCCAGGTCGGCGCCAACGCGCGCATCAGCAACAGCGTCATCGGTGACGACTGTGTGGTGAAAGACGGGGCCGTGATCTCCGACTCGGTGCTTTGGAACCACGTCAGCATCGGCCCCGGGGCGGTCTTGACCGAGAACGTGATCGGGTGCCGCAGCGAGGTCAAGGCCCGCGCCCGTCTTTTCGAAGGGGCCCTCGTCAGCGACGATTGCTGCATCGGCGAGGACTCGGTGGTCAAAGCCGACGTCAAGGTGTGGCCCCAGAAACTCGTGGAAGACGGCGCCGTCCTTTCGGCCAGCCTGATCTGGGGCAACCGGTGGGCACGGTCGCTCTTCGGCGGGTACGGCATCACGGGGCTGGGAAACGTCGAGATCTCGCCCGAGTTCGCCGCCAAATTGGGGGCGGCATTCGGTGCCACGCTCCGGGAACACGCCATCGTGTGCGCCAGCCGGGATCCGCACCGGACCTGCCGCCTCATCAATCGGGCCATCATCAGCGGGTTCCTCTCGGCGGGCGTGGACGTCCACGACTTCCGGGTGGCACCCATTCCCGTCGTCCGTTATCAGATGGGCAAACACGGCGCCGTGGCGGGGGTGCACGTCCGGCGGTCGCCGTTCGAGCCGGAACTGATCGACATCAAGTTCTTCGACGAGCGGGGGATGGATATCTCCGCCAATCGCGAGAAAGGGGTCGAGCGCCTGTTCTTCCGCGAGGATTTCCGCCGGGCCAAGGTGGAGGATGCGGGACGCCTGAGCCTCCCCGAATATGACGTCGAAAACTACCGGGAGGGGATCCTGGGTTTCATCGATCAGGCAGCCATCCGCACCCGCGCCCCCAAGGTCGTGATCGATTACGCCTACGGCAGCGCCTCCACCATTTTCCCCCACATCCTGGGCAAGGTGGGCTGTCAGGTCATCGCCCTGAACGCCTACATGGACGAAGACCGCATCGTGAAGACCGGCGAGGAGTTCCAGCAGTCGCTCAAGCAGCTGTCCGAGATCGTGCGGATCCTGGGGGCCGACCTGGGGTTCATGCTGGACGCCGGCGCCGAGAAGCTTTTCCTGGTCGACGACAAAGGCGATCCGGTGTCGGACGAGCTGGCCCTGGCCGTGGTGGCCCACCTGGTGGCCAGGACGCAGCCCCCCGGCATCATCGGGGTGCCCATCACGGCGAGCGGGGTCGTAGAGGAATTGGCCGCGCCGAGGGGGTTCCAGGTCCTCCGGAGCAAGATCGCGCCGCGCTCCCTGATGGAGGCTGCCACCGGCGAGGGCGTGGTCTTCGTGGGGGACGCCTTCGGCGGCTTCATCTTCCCCCAGTTTCAGCCGGCCTTCGACGCCATGCTGGCGACGCTGAAGATCTTGGAGATGCTGGCGGTCAGCCAGCTGACACTGCATCAGGCCATCCGTCACGTCCCCGAGCGCATCCGGACCCGGGACCAGGTGCCCTGCCCTTGGGAGCGGAAGGGCGCCGTGATGCGCACGCTGATCGAGGCCACCAAACACGAGAACGTCGAACTGGTGGACGGTGTGAAAATCCGCTGGGGAGGGGATTGGGCGGTCCTGTACCCGGATCCGGACCGCCCCGTGTTCCACATCCTGGCGGAGGCGGCCACGCGTGCGCGCGCGGAACAGATCTTGACGACGTACCGGGCGCGGGTGCGAGAGTGGCTGGGCCGAGAGGCTGCGGCGTGACGGGCCGCTGAAAAAGCGCATGATTGCGTTCGGACCGGACGGCTGGCGCGGGATCATCGCCGAGGATTTTACGTTCACGGGGGTCCGCGCGGTGAGCCAGGCCATCGCCGAGCACGTCCGCTCCCAGGACTCGCGCGCCGCCGAGCGCGGTGTGGTGATCGGGTACGACACCCGTTTTCTGTCGGAGGCATTTGCGGCGCAGGTCGCCCGTGTCCTGGCGGCCCAAGGGGTCAGGGCGCTTCTCTGCGAGCGGGATACGCCGACTCCGGCGGTGGCCGCCGAGATCTTGCGGCGGCGCGCGGCGGGCGGCGTGACCATCACGGCGGGCGGCGATCCGCCCGAATACAACGGCATGACGTTCGCGGCGGACTGGGGCGGGCCGGCGCTCCCCAGGACGGTGCGGGAGATCCGAGACCGGGCCAACGCCCTGCTCGTCGGTCCGCGGGTCGAGGATCTCCCGTCGAGCGACGCCGAGGCGCGGGGTCTGATAGAGCGCATCGATCCCCGCGACGCCTACCTGGAACGTCTGCGGAGTCTGGTGCGCCTGGACACGATCCGCGAGGCGCGTCTCAAGGTGGTGGTCGATCCGTTTTACGGCTCGGCTCCAGGCTACCTCGACGCGCTGCTGGACGAGGCCGGCTGCGAGGTCCAGGTCCTCCACAACTGGCGGGATCCGCGTTTCGGCGACAGGTCGCCCCGGCCGACGGGCGATCGCTTGGCGGAGTTGGCGTTCCAGGTGGCCGAGACCTCTGCGCATCTGGGTCTGGCGACGGACGTGGATGCGGAGCGGTTCGGTCTGGTGGACGCGGACGGGACGACCGTGGAGCCCAATTACTTCCTGGGGCTCCTGCTGCGCCACTTGGTCGAAACGCGCGGGTGGCAGGGGGGCGTCGCCCGATCCGTGGCGACCAGCCACCTGCTGGACGCCGTGGCACGCCGGCTGCGGATCTCGATCTACGAGACGCCGGTGGGCTTCCAGCAGATCGCCGACCTCGTCTCCAAGGACATGGTCGTCCTGGGCGGCGAGGAGGACGGCGGGCTCTCCGTAAAGGGCCATGTGCCGACGCGAGACGGCATCCTGGCCTGCCTCCTGGCGACGGAGCTGGTTGCGGCGCGCGGAGGGGCGCGGTTTCGGGCCCTGCTCCAGGAGCTCTATGCCGAGGTCGGTACGTTCCTGACCAGGCATGGGAGCTACCGGCTGGAGCCGAGCGCGGTGGAGGCCCTGCAGGAACGCCTGGAGCGACCCCCCGGAAACGTGGCCGGTCTGGCGGTCATCGAGGTCAAGCGTCTGGACGGCGTGAAGCTGATTCTGGAGGACGGGAGCTGGCTGCTGTTTCGGCTCCCCGGAACGGAGCCGGTGGTTCAACTCTACGCCGAGGCGGAGAGCGCGGAGCATCTGGACCGGCTTATGACGGCGGGAGAGGTCCTCTTCGGACGATGAGCGCGGCAAGGGGAGTGTGCGGTTTCCACAGGAATGGAGCGACGGCATGAGTGAGATCAGCGAGGTTCGCGCGCGAGAGATCCTGGATTCCCGAGGCAATCCGACGGTCGAGGTCGAAGCGCTGCTGGAGAGCGGGGCGCTCGGGCGGGCCGCCGTTCCCTCCGGCGCCTCCACCGGCACCCGCGAGGCCTTGGAGCTGCGGGACGGCGACAAGGGGCGCTATCTGGGCAAGGGCGTCACTAGGGCCGTCGAGAACGTCAATCAGACCATCGCCCCCGAGGTCGAAGGGATGGAGGCCGCGGATCAGACCGGCCTGGATCAGCTGCTCTTGGAGCTGGACGGAACGCCCGAGAAGAAGAAGCTGGGCGCCAACGCCCTTCTGGGCGTGTCCATGGCCGTGGCCAAGGCGGCGGCGGACGAGGTGGGGCTGCCCCTCTACCGCTACCTCGGCGGCGTGAACGCCAAGACCCTGCCGTCCCCGATGATGAACATCCTGAACGGCGGGAAGCACGCCGACAACACCGTGGACCTGCAGGAGTTCATGATCATGCCCCTGGGCGCGCCGCGGTTCAGCGACGCCCTACGCATGGGCGCCGAGGTCTTCCATGCGCTGCGGGACGTTTTGAAGAAGAAGGGATACAACACCGCGGTCGGCGACGAGGGCGGGTTTGCGCCCGACCTCAAGACCAACGAGGAAGCCCTCCAGCTCATCCTGACCGCCGTCGAGAAGGCAGGATACAAGCCGGGCCAGGACATTTTCATCGCCCTCGACCCTGCGGCCAGCGAGTTCTACTCGGAGAAAGAGCAGAAGTACATCCTGGAGGGCGAAGGCGGGAAGCGCCTCAGCTCGGAGGAGATGGTGGAGTTCTGGGCCCGCTGGGTCAAGAACTACCCCATCGTGTCCATCGAGGACGGCATGTCGGAGCTGGATTGGGCGGGGTGGGCGGCCCTGACGAAGAAGATCGGCCACCAGGTCCAGCTCGTCGGGGACGACCTGTTCGTGACCAACACGGCCATCCTGAAGGAAGGCATCGACAAGGGGATCGCCAACGCGATCCTCATCAAGGTGAACCAGATCGGCACTCTCACCGAGACGCTGGATGCCATCCTTATGGCGCACCGGGCGGGCTACGCCGCCATCGTGTCGCACCGCTCCGGCGAGACCGAGGACGTCACGATCGCCGACCTGGCCGTGGCCACGAACGCCGGGCAGATCAAGACCGGTTCCGCGTCCCGGACCGACCGTATCGCCAAGTACAACCAGCTCCTCCGCATCGAAGAGGACCTGGCCGATGCCGCGGTGTACCTCGGCAAGGCTTCGCTGGCCCAGTTCCGGCGCCCCGCGGTTTGACGGCATGTTGAGAAACCCGTTGTTGGTCAGGCTGTTCAAAAAGGCCCAGATGCAAGGCGGCGGCGCCCATCGTTCCGGGCGGGCACCCGGCGAGGCGCGAGGCGTGCGCGGTCCGTACGTCGCGGGTGGGCCTTTTTCAGCGGCCTGGTAAGCGACCATGGCCCGGTTGCCTGGAAGAACCCGACCGTCGCTGCTGCGGCACCTGAGGCTCGCCATCCTTTTCCTCCTGGCGTTGGTGGTGGCCTCGGTCATGGGTAACCGGAGCCTGATCCGCCTCTACCAGATGCACCGGGACCGCACCACGCTGGAACGCGAGATTGAGCAGCTGACCGCAGCCAACGCCTCCCTGGCGGAGGAGGTGCGGACCCTCCGCACCGATCCCGCCAGGGTCGAGGCGATCGCGCGCGAGGAGCTGGGGCTGGTAAAACCCGGCGAGCTGGTCTACGAATTCCGTCCAACCTCGCCGCCCCCGGCGCCGCCCGAGGAATCGCGCTGAGCCGACCAAATTCGTCACCGCGGGTGCGGTTTGCCATATCACCCCGCGTAGCCACGCCCGGGCGGACATATCCGAGACCGACAGCGATCGCGAGCGGTTCCTCAAGGTTCTCGGGTACAAAATTCCGAGGACATCATCCGCAATTCTTTCTCTGCAAACGTCCGGGTGCCGTGGTGCCGCGGCGGGCGCTCCATGCCACGCCCGTCCCGGAGGCCGATGCCCGGACGCTCCGTCGCGACACGGATCGTGGGCGGTCCGTGGGCCCCGGGCCTGTCGTCCGCGCCACGGCGCGCCCCCTCAGTCGAAGGGCGCGGGAGGGCCCGCCTGGCCTCAACGGCGCCAGCGAGAGCAAATCCGTTTGGTGTCCCCGCAATTGCGGGGCCGACCTCGAGGGGCGTGCGGCGCGCCTCATCGACCGGTGCATCCGGCAGGCGCATTTCCTGGTGCTGGAAACCTTGCAGCCGTTCCAGTTCTCCGCGGCTTCGAGGATCCCGGCCGCGACCAACGGGAGCTTGGCTGAGGGACGCTATTTCACCGCCGCGGAACCGGTCCTGTTGCGCGGCGAGCCCGGTACCGGCAAAACCATCTTGCCATCGGTCTCGGGGTAGGCGCGTGCCGGCAGCAGCGGAGAGTGCGGTTGGTGACGGCGTCCGCCTGCGTCAACGGCTTGCCCGAAGCGCAGCACCCGCTGCAGCTGAGCCGCGTCATCAACTGCAAGAAGACCAGGGGTCCAGCGTGTACGGGCGACTCCTCCGGTGATTGGAGGCGCGCTGTTGCCTGGAAATTGATTTTGCACATCACCCGGACTAACCCCTGACAAGCCAGGTAGTTGCGGCGGTGGTCCGGCACAACAACCGAACAGTAGCGGCACGGTTACTAAAAATTCCCATGATTTCGGTAACGCCGGGTGACTTCTTACGAGGGTGGCAAAATTACTTGACACACAACCTCATTGACACCATATTTCCGCGATCAAATTCCCTGTTTCTTGCCCAAGGGAAAATGGGATACAAACGAATCGATTCGAAAGGGTTTCTATCATGATGAAATCCAAACCTCTCGGAATTCCGGCCGCTTACCCGATTAAACTGCACTCCGTTAAACGGCTCATCATCGCATTGGTTGCGTGTCTGGCGGCCTTCGCGCCGCTCACTTCGGCCGGGGCGCAGCAGAAGGGGCTGGAGGTCTACCATGCCGGAAGCCTCTCCAAGGCTATGGCCGACATAGGCAAGGCTTTCACCCAGCAGACCGGCGTGACCGTGGTGCTGACCGGGTCCGGGTCCGGCGCTTTGCGTCAGCGCATCGAGCAGGGCGAGCGACCGGGCGTGTTCGCTTCGGCGGACATGGGGAACCCGGCCAGGTTGGCGGAGAAGGGGCTGGCCGAGCCACCCACGCCTTTCACCGGCAACGCACTGTGCGTGCTGGCCAAGAAGTCCGTGGGCGTGACGCCCGCCAACGTGGTGGAAAAGCTCATGGACGCCAAAGTGAAGGTGGGCACGTCCACGCCGATGCTCGATCCAGGCGGCGACTACACCTGGATGTTTTTCGATAAGGCCGAGGCTGCCACAAAGGGCGCAGCCGCCGCGCTCAAAGCCAAGGCCATCAAGCTGGTGGGCGATCCGGCCCTGCCCATGCCTCCGAAAGACTACCCGCGCGGCCAGGTCGCCTGGCACATGGAGGAGGGCAGGGCAGACGTGTTCCTGGTCTACGTGACCACGGCCATGCTGACCCAGAAGGAGATGGAGGGGCTGGAGATCGTGGAGCTGCCGAAAGACCTGGCAGTGGGCGCGCGCTACGGCCTGACCGTGATCACCGGGGCCGCCCCCGTCGCCGGGGACTTCAAGGCTTTCGTGCTCGGTGCCAAGGGCCAGGAGATTCTCAAAGGCTACGGATTCCGTCCGCAGTAGACGGCCCGTCGCGCCCGCCACACTACGGAGGCCCTTTCGGGCCTCCTTTTTTTTGGAGTGGTATATCATTTCCGAAATAACGTTGGAAATGAGGAAAACGAGCTTACACCACCGACGCGGTGTCCGGCTTGTTTTTCCAACGGAACGCCACCGGCTTGGCATTCACCCCCTTCGAGGTGCCGATGCGTGCTTTCATCTCGTCCTTGGAGCCGACCCGAATCCCGCGAAGCAGCGTGCGCACAGGCTTGCTGAAAAACGTCTCCACCAAGTTGAGCGAGGAATTCCGGGGACACCATCCGTAATTTTTGGTCTGTGAATGTCCGGGTGCCGTGACCAGCGCGGGTGGGGGACGGCCGGGTGCTCCGTGCCACGCCCGTCCCGGAGGCCGATGCCCGGACGCTCCGTCGCGATACGGATCGTGGGCGGTCCGTGGGCCCCGGGCCTGTCGTTCGCGCCACGGCGCGCCCCCTCAGTCGAAGGCTGCGGGAGGGCCCGCCTGGCCCAAGCCCCGCGGCGAGCTTCGTGTACGACGGCCTGGGGCGCCGGGCGCACAAGACGATCGCGGGGACGCCGACCGCGTTCCGGTACGACGGGCTGGATGCGGTTGTGGAGAACAGTGGGGGGAGCACGGCAACCTACCTCCGAACCCTGGGTATCGACGAGGCGCTGACGCGGACGGATGCGGCCGAGACGGTCGACTACCTGGGAGACGCCTTGGGGGGCAGCGTCGCCTTGACAACCACCGGCGGCACGGCGGCGACCACGTACACCTATGAATCGTTCGGGCGGACGGAGGCAAACGGGACGCTCAGCCCCAACGCGTTCCAGTACACGGGCCGGGAGAACGACGGCACGGGGCTGTATTACTACCGGGCGCGGCACTACGATCCGGGGCGGGGGCGGTTCGTGAGCGGGGATCCGATCAGATCGCTTCTGCATCTCATCGGGGACGCCAACGTCTTCACCTACCCGGGGAATAATCCCCAACGCCGGATCGATCGGTTTGAGTATTTGGGGTGGGTCTTGAACTATACAATCGGGTCGAGGGAACGCCCGCGGCTTTTTTAGCTTGCGCCCATGAAGGCGGCCCTCCCGTTTAAGGCGCCGACCCCACAGGCTCTTCGTGGCGTATTGCCAAACCGGGAAACTCCTTGCGGACCCCAACTCCATTCCTTATACTCTGTTTCCACCCCGAAACCTCGGTGCGCGCCCACGGTCCGTGGACTCTTCCTGTTGTGAGGCGGGGTTGACAATCGGACTCGGGGGCGAGTCAGGGGAGGCGCTTGCCCCGCTCGCCACGCAGAGGCGGCATGAAGCGACTGGCGATTCTGGGATCCACCGGCTCCATCGGTACGCACACGCTGGACGTGGTGGCCTCGCATCCCGATCAGTTCGAAGTCACCGCCCTGGCGGCGGGCAACAACGTGGAGTTGTTGCAGGAGCAAGTCCGGCGATTCCGCCCCCGTTTTGTGGCGGTGGCCGGCGAGGCGGCCGCGCGCGCGCTGGCGCGGCGGCTGGGGTCCGATGGGGTCGAGGTCGGCTGGGGGACCGACGGGGTCTGCTGCGCCGGGGCCGACACCGGGGCCGACATGGTGGTGTCTGCGATCGTGGGCGGGGCCGGCCTGGTCCCCACCATGGCCGCGCTGCGTGCCGGAAAGGGCTTAGCACTGGCCAACAAAGAGACCCTGGTGATGGCCGGGGAGCTGGTCACGGGGGAGGCGCGGGCGCGCGGTATCCGGATCCTGCCTGTGGACAGCGAGCATTCGGCCATCTTCCAGTGTCTGGAGAACCAGCACACGAACAAGGTGCTGCGGCTGGTCCTCACGGCATCCGGGGGACCGTTCCGGACGCTTCCCCGGGAGGCGTTTTCCGCCATCACGCCCGAGGATGCCCTCCGACACCCGACGTGGGCCATGGGAAAAAAGATCACCATCGACTCGGCCACGCTGGTCAACAAGGGGCTGGAGGTCATCGAGGCGCAGTGGCTGTTCGGAATGCCGGTGGACCGGGTGGACGTCATCGTTCACCCGCAGAGCGTCATCCATTCCATGGTGGAGTATGTGGACGGTTCGGTGCTGGCCCAGCTGGGTGTCCCGGACATGCGCCTGCCGATCCAGTACGCGTTGACGTATCCGGAGCGGCGTGCGTGCCCCGCCGCGCGTCTGTCCCTGGAAGCGGTGGGCGGCCTCACGTTCGAAGCGGTGGACCGCCGAAAATTCCCTTGCCTGGACCTGGCCTACGAGGCCGCACGGGGCGGAGGGTCCTGGCCCGCGGTCTTGAACGCCGCCAACGAGGTGGCCGTCCGGTGGTTTCTGGAGCGCCGCGTCGGCTTTGACGAGATCCCCACCATCATCCGGAAGGCGCTGGACGCGAATCCCCACCTGGCGATCCGGAGCGTGGAGGACGTGCTGGAGGTGGACAGGAAGGTGCGTGAAAGCTTGGAGCGGGGGAAGTAGAACGAGCCACGATCGGTGCGCTCTCCCCGCTCGGTCGGATACCCGGGGCCGCGATCGGGTCGGTCTATCGCGGCTCGCGGCGTGGAATCCTTTTCCTTGGAGTTCGCATGTCGATTCAGACGATAGTGGCGGCGGTCGTGGTGCTCGGGGCGCTGATCTTTTTCCACGAGCTTGGTCACTTCCTGGTGGCCAAGCGGGCAAAGGTCGGGGTCCTGAAGTTCTCCCTGGGGTTCGGCCCCAAGCTCGTGGGCGTGAAAAAGGGCGAGACGGAGTACCTGCTTTCCGCCCTCCCGCTCGGCGGCTATGTCAAGATGATCGGGGAAGACCCCGGCGACGAATCGCCCGAGGCGGCCGACCCTGCGCGCTCGTTCTCGAAGAAGAGCGTCGGGACGCGGTCGCTCATCATCCTGGCCGGGCCGCTGGCGAACCTGATCTTGCCCGTCTTGATCTTCTGGGGCATCTTCATGTTCGTCGGCCAGTCCTACGTCCTGCCGGTGGCGGGCTCGCCGGAGAAGAACTCGCCGGCGGCCGCGGCGGGCCTGGCGGCCGGCGATCGCGTCGAGGCCATCGACGGGAAAGCGATCCAGCGCTGGGACGAGATCGAGACGGCCTTGCGGGCATCCGGCGGCCGGCCGCTCACGCTGTCCGTTCTCCGCGACGGGCGCACGAGGGAGGTGCGCGTCGAACCGCGGGCAGAGAAGACCCGGGACATCTTCGGGCAAGAAATCGAGTTCTGGGATCTCGGGTTGCGCCCCTTGGTGTCGACCCGCATCGGGCAGGTTCTGCCCGGCCAGGTGGCGCAGCAAGCCGGGATCCGCAGCGGCGACCGCGTCGTGGCGGTGGACGGGGCGCCTGTCGGGGAGTGGGACGGGCTGGCCAAACGTATTCACGGCAGCCCCGGTAAGCCGCTCACGCTGACGATCGAGCGGGACGGGGGGCGCGAAGATGTGCAGGTGATCCCGCGCGCCACCAAGCAGCAGGGCGCCGGCGGCGAAGAGGAGATCGGGCTGATCGGGATCGGACCGGCACCGGAGTCGCGGTACCGTCGCCTGAATCCTTTCTCGGCCGCGTGGGCGGGCGTCACGAAGACCGTGGACCTGTCCGTCCTGGTGGTGACCGGGTTTGCGAAGCTGGTGCAAGGCAAGATCCCCGCGAAGACGATCGGCGGGCCGCTCCTCATCGGGCAGATGGCCGGTGAGGTGGCCCAGCGAGGCCTCGTGGATCTGCTCTCCTTCACCGCGCTCCTGTCCATCAACCTGGCCATCCTCAACCTCCTGCCGGTCCCCGTTCTGGACGGCGGCCACCTGCTCTTTTCCTTGATCGAGTGGCTGCGCGGGAAGCCCGTCGCCCTGCGCAAGCGGGAGATCGCGCAGCAGGTCGGGCTGGTCCTCTTGGTGGGGCTTATGGTCTTCGCGTTCTACAACGACATCTTCCGGTGGCTGGGCCAATGACCCGGGCTGCAGGCTCTCGCGCGGACCGGCAGGAACCGGTGGACTTCGCCCCGTTCACGGAGGTCGCTCCGCTCCGCTCGGCATCCGCCCGCTCGTACAGCCGGCGGCAGACGCGGCCGATCCGCGTCGGCAGGGTGCCCGTCGGCGGAAACGCGCCCATCACGGTCCAGTCCATGACCAAGACGGACACGCGGAATGTCCAGGCGACCGTGGATCAGATCTGGGCTCTCGAAGCCGCCGGGTGCGAGATCGTGCGGGTGGCGGTGCCCGACGCCGACGCTGCCGCGGCCATCGGCGGTATCCGGTCACAGATCCGCATCCCGCTCGTCGTGGACATCCATTTCGATTATCGGCTGGCCCTCCAGTGCCTCGAGGCGGGGGTGGACTGCCTCCGGATCAACCCCGGAAACATCGGGGCGACCTGGCGCGTGCAGGAAGTGACCAGGGCGGCAGCCGAGCGCACGGTGCCCATCCGGATCGGCGTCAACGCCGGTTCGCTGGAGAAGCACCTTTTGCAGCGCTTCGGCGAGCCCACACCGGAGGCTCTGGTGGAGAGCGCCCTCTTTCACATCCGGATCCTGGAAGAGTTGAACTACCCCGAGATGAAGGTCTCGCTCAAGTCGTCGGACCCGCGGATGATGATCGAGGCCTACCGGCTGCTGGCAGACAAAGTGCCCTACCCCTTTCACCTGGGGGTAACGGAGGCCGGAACCGCCTTCACCGGCGCGATCAAGTCGGCGGTCGGGATCGGGACCCTCCTGGCCGAGGGGATCGGCGACACGATCCGGGTGAGTCTGACGGAGGACCCGACCGAGGAGATCCGGGCCGGCTTCGAGATCCTCAAGGCCCTCGGGCTGCGGAAGCGGGGCCTCAATGTCATCGCCTGTCCCTCCTGCGGCCGTGTGGAGATCGATCTGGTCGGGCTGACCAAACAGGTGGAGAGGCGACTGGAGGCCTTGAACATCCAGCGGACGCTGAACGTGGCCGTGATGGGGTGCGCGGTCAACGGACCGGGCGAGGCGCGCGGCGCGGACATCGGGATCGCCGGCGGCCACGGGGTCGGCATCCTGATCAAAAAAGGGCGGATCGTCCGCAAGGTCAAGGAGTCGGAGCTGGCCGACGTGCTGGTGGAAGAAATCCAGCAGTTGGCCAATCAGAGTGCCGAGGACTGACGAGCGGCTTTCCGGGGCCTCGAGGGGGAGGATCCAACGGGTGTCCTCCTCCTTTCTGTTTGCCATTGCCTGACGAGGAGCGTGCAATGCGCTGGTCGCGTTCGCTCATCCCGACGCTGAAGGAAGATCCGGCCGACGCCGAAGCGGTCAGCCACAAGCTCATGATTCGGGCCGGCCTGGTACGGCAGTTGGCGGCCGGGATCTACGTGTACCTTCCCCTCGGGCAGCGGGTGATGGACAAGATCGCGGCCATCATCCGAGAGGAGATGAACCGCATCGGCGGCCAAGAGATCACCATGCCGGTCATCCATCCGGCGGAGATCTGGCAGCAGTCGGGACGCTGGAGCACCATCGGCGGGGAGATGTTCCGACTCAAGGACCGGAACCAGCGCGACATGTGCCTGGGCATGACGCACGAAGAGGTCATTGCCTGGCTGGCCGCGCGGGAGATCCGCTCGTACCGGGACTTGCCGCAGATCTGGTACCAGATCCAGACGAAAGAGCGCGACGAGGCGCGACCGAAGAGCGGGGTACTGCGCACCCGCGAGTTCGTCATGAAGGACTCCTACACCCTGGACCGGGACGCCGCGGGTCTGGACAGCCAGTACGAGGCGCACCGGCAAGCCTACTGTCGGATCTACGACCGCTGCGGTGTGCGGTACTTCGTGGTGGAAAGCGACCCCGGGATGATGGGGGGCGCGGGCTCGCACGAGTTCATGGCGCCGAGCCAAGCCGGGGAAGATCGGGTGGCCATCTGCGCGCGCTGCGGGTACGCCGCCAACGTCGAGCTGGCCGTCTCCCGCGCGCCCGCGCCCACGTTCCCGGCGTGGGCGCTGGAAGAGGTGGCGACCCCCGACGCCAAGACGATCGCCGAGGTGTGCGCCTTTCTGGGGATCGAGCCCGCGCTGACCATCAAGGCGCTGGTGGTCATGACGGACTCGGGCCCGGCGCTGGCCCTCGTACGGGGCGACCATCAGCTGCACGAGCGGAAGCTCCAGCGGGTGGTGGGCGCGTTCCGGCCCGCCCGCCGCGAGGAGATCGTGGAGGCGACGGGGGGCGAGGCGGGTTTCGTCGGCCCGGTCGGCCTCGCGCTCCGCACCATTGCGGACGAGACGCTCCGGACCGGATGCTACGTGACGGGGGCCAACAAGCCGGACACGCACCTCAGGGGCGTGGTGCCGGGGACGCACTTCCGGGCCGAGTTCGCCGATCTCCGCGAAGCCGCTCCCGGGGACGCCTGCGCGATGTGCGGGGCCGCGCTGGCCGTCGAGCCCGCGATCGAGGTCGGGAACATCTTCAAGCTGGGGACAAAGTACTCCGTGCCGCTGGGCGCGCTGTACCTCGACGAGCAGGGGCAGGAGCGGCCCATCATCATGGGGAGCTACGGTATCGGCCCGGCCCGCATCGCGGCGGCGGCCATCGAGCAGAACCACGACAAGGACGGGATGATCTGGCCCGAGACCATCGCGCCGTTCCAGGTCCACCTGCTGGTGGTGAACGCCAGGGATACGAAGATGACGGAAATGGCCGAGGAACTCTACGCAGCCCTCACGACGGCGGGTCTGGAAGTCTTGTACGACGACCGGGACGAGCGCGGCGGCGTGAAATTCAAGGACGCCGATCTCCTGGGCCTGCCCGTGCGCGTGACGGTGGGAAGCCGGGCTTTGAAGGAGGGGGTCGTGGAAATCCGCCGGCGCCGGACGGGCGAGGTTGCCACGGCGGCCCCGGCGGACAGCGTGGCCCAGATCCGGACCCTGTTGGGGCGATCCGCGTGAGCCGGTCCCGCCTCGCGTCGTCCGGTTGGTGGCGCTGGGGTCCCCTCGTCCTGTGGATAGCGTTAATCAGCGCGGGCTCGACGGGCGTTTTGGCTTCGGACGAGACCAGCCGCTTTATCCTGCCGTTTCTCCGCTGGTTGTTGCCGAATGCGGAATCCGCCACGCTGAATCTCGCGCACGCGGCCATCCGAAAACTGGGCCACGTTACCGAGTTCGCGATTTTGGCCGTTCTGTGGTACCGGGGTCTGAACTGGGAGCGGCAGGCCCGGTGGCCGAGCGCGGCCCTTGGGGCTTTCGCGCTCACCCTGGTCTTCGCTGGCCTGGACGAGGTGCATCAGACCTTTGTGGCAACGCGGACCGGGAGCGTGACGGACGTGGGCTGGGACGGGCTGGGCGCCCTGTGCGGCGTCATCGGAAGCGGTGTGCTGCGCGCGCGAGGGGGCACCGTGGACAGCCCAAACTCCAGCGCCCCGGAGGGAGTTCCTCCGGGGCGCCGTACGGTTCCCTTCGACGATTAGGCGTCGGACTTGGCCGTTGCCGTGGATGTTGCGCTGGAGGCCGTCGTGGAAGTTCCGGCGGTCTTGTTGCCGTTGGTCTTGCCGTCCCCGTCGGCCTTTTGCGCCTTTTTACGCTCCGGGCTGGCGTAATCGGTCACGTACCACCCCGTGCCTTTGAACAGGAGCGCGGGTGCGGACAACACTTTGTGGACCGACCCGCCGCACTTGGGGCACTTCTTGACGGGCTTATCGCTGAATTTTTGCATGAGCTCGAATCGCTCGGCGCACGACTCGCACTCGTATTCGTAGATCGGCACGGACATCGCCCTCCTTTGCCTGACGGACTGACGGTTGACGATATGAAAAAAGCCGGGGTTTGTCAAGGGATTTGACGTTGACAAGTCGCCCCGTTAGAGTAATATGTGCTTTCTTTCCAGGGAGTTGGGAGGTCATACGGATAACGCGGGTTTGTACGCTCGGCAAAGCATGACCGGCTTCGGGAGGGGAGAGTCGGCCGGCCGGGGTCGTGTCTACACCGTGGAGGTGCAGTCGGTCAACCACCGATTCCTGGAAGCGCGCTGCCGCCTGCCGAAACGCCTGGCCGGTTTGGAGCCGCGCTTCCAGCGGGCGGTGCAGCAGCGGTTTGCCCGCGGCCATTTCGAGGTGTCGGTGCAGGAGAAGGACCTCGATGGAGGGACCCGCACGCTCAAAATCGACCTCAACCTGGCGCGCCAGTATGTGGAGTCCCTGCGAGCGCTGCAGCGCGAAATGCGTCTTCCCGGCGAGGTGACGCTGGACATGCTGGCGTCCCAGCGCGAGCTGATTTCCGTCGAGGAGCCGGAGGGGACGCTGGAGGAGGCGTGGGCGGACCTGGAGCCCGCTCTGGCTGCCGCCCTGGATGCTCTGGCGACGATGCGGCGCCAGGAAGGCGCCGCCCTCACTCAGGCGCTGCGGCGGCATCTGGGCGAGATCGAAGGCGTGCTCTCGCGGGTTGTCGGACGGACGTCGGATTTGGCGACGGCGCATCGCAATCGCTTGCGGGAGCGCGTGGCGGAACTTCTCGACGGCCGGTTGCCGGATCCGCTCCGCTTGGAGCAGGAGGTGGCCCTGCTGGCCGAGCGCGGCGACGTGACGGAGGAGTGCGATCGCCTGCGAAGCCACCTGGGCCAGTTCCGCGACACCCTGGACCGGGCCGACCCGCAGGGCCGGCGGCTGGATTTCCTGCTCCAAGAGATGCATCGCGAAGCCAACACCATCGGGTCCAAAGCCGCCGATGCGAGTCTGACTCAGGACGTTGTGGAGCTGAAGACGGCCATCGAGCGGCTGCGGGAGCAGGTGCAAAACATCGAGTAGGGGGGAGAACGGTTCGGCGGTTCGATGGTTCGGCGGGCCGGCGGGACGGCGATCCGTTCTGAAGGAACGGCGGGGGTGCCTCTGTGAGCACGGTACCCATCGAGGTCCTGTACGTCGGGTTCGGCAACGTGGTGCTGCGCTCCCGGATCGTGGCGATCCTGAGCGCCCGCTCCTCCAAGGACTCCAAGGCCGTGTTCTCGGAGCCGATGAAACGGCTGCGGGACGACGCCAAGGAAGCCGGTCGCTTGGTGGACGCCACCTGCGGGCGCCGCACCCAGACCCTGATCGTGACCGACAGCGGCCACGTCGTGCTGTCCGCCGTTCAGTCCAGCACGCTGGCGCAACGGCTCGGCGGACCCCTGGAGGTTCAGGACGCGTCGTGAGGCCCTCGTGCGCATCATCCGCCCGGCCCGGCACCGGCCGGCGCGACCGGGGCAGCGCCCGGCAGATGCTGGTGGTGGTGTCGGCACCGTCCGGGGCAGGAAAGACGTCGCTGTGCGAGTGGGCGGTCGCCGCCGTCCCCAATCTCGTTCACTCGGTTTCGCACACCACCCGGGCGCCCAGGCCGCACGAAATGGACGGGCGTGACTACCATTTCGTGGATGCGGCGACATTCCGGTCCATGGTGACGCGCGGCGAGTTCGCGGAGTGGGCCGAAGTGCACGGCCACCTGTACGGGACGGCGCGGGCGGTCCTGGACGGATACTTCGCGGCCGAGCAGGACGTCATCCTGGACATCGACACGCAGGGCGCGGCGATCCTGCGGGAAGCGCATCCGGCGGGCGTGTTCGTGTTCGTCGTGCCGCCGTCCTGGGACGTTCTGGACCGGCGGCTGCGCCAGCGCCACAGCGAGAGCGAGGAGGAGATCCAGCGACGGCTCGCCCGGGCGCGGGAGGAGCTCCGGCATTACGCCGAATATCAATATGTCATCGTGAACGATGACTTTGCCCGGGCCGCCGAAGAACTCAAGGCCGTCATCCTGGCCGAACGGCGGCGGAGCAGCCGGGTCGACCTGGGATTTCTGGGCGCCTGAACCCTCCGGTTCGGCGGAGGCGCAGGCCAGGCAGCAGAGAGGAGTCGGAAGCATGGCCCACGTGCCGATCGAGGACATCATGGAACACGTCGACAGCAAATACCGCCTGGTGATCGTGGCGGCCAAGCGCGCCAAGCAGCTCAACCGGGGGGCCGTCCCGCTGGTCCAGGTGCGCAACGTGAAGCCCACCTATCAGGCGCTGGAAGAGGTGGCCACGGGGAAGCTGGGGTACGAAATGGAGAGCCTCGCCGGCGAGGCCACGCGCGAGCTGGAACCCGGCGGGAAGCCGACCTGGTATCGTAGCCTGAGCGCCGAAGAGGTGGTGCCGGAAGAGGTGGTGGCCGAGGCCGAGGAGCGTTTCGAGGAAGAGGAGGCCCCCGTGGAGGCCCCCATCGCCGGGCATGCGGCCGAAGACCTGCTCATGAACGAGTTCGAGGAGGAGGGGCTGGATGAGCTCGGCGATCTGGACGTGATCGAGTCAGAGGAAACGGAAGAGTAGGACCGCCGCATGGGTGCCCGGTGATACCCATCCTCTCGGTGGTGGGGCGGTCCAAGAGCGGCAAGACGACCCTGCTGGAGAAATTGATCCGCGAGCTTGCGGCGCGCGGCCGGCGAGTCGGCACGATCAAGCATCACTACCACGGCCCCGTCGCCGTCGACGTCCCCGGCAAGGATTCCTGGCGACACCGACAAGCCGGCGCCAGTGCGACGGCCCTGGTGTCCCCGGATACCGTCTTCGTGGTGCGCGACGCCCCGGCGGCGCTGTCGCTGGAGACCCTCACCCACCTGGCGTTTTGCGGGATGGATCTGGTCCTCACCGAGGGCTTCAAGTCGGGCCCCATGCCCAAAATCGAGATCAATCGCCAGGAACAGCGGGCGCCGCTCCTGTGCGGACCGACGGATCTTCTGGCCGCGGTGGTGTCCGATTGGGACACCGGCGCGGCCGTGCCGCACTTCGGCCTGGAGGCGGTCGCCCCGCTTGCCGACTTCATCGAGGAGAACTACCTGCACGCGCCCGGGCGACCCGGGCTGGAGATCCTGGTCGGCGGGCGCCGCCGCACGCTCGATCCCGGGATCGAAGCCGTCTTCGAGCGCGTCGTCCGAAGTCTGCTGGGGGATAGCGGGGATGCGTCCGCCGGCCCGCCGATCGAGCTTCGCATCCCCGGACAGACGCCGTGAGGTGCCGGCCGATCACCGGTGCCGTCCTGGCGGGGGGGCGGTCGCGACGGATGGGAAGCGACAAGGGACTGCTCCGGATCGGAAGCCGGCGACTCATCGACATCGTTCTGGAGGCGATCCGCCCACTCTTTGCGGAGGTTGTCATCGTCTCCAACGATCCGGCAGCCTACGCGGAGTCAGGCGCCCCGATCGTGCCCGACCGCGTCCCCGGCAAAGGCCCGCTGGGTGGCCTGCACGCCGCGCTCTGCGGCAGCCGATTTCCCTACACCTTCTGTATTGCCTGCGATATGCCCCTGGTGAGTCCGGCCGTCGTTGCCCACCTCTGCGCGCTGGCGCCGGGCTACGACGCGGTTGTCCCCGAGTGGGGGGCGGGCTGGGAGCCGCTCCATGCGGTGTACAGCCGGTCCTGTCTCCCGCACGTGGAGCGGATGATCCGCGAGGACCGCCTCCGGGTGGACGAACTCTTGTCCGCGGTGCGGGTGCGCCGCGTGGCCGCGGAGGAGTTCCGGCCGCTGGATCCGACGCTGCGGTCGTTCACGAATGTCAACACGCCGGACGATCTGGAGGCTGCCCGGTGTATCCTCGCGCAGGGAGAGGCCGCGTGCGGATCTTGACTGGACCGGCGCCCTGCCGCGGCGTCCGTCCCCGCACCGCATCCCCGCCCGACGCGGTCGAGGAGCGCATACCCGGGGTGGATCTTCGCTTTGTTCACGTGTCGGACCTGCATATCCTGGCCGATCCGGAACGGCGACAACACGGGGTGGACACGGCCGACATCCTGCGGCAAGCGATTCCCGCGATCAACGCGCTGCGGCCGGACTTCGTCGTCGCCGGCGGCGATCTCGTCAGCGACGCATCCGAGGAGTCGTACCGGCGGCTCCGGGCGCTGCTTGCGCCGCTGGCGGCCCCGATCCACTTGCTGATGGGGAACCACGACTCCCGCGCCGCCTATCGGCGGGTCTTCCAGCCGGGGGCCCCCGCCACCGACGAGCCCGTTTGCGGGGCCTTCGAGCGCGCGGGCCTGCGGTTCCTTCTGGCGGACTCCACCCTTCCCGGCAGGGAGGAGGGAGAGCTGTCGCGCGCCCAGCTGGCCTGGCTGGAGGCGGAACTGGCCGCACACCGCGACCGGCCGACCTGGGTCTTTCTCCACCACCAGCCGCTGCCGATCCATGTGCGCTGGCTGGACCGCCTCGGCCTGCGGAATCCCGACCCGTTTCTGGCGGTCCTGGCGCGGCATCCGCAGGTGCGGGCCGTGGCCTACGGACACGTCCATCAGCCGCGGAGCTGGCGCTACGGCACGGTGCACTTCACGAGCGTGCCGGCGCTGGCCTTCCAGTTCTCTCCGATCAACCAGGAGGTCGAGATCACACAGGACACGCCGGGCTTCCGCGTCGTGGAGATCGCGAGAAGCCAGGCACGACACCGGCTGCATTACCTGGACGGCCGGGTGGTGGCGGAGCCGCGTCTGGACGCGATCCCGATCTACGTGCGCTAGACCAAGCGCGGGTGGGCGCGGTACGGGGGAGTCGCATGGGGGTGAGCGTGACGAAGCATCTTCCGGGGCTGGCCCTGCTGGTGGCCATCGCGGCGCCGGCGATGCTGGTCCAGAGCTGGATCACCGTGAGCGGCCGGACCGTGGTAAGCGCCGTGGCCATCGCGATCGTCATCGGCGTGCTCCTCCGGAATCTGGCGGGCTTTCCCGACGCGTGCAAGCCGGGCGTGAGTCTGGCCGTGAAGCGGCTGCTCCGGATCGGCATCGCGCTGCTCGGGGCCCAGCTCAGCCTGGGCCAGGTGCTGCGGACCGGCGGGAAAGCCGTGGCGGTGGTCGCGCTTTGCATCGCGCTCGCCATCTTCGCGGTCCGGTTCGTCAGCATGCGGATGGGGCTGTCGGACCGCCTGGGGACGCTGCTCGGGGTGGGCACCTCCATCTGCGGCGTCTCGGCCATCGTGGCCACGGCGCCGGCGATCGAGGCGAAACAGGAAGAGACCTCCCTCGCCGTGGCCACGATCACCGTGTTCGGGCTGCTGGCGGTGGTGATCTACCCGCTGCTGGGGCGGCTCCTCGGCCTCACCGACGGCTTTTTCGGGACCTGGGCCGGCACGGCGGTGAACGACACCAGCCAAGTCGTGGCCACGGGGCTCATCTACAGCCAGCGAGCGGGCGAGGTGGCGACGGTGGTGAAGCTCACGCGCAATCTCTTCATGGCGCCGGTGATCGTCGTGCTCAGCTCCATCTATCTGGCGCGCGCGCAGAGCGCCGGGGATGGCGCGGCGAAGCAGGGCGGGGTCTCGCTCAGGACGGCCCTCCCGTTGTTCGTCGTGGGGTTCGTGGCCATGGCCCTGCTGAACTCGCTCGGCGCCTTTCCCGCGGCGGCCCTGGATTTCTTCCGCAAGGTCTCCACCTGGCTCATCGTCATCGCCCTGGGGGGCGTGGGGGTGGAGACGAACCTCGCCAGCCTCCGGACGATCGGGTTCCGGCCGTTCTACGCCGGCCTGTGCGCCGCTACCTTCATGGCGGCGGTGAGCTTCGCGCTGATCGCGATCCTCGGCGTCGGATGAGGCGCGGCAGTCGGAAAACTCCGCGATCGCATGCGTGTCACCCGACGAAACGGCCCGGAGCGGTTGGACTTGACCTTGCCCGAGGGCCTTGCTATAGAAGGCGGGGCGAAAAACGGGTTCACAGAGGAGGATCGATCATGACAGGACGACGGTTGTGCACTCTGATGGCGGTCGCCGCCGCGGTCGCCGCACTTGCCGCGCCGACACTGGCCGCGGACTGGAAGCCCAGCAAGCCGATCCGGATCATCGTCCCGTGGGGAGCGGGCGGATCGACGGACCAGGCCATCCGGGCGGTCACGGGCGACCTGGAGCAGGCCCTGGGCCAGAGCGTGGTGGTGGTGAACCAGCCCGGCGGCGGAGGCGCCATCGGCACCAAGAGCGTGCTGGACGCCCCGTGTGACGGATACACCTGGTCGTCCGGCGCGGTCAAGGACCTCGGTACGTACATCATCACCGGGACGTTGCAGACCAAGGTCCAGGACTGGTACGTCTATCTGAACACGGCCAACGCCACCGTGGTGTCGGTGACGTCGAACGCGCCGATCAAGGACTTCCCCGAGTTCCTGGAGATGATGAAGAAACATCCCAAGCAGCTCTCGGTGGCGATCGCCGGCATACCGTCGGCCGGACACACGGCCATCGAGGCCATCAAGCTGGCGAGCGGCGGAGACTACAAGCCGGTGAGCTACGACGGCGGGAACCCCGCCGTGATCTCCACCGTGGCCGGTGAGACCATGGCCACGCCGCAGCTCCTGAGCGAGCAGATCGAGATGATCCGGGCCAAGAAGCTTCGCCCGTTGGCGGCGCTCACCCCCGACGATCTCGAGATCGACGGCTACGGGAGAGTGCCGTCCATCCGCAAGTGGCTCCCCAAGGTGGCGGCCGACCCGATCTACTTCGGCATCTGGATCCCCAAGTGCGCCCCCAAGGACGTCGTGGAGACAATGAACAAAGTGTGGAAGGAGAAGGTGGCGACGTCCAAGGCCTTGAAGGATTTTGCGAATCTTCGCGGTCAGATCGTCAGTCCGTACTACGGTGAGGAGGCCATGAAGAAGTCCTGGCCCACCATCGTGAATGCGGCGTGGGCGCTTCAGGATGGCGGCCGGGCCAAGGTGAAACCCGATACGGTAGGGATGCCGCGACCTCAGTGACGCTCGCGAGGGGCGGATCCCGGTGCGGAATCCGCCCCACCGCGTCTGTCGCCGTCCAGCGATGCGATCGAGCGTATCCATGGTCAGAGCGGATTTCCTCACAGGCATCGCCCTCATCCTCGTCGGGCTGTACGTGATTCTCGAATCCTGGCGGATGCCCCGCATGGAGCATTTGGGGGCGCATCCGTTGAGCGTTCCCGGCATCGTGCCGGCGTTCCTCGCCGGGGTCTTGATCGTTGCCGGCGCAGTCCTGGCCATCCGGTCCGTACGGGCCGGCGGACACCGACTCGGCCTCTCGCGGGAGAAGCTGCGCGAGGTCCTCGCCAAGCCGGGCAATCGGCGGCTGGTGATCGCGCTCGTGCTGACCATCGGGTATGCCGGTTTCCTGATCGGTCGCATTCCATACGAGGTGGCCACCGGTCTCTTCATCTTCGCGTTCATCGTCGTATTCGAGTGGAAGCGGGGCTGCGCGACCACGAGGTACGTCCGGATCGTCGTGGCGGCGGCCATCCTGGCCGTGGTCACCACTGCCATCGTGGGCGTGGCCTTCGAGCGCCTCTTTTTGGTGACGCTGCCGTGAGGACCGGACGATGACCGCCGTCCTACTCGACAACCTCGGACAATTCTCCTCGGCCATCGGCGGTTTCCTGACGCCGGCGGCCCTCTTCCACATGGCCTGGTCCACCTTGCTCGGGATCGTGATCGGGGCCTTGCCCGGCCTCACCGCCACCATGGGGGTGGCCCTGGTGACGACGCTCACCTACAAGCTGGAGGCGGACCTCGCCATCCTCATCTTGATGTGCGTGTACGTCGGGGCCATCTATGGGGGGAGCCGGACGGCGATCCTCATCAACATCCCGGGGACGCCGGCCAACGCCGCCACCACGCTGGATGGATTCCCCTTGGCCAAGCAGGGTCTGGCGGGCCGGGCCATGGGCGTGGCGACGTCCGGATCGGTGCTGGGCAGCGTCATCGGCATGTTTTTCCTGGCGACCCTCGCCCCGCTCCTCGGCAACTACGCGTTGAAGTTTCAATCCTTCGAGTTTTTCTGGCTGGCCATCTTTGGGATCGTGATCTCGGGCCACCTGACCGCCCTCGAGGATCCCATCAAGGGCTGGATCGCCGGCTTCATCGGCCTGATGACGGCCATGGTGGGACAGGAGGGAATCCACGCCTACGAACGGTTCACGTACGGTACAACCGAGTTGATGGGCGGATTTGCCCTGATCCCCGCCATGGTGGGGGCCTTCGGCTTCGCCGAGGTGCTCACCGTCATGCGGGACCCGGCGGCCGAGATGGCCGACAACCCGCAGGATAGCGTGGTCCCGAAGTGGGAAGACGTCGCCAAGTACTGGCGGACGATCGTCCGGAGCGGTCTGATCGGCACGATCATCGGGATCATCCCGGGGGTGGGTGAGGACATCGGTGCCTGGGTGTCCTACGCCGCCGCTCGCCGCAAGAGCAAGGAGCGAGACAAATTCGGCAAGGGCTCGATCGAGGGGCTGATGGCGGCGGAGACCGGAAACAACGCCGTGGTGCCGGGCGCCATCATTCCGGTCCTGACCCTGGCCATTCCCGGCTCGGCGCCGGCGGCGGTGCTCCTGGCGGCCATGTTCATCCACGGGGTTCGCCCCGGACCGATGATCATGGTCGAGTCGCCCCACTTCGTGTACCAGGTCGTGGCCATGGTCTTCTTCGCCACGCTGGCCATGGGTCTCTTCGGGATCTTGTTGACCAAGCCGCTCCTGACGGTCTTGGCCATTCCGCGGACGAAGCTCATGCCGGTGGTCTTCGTGCTCTGCGCGATCGGCTCGTACGCGATCACCAGCCGTCTCTTCGATATCTGGGTGATGATCGGCTTCGGTCTCTTGGGGTTCGTCCTGCGGGAGATGAGGTACCCCATGGCCCCCCTGGTCCTGGGAATCATCCTCGGGGATCTCTTGGATAAGAACCTGCGCCGTGGCCTGGTTCTCAGCGACGGCGACCTTACGCCGTTCTTTACACGGCCGATTTGTCTTGTGTTGTGGCTGATCACGCTGACATCCATCCTGTTGACGATCGAGCCCGTGCGAAACGGCATGCAGCACGTCTGGCAACGGGTACGGACACGGCGGCGGTGAGACTGCAGAAACGACGGATTCTCGCGCCGCCCGTCGGCACGTGACGCCCCCCAGGTCTCCACACGCTTCGCGGAGGGAACATCCATGAACAGTCGACGATGGACGCTGGTGTTGCTCGCGCTTTTCGCCCTGCTCGTCGCGACTGCGTCCGCCTTGGCCGGAGAGTGGAAGCCCACCAAGCCCGTCACGGTCATCGTGCCGTGGCCGGCCGGCGGAGCCACCGACCTCACCGTCCGGATCCTGGCCAGCGAGATGGAGAAGGTCCTGGGCCAGCGCATCTCGGTGGTGAACACGCCGGGCGCCTCCGGCGCCATCGGGATGCAGAACGCGTACGACGCGCCCAAGGACGGCTACACCTGGACGGGGAATGCGGACGTCTCCATCGTGAACTACCCGGTCCTCGATCTCATGAAGATCACGCACCGCGACTGGATCCACTGGTACGCGCTGATGACGCCGAACATCATCGCCACCACCGTGGATTACCCCGCGAAGGATGTCGCCGATCTGGTGCGCCTGATGAAGGAGAAGCCCGGGCAGGTCGCGGTCGCCTCGGCGGGGGTCGGCTCGTCCGGCCACCTGGCCCTGGAAGTTTTCAAGCGCGCGACGGAGACCGCACCCCGCCATGTGCCCTACGCGGGCGGAAACCCCGCGGTCGTCGCCACCATCTCGGGGGAGAGCAACGTCGTCATGCAGCTGTCCATGGAAGAGGCCGACATGATCCGCGCCAAGAAGCTCAAGCCTCTGGCGAACTCCAGCAATCGCCCGCTGACGATCTCGGGGTACGGCGAGGTCCCGCCCATCACCAAGTGGTTCCCGACCTTCCCGTCCATCGGGTCCCACTTCGGGATCATGGCGGCCAAGGGGACCCCGCCGGAGGTGGTGGCGGCCATCAGCCGGGCGTTCGACGTCGCGGCGAAGTCCGAGGCCCTGAAGAAATTCGCCGACGAGAAGGCGGTCTTCCTGGTCAACCTCAAAGAGGGGGAGGCCATGACGATGCTGGAGCAGGCCGCCTCGGTCATCACCTGGACGCTGTTCGACAATGGCGCGGCCAAGATCTCGCCGGAGAAGTTCAACATCGCTCGGCCGAAGCAGTGATCCCGCGGGCAGCGCCTCAGGGTGCGGGCTGACCCGCCATAGGGCCGGCCCGCACCGGCGCGTCGGGGACGCCAATCGATGGAATACGGGTTTCGTCGCCAGGACTTCTACACCGGGCTGATGCTCTGCGCCGTCAGCCTTGGCATCGTGGCGGAGTGCTGGCGGATGCCGCGCGATCTTCAGGGCTGGCCGGCGTACGCCAGCCCCGGCGTGGTCACCGGCCTCCTCGGCCTGGGGCTCTTCGGCATGGGGCTGGCGCTCGCGCTGCGCTCCGTGCGGCGGCCGGGCACGCCGCTGGCCATCACCGGGACGGATGTGCGGACATACCTGGCGGACGTGGGAACACGACGGCTCGCGCTGATGCTCGGGATCAGCGTGCTCTATTGTCTCCTGCTCGGGCGGAACATTCCGTATTGGGTCACCACAGGTGGATACCTGCTGGCGGTCATGTGCGTCTTCCGCGCCGGACCGTGGTGGCAGGTCGTTCTGGTCTCCGCCGTCACCACGGCGGCGGTGACCTACGTGTTCAACCGCGTCTTCGCCATCCCGCTCCCGTGAGGCTTCCATGGTCCTGGGGCCCTGGCACATCCTCGTGGAGTTGTGGAATCTGCTCACACCGCTGACCCTCCTTTACGTCGGCGCCAGCACGTTCATCGGGATCGTGATCGGGATGCTTCCGGGTCTCACCGCGACCATGGGCGTGGCCCTGCTGACCGGTCTGACATTCGGCTTCCCGCCCAAGGACGCCATCATCATCCTCATCTGCGTCTACGTGGGCGCCATATACGGGGGCAGCCGATCCGCCATCCTGTTGAACATCCCGGGGACCCCGGCCAATGCGGCGACCTGCCTGGACGGTTTCCCGATGGCGCAGCGGGGCGAGGCGGGTCCGGCCATCGGCCTGGCCACGACGTCGTCCTTTCTCGGCACCGTCTTCGGTCTGCTCTGCCTGGCCTTCTTCACGCCGCTCCTGGGGAGGATCGCGCTGCAGTTCCAGTCCTGGGAGTTCTTCTGGCTGGCCATCTTCGGCATCGTGGTCTGCGGAAACCTGACCGCGCCCACCGACCCGTTGAAGGGCTGGATCGCCGGGTTCGTGGGTCTGCTGGTGTCCCAGGTCGGCCAGGAGGGCATCGCGGCGTATCCGCGGTTTGCCTTCGGCATCGACCAGATGCGGGGCGGCTTCGCCTTGATCCCGGTCCTGGTCGGCGTCTACGGCATCGCCGAGGTGCTGGGCGTCATGCGCGAGACCGCGGTCCCGCACGTGATGACCCAGATCCGGAAGATCCTGCCGAGGTGGCGCGACCTCTGGCAGTACCGCCGCACGATTCTCCGTTCCGGCGTCATCGGCGTCATCATCGGGGCCATCCCCGGCGTTGGCGAGGACGTGGCCGCCTGGGTATCCTACGATTTCGCCAAGCGGGGCAGCACGAAGCCCGACGAATTCGGGAAGGGGTCGCGGGAGGGACTGATCGCCGCCGAGACGGGAAACAACGCGTGCATCGGCGGGGCGGTCATCCCGGTGCTCTCGCTGGCGGTCCCGGGCAGCGCGCCCGCCGCCGTCCTGCTCGGCGCCATGTGGCTCCACGGTGTGCGCCCCGGCCCGCTCCTCATGGTCGAGTTCCCGAAATATATCTGGGAAGTCACCGCCATGTTCATCCTGGCCTCGCTGGCCATGCTGATCCTGGGGCTGTCCCTGGTGCGCACCCTGGTCAAGGTCCTGATGGTTCCCCGGCCGATCCTGATGCCCATCGTCTTCGTCCTGTGCGTCATCGGATCGTTCGCGATCGGCGTCCGGATCTTCGATATCTGGGTGATGCTGGCGTTCGGTCTCCTCGGCTATCCCATGCGCAAGTACAACTATCCGGCCGCCCCCTTGGTCCTGGGGGTCATCCTGGGGGACATGGCCGACGTGAACTTCCGCCGGGCGCTCATCCGGACCGCCGGCGATCCGACGCCGTTCTTCACGCGGCCCATCTCGCTGATCCTGGTCGCGGTCACCGTCTTCACCGTCCTGGCCCGATCCGCGCGGTTCCGGCAAGCCCTCGCGGCCGGAACGGCGCGGCTGAAGGCCGCCGTCTCCCGCACCTAGCCGCAGCAAGGAGCGCAACGCATGGATCGAATCGGCATCGGCATCATCGGGGCGCGGTTCGCCGCGGACCTGCACGCCCACGCCCTGAGCAGGCTCCGCGGCAGCACGTGCGAGATCCTCGCCGTCTGCTCCAGGACAAAGGAGAGCGCAGAGATCTTTGCCAAGAAGTTCAACATTCCCCACGTTTACACGGACCACCGGGCGCTGCTGGATCGGAAGGACATCCAGCTGGTGACGCTTCCCGTGGTGACCAGCCTCCACCACGTCCTGGCCATCGACGCCGCTGACGCCGGGAAGCACCTCGTCGTCGAGAAGCCGCTGACGGGGTGCTTCGTCGACGCCGACGCGATGTCGCGGCAGGCCATGTTCGCCGAGGCGATGCAGAACGCCGACGCGGTGGTCGAGGCCTGCCGCCGGAACAGGGTGACGGTGGGGTACGCGGAGAATTTCGTGTACGCCCCGCCCGTGGCGAAGCTGCGACGATTGATGGATGCCAGCGGCGGGACGCTGCTGGACCTGCGGGCCGAGGAGAGCCATTCGGGCTCCCACGCCGCCTATTCGCGGCGCTGGTCGACCGCGGGGGGCGGTTCCATGCTTCGGATGGGGTCGCATCCCATCGGAGCGGTGATCCACCTCAAGCACTACGAGGGCCTGAAGAAATCCGGCAAGCCTATCCGGGTCAAATCGGTTCTGGCGGACGTGGCCCAGCTCAGCAAGCATCCAGCGGTCCAGGCCGCGCCGCACAAATACCTGGTGACCGCCTGGGAAGACGTGGAGGACTGGTCGGCCGCCATCCTCACGTTCGAGGATGGGGCCAAGGCGACGGTCTTCTCGACCGATGTCAGCCTGGGCGGCGTAAAGAATCTGGTCACCGCCTACCTCGACAACGCCGTGGTCCAGGTCAACATCAACCCCAACACGAGCCTGCAGGTCTACGCGCCCGACGGAAAGATCTGGGGCGACGAGTACCTGACCGAGAAGGTGGAGACGAAGGGCGGCTGGCAGTTCCCCAGCCCCGACGAGGACTGGATGCGCGGCTACCCGCAGGAGATGGAGGATTTCGTGGACGCCGTCCGCGAGCGCCGCGAGCCGCTGTCCGGTCTCCTCCTCGCACACGAGACGGTCGAGGTGATCTACGCCGGGTACGTGTCGGCGCAGGAAGGCCGGCGGGTGGAGCTGGTTCGCTGATCCGACGCGACCGAGAGGGATCGGGCCGTGTGGCCCTCGCGCGTGCCGCGCGGAGTCGTCGGCCGCCGCGTCCTGCTGGGCGACATCATCGACTACCGCGTGAACGTCGGCCCGACCGCGGTCCGAGTGCAGCGCAACGCGCGCAAGCCCCTATTCAATGAAGGCGACGCGTGCGGGCTGGTGTTCTCGGCGGTCCACTGGTACGACGAATCCGGGGCGCGGGTGACGGCGTAATCCCGCGGTTGCCGAAAAACCCCCTCTTGCAGTACCATGTGCCGAATCGGCGCCGCCCGGTTCAGCTCGCGGGGGCCCCGGAGGCGGCGCGGGCGTTCCCGGCCGAGGCTGCACCGCGCGGTGGTCGTCGCCGGACGCCGGCCGAACGTGCCGACGCCGGAGTGAGCGCGGCCCGGAGAAGTGCCGTCTGTCGCCGGGCGTACCCGGAGGGACGGCAACCCGGAACCAAGGGCGTGGACCAACCCGACCCGCTTCTGGAACAAGGAGGCTGCGATGCGCGCGCGACTGCTGCTCTGCGGATTCCTGATGTGTCTTTTGGCCTGGCCCGCCGTGTCGTGGGGGCAGGACGCGGTGGTCGTGTACTCCAGCGTGGACGAGGAGAACGCCAAGAAGCTCCTCGATGCCTTCACTAAGGCGACCAACATCAAGGTGCGCTTCACCTTCCTGTCCTCGGGCCCGGCGGTCGCCCGGATCGAGGCGGAGAAGAACAATCCCCAGGCGGATCTCTGGTTCGGCGCCCCCAGCGAGAACCACGTGGCGCTGAAAGAGAAAGGCCTCTCGCAGGCCTACGTCTCGCCCAACGCCAAGGAGCTGGCGGCGAAGTTCAAGGACCCCGACGGGTACTGGACGTCGTTTTACATGAACCCGCTCGGCTTTGCCTCCAACCTGACGGTTCTCAAGCAGAAGAGCGCGGAGCCGCCGACTTCGTGGGCGGACCTCCTGAAGCCGGAGTTCAAGAGCCAGATCCAGATCCCCAGCCCGCAGACCTCGGGCACCGGCTACAACATGGTAGCCGCTTTGGTCTTGATCATGGGCGAGGAGAAGGCCTTTGACTATCTGAAGAAGCTGAATCCCAACGTCCAGACCTACACGCAGAGCGGGACGGCCCCGTCCAAGGCCGCGGCCATCGGTCAGGCCGGCGTGGGGATCCAGTTCACGCCGGCGTTCCTCCAGCTCATGGGCGAGGGGTACCCGCTGAAGGTGACGTTCCCCAAGGAAGGGGTGGGCTTCGAGGCGCCGGCCATCTCCATCCTGAAGGGTGCGCCGCGGGTGGAGCTGGCCAAGAAGCTGCTCGACTGGTTCATCACCATCCCCGGCCAGAACGCCCTGACCGACGCCAAGACCTTCTTCTTCCCCGTGCACCCCAAGGCGAAATTGATGGAGGGGCTGCCGGCCTTCGACCAGATCCCGACCATCAACTACGACGCGGTCTGGGCCGGGAAGGAGAAGAAGCGGCTCGTGGACCGATGGATCAATGAGGTGCTGCGAGCGCAGAAGTAACGTTGGCCATGGCCGACCCGTTCTCGCAGTGGAAGCACCGGACGATCCACGACCTCCGCCGCCTCCGGAACGAACCGATCCTGGCGGTGGCGGTGGCCGCGATCTTCGGCCTGCTGCTCCTCTTCATCGTCTATCCGCTGATCCGGGTGTTCGCGGTGAGCTTCATCCCGGACGGGGCGCCGACGCTCCGTCTGTACCGGGAATTCCTGGGGGGCTGGTTCATCCGGCAGGCGCTGCTGAACAGCGTGGTGATGGGAGTCCTCACCGCCGTGGGGGGAACCCTGATCGGTTTCCTCTTCGCGTTTGCGCTGACGCGGACGGATATCCCCGGCAAGCCGCTCCTCACCGCGGCGGCGATCCTCCCCATCATCTCACCCCCCTTTGTCAGCGCCCTCTCCATCATCCTCCTCTTCGGCAACAACGGCCTGATCACGCGGCAGCTCCTCGGCTTCCAGGAGTTCGCCATCTACGGCCTGCGCGGTCTGCTGCTCTCTCAGGTCTTCACCTTTTTCCCGGTGGCCTATCTCACCCTGCGCGGCGTCCTGGAGTCGCTGGGGGGCACGCTGGAAGACGCCGCCATGAACCTGGGGGCCACCCGCTGGAAAGCCTTTTGGCGCGTGACCCTGCCCCTGTGCCTGCCGGGGATCGCCAGCGCGCTCCTGGTGCTCTTCATCGAGTCCATCGCGGACTTCGGGAACCCCTTGATCCTGGGCGGAAGCGGATTCCCCGTGCTCTCGGTCCAGGTCTATCTGCAGGTGACGGGGATGTACGACTTGCCGGGCGGCGCCGCACTGGCGGTGATCCTCCTTGTCCCGTCGGTGACGGCGTTCCTGGTCCAGCGGTACTGGGTGGCGCGCAAACGGTACGTCACCGTCACGGGCAAGCCGACGCGGGCGGTTCTCAAGGTCGTCAGCCCCGCCACGCAATGGGTCCTCTTCGCCGCCTGCACCGCCGTGGCGCTCTTCGTTCTGCTCTTCTACGCCACCATCCTCGTCGGCGCGTTCTCGAAAGCCTGGGGGGTGGACCACAGCCCGACGCTCCGGAATTTCGGTTATGTCTTCGGCGTCGGCGCGCAGGCCATCACCGATACCCTCGTCATCGCCGTTACGTCCAGCCCTCTGGCGGGTCTCCTGGGGATGGGGATCGCATTTCTCGTGATGCGGAGACGCTTCCCGGGCCGGGAGGCGATGGAGTTCATCTCGATCCTGAACTTCGCGGTGCCCGGCACGGTCATCGGTATCGGCTACATCCTGGCGTTCAACCAGAAGCCCCTGCTGCTCACGGGCACCGCCCTGATCCTGATCGCCAACTTTCTCTTTCGCTACATCCCGGTCGGGATCCAGTCGGGGACGGCCGTTCTGCGGCAGATCGATCCGGCCATCGAGGAGGCGGCCACCAATCTGGGCGCAACCACGCAGACCACGTTCCGCCGGATCACGCTGCCGCTGCTGGTGCCGGCCTTCTTCTCCGGTCTCGTGTTCTCGTTCGTCCGGGCCATGACGGCCATCAGCGCGGCCATCTTCCTGGTGTCGGCGGACTGGAACCTGATGACCGTCCAGATCCTGTCCCAGACCGAGGCGGGACGGCTGGGGGCCGCCGCGGCTTTCAGTGTCCTGCTGATCCTGATCATCATGGCGGCCATCGGGCTGATCCGTCTGATCCTGGGGCGGATCTTCGATTACCGCTATCAAGCCACGTTCGGGTAGCGCGGAGACGGAGTCGGCATGAGCGTCGTCCTGGAACAGGTGACCAAGACCTTCGAGGATCCCCACCGACCCGGCGGGCGCGTCACGGCGGTCGACGATGTCTCCCTGGTGATCGCCGAGGGCGAGCTGGTGACGCTGCTCGGCCCGTCCGGCTGCGGCAAGACCACCGCCCTCCGGATGATCGCCGGCTTCGAGCTGCCGACGGCGGGGCGGATCCTGATCGACGGCCATGACGTGAGCCGGCTTCCGCCCCACGCCCGGAACGCCGCCATGGTCTTCCAGAGCTACGCCATCTTCCCGCACCTGACGGTGGCCCGAAACGTGGCGTTCGGCCTGGAGATGCGCGGGCTGCCCCAGGGGGAGATCGCCTCGCGCGTCCGTGCCGTGCTGGAGCTGGTGGAGCTGTCGGGGCTGGAGCACCGCTCTCCGGAGCAGCTCTCCGGCGGCCAACAGCAGCGCGTGGCCCTGGCACGGGCCATCGTGACCGAGCCCCGCGTCCTGCTCTTCGACGAGCCGCTGTCGAACCTGGATGCCAAGCTGCGCGAGCAGATGCGGGTCGAGGTGCGCCGGCTCCAGCGGCGCCTCCAAATCACCAGCGTGTACGTCACCCACGACCAGGCCGAGGCCATGGCGCTCTCGGACCGGATCGTCGTGATGGAGGCGGGGCGGGTCCAGCAGGTCGCGGCCCCGTTCGAGGTCTACGCGCGCCCCGCCAACCGCTTTGTGGCGGATTTTCTCGGGCGGGTGAATTTTCTGGAGGGCCGCGTGGTTTCGGTTGGAGTGACCGGCGTGATCGTCGAGGTGCAGGGGCGCCGGATGGAGGTGCCCTGGCGCCTGCCGGCGCCGCCGGCCGGCGCCGCCGTCACGCTGGTGGTGCGTCCGGAGACGATCGCCCTGACCCCCGATCCGGCAGGGCGCGACACGGGGTTCCGCGGGTCGATCCGGCGCGCGGTGTACCTCGGGGCAACGGCGGAATACGAGGTCGACTGGAACGGCACGCCGCTCCTCGTGGTGAGCGGCAACCCCCTGGAGCAGAGCCTCATCCCGGAAGGCGCCGCGGTCGGGTTCGACTTTTCGCCGTGCACCGTTCACCTCCTGCCGGCGGACTCGCCCGCGAGGTCATGACGGCGTCCACCGGGCCTCGTCCGGCGACGTTTGTTTGCGTTTTTCGATCCGCGCACGAGGCGATGGAGGCGGACGTCGTCTGCGACCAAAGGCAAAAGGACGCGATGAGCCGCAGACGGGCCGACGCCCGGCGCAGAGCCGGAAGCCCGTCCGGGCCATGGGCGGGGCGCGCTGGTGCGACCGCGCGCCGGGGACAGGGGCGACCTTCCGCATTCGGTGGCCCCTGGTGACCGGGGGCACGGGGGGAAGAGGAGGGCCGACGCGTAACGCCGCGACCGGGCGCGGGACGTCCCGGGCACTCCTCTTTTTCCGCTTGCCTTGACAGTCCATGCCACCTCTGATACAACGCCCGCACCCGGCGTGTGGCGGTGCGGTGATGTGAGGACTCCGGCCGCAACCGCTGTCGGCGTGCGACCGGCTTGGCGTCGATGATCCATGCCGCCGCCCATCGATCCGTCCGTCCCGTCCACCCTGCGAGGAGGACCGCATGCGCGCCCGCGAGATCTACGAGTACAACAAACTGACCTGGCCCGAGATGAACGACGCCATCGCGATGCAGAAGGTGGTCATCCTGCCCACCGGCTCGACCGAGCAACACGGGCCTCACATGCCCCTGGACGTGGACCTGTTCCTGGTCCGGGAGGTCTGCCACGAGTTGGGCCGCCGCGCGCCCGACAAGGTCCTCGTCCTTCCCGCGATCCCGTGCGGACTCAACCTCCACCACATCGACTTCCCGGGGACCATCCACATCCAGCCGGATCATTTCATCAACTATTGCCTGGATGTGACCAAGAGCGTGGCGTACCATGGTTTCAAGCGCATCGCCCTGGTGAACGGCCACGGGAGCAACGGGCCGCTGGTGGACCTGGTGGCGCGGCGCACGGTGCTGGAGACGCCGTCCATCTGCTGCGCCTTCGGCTACTTCGCCATGGGGAAGGCCGAGTACGAAGCGCTGCTGGAGAGCACGGTTCACGCGCACGCCGACGAGATGGAGACGTCGTTGTACCTGCACTTCGCCCAAGAGCGGGTCCAGCTGGACAAGGCGGTCTTCGGCAACGATCGCGTCGGACAGTACATGAGCTCAGACTCCACCAAGGCCGTCCGCTTCAACGACTTCTGGGGCCGCTGGACGAAGACGGGAATCCACGGCGATCCCACCAAGGCCACCGCCGCGAAGGGCAAGCAGATCCTGGAGATCGTGATGAAGCACATGCTGGCCTGGTTGGAAGAGTTCCGGACCTGGCCCATCGAGGTCCGCTCGGACCAGCACCGGTTGCCCGCGCAGAAGGACATTCGGTGGTAGCGGGGTGAGCGTTCAGCCTTCAGCGGTCAGCGTTCGGCGAAACCAAAGAAAAAACCGGAGCGCCGGCGCGCGCTGGGGGTTCCGTCTTTGGCCGACCGCTGATCGCTTTCTTGCGTGTGACGCAACCCCGGAGGAAAGACTTTCAGAGAAGGAGGTCCGCCCATGACACGCCGTGGATGTTTGGCATGGATCGCCGGAAGTTTCCTCGTCTTCGCGCTCCTGCTCGGGCCGGTCGGGTCGGCGCCGGCGGGCACCGTCCTCAAGATCGCCGCCGACGGGGACATCTCTGACGTCGACTTGCACCTGACGACCCACTATCTGAATCGCGTCGTGCTGCTCAACGTCTACGACATGCTTTTTGCGCTGGGTGAGGACATGGGGCCGCGCCCCTCCCTGGTCGACAAGTACACGGTCAGTCCCGATGGCCTGGTGTACACGCTCACGCTCCGCAGCGGGGTGAAGTTCCACAGCGGCAAGACCCTGGACGCCAAGGATGTGGTGTACTCCATCACCAAGATGCAAGCCAAAGGGCCTCGATCCGGGCAGTTGAAGAAGCTCATCAAATCCATCGAGGCCGCCGACCCGCTGACGGTGAAGATCACGCTCAACGAGATGAACGCCGGCTTCGTGGCGACCCTGGCGAACCCCATCGCCCCGGCCGTGATCTACCCGGACGGCGAGGCGGAGCGGCAAGGCGGCACGATCACCAAGCCGGTGGGGACAGGACCGTTCGAGTTCGTGGAATGGAAGAAGGACAGCGTCATCCGGCTCAGGAAATTCGCCGGCTACACCGTGGATGATCGGCCCACATCCGGGTTCACCGGGAAGCGCCTGGCGCTGGTGGATCAGGTGGACTTCATCCCCATCCGCGACTCCTCCGTGCGGGCGGCGGCACTGGAGCGCGGCGACGTGGACGTGGCCCTGGCGCTCACGCAGCAGGACGTCGAGCGGTACAAGGGCAAGCCGGGCCTCACCGTTGCCGCCAAGCCGGGTGTCTCGTTTGCCGATCTTCGCTTCGGGTTCAAGAAGGGCATCTTCATGAACAACCCGAAGCTCCGCCAGGCGGTGGGGTACGCCATCGACAAGGAGGAGATCGTCAAGGCCGTGACGTTCGGGCTCGGCAAGCCCGCACCGGCCGGAATCCCCGTAGGCACCCCATACTTCGGCGCCGTGCACGCCAACGACCCGTTCGGCAAGCCCAATCCCGAGAAGGCCAAGCAGCTTTTGAAGGAAGCCGGCTACAAGGGCGAGGAGATCATCCTCGACTCCCATCTCCAGCCCAGCATCTATCCGGAGATCGCCGTTGTGCTGCAAGCGCAGATGCAAGCCGTGGGGATGAACGTCCGCGTCCGCACGCTGGAATCGGCCGCCTTGCAGACCACATGGGACGGGGGCGAGTTCGCCTTTTTCCTGTCTGGTCTCAGCCCGCGGCCGGATGCCGAGATCTACTACTGCCAGTTCTGGGAAAGCACCAGCACCTCGACGGGATACAAGAACCCCGAGTACGACCGGCTGTGCCGGGCCGCACGGACGACCATGAAACAGGAGGATCGGACCAAGGTGTTCGCCGACCTCGAGACGCTGCTCCGGACCGATGTGCCGTGGATCCCGCTGATCTACGAGCCGCAGGTCCAGGGCTGGCGGAGCAACGTCCAGGGATGGCAGCTCTGGTCCGCGGGGTATGCCCGTACCTGGAACGTCACGGTTGGGAAGTAGCGCCGAGCACCGAGTGCCAAGCGCCTAGAGCCGAGCCGGGGCGAGGAACAGGCTTCGCCCCGGCTCGGCGTTTGCCGTTGGCCGCGGAATCACGGGATCCCTCATGCCGCCGCTGCTGCGACACGTCATCGCCCGCCTGATCGCTCTCGTTCCGATGCTGTTTGCGCTCTCCATCGCGTCCTTCGCCCTGGTGCACGTCATCCCCGGCGATCCGGCGCTGGTGATGCTGGGCGGGGAGGGGACCCCTCAGCAGGTGGCGGAGCTCCGGACGCAGCTGGGTCTCGATCGCCCGCTGCCCGTCCGCTACTGGGAGTGGTTGAGCCGGGTGGTCCGGGGCGACCTCGGCGAATCCCTCTACAACAAGACCCGGGTGGTCGACGAGCTCATCTGGCGGTTTCCCACCACGCTGTCCTTGGTCTGCCTTGCGCTTCTCATCTCCATCATCATCGGGGTGCCCGCGGGCCTCGTGTCCGCGGTGTTCCGCAACTCGTGGGTGGACCACGCGGCACGCGTCCTCACCCTTGTCAGCCTCTCCATGCCCAGCTTCTGGCTGGGCCTCATGTTGATCATCCTCTTCTCGTTGAAGCTGAACCTGCTGCCCGTGGTGGGATACACCTCCGTCGTCACCGACCTGTGGAGCGGTTTGCGGTTTCTCATCCTGCCCAGTTGCGCCTTGGGCACGTATCTCACAGCCCTCCTGGCGCGCCTGGTCCGGAGCAGCGTCTTGGAGATTCTGGGGCAGGAGTACATCCGGACAGCGCGAGCCAAGGGGTTACGCGAACGTGTGGTCCTGTTCCGGCACGCGTTACGCAACGCGCTCATCCCGGCCGTGACGGTCATGGGCATCAATATGGGGATTCTGCTCGGCGGGAGCGCCGTCATCGAGACGCTCTTTGTCCTGCCGGGCGTGGGGCAGCTGGTGATCACGGCGCTCTACAACCGGGATCTTCCCGTGATTCAAGGGCTGATCCTGTACATCTCGGTTCTTTACGTGCTGATCAACCTGTTTGTGGACGTTCTGTACACTTACCTGGACCCGCGGCTGCGCCTCGGGTGAGGCGGGACGAGCCCGACTGTGACACACGCAACGAGCCTTTCCGCGTGCGCGACCGGAACACCGTGCATTCCGCCGCCGCCAACCTGGGGCGCACGGCTTCTGCATATCTGGCGGCAGCTCCGCCGCAATCGCCTCTCGCTGGTCGGCAGCGTGATCGTCCTCAGCCTGGTCCTCGTCGCCATCGCCGCGCCGTTCCTCGGCCTCCCCAGCCCGGTCAAGCTGAATATCCCGCAGCGGTTCCTGCCACCGGGTCCGGGTCACTGGTTCGGGACCGACCAGCTCGGGCGGGATGTCCTGAGCCGGGTGGTCCATGGGGCTCGGGTGAGCCTGATGGCATCGCTGTTCACTATGATCGCCGCGGCATTGCCGGGCGTGCTGCTCGGGATCGTGGCGGGCGTCAGCTCGGCGCGGATCGCCGGTGTCATCATGCGGTTGATGGATCTCTTGATGTCCTTCCCGCCGCTCCTGCTGGCGGTGGCGATCGCGGCCGCCTTGGGGACCGGCACGCGGAGCATCATCATCGCGCTCGGCGTCGTCTACCTGCCGCGCATCGTGCGGGTGACCCGGGGCATTGCCCTCAGCGTCGTCGCCCAGGAGTACATCGTCGCCGCCCAGGCGCTCGGGACGCCGCGCTGGCGGCTGATCCTCCGCACGGTGCTCCCCAACTGCCTGTCGGTGGTCGTGGTCCAGCTCAGCCTCTATTTCGCCGAGGTCCTGCTGGCCGAGGCCGCGCTCTCCTTCCTGGGGCTGGGCGAGCCGCCGCCCACGCCGACGTGGGGAAACGTGCTTCAGGACTCCCAGAAATACATCCGCAACGCCCCCTGGATCGCCGTCTTCCCGGGCTGCGCCATCGCCGTGTCTGTTCTCGGGCTCAACCTCTTCGGCGACGCCGTCCGGGACGCCATGGACCCCCGCCTGCGGACCTGACCTGGCGGACATGGGGAGATCTCCGCGTCGGGTCGGCGGACCGTGACGCCGGTTTGTGCTGAATTTCGTCCAAGCCTATGGTAGGTTAAACGCCGCTTCCAGCCCCAGCGCCGACCGCCAACGGGCGCTTACTTGCGGGGCGTCCGCGGACTCGGGCTCTGTGTCGGGCGGGCTGTCGGTTCCGAGCGGAGCTTGAGGATCGCAGAGATCAGGGTGACAAGATCTCGCGGGCGGACCGGCTTCTGCGCGTGGCCGACACAGTGACGCGAGATGGCTTTGGCCTGATCGCCCGCCACGTCGTACGCGGTCATCGCCACGATGGGGATGTGCCTGACGGCGGGATCGCTTTTGAGCGTGCTGGCGGCGGAGAGCCCGTCCAGGTCGGGGAGCTGGATGTCCATGAGGATGAGGTCCGGGCGGTGTTCGCTGGCGAATTGAAGCCCCTGGACCGCGTTGTAGGCCTGGAGCGTGTTGAAGTCGGCGAACCGCAGTGCGTCGGCGATGGGCTGGGAGATGTCCGGGCTGTCCTCGACGATCAGGACGGTGGGCTTGGCCATGGGGAGGTCCTCCGCTGCGCTGCGGGGCCGAGAAGGTCTTGCGGTGGAGAATGGCATGCTACCGCGTCTTTTCCTGAAATTTCAAGGGGTTTTTTGAAGTCGGCGTTGGGGCCCTTTTGCATGCCTGTTTTTGAGATGGGAGGATGACGATGGGGATCCTGGACCGTTTCTCGCTGTTGGGGAAGACCGCGCTGGTCACCGGAGCCGGCCGCGGTCTGGGGCAGGGCATGGCGTTGGCCCTGGCCGAGGCCGGGGCGGACATCGCCATCGCGGAGCTCGACCTGCCGGCTGCGGAGGAGACGGCGGCGATGGTCCGCGAGCGCGGACGACGCGCCCTGCCCTTCAAGTCGGACGTGACCGACTTCGAGGCCGTACAGGCGATGTTCAAGAGCGTGATCGAGGAGTGGAAACGCCTCGACATCCTGGTCAACAACGCCGGCTACGCGCAGCCGCTCTCCGCCTTGGAGATGAGCGTGCCGGACTGGGACCGGATGCTGGCCGTGGACCTGAAGGGAGTATTTCTGTGCTGCAAAGCGGTGGCGCCGCACATGATCCAGCAGGGCGGCGGCAAGATCATCAATATCGCCTCCATGTCGTCGTTCCACGTGAATCGGGACGCCGACTACTGCCATTACAACGCCGCCAAGGCGGGGGTGGTGATGCTCACCAAGTCGCTGGCGGTGGAATGGGCCCGGCACAAGATCTACGTGAACTCCATCAGCCCGGGCTATTTTCGGACGCCCGGCAACGCGGCGCGCTCCGACAATCCCGCCATCCGCGCCATCCGCGTGGACCAGGGAGTGATCAAGCGGTACGGGCAAGCGTACGAGGACCTGGGGGGCACCGTGGTGTACCTGGCATCGGACGCCTCGAATTTCACCACGGGCTGCAACCTGGTGGTGGACGGCGGTTACAGCCTGTAATGACTCGTTGAGTCGGACGCGGTGGCCAGATTTCTGCTCATCCGCCACGGCGAATCCGTGTGGAACGGCGAGCGGCGGATCCAGGGAAACCAGGATCCGCCGCTCTCGACGCGGGGCCGGCGGCAGGCGGAGCTGGTGGCGCGCCGGCTTCGTGTGCTCCTGCCGGAAGCGGGGGCGGTCTACACGAGTCCGCTTCGTCGCGCGGCGGAAACGGCCGAGGCGGTCCGAGCAGCCACGGGCCTTCCCGTGTTTGCCGAGCCAGGCATTCGCGAGATGGGTCTCGGAAGATGGGAGGGGATGACGGTCTCCGAGATTCAGGCGGCCTTTCCGGGCGCGTACGAGGGGTGGCTGGACGACCCGCTGGCGCATCCCGCCCCCGACGGCGAGCGTCTGGAGGCATTCGCCGGACGGGTCACGGGCGCCTTCGAGCGTATGCGGGTCGCGCAGCCGGGGAAGGACGTCATCGTGGTCTCCCACGGCGGCCCCATCAAGGCGCTCCTCTGCCACGTCCTGGGGGTGGAGATTCGATCGCTCTTCCGGATCAAGCAGGACAACACGGCGGTCAACCTCGTGGAGGTCAACGGCGCCACCCGTCGCGTGGTGTTGGTCAACGACACCTGCCATCTCGCCGAGGCCGGAGCCGACCTCGCGCCGCGCGACGTCCTCACCGACACCGGCCCCGGAGCCGACCTCGCGCCCTGACCGCGCTGCCTGTGGAGCCGCGCCGATGGACCTTCGATCGCTCCGTGCCTTTGTCTTCGATCTCGACGGATGCGTGTACAACGGCGAGACGCTGCTGCCGGGCGTCGGTACCGTGCTGGATGCGCTGCGGCGGTCGGGTCGCCGCGTTCTTTTTCTGACCAACAACTCCCGGCAGGCGGCCGACGAATTGCTCGACAAGCTCCGCCGGTTGGACATCGCGGCGGACCCCGAGGAGATCCTCTCCGCGGCGGAGATCGCGGGCCCCCTCCTGCGCGCGCGCTATGGACCCTCGCGCGTGCTGGCCGTGGGCTCGCCGCGGCTCCTGGCGCTGCTGGCGGCCGCCGGCCACACCGTCTTGCCGCTGGACGACTACCGCCGGGCGCAGGTTGTCGTGATCGGCCACGACGACGACTTCGGCTACCGCAAACTCACCGCGCTCGCCCGCGCGGTCCGCGCCGGCGCGGCGTTCGTGGCGGTGAATCTGGACCCCAGGCTGCCCGTCGAGGCCGGCGAGTTCTTTCCGGGGTGCGGCGCCATCGTCGAGGCGGTGGCGGCAGCGGGGGGTGTCCGGCCCATGGTGATCGGCAAACCCGAACCCCCTCTCTTTCGGTCCGCGCTGGAGCGTCTCGGTCTACCGCCGCAGGCCGTGGTCATGGTCGGGGACAGCATTCACTCCGACATCCGCGGCGCCGAGGGCGTCGGCCTGGGGACCATCTGGATCGCGCCGCCGGGCGCCGATCCCGGCGACGTCCGCCCTGACCTGACGATCCACACCTACGCAGAACTCCTCCCCATGCTATGAGGAAAAGACGACAGGGATAGCGACAGGGGCAGGGGGGAAGGGCAGATGCCGGCACCTCCGCTGTCGGGGATCACCGTCGCTGTCGTCGGTCCTGCGGGCGTCTTTGCGGTTGACGCCCCCTACGCCCTTCGGTACGCTTCTGCCGGCGCTTGCGTCGTCGTTGCGATTGCCGTCCGGTAGGATCGTGCGGACCCGCCGCCGGATGTAGGTCCGTGTGAGAGGCCGCAAGAGCACCGTTCGGCAAGGCTCAAACCGGCATCGACCGCAGGATGCGCGAGGGACCGAGATGATCGAGAAGACAGTCAAGCGGCTCGATTTGAAGAGGGATTCATCCATCAAGGAAGACCTGGCGTACCGGCTCAGCAAAACACCCCGCGAGCGCATTGCCGCCGTTGAATTCCTGAAAGGGCGATACCATGGAGGTGCAGCAGGACTTCAGAGATCTGCTCGCGTTATTCAACAAACACGAGGTTGACTACATCATCGTCGGGGCTTACGTGCTGGCATTTTACGGCGCACCCCGGTACACGGGGGACCTTGACGTCCTGGTGTAGCCGGAGCCCATGAATGCCAGAAGGATCGTGCGAGCCCTTCATGAATTTGGATTCGAGTCTGTCGGCCTGACGGAGGTGGACTTTCGGGAAGACGGGAGAGTCGTTCAGCTCGGGTATCCGCCGGTCAGGGTGGACACCATGACCTCGATCACCGGGTCGTCTTGGGAACACACCCGGTCGGGGCGAGTGCAAGGCCAGTGTGGAGACGTGCCGGTGCGTGATATCGGCCGGGGGGATCTCGTGGCGAACAAGCGGGCGTTGGGCCGCAAGAAGGATCTTGCCGAACTCGAAGCTCTCGGGGAAGATTGAACCGAGGCGATTCACCACAAAACGATACGGGGTGCAGGGAATTCGAGGTCAGGGAGTCAACCGGGTTTCTACCGGAAGGATTTGTCCGATGCGTGCGGCCCCGAGGTGACGGGTCCCCGCGGCCACTTTGGATACACGAGAAGATCGACGGCGACGAGCAGGCTGAACCCATCGGCCGGACTGTCGGCGACCGACCGGCGCCCCGCGTCGCCCCAGCTCGGCCCCCAATCTCCACGGCAACACATTCTGCGCGCCTTGGACCGCGTGTGGCGTCGCGGCTCGTCAGTTGGGGTATTGACCGGACCTCGGGCCTCGGCGCACGGAATGGCGCCTCCGACCGGGAGCGCCCGAGACCGTCTCTGGCGAAGGCGTTGTCCAAGCGGCCCCCCGGTCGGATCGCCCACACACCAATGGGAGGGCAGTATGCCGAACCGAAGCGCTCTACTCGTAATCGACATGGCCAACGACTTCCTGTTCGCACCCGGGACGATCGCCACGGCGGGCGGGGCGGACTACCAGCGCCGGGCGCAAGCGCTCATCCCGCGGGTGGCGCGGCTGTTGGCCGGGGCCCGCGCCGCCGGCATCCCGGTCATCTACGCCACGGATGCCCATGCGCCGGGGGATGGCGAACTCGCGAAGTGGCCGCCGCACGCCATGAAGGGGACCGACGCGGCGGCCATCCCCGCGGCGCTGGCCCCCCAGCCCCAGGACATCGTCCTGGAGAAACGCACGTACAGCCCGTTTCTGAGCACCGACCTCGAGGCGCGGCTCCGAGAGCGCGGCGTCACCCGGTTGTACCTCGTCGGCCTGCACACCGACTGCTGCGCCCGGCACACGAGCGGCGACGCCTTCCAGAAGGGCTATGACTTGGTGTGGGTCACGGACGCCCTGCAGGCGTTCACGGAGGAAGCCCATCAGGCGGGCCTGGCCTATTTCAAGATGTGGTACGCGACGGCGCCGGAGCGGCAGTTCCGCACGACGGAGGAGCTGCTGGCCGAGTGGGCAGAGCAAGCCGGTGCCGCCCCATAGGGTCCCCGGCGGTGCCGTCTGACGAAAGCAAGAGCGGCGCCGACGCCGGAGACGCCCGCGTGCCCCATGTGTGGAGCCGACCACACCGGCGTCTTCAGAAGAGACGCGGGCCCCGTGCGGGCGATCCGCGGGCCGGCCTCGAGGCGGCGGCCTGTCCATACCGATGGGCAAATGAAGGTCCATGGGGATGACCGCCGGCTGGGCGGACGAGACGCGGGTCGACGGATCGCACAGACAGAGATCCGTGACGCGAGCGTGACGGCCACGGACCGCCGCAACGACGGAGCGCACCTGCGGGGAGCGGTCAGTCCCGCGCGCTCGCAGCGTCCGCGCGCGCGGACGTGATTTGGACGCACCGCCAGGATTACGGGTGGATACGGGCCGACCCCCCCGCTGGGGTCGCGCGGTGTGATCAGCCTGACGCGTTGCAGTATGGGTCACGCGCCGATCCCACCTGACGACTCGCTCCAGCGTTCCAGTGCGGCTTGGTCGAGGACCACGACCCGAGCCCGCGCCAATCGGATTGCCCCCTCCTTCTCCAGAGTCTTCAACGCGCGCTGAACGACTTCCCGCACCGACCCGGTCAGCGTCGCGATCTGGTGTTGCGTCAGCCGCACGCAGGGGCCTCCGCCGCCTTCGATCACGGTTTCGCGCCCCCGACTGCTGTCCACGAGGAGTTTCGCGACGCGGGCCATCACGCCGCGGAGCGACAGGTCCTCGACCATCAGCGTGAGGGCGCGCAGGCGGGAAGCCAAGATCCGGATCACCGCCGTCGCGACCTGGGGGTGCTTTTCCACGAGGGCGAGGAGCGCGGCTCGTGGCACCATGCCGATGCTGCTCGGCTCCACGGCGGCGACGCTGCCGGGGTTCGGCCCCCCGTCGAAGACGGGGACGTCATTGAAGGTCCGTCCCGGGCCCAGGATACGGAGGACTTGCTCCCGGCCGTCCGCCGATAGCTTGTACGCTTTGACCCGACCACTCACGATGAAGTACAAGCCCTTGCATGGCTCTCCCTCCGTTAGGACCGTCTCTCCCGCCTCATACTTTTGACCCCGCACCTGCGCCAAAAGCATCGTGAGGGAGTCGGCGTCCACGGTGGCGAAGTACGGGACCGCTCGCAGTATCTCGGCCATTTCGATCACGGCAATCCATGCCTCCACGGTACCGCGCGGGGCAGTTCCACCGGTCCTCTTATAGCATGAACGGCTCCTGAGGAGAACCGTTCGACCGCGCCCCGAGTGAAATCGCCTCGTGTGCAACGTAGGTTGCAGAACGTTGGCGGATTGTGACCTATCTTGTCCGCAGCGCCAACCGAGACCAGAGAGGGAAGTTCGTCTTCCCACGGATTGGGAGGGACGACCCGCGCCGAAGACCACACACCCGCCGGATGGGCAGCGCGACCAAATCGTGGAGGCCACCCTGATGCTGATCGCCAATCGCGGGACGCGCGGAGCGACGACCAAAGCTATTGCAAAGGCGTGCGGAATCTCCGAGGGGGCCCTGTATCGGCACATCGAGAGCCGGGATCAGCTCCTTTCGCTCAGGGCGGGCCGCATCGGGGCGGGGCTGGCGGAGAACCTGCGGCGGGTCGAACGTACGCCAGGCACAGCTCTGGACGCGCTCGAGGCGCTGTTTCTCGACCAGGTCACCTTCCTGGAAGGGCATCGCGGGGTTCCCCGTCTGGTGTTTTCGGAGGATGTCCATCTGCATCGGTCGGATCTTCGGATACAGATGGCGATCAACGCGGAAGTGTATTTCGGGCGGATCCGGGTGTTGGCGGAGGCGGGCCAACGGACCGGGTGCATTCGCCCCGACGTGCATCCCGAGACGGTGGCGACGCTGCTGATGGGCGCCATCCAGGCGCTCGCCGTCCGCTGGTCGTTGACCGGGTTTCGTCTGAACCTCGCGGAGCGGGCATGCTCGGCCTGGGAGGGCCTCCGCGCGCTCATCGCGGCCACGGCGGCTCATGACGCCCATTCGCCCTGTGGCGTGCGTGTGCAGGAGCGAGAGTGTCCGCTGTGCAACGTGCGGTGCGGGGCCCTCAAAGGGTGTGGCGTATCGTGATGCGCGTGAGGGGTGTGGCTTGCCGCTGGCGGCGGCGGCGAGTTAGGCCGGCCGGGGTGAATATCGGCGACGCGACATTGCTGCGCCGGAGAGGATCGAACCGTGGGCGCTGACGTGGGAGCTACCATGACTGTTCCGGAGACGGCACTCGCACTGAGTCGGACTTGGGGAGCCTGGTTGCCCTTCGTGGGCTTGGCCGTGGAGACGGCAGGCTTGCCATTGCCTCTTCCTGGAGAGGTGTGGCTCCTGCTGGCCGGGGTTCTTACGGCCGCCGGGTTCCTTTCCGTGCCCGTGGCCTTGGGGATGGGAGCGCTCGCCGCCATGGCGGGCGATCAGGTCGGCTTTCTGGTTGGCCGCCGCCTCGGGCGGTGTGTGGTGGAACGACAGTGCCTCCGTATCCCGTACGGCGCGCGCACGGTGGCGATCGCGTCCGCCGGCATCCGGCGCTACGGTGCCCGCGTCGTGGTCCTGGCGCGCTTCCTGCCCTGGATACGGACCGTCATTGTGATCCTGGGAGGCGCCTCCGGCATGCCGTACCGTCGGTTCCTCCTGGCTGATCTCGTGGGCGCCGCCCTCTGGTCGACGACATACCTTCTCCTCGGCTTCTCGCTTGATCCGGCCTGGCTGGGGGCGGGGCGCCTGCCGGTCGGCAAGGGAGCCGGAATCGCCCTATTGGTCGCCGGGGTCGGGCTCTCGGCGATGGCCGTCTACCGCTCTCGCGGCTGGTGGGCCGCCCTGTTGCGTGCGCTCCCCCAACGCTGGTCGCGGACGTGGTCCGGGCGGACCGCGAGGGCGCTCCTCCTCGTGCCGGCGGTTTTGGGCATCCCAGCCACCGCGGCCGCCGCCGAGGTGCGGACCGTGAGCTTCGCCGACGCGACGCGCCTCGCGCTCGAACGAAACCCGCAAGTGGCCGCCGCCCGGAAGGGGATCTTCGTGGCCGAAGGCGATGTAGGCATCGCGAAGTCCGAACGGTGGCCCCGCGTGGACGCCAGTGCCAGCTATACCCGGTACGGGGATCCCGTTCAGGTTGTCCCTTTGTCCCGGCCGGGGGTGTTCGGCCGCTTTGACCGGAACATCTACGACGCCGGTCTCACGTTCAGCGTGCCTCTGTATGCGGGCGGGCGCATCGTCAGGGGAATTCAAATCGCCGAAGCCGATCGCACCATTGCCGAGCGCGGCGTCGGCCAGGTCGAAGTGGACCTAGTGTTCAACGTGGCGGCGACATTCTCCAAGATCCTCCAACTCCGGAAGCTCGAAGAGGCGGATCGGGCGGCGGTCACCCAACTCGAGGAGCACCGCCGGGTGTCGGCGTTGCTGATCACGGCCGGAAAGGCGCCGCGGGTGGACCTGCTCAAGGCCGATGTTCGTTTGGCCGAGGTCCGGCAGAGCCTGGTGAAAACCCAGGCCAACCTGGAATCGGCCCAGTCACTGCTGGCGCGCCTCCTGGGCTTCAACCCGACCTCCATCCGGGTCGATGCCGCCGGGGAGTTGGAGTATCGGCCAGTTCGCCAGAATGTCGAGGCGGCGGTGGAGACGGCGTACCGCCAACGACCGGACTACCTGGCGCAAAAGACTGCGGTGGACCAGGCTGCGCTTCGGACGGCGCGGGCCCGAGGCAAGCGGTTGCCCACACTCAGCGCGAACGGACAGTACGGGGGACGGAGCGGGGACAACTTCGGGGTGGAAGAGCAGTGGAACCTGGGCGTGTTCCTCTCCTTTCCAATCTTCGACGGGTGGGCCATTTCCTCGGAAATCTCCCGGGAGCAGGCCAAGATGAGCGCCGCGGAAGACCGCCTGCGTGATCTCGAATTGACGATCGCGTCGGAGGTGAAGGACGCCTTCCTCGATCTGGGGCAGGCCGAGGAACGCCTGACACTTGCGCGGGCGAGCCTGGACCAAGCGCGGGAGGCCTTGCGGGTGGAGCAAATCCGCTACGAGGCCGGCATGGGCACGTCGGCGGATGTCCTGGACGCCCACGCGGCGCTGCTGGGCGCAGAGTCGCTCCTGGCGCAAGCCCTGTACGATCACGCGGTGGCGCGCGCCGGCCTCGATCGAGCGGCTGGCAACCTGCTGGCGGCCCCCGCCGCCGCCGGCCCGACTAACATGGACGCAGCGGACCGAAACGCGATCGGCACCGTCGCAGGGAGAGGACGATGACACAGATGCTGAAGGCACGGTGGACCCGGATCGTGATGGCCGGCCTCGTCGTCGGGCTGGCAGTTGCCGGCGTGGTGGGGTGGCAGTGGTGGAGTCGGCGGCCGGAAGATGTTCTCCGGGCCTCCGGCACCATCGAGGCGACCGAGGTGGCTCTGAGCTTTAAGCTTCCGGGCCGGGTCGTCGAGCGGCCGGTGGACGAGGGCGATCGCCTCGAACCCGGCGACCTGGTCGGCCGCCTGGAGAGCAAGGAACTGGTCGCCGACGTGGATCGCCTGCGAGCCGCCCTCCAGGCCACCGAGACCCGCGTGCCGCAACTGCGGACCGAGATCGTCTGGCTCGAGGAACTCACGCGGGGCCGGATCGCGGATGCGCAGGCCACGCTGGCCGCTCGTGAAGAGAAACTGGTCGAACTCAAGAACGGTTCCCGCCCGCAGGATCTGCACAAAGCCTGGGCCGAGGTCCGGGAGGCGAAGGCGGTCATGGAGAACGCCCGGGCGGATTTCCGCCGGATGGACTTTGTCTTCCGCGAGGGCGGCGTCGCGGAGCAGAGTCGCGACGCGGCCCGCACGGCGTACGAGGTCGCCGTGGAGCGGCACCAGAACGCCCTGGAGCGGCTCGACCTCGTCAAGGAGGGCCCGCGACAGGAGGAGATCCGCCGGGCCGAGGCGGAGGTCCGACAGGCGAAGGCGGGGCTCCTCCTGGCCCAGGCCGGGGAGTTTGAGGTGGCTCGACGACGTCAGGAGCTGGCGACGCTCCAGGCGAGCATCGCCCGCGATCGGGCGGCGCTGGCCGCCGCCGAGGCGCAGCTCGGCTACACCGTCCTCCGGAGCCCCCAGGCGGGCGTGGTCCTGAGAAAGCATGTGGAGCCGGGGGAGATGATCGCCGCGGGGACCCCGGCGGTGACCATCGCCGACCTCAGGAATATCTGGCTCAAGATCTACGTCCCCGAGCCTCAGCTCGGTCGGGTCAAACTGGGCCAGATAGCCGAGATCGCCACGGACTCCTACCCGGGGAAGGTGTACCGGGGCCAAATCACGTTCATCAACTCCGAGGCCGAATTCACGCCGAAGAACGTGCAGACACAAGAGGAGCGGGTGAAGCTGGTCTTCGCGGTGAAGATCGCCGTGGACAACCCGGACCAGGAGTTGAAGCCGGGGATGCCGGCGGATGCGACGGTGCGCTTGCACGCGCCTTCAGCGGTCCAGGATCCCCGTGGAAAGGGGCTGCCGCCTGCGCGGGTATCGCGAACCGCGGGGAGCGGAGGACCATGACGCAGGACCGCGCAGCCATCGAGATGCTGGGCCTCACGCGGCGCTTCGGCCCGATCGCGGCCGTGGACCATCTGCACCTCGCCGTCCCGCGGGGAGAGCTGTTCGGCCTGGTGGGGCCGGACGGCGGCGGGAAGACCACGACGCTTCGGATGCTGGCGGGGATTCTCACACCCACCGAGGGGGACGCCACCGTGGCCGGCCACTCGGTCCGAAGAGAGCCGGAGATGTTGAAGGGCAAGATCGCCTACATGTCTCAACGGTTCGGCCTGTACGGCGATCTGACGGTCCTGGAGAACCTCAACTTCTATGCCGATCTCTTCGAAGTGCCAAAGAACGAACGGGCGGCGCGGATCGAGCGCCTCCTGGGTTTCAGTAATCTCACCCCGTTCAAGCACCGGCTGGCGGATAAGCTCTCGGGCGGGATGAAGCAGAAACTCGGGCTGGCCTGCGCCTTGATCCACACGCCGGAGGTCGTCCTCCTCGACGAGCCGACCAACGGCGTGGACCCCGTCTCGCGCCGGGACTTCTGGCGGATTCTGTACGAGATGCTGAAGGAGGGCGTGACGATCCTCGTCACGACCGCGTACCTGGATGAGGCCGAGCGCTGCAACCGGGTCGGCCTGATGCACCAGGGGCGCCTGCTCGCCCTCGACACGCCCGACCGGATCAAGGGTCTCCTCGCCGGAGATCTGGTGGAGATCGCCGTGACGGATGGCTGGCGGGCGCGACAACTGCTTGCGGGCATTCCTCAGGCGAAAGGGGTCACGCTGTTCGGGCATCGCCTGCACGTGGCGGTGGAGGAGAGACACCGGGATCTCCCGGCCATCCTGGCGGCGCTGGAGCGCGAAGGTCTCCAGCCGCATGAGCCCCGTCAGGTCATCCCGTCGCTGGAGGACGTGTTCATCTCCATGGTCGAGCGAGGAGAGGAAGCCACCCATGAACGGGCAGCCTGACCTGGCCGTGCGGGTCGAGAACCTGGAGCGCCGCTTTGGCGATTTCGTGGCGGTGAATAAGGTCTCCTTCGAGGTTCCTCGGGGGGAGATCTTCGGTTTCTTGGGGCCGAACGGGGCGGGAAAGTCCACCACGATCCGGATGCTGACCGGCCTGCTCGCGCCGAGCGGGGGGACAGGATGGGTCGGGGGCCGAGACATCCGGACCCAGGGCGAGGCCATCAAGGAGATCATCGGCTACATGTCCCAGAAGTTCTCCCTGTACGAGGATCTGACGGTGGAGCAGAACCTGGACTTCTATGGCGGGATCTACCGGATTCCCAGGGACAAGAAGGCCGCCCGCAAGGCCTGGGCGCTGCAGATGGCCGGTCTCACCGGTCGCGAGACGAGTCTGACGCGCGAGCTGGCCGGGGGCTGGCGACAGCGCCTGGCCCTGGGCGCGGCCATCCTGCACGAGCCGCAAATCCTGTTCCTGGACGAGCCCACCTCCGGCGTGGACCCCATCTCGCGCCGGAATTTCTGGGACCTGATTCGGACGCTGGCCCATCAGGGCGTCACCGTTTTCGTCACGACCCACTACATGGACGAGGCGGAGTATTGCGATCGGTTGGCCCTGATCTACCGAGGACGCATCATCGCTCTGGGGACGCCGGACGAGCTCAAGCGGGAGCACATGCCCGAAGACGTGCTGGAGGTGGCCGTGGACCGGCCCGTGGAGTCTCTCGAACTGCTCGTCAAAGAGCCGGTGGTGCGCGAGGCCGCCCTGTTCGGGAAGCTCTTGCACGTGGTGGTGACGGATGCGTCGGCGGATATCCCGGCCGTCCGGTCCGCCCTGCAGCGGGCGGGCATCCGCGTGGACCGGATGGAGAAGATCCTCCCGTCCCTGGAAGATGTCTTTGTCTCGCTGATCGAAGCGGAAGATCGCGCCGAAGCGCGGCGGAAGCTGCGGGAGAACTGAGATGCGACTGGCGCGCCTGTTGGCGGTGGCCCGGAAAGAAGTCATCCAGATCCGGCGCGACCCGCGGAGTCTGGGGATGGCCTTCGTCATCCCCATGATCCTGCTGTTCCTGTTCGGCTACGCCCTGACCCTGGATGTGGACAACCTGAAGACCATCGTCTACGACCAGGACCGGACAGCGGTCAGCCGGGACTTCCTGGCGCGATTCGAGGCATCCGGCTACTTCACGGTTGTGGGGGCGGCGAGGGATTACCGCAACGTGGAGTGGGCCTTGGATTCGGGGAAGGCCCAGGTGGGCCTGGTGATCCCCCGGAACTTCGCCAGAGACTTGGATCTCGGCCGGCAGGTGCCGGTCCAAGCGCTGCTGGACGGCAGCGACTCGAATACTGCCACGATCGCCATCAGCTACCTGGAGGCCATCAGCGGCAGGTATTCGAATCAGATCCTCCTGGAGCGGGCCGGCCTCGCGTACCGGACCCCGCCTGTCGAGAGCCGCCTGCGCGTCTGGTACAACCCGGAGCTGGAAAGCAAGAACTACATCGTGCCGGGCCTCATCGCCGTCATCATGATGGTGATCGCGGCCCTGCTCACCTCACTCACCATCGCCCGCGAGTGGGAGCGGGGGACCATGGAGCAGCTCATCGCCACGCCCATCCGGGTCCCCGAGGTCGTCCTGGGGAAGCTCCTGCCCTATTTCGCGATCGGCTTCATTGACGTCGCGCTCTCGGCGGCGGTGGGCATCCTGGTCTTCCGGGTTCCCTTCCGGGGGAACATGGCGCTGCTACTTGGGCTGTCCCTGGTCTTTCTCTTGGGCGCCCTCAGCCTGGGCATGCTGATCTCCATCAAGGCCAAGTCCCAGCTCGTGGCCAGCCAAGTGGCCATGGTGCTCACGTTCCTACCGTCGTTCCTCCTGTCCGGGTTCATGTACGACATCGGGAACATGCCGGGGTGGCTGCAGGCCATCACCTACGCCTTCCCGGCCCGGTACTTTGTCACGATCCTGAAGGCCGTGTTCCTGAAAGGAACCGGCCTCGGGGTGCTCGGCGAGGAGGCCGCGTTCCTGACCATCTTTGCCGTCGGCGTCACGCTGGCGGCCAACCGGACGTTTCGGAAGAACCTGGAGTAGGTCGCCATGTGGGAACGTCTCAAACACATGCTGATCAAAGAGTTCATCCAGATCCTGCGGGATCCCCGGATGAAGGCCGTCATCTTCGTGACGCCGATCCTCCAACTCATTGTGTTCGGTTACGCGGTGACAACCGATATCACCGAAATCCCGACGGCCGTGGCCGACTTCGAGTACAGTCAGCAGACGCGCGAGCTGGTTCGGCGCTTCGAAAGCTCGGGCTACTTCACGGTGACCCGGCGGCTCGGCAGCGCGGCGGAGATGCGCGACCTGGTGGACCGGGGGGCGGTGAAGGCCGCCCTGCAATTCGATCCGGGATTCACCAGGGACCTCACGCGGGGCCGCACCGCCATGCTGCAGGTCATCGTGGACGGCACGGACTCCAATACCGCCAGCGTGGTCATGGACTACGCCAACCGGATCATCGCCCAATACAACCGTGAGGCCTCCCGCGAGGCACTGGCCGCGCAGCAGGTGGCGTGGGGAGTGCCTGGACCCGACGATCTGCAGCCGCGGCTCGGCGGGATCGATCTCCGGTCCCGGGCCTGGTACAACCCCGACCTGCGGAGCCGAAACTACAACGTCCCCGGGGTCATCGCCGTCATCATCATGCTGACGTCGCTCCTCCTCACCTCCATGGCCATCGTCCGCGAGCGAGAGATCGGGACGATGGAGCAGCTCATGGTGACGCCCATCCGGCCCGCGGAGTTGATCCTGGGGAAGACCCTCCCCTTCGCCCTGATCGGGTTCTTCGACGTGGCCCTGATCACTGTCGTGGCCGTCTTCTGGTTCGCAGTGCCCATCAAGGGAAGCCTGACCCTTCTCTTTGGGGCCACGGCCCTGTACCTACTCTCCACACTGGGAATCGGCCTCTTCATCTCAACAGTGTCCAAAACCCAGCAACAAGCCCTGATGTCCACGTTCTTTTTCTATCTGCCGGCCGTGCTGCTGTCGGGATTCATGTTCCCCATCGCCAACATGCCCGAGGCGATCCAGTATCTGACGTACGCGAACCCGCTCCGGTATTTCCTGGTCATCATCCGGGGTATTTTTCTGAAGGGGAATGGCCCAGCGGTGCTCTGGCCGCAGATGCTGGCCTTGTTCGTCCTTGGGAGCGCCGTCATTACGATCAGTACGCTCCGTTTCCGAAAGCGGCTGGAATAGGTGTCGTCATCCCCGGCGGATTGTGCGGCGTGCTCCAAGGATGCCGGGAGGCGCTCGCGGTTCTCCGCGCGATGGTCCATGACGAGAATCCGTGAAGAACGGAGTTCTGCGCCCGCGACCACCATCGCGTCGGGCGGGAGCTCGGCATTCCGAGCCGGGTGCGGTCGATACAATCATGGACGTTATGCGCTTTTTGCCCGTGTTCCCCGGACACCGGCGCGCGGCCGATCGGCCTCCGAAGGGGTTCGCGCCCCGTCGCGTGTGACCGGGGCCGCCCCCGGCTTACCCGGTCTCCGACGGCGCGGCGGGTCCCGCGAAAGGTAGACGCACGGTGAACGTGCTTCCCCGCCCCGCCCCGGGAGAGGTGGCCATGATGGTGCCGCCATGCAGTTCGACGAGCCGCTTGGTTACGGAGAGCCCCAAGCCCGTCCCGCCTTCGGCGGAGCCCCGCGTGGTGGCCAATCGCACGAATTCCAGAAAAACCCGGGGGAGATCCTCCGGACAAATCCCGATCCCCGTATCGCATACGCGGAGCTCGAGGTACGCCCCGTCCGGCGTCGGCTGGGCCGCGAGCGCGATGCGGCCGCCCTCGGGGGTGTACTTCACCGCGTTGGAGAGCAGGTTGAAGCAGATCTGCTTGAACCGGAGGGGGTCGGCCCGCAGCGACGGCAGGTCCGACGCGATCTCCGCCGCGAGCTGTTGGGCTTTCTTGTGGGCCAGACCCCGCGCGACGACCATGATCTCCGCGAGCGCCCGGGCCACATCGAGCGATGCGAGCTGGAGCACGATCTTCCCGGCCTCCACCGTGCTAAGGTCGAGGATATCGCTGATCAGCTGGAGGAGGTGCTCGCCGCTCTGCAGAATATGCGCGAGGTACCGGGCCTGCTTGGGCGCGAGCCGGTCCTGGGTCTGCTCGCGGAGGAGCTGCGCGAACCCGAGGATGGAATTCAACGGCGTCCGGATCTCGTGCGACATGGTGGCGAGAAACTCGGACTTGAACTGCGACATCTTGCGGAGCTGCGCGTTGGCGCGCTCCAAATCCGCCGTCCGGTCCCGTACCCGGGCTTCCAGTTCGGCGGCCTGCGTGCGAACGGACGCATAGAGCCGGGCGTTCTCGATGGCGATAGCGGCCGGAGCGGCGAAGAGCTTCAAACGGCGCTGATGCTCCGCGCGGAAGGGCTGGGCGGGGTCGTTCCGGCTCACGGTGATCACACCCACCAGGCGCTCGCCGTAGCAGAGCGGCTCGGCCAGAACGGCGACGTGGGGCGACCGCTCCAGCCAGAACGGCATGGCGTAGGGGGAGGTCCGGAACTCGTTGACGAGGAGCCCCTCCCGCCGCGCGGCCACGGTGCCGACGACGCCCTCCCCGGCATGGATGCGTGCGTCCGCCATCCACGGGCCGAAGCCGGTCCAATGCTGCGGGATCAGCACCTGGGCGGCCGCGTCCCAGAGCCACACCACCCCGCTATCCCCTCCGACGAGCTCGAGGGCGCGCGCGTGGATGAGCCGGAGCAGCGTCGCCAAATCGAGCTCCCGCGCGAGTTCCTCGTTCACCGCCTGGACCGCCTCCACTTCCGCGCGCCGGCTCAGTTCGGCGTGGAACAGCCGGGCGTTCTCGATGGCAATGGCGGCCTCCGCGGCAAAGAGTTTCAGGGCCGCCTGGTCCTGCGCACTGAAGATCCGCCCCGGGTGCTCGTGGTCCACCCCGAGCACCCCCAGGAGTCGGTCGCCGTAGAGGAGAGGCTCCAGCAGCGACGCGGTGATCCGCGTCTGGGCCAGCGTCAGGGGGTGCGCCAGTCCGCTGGTGCGGTAGTCGTTGATGATCAGGCCCTCCCGGCGTTGGGCGACGATCCCCATCGCTCCCTCGCCCAGACGCCGCGGCGCCGCGGGGCGCGCGGCGGCATGGCCATACGTGACCTCGGGCACGAGGAGTTGGCGCGCGTCGTCCCACAGGTCGAGATCGCCGGCCGTGGCGCCCGTCAACGCGCAGGCCCGTTCGGTGATCAGCCGGAGCACCGTGGGTAGTTCCAGTTCCCGGATGATCTCGGCGGTGACGGCCCGCACGGCCTCGAGCTGCCGGGTCCGGTGCGCCAGCGCGTCGGCGGCGCGCTGGCGGTCGGTGATATCCCGGATCGCCGCGAGATGGGCTGGCCGACCTCGCCACACGAAGTGTCGCGCCGCGATCTCCACCGGGAATACCGTCCCGTTCTTTTTCCGGTGGTACCGGACCGGGACCCGAGCCCGCTGCTCCTGCGTGGCCGCCCAGGTGTCCTCCGGCTCGGCCGAGAGGTCGATATTCCGTTTCGCGAGCAGCTCCGCCCGGGTGTAGCCGTAAAGGGTCGACGCGGCGGGGTTGACCTCCAGGATCTGCCCGGCCTCGTTGTCGATGAGGAAGATCGCGTCCGACTCCATCTCGAACAGGACGCGGTAGCGCTCCTCGCTGTCGCGGAACGCGGCCTCTGTCGCGAACGGCTCGTCCATATCGGGATGCTCCTCCGCCCGTCGGACAGGAGAGCGGGTGTCCGCCGGGCCGCTTGTCGCGCCGTGTGTTCTCTCGCTCCCCTGGATCCGCGTGTGTGGTGGCGTCGCCGCGGAATCTCATTGTGCGGTCCACCGCATATTGCGGCAGCCGTCATGCGCCAGGTTTCGGCCTCTTTTCTCGGTGGTGGGTATCGGTGAAAGCCCTCGGTCAGCTCACGCTGAGGCGGGGGCGCCCTACTCCTCCCGAGCGTCCCCCCGTCGCTCCGCCGCGACCTTCCTGAGAATCTGGGCGGCCGTCCAGACCACGTCCAAGACCTCTGGCGAGATGTCCGGAAGATCCGCCGTGGCCGCCAGGAACTCCTCTCGCGTCGAGGCTTGGGCACGGGCGATCAATTCTCGGATCTGCGCCTCGGTCATTCCGGGCCTCGTCTGCGTCGCCGTGCCGTATCCCGGGACTGCCTTCCATCATGAGTCAGTGTAGGTCCCGGCGGGCCATCCGTGGCCTCAAATCCAAAACAGGTGGAAAAGGCGCCGTCCGGCTCCTCGTCAATTGGAGAGGCGCGTAGCGCGTCAGAACGAATTAATGAGAGCATATTGTACTATTCTGAACAACTGTGGGGTGATTTTGGTGCATTCCAGAAGCAAAAACCCCCAAAAATGCAAGCCGTCGTGAAGCGAATAAAGTCAAAGATGTCAGTGTGAATCCACGTATTTAGCTGACTTACGGGGATGTGTCTGGGAATCAGTACATGAACCGGCGCATGTGGATGTTGAGGAGGAGCCCGAGGCTGAGCATGGTGACCAGCATGGAGGAGCCGCCGTAGCTCAACAGGGGGAGCGGGATGCCGACCACCGGAAGGATCCCCAGGACCATGGATACGTTGATGCCGACCTGTATTGCCAGCGTGCAGGTGATCCCGGTCGCGAGCAGGGTGGCGAAAAAGTCGGGCGACTCGCTGGCGATCTGAAAACCACGAGTCACGAGATACGTGTACAGCAAAAGCACGACCAGTGCGCCCACAAAACCCCACTGCTCCGAGAGGACCGCGAACAGGAAGTCGGTGTGGCTCATGGGCAGGAAGTTGAGCTGGCTTTGCGAGGCGGCCAGCCACCCCTTGCCGAAAAGGCCGCCCGAGCCGACAGCGATCTTGGACTGGGCGATGTGATAGCTGGCCCCCAGCGGGTCCAGATCCGGATTCAGGAAGACGAGGATGCGGCGACGCTGGTAGTCCTTGAGAAAAGTCCAGAGGACGGGCGCCAGCACGCCACCGGCGATCGCAAAGGGCAGCAAGTACCGCCACCGGAGGCCGAGCAGAAGCATGAGGGCGGTGGCGTTGAACAGCAGGAGGAGAGCCGTGCCGAGATCGGGCTGCTTCAGCACGAGCAGGGCGGAGACCAAGGTAACGCCCGCCGGCAGCAGCATGGTCTTCGGTTGGTGCAATATGTCTCGGCGGTCGTCGAAGTATCGGGCCAGGAAGAGGACCAGGCTGAGCTTCATGAATTCCGACGGTTGGAACGTGATGCCCCCGATCCGGATCCAGCGCTGCGCGCCCAGCCCGGTTTTGCCCAGCACGAGGACGACCAAGAGCAAGAAGATGTTGACACCCAGGATGATGTAGGCAAAGCGGGCCACGTTTCGATAGCTGACCGAGCAGGCGAGCGCCAAGACGATGAGGCCCCCCGCCAGCCACGTGAGCTGCCGCAAGTGCAGCGTTTGCCTGAAGGCCGACGGCGTCAGGGCGTTGGCGCTGTATATGGTGAGGACGCCGAGGCATCCCATGCCGAAAATCGTGACGGCAAAGCCCCAATCGAAGCAGGAGACGAGTCGGCGATCGAACATGGCGCGCACTCAACTTTCAAGGATCAGCGGAGAATTCCCGACAGCGATCTCCGACAGCGGGATCGACCCCGACCCCCCTCCTGTCGCTCGCGCGGTCCCTGTCGTCTCTTGATCCTCAGTCTTCCAGCTCCGACGCCGGCGCCTCTACGGTCGTCGCCGGACTGGACACGGACGGGCGGTCGCGGAATACGGCTTCGTACACCGCCTTGGCGACGGGAGCCGCCACCAGCCCGCCGAATCCGCCGTTCTCCACCAGCACCACGACGGCGATCTTCGGGTCGTTCACGGGCGCGAAGGAGACGAACCAGGCGTGGTCCTTCACGTCCGGGTTTTTCTTCTCGTCCCCCTTCTTCACCACCTGGGCCGTTCCCGTCTTCCCGCCGATCGGCACGCCCGGCACCTTGGACCGGGCTCCCGTGCCTTCCTCGACCACCCCGAGCATGGCCTGTCGGATGAATGCCAGCGTCTCGGGTCGCACGTCCACCCGGCGGATCGCCTCGGGTTCGTACTCTTCCAGCACATCGCCCGACAGCGACACGATCTTCTTGACGACCCACGGCCGGTAGACCGTGCCGCCGTTGGCAATGGCGGAAACCATGACCAGCAGCTGCATGGGTGAGGTGACCACCAGGCCCTGGCCGATACTGGAGACGACGGTGTTCCCGGCGGTCCAGGGGCCTTGCCCGCGGCCCTTCGCATTGGGGTTCGGCAGACTGCCCTTGGCCTCGTCGCCCAGCCCGAGGCCGGGAGGTTCGCCCAGCCCGAAGAGCCGGGACACCCGCACGATCTCGTCGATGCCGGTGCGCAGCCCCGCCTGGTAGAAATACACGTTGCAGGAGTTGACGATGGCGCCGCGGAGATCCAGGATCCCATGGCCGCCTTTTTTCCAGTCGTCGAACTTGTGATTCCCCAGCATGAAATATCCCGGATCGGAAAACCGCGTCTCGGGCGTCAGGGCACCGCTCTCCAGGCCGGCGATGGCGACGACAAGCTTGAAGATGGACCCGGGTGGATACTGGGCCTGGAAGGCGCGATTCTGGAGAGGGTGGGTGGAGTCCGTGGCGATCCGCTGCCAGTCCTCGCCGCTGATGCGCTGGGCGAACAGGTTGGGATCGAAGGAGGGACGGCTCACCATCGCGAGGATCTCGCCCGTGGTCGGGTTCATGGCGATGACCGCGCCCTTCTTTCCCGCCATGGCCGCTTCTGCCGCCTCTTGGATCCGCCGGTCGATGGTCAGGTAGACGTTGGAGCCCGAGCGCGGGTCGTTGCGGCTCACCACCCGCAGGGCGCGGCCGCGCGCATCGACCTCGACCTGCTCCCCGCCGTCCACGCCGCGGATGAACGCGTCGAACCGCCGCTCCACGCCGGATTGACCCAGGCTCTCGCCCGGGCGGAAGTCGCTGTACTCCTCGCGCTGGAGCTGTGCCTGATTTATCTCGCTCACGTAGCCCAGCAGATTCGCCGCCATGCCCGCGATCGGGTAGGCGCGGACCGGGCGGATCCTCAGGTTGATTCCGGGCAGGTCCAGGCGCCGCTCCTCCACGGCGACCATCATGGCTTCATCCAGGTCTTTCCGGAGGAGGAAGGGCTGCGCCCGCGCGCGGGTCTCTGTCAACCGGGCCTCGATGTCCGCCGCGGGGACATTCAGGATGGCCGCCAGCGTCGCCCCCACCTCCTTGGGGTTCTTGACGTCCTCGGGTGTGGCGTACAGGTCGAAGGTGGGTCGATTCTCCACCATCACTTCCCCATACCGATCGAGGATGAAGCCGCGCGGCGCCTCCACCACCCTCACGCGGAGGCGATTGTTCGTGGACAGAGTGAAGTAGTGGTCCCCCTCCAGGATCTGGAGGTACCAGAGGCGCAGGAGCAACACCAGGCAGCCGATGCAGACGTACAGGATGGCCCGACGCAGGCGCACGGGCAATGCCTGTACCGGGGTGAGATGGCGGAGCGTCGATCTCATATCGCTCGAACGAAGGCGGCGCGGACTTGGGGCAGTCGCAACAACAAGAAACCCACGACGGCGGTGTAGACCGCCTCTGGCGCGATCAGCCCGAGCGCCGGCACGAGAGGAAGCAACCCCACGAAGAATGCCAGGAGGGAGAACGCCAGCAGGCTCGCGCCGGCGGCACCGGCCAGGAGCAGCCAGAACTGCGCCAAGGGTTTTTCCGTGTACAGGTCGTGACTCAACCAGGCGGTCACGAATCCCAGAAACGTGTACGTGAACGCCCGCAGGCCCAGCGGGCCTCCCGACAGGGCATCCTGGCACAGGCCGATCACGAACCCCTGAAGCGTGGCGACCTCCGGGCTGACCCGCGGGCTGAGGAAGAAGACCAACAGGACGAAGAGGTCCGGGCGCACGCCACCCACGCTGATGGCGCCCAGCAGCGCCGCCTGGGCCGAGGCGCAGGCGAGCAGACACACCACGAACAGTCTCATGGTTGCCGGCGGCTCCCGGTTTCGAAGCCCTCGCGGCGTTCCCAGTTCATCAGGATCACGACCTCTTCCAGCCGGCTCAGGTCGACCTTGGGCTGCAGCACGGCCTCCTGGAAAAGCGCGCCGCTCTTCCGTTCCACGGCGGTCACCCGGCCTACGGGGATGCCTTTGGGGAAGACCCCGCCCATCCCCGACGTCACCACCTGGTCGCCGACGACCACGTCGGCGAGCAACGGAAGGTACCGCACTCTCAGACCGGCGTCCAGGTTGCCGATCACGATACCGGTAACGCGCGTGCGCTGCATCAGAACGCCCGCAGCGCTCAACGGGTCCGTAATGAGCTGCACTTTGGACGTGGAGGGCGTCACCTCCACGATGCGGCCCACCAGGCCGTCCGGCCCCACGACCGGCAGGTTACGGCGCATGCCGGCCCGACTTCCGCGGTCGATCAGGATGGTCTTGAACCAATTGGTGGCGTCTTTTCCCACCACGCGGGCGGCGACGAACTCCGCCCGCCACGCCTCCCGCATGGCCAGGAGGCCCTGCAGGCGCTGCGTCTCCAGCACCTGCTCCTCCAGCTGGTCGATGCGCCGCTGCAAGAGGACCGCCTCGCGCTGCAGGCGCAGGTTCTCCTGACGAAGGCCGCGGAGGTCCACGTAGTTCTGCCACACGTGGTTGACGCCGCCCACGGTCACAGCGGTGAGCTTGATGAAAGGCGAAACGGTGAACAGGACGGCCTGCCGGACGAAGGAGACCACCGCGCGGTCATGCCGCACCTGCACGGTCATGAGCAGAAACGCGGCCAGCAGAACCGCGGCCAGGATGACGGCCCGGCGGTGCCGGGTCAGAACCCGCCAGAGAATGCTCACGAGAATTCGCCTCGGCGCCCAACGCCCGACCGGCCCGCGGGGGAAGGTGCCTACGACTCCAGGCAGACGGTCTTCAGCAGATCCAACTCGTCCAAGACTTTCCCGGTCCCCAACACCACGCAGGACAGCGGGTCGTCGGCGATCCGGACCTTCAGGTGCGTCTCCAGCGAGATCAGGGTATCCAGGCCGTGCAAAAGGGCGCCGCCGCCCGCCAGGACGATGCCCTTCTCGGCGATGTCGGCCGACAGTTCGGGCGGGGTGCGCTCGAGCGCCGTCTTGACCGCGTCCACGATGGCGTACACCGGGTCGTGCAGGGCTTCGCGGATGTCGCTGTCGTTGATGGTCAGGGTCTTGGGGATTCCGTCCACGAGGTCGCGGCCCTTGATCTCCATCTTGCGCGGCTCGTCGAACGGATAGCCGGAACCGATCTGGATCTTGATATTCTCCGAGGTCCGCTCGCCCACCAGCAGGTTGTATTTCCGCTTCAAGTACTGCGTGATGCCTTCATCCATCTCGTCACCGGCGATGCGGACGGACTGGCTGTACACGATGCCCGACAGGGAGATGACCGCCACCTCCGTGGTGCCCCCGCCGATGTCCACGATCATGCTGCCGCTGGGTTCCTGCACCGGGAGCCCGGCGCCGATCGCGGCCGCCATGGGCTCTTCGATCAGGTACACCTCGCGGGCGCCGGCCTGATCGCAAGAGTCGCGGATGGCGCGCTTCTCCACCTGGGTGATCCCCGACGGGACGCCGACGATAACGCGCGGCCGCACCAGCGTCTTGCGGTTGTGCGACGTCAGAATGAAAGCGCGGATCATCTGCTCCGTCACGTCGAAATCGGCGATAACGCCGTCCTTCAGCGGGCGGATGGCCACGATGCTGCCGGGTGTGCGTCCCAGCATCTCCTTGGCCGCCTTGCCCACCTTCAACACCTGGTTCGTACCCTTCTTGATGGCGACGACCGACGGCTCGCTCAGGATGATACCTTTCCCTTTGATGTAGATGAGCGTATTCGCGGTACCGAGGTCGATAGCAAGGTCGTTGGAAAACATTCCGAACAACCAATCGAAAATCATTCTCTCTCCTTTCGAGCCGCCGTCATAAGACGCGCCGCCCTGCACACCGATTCCGCACCAATCATGTGTGTCTTTAGCATACGGTTTTCGAGTTGACAAGGGGATTTGGCGGGTTGCGTCATCGGAAAGGCCTTGCCAACTTTGCGTGCGATGCGGTATCGTGAGCCCTCACTTTACGGGGAAAAAAGGACACCAGCATGCTGAAGACGATGCGGGAAGGGAGCGCTTTCTTTATCAAAGGCGTCATGATCGTGGTGGTCGTCACGTTCATCGGGACGATCTTCGTGGTGTGGGGGGTCAAGTCCACACCGGGGGACTTGGGCCGTCGCGGCGTCATTGCCGTCGTCGGAGATCAGGAGATCATGGCCGACGATTTCCAACAGGCGCTGCGCCGGCAGGTGGAGATGTACAAGCAGATTTTCGGTGACAAGTTCGATGAGAAACTTCTCGACTCGATGAATGTCAAACAGCAGGTGCTGGATCGCATGATCCGCCGCGCCTTGGTCCTGCAGTACGCCGATCGGATGGGCATCGGCGTCGGCCCGGACGAACTGGTCGCGGAGATTCAGCGTGTGCCGGCCTTCGCCGGGAAGGACGGATTCAGCCGACAGCGGTACCTGGACGTCCTGCGGGTCAACCGGCTTTCGCCCCAGCGCTTCGAGGCCGAGATGCGCCGCGACCTGACGGAGCGAAAAGTGGAAGGGCTGGTGCGGGACTCCGTGAAGGTCTCCGAAGCCGAGGCGCGGGAGGTGTTCATGCGGGTTCGGCGTCAGCTGACCGTGGAGGTGGCGCAGCTTCCCACCGGCGACGAGGGGAAGAAGGCCGCCGAGACGATCACCCTGGCCGTGGGTAAAGGCAAGACGCTGGCCGCCGCCGGACACGAAGCCGGCGTTTCGGTCAAGACCTACGGCCCGTTTCCGGTCACGACGCCGCCCAAAGAAATCCCGGATCCCGACGCATTCAGAGAGGCCGTCAACTTCCTCAAGCCCGGAGAGATGAGCCCGCTGGTGACGGGGGAGAAAGCGCTCTACCTGGTCCGTCTCGTATCGGAGAAACGACCGCCGGTGGAGGAGTTCGAGAAAGACAAGGCCGCCTTCGAGATGCAGCTTCTCATGACAAAGCGCGAAGCCGTCCTTGGCGACTGGATCCGGCAGCTCCGCCAAACGGCGAAGGTCACCGTCGAGGCGGACAACATCTAACGAGGGATGCGGACAGCGCCCACGCCCCGCCGAGGCCTCACCCTACGGCTGTAAACTCGCCGTCTGCGCCTGGGCGGCGAAGTGCCAGATACCGGCCCGGGCGGGACCGGCGTAGATGCGTTGCCAAGCCTCATTTTTGGTGATGATGATCTTGGAGAGCGTCGGCGGTTGGGCGCGCAGGTCTCGCACTCGCTGGAAATCCTGGACCACCCCGACCAGATACATAAACAAGAGACCGGCCAGGATGATCTGGGTCAGGTCCCACCAGCGTTGCGGCTCGACCGCCAAAGTGGCAGGCGCATCCGGGAGCTTGGCGAGTACCGTATCGGTCCGGGGTAGCGTTTTTTCGAAGGGCATGGCCAACTGTCTCCTGTCCGTCCGGAAAAGCGCATACCCTCCCAAGATTTGCGCTCCACCGGGGGCATTCTCGGTTGGCTGGTTGGTTGCCGGAAGACCTCACACGGGCCGGTTTCCCCGAGTGGGATTGACCCGTGGAATACGTCCGCCTCAGAGGGATGATGGGAAAAGGATGATCGCGTGTGCTTCAGAAGATCGGCGAGGCGGCCGCCCGAGGCAAAATGAACTTTTCTGAGCTCGAAAAAACGAGCGGAGGGTACTCCTGTTCGCCGGGGAAGTCAACCGAATTCTGCTCGAACCGGATCCGCACGAAACAAGTCATTGTGAACAAAGAGATTTTTGCCTGTCAGCTTGGATGCTTTCTGCAAATGTTTTGGTGGCTTCTCGCGTGACGCGGGGGAGGGGCCTAGAGCGGTATGGACGCGCCAACTCCCACAGATCTACCCGAAGACGGCGCCTACGAGTACCCGCGGCTCCGCACGGTCGAGGTCTTTCCCACGACGTTCCGTGGTCAGCAGGTGTTTTGCCTGCGCGACCCTATGCGGTACACCGACGCGGTCGTCTCGGTGCTGCCGCAGACGGCCGCCATACTAAGCCTTTTCGACGGCCGCCATTCCCTCCTGGACATTCAAGAAGCGTTTGCCCGGCGGTTCGGTACGCTGCTCTTCCGTGAGCAACTCCAAGAGGTCATCCAGTCCCTGGACGAGTGTCTGCTTCTGGAGAGCCCGCGTTTCGCCAGCCACCGCGAGGCGGTCGAGAATGATTTCCGGCGCGCACCGCATCGGCCGGCGCGCCTGGCCGGGAGCGCATATCCGTCCGATCCGGAGGTGTTGCGCCGCGAGCTGGACGGATATTTCGTCGCCGAGGATGGGCCGAAGAATACGCCGCCCAGTCCGGAGGCCGCGCGGCTGACCGGCCTGGTTGTCCCCCACATCGACTTTGCCCGCGGCGGCCCGTGCTACGCCTGGGGGTACCGGGAACTGGCTGGGGCCATGCCCGTTGACCGCTGGGTCATCCTGGGGACGGCGCATGTCGCCATGGCGAGACCGTACGCCCTGACGCGGAAGGCGTTTGAAACCCCGCTGGGGCCGGCGGAAGTGGACGAGGACTGCCTGGACGCTCTGGTCGCGAGGGTCGGCTACGGGTATTTCGACGACGAGTTCGCCCACCGCGGGGAGCATTCCATCGAATTTCAGGGCGTGTTCCTGCGGCACGCGACGCCTGCGTCTCTTCCCGTGCGGATCCTCCCCATTCTCTGCGGGTCGTTCCACAGGTTTGTGGAAGAGCGGCGCCCACCCCAGCCTGCGGATGCGGTCGAGACGTTTCTCGGCGCTCTCCGCGAGACGCTGGCGGCAATGGGCGGACGGACCGTGGTCATCGCCAGCGCGGACCTGGCCCACGTCGGGCCGCAGTTCGGGGGCCCGCGGCCGCTGACGCCCGGACAGCTCCGCGAAGTCGAAGAGGCGGACCGCGGGATGCTCTCGTCCGCCGAGGCGGGGGACGCCGAGGGCTTTTTCTGGGCGGTGGCCAAGGACGGCGACCGACGCCACGTTTGCGGCCTGCCGCCCATCTTTGCGGCACTGCGGCTTGTCGGTGCCCAACGGGGCCGCCTGCTCCGCTACGGTCAGTGGCCGGATCCCAACGGGACGGTCACGTTCGCGGCGCTGGCGCTGTACGGGCCAGACGACTTGAGCCACGAGCCATGAGCCGCGAAGCGAAGCGCAAAGCGCCCAGCGCATAGCGCCGAACCCCTTCGCTCGTGACGCTCTCCGCCTGGCGCTATGCGCTTAACGCCATGCCCACCCCGCCATGCGCTTAGCGCCATGCCTGCATCGCGGTCACGCCGAGGTCAAAAGATGGGCATTCGTCGCTGGATTCATAGAACGACATGGGACGCCGTCCGCACGGTTCGCTACATCTTCATCCGCCCTACGTGCGGTCAGTGCCTGCTCAGGACGAGCGGATTTTCAGGTGCACTGACGATGCAGCGGACGACCGGATGGCGAAGACGCAGGTGCGGCACGGTGAAGGATCGTTTGTTCGTGCCCGTGTTTCTCCTCCTGCTGACAGCATCGTGTGCGTCAACGCCGACGCCGCCTGAAAAGGAGCGCGGCATGCTGAACAGGCCCGGCCAAACGGGGGAGACGTTGCGCTCCTTTGCCCAGGCCCGGGGGCGATATATCGGCGCGGCGGTGGCCCCCGGACCGCTGCTGGGCGAACCCGTCTATGCCGAAACACTGGCGCGCGAATTCAACATGTTGACGCCCGAGAACGCCTTGAAGTTCGGGCGAACCCACCCCTCCCGAGACCGGTACACCTTCCAGGATGCCGACGCCATCGTCGCTTTTGCCCAGGCCAACGGTATGGTCGTGCGCGGCCACACGCTGGTCTGGCACGAAGTGCTCCCCCGTTGGCTGACCGCGGGGGCGTTTACCCGTGATGAACTGCTCCCGATCCTGCACGAGCACATCACCACCGTGGTGGGCCGCTACCGCGGGCAGATTTCGGCATGGGACGTGGTCAACGAAGCGCTCGGTAGCGACGGGGCGTGGCGGAATACGTTCTGGTACAAAACCATCGGGCCCGAGTACGTCGACCTCGCCTTCCGCTGGGCCCGCGAGGCCGACCCTCAGGCGCGCCTGTTCTACAACGATTACGGCGGCGAGGGGATGGGGCGCAAATCGGATGCCATCTACGAGCTGGTGCAGGGGATGAGGCGGCGGGGCGTGCCGATCGACGGCGTAGGTTTACAGATGCACGTCCGCCTGGATGCTTCGCCCGAACCCGCGGAGGTGGCCGCCAGCCTGCAGCGACTGGCCGCGCTCGGGCTGGCGGTTCACATCACCGAGATGGACGTGCGGATCCAGGGCCCGGCGACCGAGGAGAAGCTCACCAGGCAGGCGAGCATCTACCGAGACATGCTGCGTGTCTGCCTTGCGGCGGAGAACTGCGGGGCCTTCGTCTTCTGGGGCTTCACCGACCGCCATTCCTGGATTCCCAGATACTTTCCTGGCTGGGGCGCGGCGTTACCCTTCGACGAGGCCTATCGCCCCAAGCCGGCGTACCGCGCGCTGATCGAGGCGCTCAAAACGCCCTGAGACCAGATTCCTGCGATGTGGAGAGCTGTCCAGTCGCGCCGGCTGGACCGGCTCTCGGGCGTTGGGACGCGAGTCATCTCGAACAATGGGAACTGGAAAGCCGAACTCGCCACCGGAATTCCCATCACAGCGACGGTTCCGGCGACGAGTTCGTTACAGGAAGGATTGGTGGAGCAGTCGTGACCATGGGGGGAACTCGACGCGGCCTTTTCGGATCACGATTCGGGTAGCTTGACTGTCGACCGGTTTTGGCATTTTGCTGCCAGGCGCGTTAGGCGGCCCTACAATCGATGAAAGGCCGAATGGCCACCCCCGTCTGCCTGTTGTGAATTTTTGGCCACGGACTGGCCTCCGGGGCCAGCACTGGATCGTGAGGAACAGGTTGTCCGGGATTGCTCGGCGACGCCACGGAGGAGGGCCGCGATGACCGAGGCGCATACACGAGACGTGATCGCGCTCGCCAAAACCTCAACGCGGGTAGATTTCCTGGAGGCCACCACGCATCTCCCGGATATGTCGCGAGAGGTGCTCGAGGTCGTCTGGACGGCCGCCCGCGTCCTGAAGGAGGCCGAGATGTTGCGGCGGCGGAACGCCCGGGAGAAATAAGACGCCCCCGCGCCAAGAAAACTCTCGGCGCGGGGGCCATAGACCCCACCCACTACCGAGGATGTGGACAGCAGTGGGCCGAACCAGTCTAGCAAGAACACCGCTCGCGCACAAGCGTGACGCGTTTCGCGTTGACAACGCGTCGTGGTTTTGGCAAAGTCTCCGGTAGCCCTCCGCGCCTCCGCCGCCGGTCCCGGGCGGTGGATGGCGCCCTGCTTCTTTTTCACCTTTGAATCCGTTTCTCCAAGTCTTCAACGGTAATGATACCTATTCCAAAAGCGAGAGCTGAGTCTATCCGTTTCATTAATTCTGGAGGAAGCATGTAGGCATAATCAATAACGTCATCTTTGAGGAGCGTATGAATCTCGCTGCAATTCACGATTGCCCCGAATTCCGTCCGGCTATCTTCCGGCGAAACGAAAACACTCCACGGATAGTGCGGGCACCGGGCCATCGTGAACAGCCGGATCGCTCCATCGTGAACGCCAAGATCAACCCATCGTGAACAGTCAGATCGGCGTCGTGAACGCGCGGATCGGGATCGTGAACAGCCGGATCGGTTATCGGGAACAACTCG
>JAKPQH010000145.1 GCA_029580855.1 bacterium | reverse complement strand
CAGGGCCGGGGGCAGCAGCAACAACTGATCGGGTGTGTACGGCTTGAAGGTTTTCATAGCGGCACTATACCGAATACCGACTGAACCCGGGAGAGGGAATCTGCTCGTGCAGCAGATTTTTTTCTCCGACAGGCTCCTAGACAGCAAGATCCGCCACGTAACGGGGTTACCCAAGAGCATTGACGGTTTCGTCCGGTACTCCATATTCTGCCGACACGTTGCCGACCGGGTCGGGGAAGAGCAGATCGGGAACCCAATGGGGCGACCCCTTGGGGCGTGGTATGTGGCCGATATTGAGATGGCCCTTTTCGCATTTGTAAATGGCTGGGAATGTGGACCCACTGTTCAACAATAGCGCGCTGCGGTTGGTCTCAACACGCTGAGAGGTGCGTTGGCCGCTATGTTCGCTGAGGTCGGCGTGCTCGTAGTCGTCGCCGTAGTTCTTACTGCAATCGGATGGATCGGGGTTCTCGTTGTCCGACGACTGAACAAACTGGCTTGTGCGCTCGACCGTCTCGAGAGCAATGATTTGGCCCGGATCGTTCGGGACCAACAGGGTGTGATGGCCGCAGTGAGGTCTCTGACGGATGCTGAGCCCTGTTTTGATAGCCCAGTGAGTCGCTTGACGTTCCAAGAGTCGCTCGACCCAGAACGCTTCGCAGCAGCAAGTGAAACGTCCGCCAGTGCGAGTCTCGGTGAGTTGCTGGCCAGCCGCATGGCAGACGGTACACTCGTAACCGTACATGGTGTGCGATTGATCCAGCAGGGTGCAGAGATGATCGTCTCCGCGTCGGCTTCCGGTCGTCAGCTTCTCAGCGAAGGAAGAGCAGTTATTCCCTTCCATCGCACTAGCGGCGCACGCCTACCGTTATTGACCGATGCCCGTACGGGAAAGGTCGTCGAACAATTGAAGGAGATGCCCGTCTCGACGGTCACCGCGAGGCTTGCAAGCATTTCTACTGCGGTAATCGGTGCCGCCCACCTAATCGCCGGTGCAGACTTGGCAAAGCGGTTGAAGCGAGTCGAGTCCAAGCTCGACCTACTCCTAGCTTCGCGCCGGATTGATCAAGTCGCGCGACTGGAGCGGATATACACGTCGGCGCGCGAACTAGCTTTGCGCGAGATGAACCGCGACCGAAAGTTCGAGATGTGGCGCTTGCGTGGCGAACTGCGCGAACTTCGCTCCGTGTGGCGGCAGGACTTCCGCTTGAAGTTGGAGCGGGTGGAGGATCCGGCAAATGCTGCATGGTTTCAGCGAGCGTTTTCTCGTCAGCGATCAATCGACCGGCGCGTAAGTGGCGGCATCAGTGAGGGGGAGGCCGAGGTGGCCCTAATTGAGTATGGAATGCGGCTGGAACTCGTTCTCGCGGTAGGAAGCGGTACGGTGGATGAGTTCCAGCGTTCGCAAGAGAGTGAGCTCGAACAACTCGAGCAGCTTCGTGACGTTCTTCAACAAAAGGCTAGCTACATCAGCGGAAGGTACCCGGAGCTTTCCGTCGATGCGGTGGTCGAGGCCGTATCGGCCGTTGTCGCGGCGTACCGTGAGCTTTTGCCAGCTTCGACGGTCTGCCACTACTGATGCCATACAGTTCGAGCACCGGTAATCGAGCAGTGGCGGTTCCCTCCGCGAATGCTAGGAGGCTTGCCTCAGCGCGGAAGGGGATCGGACACACTTAGTTGCCCGGCATCCTTGCTTGACGGGCTTCATATGCGGGTTCCGCGAGTCGCGAAATGCGAGAGGTGAGAGAGACAACGATAGACCGGCAGACGATGGATGTGGGCATCGTTAGTGTCGGCTTCTGACCGGCGATGGCGGGTTCCTGGCCGCACTGGACCGTGGCCTCACGAAATCTGGGACGGCAGCAGCAGAGGCACCCTGCTCAACATTCGAAGGCTTCTTGAGTCTGGAAAGCCGGTGGTGACATATTTCTCACCCGACCGCGAATGCATTACAATGCGAACACCAGAGGAACTCAATACGCTTGTTGCACGATGTCCACGCGCTAATAGTCAGCGGTTTTCGTCGCTACTCAGAAGCGGTGGAAACCAAGCCGCACTGTTACCGTCGGAGGATGTGCCGCTGGCTGATAGGCGGATACATCGGAAGATGCGCGGTCGCTGATTCGCGCTGGCATACGTGCGGATCTTGGCTTGGCTTACAGTCGCGTGGAGCCGCCGTGCGGAGGTGATAATGCATGTTCGGCGAGTGGGGGATTGCACGGCGCTTGACGTGGCTCGCATACGTACTTCCGTGACGGGCTCGGCATGGCCGATTGATGAGTTGTGAGATGGCTGATACAAGAGAGACCGAAACAATAGATCGCCAAGCGATGGATGTGGATATCGTCTGCGTCGGCTTCGGTCCGGCCATGGGGGGGTTCCTCACCACGCTGACCCGCGGCCTCACGAACCCGGACGGCACGCCGGCCGTCGAGAGCCGGGTGATACCCGGCCTGCCGCCGCAGGTGCTGTGTTACGAGCGGGCCGATGACATCGGTTTCGGCGTCTCCGGCGTGGTCACGCGCGGCCGAGGCATCCGGCAGAGCTTCCCCGATCTGGACCTCTCGCAGATCCCGCTGGCCGCGCCCGTCGTGCACGAAACCGTTGCGTATCTGCTGGACCCCGTCGGCGCCAGCCGCCGGTCCCCGCTGCTCCGTCTGGCGGACCGCTGCATCCGGGCCTTCCGCCGTCTCCTCCCCTACGGGCACGAGGCCATTGAGCTCCCCTACGTCCCGCCGTTTCTGCGGAAGGACGGCGGCCTGCTCCTCTCCATCGGACAGTTCAACCAGTGGATTGGCTCGCAGGTGATGGGAACGGGAGCCGTACAGATCTGGCCGGGAATGCCGGTCGCCAAACCCCTCTGGGAAAACGGCCGCGTCGGCGGCGTGCGGCTCACCGACCAGGGCACGGACCTCCAGGGCCGCCCGGAGTCGGGCTTTCTGCCGGGGATGGACATCCGCGCGGCCCTCACCGTGATCGGTGATGGGCCGGTCGGGCCCGTCGGCAGGCAGCTCGACGAGCGGCTCGGGCTTCCGCAAGGCCATCACCGGCGGGAGTGGGCCGTCGGGGCGAAAGTGGTGGTGGACCTCCCCGAACACTCGGCGCTCGAGCCGGGCACCGTGCTTCACACCTTCGGGTATCCCGAACCCGAGATTTTCGGTTTCTTCTATGTCCATCCGGGACGGATCGCCTCGGCGGGGATTTTTGTGCCGTCCTGGTTCGACAGCCCTGTGCGCACCTCGTACCGGTACCTCCAACACTGGATGCTCCACCCGTATCTGTGGCGGCATCTCTCGGGCGGGCGGCTCCGCTCGTGGGGGGCCAAGACGCTGCAGGAATCCGGCAAGCGCGGCGAACCGCACCTGGCGGGGGACGGCTTCATCCGCATCGGCGAGGGCTCGGGGAGCACCAACGTCCTCACGGGATCCGGCGTGGACGAGGCCTGGATGACCGGCGTGCTGGCGGCGGAGGGCGTACTGGAGCTTTTGCGGGTCGGGCAGCCGTTCACCAGGCAAAACCTGGAGCGCGCCTACGTGGCCCGGCGCCGCGGCAGCTGGGTGGAGGCCGAGGGCCGTGTCGCCGAGAAGGCGCGCGACGGGTTCACCCGCGGGGTCGTCTCCGGTCTGATGGGGATGGCGCTGGCCGGGCTGACCCGGGGGCGCGTGGCGATGCCCGGCAAATCGCTGCCACCGGCCCAGCGCCTCCCCACGATCGAAGAGTATTACGCGGGCCGCATCGCGCCCGAGGAGATCGCGCGGATCCGTGAGGACTGCAGGGCGCGCGGGCTGTCCCTCCACAACGCGCTCATGGATCGCTGCGGCTGGCCGGCCGTCCCGCACGACGGGCAACTCCTGGTCAGCCACCAGGACGCGCTGCTGATGGGCGGCAAGGTCCAGGCGCCGCCGGGTTACGCAAATCACGTGGTTTTCCTGTATCCCAACCTGTGCGAGACCTGCGGGACGAAGCTCTGCATCGAGATGTGCTCCGGCCAGGCTATCGCCGCGGGCGACACGGGTGTCCCGACCTTCGATCGGGACAAGTGCGTCCATTGCGGCGCGTGCCTGTGGAACTGCGCGGCGAGCCACCCGGACGACCCGGAACGCACGGCCATCGAGTTCCAGGCCGGAACCGGAGGACTGCACTCGGCGGAGAACTGAACAACGGGTTCGACAGTTCGGCGGGTCGATTGTTCGGCGGTTCAAGAACCGCCGCACCGCCGCACTGTCGAACCGTCGCACCTTCGGTTGCTGGAGGGGTGATCCATGAGTCAGACGTACCACATCGTCGTCTGTGCGGGCATCGTCCCCGATCCGCTGCAGACCCTGGAGCCGGTCACCGGGCCCGCCGGACCGGGCCTCAAGAACGAGCTGATGCTGCCGGCGGTGCTGGATCCCTGGGCCTCGCACGCACTGTACGAGGCCGCCCACCTGGCGAAGACGGCACCCGGAAGCAAGGTCTGGCTGGTGAGTCTCGGCCCCAAGGCCAAGCTCCAGCAGGTGATGATGACGATCGCGCAGAAAGTCCCGTTCGAATTCGTGCCGCTGGATGGCCCCGGGGGCGGCTTCACAGAGTCGTCGGACGTGGCCGCCGCCCTCGCGGGCGCCATACAGGCCATCTCCGGGTTGGACCGATCCCGTCTTCTGGTTTTCGGCGGATGGGAGTCGGCCTCGCGCGCCGCCGGCAGCACCCTGCAACAGGTCGGCGAGCGGCTGGGCATTCTGGACCAGTTTCAGGGGGTCGACCAGCTCAACATCGATGCGGCCGGCGCCTTCCAGATCCTCGAGCGGGTGGAGGGGGGAAAGCACCAAATCTCGGCGTGCCCGGGACCCCCCGCCGTTCTGGGTTGGGCCACGGGGAGCCTCCCCGAGCCACCCAACAATCCGCAGGTCGGCATGGCCAATATGCGGACCGTCATGCCCGCCCTCCAACGGGCCACGGTCGTAAAGATGGGTGCCGACGGCGTCACCTTCGCGCGCGTAGCGCTGCCCGCGCAGCGACGGGAGACCCGCGTGGTCAAGGATCTTGCCCCCGACGCGATCGCCCGCGAGATCGTGGAGTGGATTCGCAAGGGCTGATGTGTAAAACGCCAAGGCGTGGACCGTAATGAGGTAACCGCGTACTCCGCTTTTTCGGCGCCTGCCGTTTGAGGGATCTCATGGAGACTATTCTGGTTCTGGCACACGTGGAGGCGGACGGGTCGCTGGCGAAACCGGCGCGTGAGGCGCTGACCGCAGCGCGGTCCCTGAAGGCGGCGCTGACCGGCTCGACGCTGTGCGTGGGGCTGGTGGGCGCGGACGTGCAGGCGGCCGCCGACGCCATCGCCGGCTGCGGAGCGGAACGCTTCGTGGGGGTCGCCGGGGGCGCCTTTGCGCAGCCCCGTTACGCCACCGACGCCCTCGCCGCCGAAAGCATCTGCCGGGAGGCGGGCGCCACGCTCATCCTGGCGCCCGGCACCTCGCGCTGGTGCCGCGCGCTGCCGGGCGTGGCGCATCGTCTTGGCGGTCGCGCGGACGCCCATGTGACGGGTCTTCCGGTGACCGACGGCACCCTCGCCGTCACCCGCTGGTATTACCGGCAGCGGATAGAGGTCACGAGCCGCCGGACGCAGCGTCCCTGGGTGATCCTGGTGGATCCGGGCTGTCTCGATCCGTGGGAAGGGGCGGCCGCTGCGGCCTCGGTGCAGCTGATCGCCGTGCAGCCGCCGGCCGGTTGCCTGCGCACCACCGTCTCCGGCTTCCTGACCCCAGCCGCGGACGCGCAAACGATCCGGCCTGACGCGGATCTGCTGTTCGTGGCGGGCGCGGGCTGGACGAAGGTGCAGCCCGACGGCAAGGTGCACGTCGCCGAGGCCGCCGAACTGATCCTGACCTTCCTGCGGGAAACCCAGGCGTCGTTGGGAGGGAGCAAGTCGTTGGTGGACCTTTCCGGCGAGGGGCAAAGCGTCCTGCCCTTCATGACGCATCTCAACCAGGTCGGCCAGACCGGGGCGACGCCGCGGCATCCCAAGGGGCTGGCGACGTGCTGTCACGGCGAAGAGCCGCACGTGGTGGGCTGGCGTTTTATCGGCGAGCGGCGCGCGGTGAACCTGGACCCCAACTGCGGCTGGGTCCGCGGCAAGGCGGATGTGGTCTACGTCGCCGATGCCTTTGCCGTGATGGCGAAGGTCAACGCGTTGCTGGCCGAGAAGGCCTCGGCGTGACAGGCGTATTGGGAAGCACGGCACGCCGCGGGGTTCAGCGGCTCCGGGTCTGTGCAAGCTGCTGCAGGCAGGACCGGACGGCGTCCAGGGCGGCCTCGGCTTCGGTTCGGTTGGGCGCGGCGGCTTTCCGCCGCCGAGGTCCCGAGCCGATGAGATCGCGGAAGGCCAGCAGCGTCGGGCCGAGGCGAAGCGTGTCCGTCTTCAGCACCTGGCGCTCCGTCGCGGCCGCCACCAATCCCCCCAAGCGCGGTCGCCGGCGCACGGCGGGCGCGTCGACCCGCGCCAGCGCGTCCGCCAAGAGCGCTTCCAGGATCCCCCCGCAGAGGACCACGCAGCTCTTCCATCCCAGCACGTGGCACACATCTTGAGCCTCGTGCCAATCCGCGGCAAGCCGCGCGCGAAGCGCGGCGTCCTCGACGAACCAGAAGGCACCGGCCGGCGCGCCGGGCTTCTCCTCGTCCGCTCGCGGGCGAGGCGCGATCGGAAAATGCCTCAGCACATGCTCGCGGACGTAGTGCCGGAGGTCGACTTCCGCGGCGAATTCGTCCACGTCGACGGGGACCCCCACCGTCCATTCCCGCTCGCCAAACGCGCTGCCGCCGCCCCACCAATGGCTGAGGCGGATGATCTGCCGCAGGAGCCGCGACTGCTCACCCGACAGGTGCAGGGCCGCCTCGACTTCCTGGCTGCCAACCCACTCCACGCGCGGGTCCGACCTATGCCGGTCGCGGATGTACTCCAGGTACCGTACCAGCAAATCCTCCGCGACGGCGCCCTGATCGCTGAGAAGCATTCCCAGAAAGGTCAGGCGGTAATAGTCCTTGCCGTCATCACGATAAGCCTGCACCAGGCTTGGGCCAAGCGCGGCCAGGTTGGCCTGCACGGTCTCTTTGCCGAAGTGCTGGTGGGCAACCCGGGAGGGGACCCACTGGTTGTGATCGCGATAGAATTTCCAGAGGGCGCCCACGAAGTCGCGATGCGGGCCGCTAAGCCGGCGGCGGAGCGCGTCCAGATCCGTCGCGGCTGACGCCGTCATTCCGGCAATCTCCCGCTGTCTTCCCGAATCGGGGGACACCAGCACTCCCAGCTTCGCCGCGGAATGCGGAGGCCCGCATTCGACCGGGCTGGCCAAAAAGACGGCAATGCGCTCCGGGCCGTTGCAGCCGGGATGCCCAGCGGGGCGCGGTCCAAGCGTACCGGACGCACACCGCAGCGGGCATCCGACCGAGGGCCGGGTCAACGCAGATCGGTCTTCTTCAACACGCCGCTACAGGACCAGTCGTCCGCTCCCAAGGGTCTCGCCGGATGCCAGCCGGTCCAGGACCGTCTCCAGCGTTGCGCGTTGGGCCGCCGTGAGCTCCAGGAAGGTGACACCGCTCTCGTACCGGAGGAGCTGTTCCCCGGCGGAGCCCTTATCCGTTCCGACGACGGCACTCCGGACCACCCGGACCGGAAGCACCAGCGAGCCCAGCGCGGGCGGCAACTCCAGAGTGCAGGTGAAGCCCAGACGGAGCAGGTTGTGATGCTCGATGCGCGCCCCGGTGGATCCGAGATCCAAGAGCCGCGCATCCAGCGTGGCCCTGACACGCCCGCCGGGGCGCCCGGGAACCGACACGCGCCGTCCTTTCCTGCGCTCCACAAACGCGCTCATGGTCGTCCTCGCCGTACGTCACGCCGAACGAGACCAGAGGCCGCCGCGTCCGGTTTCACCCTGCGGTTCGCACCGCTAGGCACCATCCCCGTCCCTTTACGCTTGATGAGCGCCGTGAACTCGTTACACATCGGCGATCCTCGGCGCTTTCGCGCGCCATCCAGTGGAGGCTTCTCGGGGCGGTGATCGGCCTTCTGCAGTTCTCGGCTGCTCATGCTAGCAACGTTCTCCAAAAGAAACAAGCGCGTTCCGGCCCGGCCCCGTCGCGGACGCCGCGGGCGGCCCGCTCGCGCTTGACATCGGCGGGCCGTTTGCGTAGGCTGCACGCTGGTCGGATGCCCGGCCCGCGCACGCGCGCTCAGGGTCTGGCCGTGACGCCGATCGACGCCTGCCGTAGGTCGCGCTCGTATATCCCGAGGCCTGGGCCGATCGGTCCGGAGGGAGGACCGCGATGCCGGATGACGTGAAGACGCTGCACCACATGATCGTGGCCTGGAATGCCTTCGCCACGCCGCCCGTCATTCCGCCGAGCGTGCTGCGACACCTCGGCGACTACTTGACGAACTTTCTCAAGTCCGGCGACGGCGAGAAGTTCCTTCGGACCCTTGGATACGTGCGGGCCGACGGTCCGAGTCCGCGCGGCTGACGTCGCATCGCTCCCCGCCGCACCGGACAAGGGTCCGCCGGCACGGTCGGCCGCCGGCCCGCGTGTCGGTTCCGCCTGTGGCGATAGATAGCCCCGGCGTCCTATGCGTTTGCCCCGCGGGACATACGCCGTCGTCGCCTGCCTTGCTGCGGCGCTGGGCCTGGCGCTTCTCGCGCGCGAGTTCCTCCGCCGCGACGAGCCGACGCGCCTCCCGGCGACAGCCCCCGTTGCGCGTGTCCTGTACGATACCCACTGCGCCGTGTGCCATGGCGCGACCGGAAAGGGAGACGGCCCGGGCGCGCCGGTGCTCCGGCAGACGATCCCGGATTTCGCCGATGCGACAGTCATGCGCACCGTGACCGATCGGTTTCTTTTCGAGATCATCAAGAAGGGCAGCTCGCAGTTCGGCCGCTCCAACGCCATGCCCTCCTGGGGTATGCGGCTCTCGGACGAGCAGATCCAGGCCCTGGTCGTTTACATCCGCTCTTTCGCGCCCAGCGCCTCCCCCGGCTCCAGCGGACGAAAGGAGACACCCTGAACCCGGTAGCGTCCACCCGCCGGCTGCTCCCGCTGGTCTACGGGTTGTTCTTTGTGTCCGGCGCCACCGCCTTGATCTACGAGGTGGTGTGGGCCAGGATGCTCACGCAGATCTTTGGGAACACCACCCACGCCATCGCCACGGTGCTCGCGGCCTTTATGGGGGGCCTGGCGCTCGGGAGCTACGTCCTCGGCCGCCTGGCCGACACCCGACCGAACCCCTTCTTGCTCTACGGCCTCTTGGAAGGCGGCGTTGGGATCTACGGCCTCGGGATCCCGACGCTCTTCGCGCTCACGCAGCAGGCATACAACCGGCTCTACGGGGTGGCCGAAGCGTCGTTCGCCATCTTCAGCCTGGCCTTGTTCCTCCTGTGCTTCGCGGTGATCCTGGTCCCCACGGCGCTCATGGGCGCGACGCTGCCTGTCCTGAGCCGGTTCTCCGTCACCCGGTTCGCCTCGCTGGGCCGCCGCATCGGCGATCTGTACGCCGTCAACACCCTCGGGGCGGTGGTGGGGTGCGCTCTGAGCGGGTTCTTTTTGATCCCGGAGCTGGGGCTGCGCGGAAGCGTGCGGCTTGCCGCAGCCTTGAATCTGAGCGTCGCCGGCCTCGTCGTCTTGACCGTCCTGTGGCGCGGCGGCCGGCAGGCGGCGTCGGAGGAGGGATCCGCCAAGGCGTCGGCTGGGCCCGCCCGGATCACGGCGCCGTCCTGTCTGGATGTCGCCCTCCTGGTCGCCTTCGGCCTCTCGGGAGCCGCCGCCATGGTGTACGAAAACGCCTGGACGCGGGCCCTCACGCTCGTCATCGGCATGTCCACCTATTCATTCACCGTCATGCTGACCACCTTTCTCGTCGGGCTGGGCGTGGGGAGCTTTCTCTACGCCCGCTGGTGGGGCGCTCGGGAGGTGGGCGTGGCGGGGTTCGGGCTCCTCCAGCTTGCCATTGCCTTGTCCGCGTTGGCCACCATCCCGCTGTTCGAGCGGTTGCCCTTCCTCTTTCTCCGTCTATATAACGGCTTTGGCGACTCGTTCGGGCAGTTTCTCAGCATTCAGGTCACCCTCTCGGCGCTGGTCATGATCGCGCCCACGCTGCTCCTCGGAACATCGTTCCCCATGGTCGCGCGCATCTACACGCAGAGCTTGTATCGGATCGGGACCCGCGTCGGCACCGCGTACGCGAGCAATACCCTGGGGGCCATCGTCGGCGCCTTTCTGGGCGGTTTCGTCCTGATCCCGGTTCTGGGGGTCCAGAACAGCATCGGCCTGGCCGTCGCGGCGACCGCGGCGACCGGTGTCGTCCTCGTCGCCTTGGATGCCCGCATCCGGCGGGCGCACCGACTCGCCGCGGCCGGCGCCATGTTCGTCGTCGCCCTGTGCCTTCTCCTGTCGTTTCGGACGTGGGACAAGCGCGTTATGACCAGCGGCGTCACCATCTACGCCCCCAACTACGCCTCGCTCCCCACGGACGCGCTGCGGCGGGAGTGGATGGAACGGGACGATCTGCTGTATTACCGGGAAGGCCCGACGGCGACCATCAGTGTGCATCGGTCCGCCGGCTCCGATTACCTGTACGAGAAGACCAACGGCAAGGTGGATGCCTCCTTCGGCGACGCCCCCACCCAGCTGATGGTGGGATACCTGCCCATGCTGCTGAACCCGCGGGCAAAGCGGGTTCTGGTGATCGGCATGGGGAGCGGGATGACCGCCAAGGCGGTCGCCGCCTTCCCGGTGGAACGGCTGGACGTCGCGGAGATCGAGTCCGCCGTGATCGAGGGCGCGCGGTTCTTCGCCGCAAAGAACGGGCGGATCCACGACGACCCTCGCGTCCGCTTTGTCCATGCCGATGGCCGGAACTACCTCCTGGCGGTTCGCGAGCGCTACGACGTCATCATCTCCGAGCCGTCCAACCCGTGGATCGCCGGTATCGGCAACCTGTTCACGCGGGAGTACTACCAGGAGGCGCTGGCCAAGCTGGCCGAGGGCGGCGTCTTCGGCCAGTGGATGCAGACGTACGGGATGGCCCCCGAAGACCTCCGGATGGTCTACCGGACGTTTGCCGGCGTCTTCCCCGATGTCTCCCTCTGGGGCGTCAACGACAGCGACATGATTCTCATCGGGACGGCCCGGCCGCAGCGCCTGCGGCGCGCCGAGCTACAGGCGGCGCTGGCGGCACAGCCGATCGCCGGCCGGGACTTACGGGAGCTTGGTTTTGTGGACGCGTACAGCCTGATGGCCATGTATCTGATGCCCAAGGCGGCATTGCTGAGGATGGCGGGCGACGCGGAGTACAACCTCGACGATTTCCCGCGTCTGGAATTCCTGGCCCCGCGCAACCTGGGACGGGATACGTCAACGCTGAACTCCCGCTTGACCCGGAGCTTCACCGTCCCGCCGATCGTGGAGGACGCCGATCCGGATCGTGATCCGACCGGCCGCCTGGCGCTGGCGCTGGCCCAGGGGTATCGCGCGGTGCGGGACCGGACGCGGGCCCGCGAATGGGCCGACCGGGCGCTTCAGAAATCGCCGATGGATGCCGAGGCGCGCGTCCTCCGGGCGCGACTGTCGGCCGAGGACGGCCGGCATCGGTCGGCCGCCGAGGATCTTCTGCGGGCGGTGCGCGGGCCGATGCGCATCGCGGACGAGGCCGTCGAGGTGGCCAAGACCCTGGAGGGATCCGATGCCGTTCGCGTCCTGCGCCAGATCCGCCGGCAGGACCCCCGCCTGATCGAGGCACAGGTGGCGCTGGCCGACGCCTTGCGGCGGGCAGACCAGGACCGTCAGGCCGAGGCCGAATATCGGGATCTCGTTCGTGCCCTGCCGAACGACGCTCGGGTGCGCTTCGGGTTGGGCGGTGCCCTCCTTGCGCTCGGAGAGTACGGCCCCGCGCTGGAAGCGCTTGACACGGCCGCCGCTCTGGGCGAGACCAGCGGAGAGCTTCACGCTCGACGCGCGGAGGCGCTGAGCCGCCTCCAACGATACGCCGAGGCGGCGGCGGCCTACCGGAAGGCCCTGCGGACCAACGTCGAGTACGTCGGTTGGCGGCTTCACCTCGGGGTCGCGTTGGCGGCATCCGGGCCGGAAGGACGAACGGAGGCGGAACGACGGCTGCGGGAGGTCCTCGCGATGGACCCCGGGAACACCCGGGCGTGGGAGGAGCTTCATAAGCTCGGAGCGCGGTTCTAACGGTGACAATGAAAAATGTAAAAACCGACAACCGAGAACCGACCAATGTGGGGAAGAGTTGATCGGTTTGTCATTGTCGGTTGTCCGTTTTACATTGGCTTTCTCATCCGAGGAAATTATGGTACTCGAGCTCATGGAAAACTATCTGCGGAGCCGGTTGAAGGTTGAGTTGCTCAAGCTGGACCGGCTGCGTGCCGTGGTCACGTTTCCGCCGGACCTCCAGGGGCCGCCGGGGACGGGACACGGCGGTGGCGCAGCCGCCCTGCTCTTCGAGATGGTACGCATGGCGGCCGGCGAGCGAGGCGGCACGGCGGTGCTGGCCCGACCGCTTCGGATCCAGGTCGTCCTCCATCGGGAAATTCCGCTCGACACACCGCTGCGGGCCGAGGTGACGTCGGAGGGCGGCGTCTGGCACAGCCGTCTTCTGCGCGAAGACCGACCGATCGTGGAGGCAGACGTGTCTCCGGCTGCCGCACCGGCCCCGTCAACCGATCTCCGGCGCGCCTGGGAGGCCCCGCGGGGCGACACGTTCACCCTCCCGGGGTACGAGCTTTGCTTGGGATGCGGCTTCCGGAATCCTCGGGGCGCCCAGGTTCGTTTCGAGTGCGACGAGCGCTTCGTCTGGAAACACCTCACCCCTCAGGCGCATTTCCGGTGCCAGGACGGAAGTCTCTTCTCCGGCTATCACATCATCGTC
>JAKPQH010000144.1 GCA_029580855.1 bacterium | reverse complement strand
ATGCGGGCAAACCGCACGTCCGGTTCGATGAGGGGGTGCTGGCCGTCGCGCACGGTCGGGCTCGTGAGGCACCGCCCGACGAAAGGGGCGGGAACAGATAGGCCCGACCTACCCGCGGGTGACCAGTGCTCTACTCTACCCCTAACGCGCGTAACCGCCCGGAAATCCGCGATCGCGGTTTCCATTCTGCTTCGCAGGCCAGGCGGTCATTCGTCGTATGATCCAAGCGATCCGACGGATCCGTTTGATCAGCACGATCCGTCCGATTCGTTCGATTGCCGAGTTCCCCGGCATTCCGGGTAAGCGGTGCATCCCCAGAACTGGGCGCCGCCCTCAGCATCTCTGCGGGCGGTGCGGCGGACCATCGGCTTTCCGCAGCACGGGCAGACGGGGGAAGCCGGCTCGGGTGCGCGCGCCCGCTGCTGCTGTCGTTGTCGTTCGGCGATGCGCGCCGCCGCTAGCCTCGATTTTCACGCCACCAGAAGAGCTAACATGCGGAGTGCCTCACCGGATTTCAAATCGGAGCGTCCGGTCCTCCCACCACGGCACCACGGTGCGCTCGTCCAGGAGCCCCGCCGCAATGAGGATCGGGTTGTGCGCGCGCCGCGGCAGCTCCACGACGACCTCGGTCTCGGTCACCCGCACGTGCGCGGGACTGTGCAGGAACCGGCGCCAGACCTGCCGAGGCTGCGCCCGCTCGTAGCCGCGCAAGGTCCGGGCCAGCAGGCGGTAGAGCCCGGTAGCCATGGTGGTCAGCAGGACGTCGAAGCTGACATTGAGGGCCACCGCGGAGCTCAAGGCATCCAGGTGGAGGAAGTTGACCGCGTCGGCCAACCCGTTCTCGATCAGCATCCGTCGGGCATAGCGGAGGATGAGGGCCGGCAGGGTCGCCTGGCCATCGTTGGTCAGGAGGATGGTGGGCTCCTCGTGCCCCAGATCGGTGATGAAGAGCTGCCGGAGCGGAGCGGGCACCTCGCGGAGCGTGACCCGCTGCTCGATCACCTTCGGCGTCTGGTACTGCCGCTGGGGGACGTCCAGGTGCACAGTGCGCCAGGCGCTGCGCGGCTGCAGGGCAATGTCCCGGAGCAGGGCGGGCGACCGGCGCCGAAGGGTGATGAAGCGGATTCCCAGCCGGTCGAGCTCGCCCAGCTTGGCGTAGGTGGTGCACTGGGAATCGAAGACCAGGTGGGGCGGCGGGTGGCCGGTCTGCCGGGTCCAGAACCGGGCGAAGGCCAGCACCTGGTCGGCCTCCTCGCCCTTCCGGAGATTGGCGTCGGCGTAGCAGAGGACCCGCGTGTCGCCGTCCTGGGCCAAGAAGGCGAGGACACTCGCCTGCCGCCGGCTCCGCCGGGAGACGTAGTGCTTCTCGATGAACTCGTCCGCCCCGAAGAACGGGATGGCGTGGAAGTCCAGGTTGAAGGTCTGCCCCGGGAGCACGCCCTGCCCGCGGAGCGTCTGGACCCAGCCGTCGAGGAGCGCCGTCAGGCGCCGGGGGCCGAGGCGACCGGCGTACTGGCTGAGGCAGGTCGTCTTGGGCGTCACGTTCAGGCCGGCCCACAGGGCGAGCCCGTCGTCGAAGACCAGGTCCATGACGTGGCTCTTCCGCTCCGTGCTGGTGAGCTTCAGGGCGAGGGCCGCCCGCACGGCGTGGGCGGCGGGGATCATCGCGGTGCCGGGGAAGGCGGCCCGGGCGACCAGGCCCGCCAGATCCAGCCGGACCAGCCAGGGCAGGAAGAGGAACAGCCCCCCGAGGGCCGTCGGGAAGCGGCGGGGCCCCCAAGGGACCTGCTGCACGTCGGCCACCGCCGCGCGCTCGGGCCGGGGTCGCGCCGGACGCTCGGCGTCCCGCCGCCGCGGCAGCCGCGCGAAGCCCTCGGCCCGCAGGACCTCGTGGATCGCCGTGAGGCTGAGGGCCTGCCCCTGCTGCCCCAGGGCGTCCTGGATGTCGTAGATGGAGAGGTTCTGCTTCCGCAAGGCAATGATGTGGGGCCGGGCCGGCTCCTTCTTGGCCTGGACCTGTGGCCCGCGCGGGAGGTCCTGGAAGAACGTCCCCAGCGCCCCTTGGCGGAACTTGTGGCAGAGCACCCGGAACGAGCCCGCGGTGTAGCCGAAGCGTCGGGCCGCCTCCGCCGACGGGACCGCGTCGACGAAATAGGCCCGCAGCGCCTCGTACTGGCGCTGCCGGGGCTGGGCGGGCTCCCGGAAGAAGCGGGCCGGGTCCGTTATCGAATATGGTGTATCCATCACTGCAATGTGACATACTATATTCACACTGTGCTGTCAAGCCCATTCTGCGCGGTACGGCGAGAAACACTCTCAGCATTGCGCTGGAAGGCATCACACAGGATCGCGGGTGCCGTCACGCATCCCAGCGGCGTCCGATGCCTTGATAAGGCACGTGCGTATAGGCTATACTACTACACCACATGCGATAACATCACCATCCGATCACTCCCGCCCCATGCAGAGGTTGGGGCATGCTTATCAAGCACGCTGGCAATAGGGCCAGGTGGGATCAGAGACGCGGCCGTTAGGCCCATCACCAGGCGTGAAAATCGAGGCTAGTCGCTCGCTGTAGCCGCCCTCTTCGACAAAACGCCGTTCCAACGACGCAATCTGTTGGTCGAGAAGGTAGTTCGTTTGGTGAATCAGGCATATGAGCGCATTGGCTACCACCGCAGGGTCCTGGTTTTCAAGCCACGCCGCATAGGCGGCGTGGCCCGACCGATCCGACGAATCGGTCCGATCGGACTGATCGATCGTCCGCCAAACCTCCCGCACGGCATGCGCCTCGGGGTTATCCTTGCTCCATTGCCGCAGGCGTCGCTGGCGCAGGAAGTCTTCAAAGTCCAGCAAGAGTTCGTCGAGGCTCGCGCGGGCCACCGTCAAGAGGCGTAGCTCGGTCTGGCTCGAAGTGGCGGATGCTCGGCTGCCCTCGGCGATATTCTGTCGGCCGCTTCGTGCCGCCTGCACCATCTGATCAACCGTCCGAGTGCGCTTGTCAAGGAAACGCTCGCAAAACGTAACCGTGCCGTCGTAGATGATCGTGGCCGCGCGAAACGAGCGCAGTCGGCGGTAGCCACCGCTGGGACGGAGTCTGCGCGGACCTTGCTTCTGATTCGATTCGTCCGATGCCTCGCTCATGCGATCGCCCTCCGCAGTACTGTCCGTTCCCCGCGAACCCCGAAACACACAACGGCCCTGGGCGAGGCGTCTGCTCGCACAGGGCCGTATGAGTTCGAAGCTGAACGGCACACCGACCACCCCAGATCTCCCCTCCCCGGATGTGGCCCAGCGCTGCCTCTGCCTACGTCACCTTACCGGCGACCTACCGCCCCATCAAGGAGCGTTTGCCGCCCGGCAGGTTCCCAGAGTACTCGATGTATTTGTCCCTCCTCCTTATCACCACGCTGTGACATCCGAGGTCACAAGCGAGAAGATTGCGGATTGCCGAATGGACGGACGGCTCCAAGCTCGTTCGTCGTTGATTTGACAGTGGGCTCGTCCCGCAGTAGCCTCAGCGCCGCTTGTCATACAGCCAACGTGCAAAGAACAACGCGAAAAGGAGACGCGACATGCCCAACATACTCACGCCGGAACAACTCGCGGAGCTGCGATCCATGGACTCGCCGACGATTGCCAACGCCATCGAGACGTTCAAGGTGCGCGACGACACGCAGGGGTTCATGGGGATGGATGTGGCCTGCCACACGCCCGAATTCGGGGTGATGCTGGGATACGCGGTCACGGCCACGGCCAACAGCATGACGCCGGGGCGGGCCCGGGACCGGCGCGGCCTCATGCGGCTGTTCGACGCCGTCGCGGCGGCCCCCAAGCCCAGCGTCCTGGTGGTCAAAGCGGTCGGACCCAAGCCCACCCATTCCTGTTTCCTGGGCGACGTCATTGCGACCATCACCAAGCGGCTGGGGGCGGTCGGGATCGTGACCGACGGCGGTGTGCGCGACCTGGAGGGTGTGAAGCCGCTCGGCTACCACGTCTTCGCCGCCGGCTTCGTGGTCGCGCACGGCACGTTCAACATCGAAGAGGTCGGCATCCCGGTCGAGATCAGCGGCACGACCGTGAAGCCCGGTGATCTCATTCACGGAGACGCCAGCGGGGTCACGACCATCCCGCCGGAGATCGCGGACAAGCTCTACGCAGCGTGCCTGAAGGTACGGGAAGTTGAGACCGGCCTGCGGGACTTTGCCACCGGCCGCGACTTCACGCTGGAGGCGCTGCGGCAGCGGCTTGTGGGAAAGTAGAAAACTGCACGGGGGGGCGGAGGCGACGGGACGATTGGGCGACCCGACAATTTGGCGATTCGGCAACCGGGCAGTTCGGCGATTAGTCAAGTCGTCAATGCGTCAATTCGGGACAACTGGAAGACCGGCCCCCTCGATCTCCCAGTCCCCCGATCCCCCGAGCTCCGCGTCAGCTCGTCAGAGCTTCACCTTCTCCAGGCGCAAACGCGCAAACCGCCAGGAGACGATGCTGCCGCGGACAATCCAGTCGAGGATCATCGTCGTCCACACCGCGGTCATGCCCAGCGCCCCCGCCACACCGCCGAAATACGCCAGGGGCAGGCGAACGCACCACCCGCCCAGGACGGCGGCCCCCAGGACCACGTGGGTCTCCCCGGCACCGCGAAGCGCGCCGGAGACCACCATGGCGACGGCCAGCGGCGGCTGCAGGATTCCCATCACGGTCATGAGGGGGACACTGTAGGCCAGCACGTCGGGATCCGGTGTGAAGAACCCGACCCAGGTGCTCGGGAACAGGACGAACGCCGCCCCCCAGACACTCATGATGCCCAGACCGAGGAGGTTTGCCTGGCGGGCGGACTGCCGCGCCCCGTCCGCGTCGTTCGCCCCCAGCCGCTGCCCCACCAGCGCCGTGGCCGCCTTCGCAAAGCCGAGACCGGGGAGAAACGACAGCGATTCGATGTTCAGGCCCACCTGGTGCGCCGCGTACGCCGCCACGCCGAAGTGGATCACGATCCGCGCGTACACCACCTGCATCCCGTGTGTGAGCAACCGCTCTCCCATCGCCGGCAGACCCACCCGGAGCGTTCGCCATAGTTCTTCCGGGCTCCAACCCGACCGGCGGATCCCGAAGAACCCGCGCCGCGCCGCCACCAGCACCAGCCACGCCGCGCCCACCCCCTCCGAGAGACCCGAGGCCAGCGCCGCTCCCGCCACGCCGAGCCGCGGAAATCCCCACACACCGAAGATCAGGGGGATGGCCAGCAGGACGTGGAGGATGTTCACCCCGACCATGGCCTTGAGCGGTGTCCGCGTGTCGCCGACGCCCTGGAAGATGGCGGACATCAGATGCAGATACACGTAAGCGGCGAAGAGAAACCATGTCACACGGAGGTAGTCCAGCGTCAGCGCCAGGAGCCGCCCCTCCGCGCCCATAAAGCGCGCGACCGGCCCCGAGAAGAGAATCCCGCTGCAGCCCAGGACCAGCGTGGCGGCCACCCCGATCAGGAGAACCGTGCGGGCCGCCAGCGCGCGGCGCCGGCGGTCGGTCGCCCCGGTGTGAAACGCCACCATGACCGTCGTACCCACGCCGAGCCCGTACACCAGCGCCATGACGAACATGAGGAGGAGCTGCGACAGCCCCACGGCGGCCAGCTCGGCGGCCCCCAGCCGCCCGACGAGGAGGGCGTCCACGACGTTCACGCCGCGTTGCAAAAGGTCGCTCCCCACCAGGGGCAGCGCGAGGGCCAGCACCGCCCGGCGCGTCTCGCGCTGTGCCGCGCCTCCGACCAGCGTCCTCGTCGCCTGCTGAAGATCGCTCACGGCTGCCGCAAACCCAACCGGCGCCGGGCGGTGCTCGGGTTCCCGGTTGTGGGTCGTCGGTTTTTCATTTTCCATTGCCACCGGTCCGGCCCCACGAACCCCCACACGTGCCACGGCCGCGCTTCGCGTGGTCGAGGCGCGGCCGTATCCCTCCCCCGGATTACCCCGTCGTCTTGTGCTACGACGGCCTGCCGGACGCCTTGTCGATCGGCGAAGCGTTTCGCATGGCCTGGCGCGCCTCGCCGATGAACCGCTGCGCGGTCTTCGCGTCCTGGCTGTCCGGGCCCACGGCTTTCGCGAAGGCCTCCCAGGTCCGGATCGCGGCGGGGTAATCCTGCATGACCTGCTGGAGCAGGGTCGCCTTGTCCCACAGCGCGTGGATATAGTCGGGTTGAATCGCCAGCGCGGCATCGTACTCGCGAAGCGCGGCGATGGCTTGACCCCGACCCAACAAGACGGTTCCCATGTGCGTGATGGCCTCGACGTTCTCCGGCTGGAGCGCCAGCACCTGTCGGTAAACCGACTCGGCATCGTCCAGGCGCTGTCGATCGAGGTGAATGTGGGCCAGGGCCAGAAGGGCCTCGACATCCTGCGGGTTTTGCAACAGCCGTGCCCGCAGGGGCGTCGCCGGGTCCGGCCCGGCCTGTTCCGGCTCCGGTACGCCCGACCCTCCCAGTCGAAAGGCCAGATACCCTCCCGATATCCCGATGACCAGCGCAATCGCCATCAGCGCGATCACGCCCCCGACCGTCGGACGGCCGGCCAGCATCCCCGGCACGTTCCGCCGTGCGCTCACCCGCGTGCTCGGCTCCACCTGTTTCTTCCGCTTCGCCATCCCCGCCCCCTGCGCCGGCTGACAGCCCTTCTTGCAACCGATCCCTCTCCCTGTCTCCCCCGCGCCCCCCTTTTGCCGTTTTCCGCTCTTCCTGGTTGCCCAAATGCCAAACGGCCCGACCTCACCTCAACAGACTACGCTCGACGCTAAAAAGCCACTCCGGCGTCAGCGAAAACGCCAGGCGGCTCAACACGGCGAAATAATCGGTCAGGAGCAAGAACCCCACCGCGATGAGTACGATTCCGCTCAAGCGCGTGACCACCGGGAAAAAACGCTTGAACCGATCAAAGAACACGAGAAACCGATCGATCATGAGTGAACTGAGGAGAAAGGGGATCGCCAGACCAAGCGAATACGCCGCCAGCATGAAAATTCCGGTGGCGGCGGTTTGGGTTACCGAGGCCAGGGTCAGGATGGATCCCAGGATCGGCCCGATGCAAGGGGTCCAGCCGGCGGCGAACGTGATGCCAATCAACGCGGCGCCGAGGTGTCCCGCCGGCCGGTTGGTCAGCTCCACCCGCCACTCCCGCATCAGGAGGGGAATACCGAGCCAGCCCGCCGCGTACAGCCCCATGAGCACCACCAGCACGCCCCCGACCCGACGGATCAGGCCCTGGTACCGGAACAGGACCTGCCCGGCCAGCGTCGCGCCCGCCCCGAGGGCGACGAAGACTAGCGAGAACCCCGCGACGAAAAGCACCGAGTTGATGAAGAGGGCTCGGCGCGTGCGGGGATTCGCCACCGTCCCCTGGAGTTCCTCGAACGAGATCCCCGCGATGAACGAGAGATACGAGGGCCAGAGCGGCAAGACGCACGGTGACAGGAAGGACAGCAGGCCGGCGGCGATCGCCACCAGCACATTCAGCTCGGCACCGGCCATCGCGTTCCTTTCAGTTACTTCGTCTCTCTGACCAGTTGGGCGAAGAGCTTTTTCGCCTGGGTGCTCTCCCAGTCCCGTCCGCCGATGGCGCGCCAGACGATGGTACCGTCGCGGCCGACGAGAAAGGTCACGGGGAGCGCCCGGACCCCATACGCGCGGCCGACCGCCCCGTCGACGTCCAGGACCGTCGGGAACGAAAGTTTCAGCTCCTGCACAAACGGCCGAACCGTCTTGGCGCTCTCGTGCAGATTCACGGCCACGACTGCAAACCCCTGGTCCCGGTGGGCGCGGTAGAGGCGCTCCATGCCCGGCATCTCTTCACGGCACGGCCCGCACCACGTGGCGAAGAAGTTCAGCAGAACCAGCGTACCGCGAAACGTCTTGAGCCGGACCGTCGTGCCCGCCAAATCCGGCAGAGAGAACCCCGGCGCGGCGACGACCGCGTTCGGAACCGCCAGCCCCAGCGCCTGCACAGGATCCGCCGTGGCGGCTCCACCCGCGATGGCCTTCGGGGACAGGCTGAGGAGGACGAGGCCGCAGAGGGCAAGACCGGAGAGCCGAAGAGCCGCGGCGGTGCCGAGGCGCTGCCGTGCGGTCTTCATTGCGTGAGGCTCACCTTCACCCGATCGCCCACCCGGATCTTGTGCCGCTCGGCAAAGCCGGCGGGCACCTCCAGGACCGCCTCGCCCGTCGCGGTGTAGACGCGTTCGGGCCCCGCAGGGTCGAGCGGCGGTGCATTCTGCTCCACGTAAACGATCCGGTTGTCGCGGATCCAGATGATGTCCAACGGGAAACGCATGTCCTTCATCCAGATGCCGATGGGCTGGGCCTGTTTGTACACAAAGAGCATTCCCCGTCCCGGCCTCAAATCGGTCCGCCCGCTGAGTCCTCGCACCTTCTCCTGGACCGATCGGGCCAGCTCGACGGTGACGGTGACCCGCTCCGCGATCACCAGCGTTCCCGTCGGGAGCGGAGGGTTGACCTCCACGGCATCCGCGGGCGCCGCCGCAGCGCAGAGACACGCCGCCACGCCCAATCGGGCCGCGATGCGGAACGACGTGAACATCAATTCTCCGGTAGCTCGCCCAGCCGCACCGTCACCGCGTGGGGCTTCCCGTCGCGGATGACGTCCACGCGGACCTCGTCGCCGACCTTCTTCCGCTCGTCCAGGAACGCCGTCAGGTCGTCGACATTGGCGACCTTCTCGCCGTCCAGCGTCTGGATGATGTCCCCGCCCACATTCACCAGGTAGTTGCCCACCCGCACCCGCCGCTCCGACCCGCGGAGACCGGCGCGGGCCGCGGGGCCGTTGGGGGCCACCTGCGCGATCATCACGCCTTCTCCGGTGGGCAGGGACAGAGCCTTCGCCACGGTCGGGGTGATGTCCATGCCGCTGATCCCCAGCCACGGGTGGCTCGCTCGGCCGCGGGCGATGAGCTGGGGGAGCAGCTTCTTGACGGTGTTGACCGGGACGGCGAATCCGATGCCGACCGAGCCACCGCTGGGGGTGTAAATGGCCGTGTTGACCCCGATCACCTCGCCGCGCGAGTTCAACAGCGGGCCGCCGGAGTTGCCCGGGTTGATGGCCGCGTCGGTTTGGATGACGTTGCGGATTGACCGACCCGTATCCGACTTGAAGTTGCGCCCCACGGCGCTGATCACCCCCCGCGTGACGGTTCGATCCAGGCCGAACGGATTCCCGATGGCGATCGCCATCTGCCCGACCTGCAGCTGCGACGAGTCCCCGAGCCGGAGCGGCGTCAGCTTGTCCCGCGACACGCTGACCCGGATCACGGCGATGTCGTTTTCCGGATCACGCCCGACAAGCCTGGCCGCCACCTTGCTTTTATCGGCCAGCGTGACTTCCAGACTGTCGGCGTTTTCTACCACGTGGTTGTTGGTTAGGATGAGACCCCGATCGTCGACCACGAAGCCGGACCCCGTGCCGCGCTCGGGCACCAGGCGGAAGAAAAAGTCTTGGCTGAGAACCGTGCTGGTGATGTGGACCACCCCGGGACTGGCGGCCTTGTAGATCGCGATCAGCGCCTCCTCCTCGTGCATGAGGCCGCTGCCGGTGCGTCCGGGCCACTCCGAAGCCGTCGCGGCCTCCGCGGCCTGCCCGCTCGTCACCACCGCCCACAGCAGCCACGCGAAGCATACTCGCCGCGCCGCACACACTCCGTGGCGTCTCGCCGTGTCCGCAGTTCGTGTCATGCTCGACTCGCGTACCCCCCGGTCGGCGCGAGCGCCGGCGCCGCGCCGCCGGTCGCGTCCGTGGGGGTCACCGGAAACCCCGCGCGTAGCCGCGCGGGTAAAGCCCGCCCCCGCACCAGTTCCAGCGCCCCGGGGCGCTGGTGGCCTGGTCGGATCAGTCGGAGCGGGCGACCACTTCGCCGCCGCTGAACACGACGGCCGGCTTGACACGCGGGAGGCTGGCCTCGAATTGGGGGTCCGCCGGCGGGAACCTCCACAGACCGCCCGCCCCCGAGGACACCGTCCGGCAGGGCGCCCAAGGCTGCACGCGGACATCGGTGCGGGAGGCGATAAATGCGTGTCCACAGGGCAGGCTGAGAATACCCGAGGTATCCGGCAAAGGCAAGGCTCGCACCGTCGCGGGAAAAGTTTCCCGCGACCACCGAGACGTGTAAAATAAAGACGCGATGAACGATACACCCGCGGGGCGGTCAAATCGCGGAGTCGACCCGGGGCGAAGGCTCCCGTGGTACGGCTGGCTGGCGATCCTGGCGCTCCTCGCCGGAGAGGTGGGCCTGTCCCTTGGGCTCGTCCCAATCCGGGTCGTCTTTTACTGCATCGTCTGGTGGTCGTATATCTTCCTCGCCGACGCCGTCGTGTGGCGCCGGCGCGGTTTTTCCCTCGTCCGCGACCGCCCGTGGGAATTCTGGTTTCTGGCGTTCTGGTCGGTCCCCATCTGGAACCTGTTCGAGCTGTTCAACTTCCGACTGCAAAACTGGTTTTACATCAACGTCCCGGCGGACGCAACCTTTGCGCTGGTATTTAACGTTGCCGCGTATGCGACCGTTCTCCCGGCGATTTTTGAGACCTACGACATCTTGCGGGTCTACCGTGTCGCCGAGGGTGCGTCCACGCGCGCGTGGCGCGTCACGGGGTCCCTCGTGTTCGGTTGTATCGCCGTCGGGGTGGCGATGCTGGCGGCTTCCCTCATCTTGCCTCGGGTTGCCTTCCCGCTGATCTGGGGCTTCGCGGTCTTTCTGGGCGACCCGGTCTGCTACTCGTCCGGGCGTGCGCGCGCGAATTCTGTGCTGGGGCAACTCGAACGGGGCGATCCCCGCTCCGCGTTGCGGCTTTTGCTGGCCGGGCTCGTCTGCGGCGGCCTGTGGGAGTTTTGGAATTTCTGGGCATACACAAAATGGCTCTACACGGTTCCACACTTCGAAAACCTCAAGTGGTTCGAGATGCCTCCGCTGGGCTTTCTCGGCTTCCCGCCGTTCGCTCTGGAATGTTATGTCCTCGTCAATCTGCTGAATGCAGTCCGGCGGGGGCGAAACTGGGAGGTGCGGGAGCGGACCGGGCCCGGCGCCCCGCGCTGGCTGGCGGCGCCCGCGGTCGCCGCGGCGCTGGCGTTCAACGCCCTCGTGTTCGCCGGGATCCAGGCCCTGACGGTCCGGAGCGTCGCTCCGACGCTGGCGGACATGGAGGGGATTCCCAGGGAGGGCGTGGAACGGCTGGCCCGGGTAGGCGTGACGACACCGCCGGTCTTGCTGGCGCGGACGGCCGCGCCCCACGGCATCCGGAGGCTCGCCCGGGAGACGGGACTCAGTCCGGACGACCTCATGGCGGTGCGCCAATCGGCCCGGCTGGTCGATCTGGAGGGGCTCGGCGCGGACAACTATAATGCCCTGCGGCGCCTTGGCATCGACCGCATCGAGGAATTGGCGCGACAGAACCCCGCCGAGCTGCTTCCCCGCTGGCGGGCGGCGATCCTCCACAGGCCTCCAAACCTCGCCCAGGTCACACTGTGGGTTCGCGCCGCGCGCCGAGCCTCGGAAACAGCCCGCTGAAAAAATCCATCCCGCGGGTACCCATTCCCAAGGGTGCGGCGCTGCGATGTACGAACACGGTGCTGCGGAACACCGACCCGGGCTTTGGCGGGGCTACGGTGCGGTCACCGAGAGCCGCACCCGGCCGACGAGCTGTCCGTGCACCGTCCGCACGTCGACCTGCCACAACCCGGTAGGATCGGCGCCGAGGTCGGTCTTCCACGAATACGTCCGAAAGCCACCCCGCCGCCCACCCCGTATGGTTGTCAGAAGCATCTCCCCGACGTTGCGGTCGTTCTCCAACCACACATGATATATCGGCTGGCTCAGCCCCGACGGGGCGGCGATGGCGGTGAAAGCCGCCACCCGCCCCCAGGCGAGAAGCTTTCGGCTGGAAATCCGGGCGACGGGATCGACCGGCTCCAGCTCTTCGACGGTCCGGGCGAAGGTGGCCCGGATCAGATACAGCGGCACCGGCGGAACCCACGCCCGTCCCCACCAGAGGCACACGCCGAACAGCACCGCGCCCAGCGTGACGCGCAGCACCGCCGGCGCCCAGGAAATCCGCAAGAGGCGCCTGGCGGCCGGGAGGAGAGACAGGACGCTCAGCCCGCCGCCCAGGAGGAGCACCCATTCCGTGGAGAGGCCGACCAGGGGGAGCGCGGCGTTCAGCGACGCAAACAGCCCGACCCAGAAGAGGCCGACCTCCGCCCAGGGGGCGCGGGCGACGACGGCGCGGTACCACGGGTCGATCGTCGTGAGGAGGGCCGAGGCAGCCAGCGCCGCGAGGAGCCACGCGTTGCCCGAGCCAAACGTGGTGCTCGCGTAGTAGATCGGCAGCAAAAAAAGGAGGAGGCCGTGGAGGAGCGTCTGGACGGTGTAGTCGATGACCGCCGCGAGCGCGCGCGGCGCCCGGCCGCTCAGCTTCTCCCGAGCCTCCGCGAACACGACGCCCCCCAGCCACAACAAGAGGAGGTAGCCGATGAACACGGGGAAATACTCGACGCCTCTCCGAAAGACCAGCAGGGTGACGACCCCCATGGCGAGGGAGGCAATGGAGATGCCCCAGGAGAGGGCCCGTCCCAGCCCAGGGTGCCGCTGCAGAACTCCCCTCCGTGATGTCCCGAGGCGCCCGGTTGTCTGCACGGCGCTGCGATTTTCTTTCGTCCCGCCCCTTGACGGGGACCGGGAAGCGTCCTATGTTATAGCCAGCCGCAGGGATCAGCGCGGAGCAGCTATCTCGCCACGGTGCGCGAGGCTTCCCGGCGGGTCGCCCGGAGGATTCAGGCCTCAGGCGTCGGAACCGGTCCCGAAGGTGGGATCGAGAGGGCCGGCGTCGGCGACCACAGGGCACGGGCTGCACGGCTCATTCTGATCGCCTGCGGCGGTTTTTTTCCGTCCCGCCGTCCCGCGGATACCCGGACAAACACGTGGGGGACAACGCGGTTGGGCCCCCGGCCCGTCGTACGGCCGGCGGTTTCTGTCCGGCAACCTGCACGGGCGTGCCGCCCGCTCACGGGTGGGGAAACTCGCGGTCCATGATCTCGGCGATGAACCGTTCGATGGACACCGGATAGAACTTGACCTCCGGCGAGAAGATGACGCCGGTGTCCAGGATTTCGCCCCGCATCAGCTCATCCAACGCCCGCTCGATCTGGGCCCGCGGGTCGCGGTCGATCCGCGTGATCCGCAGATCCTCGCTCTCCAACTGGATGTTCTGCCTTCCGGCGTACAGGAAGCTGAAGACGCGCCCGACCAGGGTGCGATCCATGAGTTGCGGATCGTCAAAGAGCTGCTCGTAAGTCTGGCCCAGATGCCGGGGCGTCAGAATCAGCCGCGGCGAAACGCGAATCTTCCCCCGGATCTCGACGGAACGCGCGCTGTGCTCCTCGTCCGGCCCCACCAAGACGTACGGGAGGACGTGGTAGCCGGTGACGATGCCCGCAATCGGCTTTCGCAACACCTGGGTGTCCTCGAAAATGCGCCGTAACCGCTCGGACTCGGGATGGGGGTTGTACATCGCCCTTCGTCGCCCTTTCGGTCAACCGAAGTCAATCCGCCCCGGCGGCCCCTCGGATCGCGGAGCGGGCCCGTTGAACGTACACGCTGGCCGCAGGACATCCTTATAGCGCCGATTCCGCATCCGTACAAGGGGGGAGCCCACCCAAAATCCGAAACCGGACCGGACGGCGCGGGAGTGCAAACCTACTTCCCGGGCTGTGTGGCGGATTTTGGCGGAAGAGAAGACAGCATGGCATCCAGGCCTTTCTGAAAAACCTCGAAAGGGTAGGCGCCGAGGAGCAGCTGTCCGTTGAACAGAAAGGCCGGCGTCCCCGTCGCCCCCATGGCCCGGCCGATGAGCGTCTCGGTCTCCACCCGCTCGGCGTGGTCCGTGCCGTCGAGGCACGACGCAAACATTTTCTCGTCCAGGCCCAGTTCACCGGCCTGCCGCTTGAGGCGCCCCGCGCTGAACCCCAAGGGTGAGGTGTTGGCGAACAGGGCGTCGTGGTACTCCCAGAACTTCCCCTGGTCGAAGGCGCACGAGGCCGCGCGGGCCGCCTGAAAGGATGCCTCACCCAGGATCGCCATGTGGCGGAACACGATCCGCACCTTGTCGGTCCGGACGTATCGATCGTCGATCTTCGGCAGCGTGTCCCTCACGAATTTCCCGCAGTACCCGCATTGAAAATCGGTGAAGTAGACCATCACCACCGGCGCGCCCGCCGAACCCTTGGTCGGCCCGGGGCCGCGCTCCAGCGCGGCGACGAGTTCCGCCCGCGTCCACCCCTCCTTGCCCCCGCCGGCCCGGATGGAATCCGCGCAGGCGAGGACGGCCGCCGCGCCTGCGACTGCCAGCAAGACGGCCCGGACGTACGTTGATCGCACGGATACCCCCCACCCGCCCCCTACTTCCACAGAGACCGGATCCGAAGCAGGCGGTCGGGTTGCACTGTGTCGTTGGTCCGCAAACGAATCACAAAGAGATGCGGCCCGCCCATTCCGGGCGGCATGGTGAACCGGGCCGACAGAACCGTCTCCGCGCCGGGCTGCAAGGTCGTCGCACCGACGACCGGCTTGGGCGGTCAGCACCCCTCCACCACGTCGACCGGCGGGGAGGCGGGGAGCTGCAGAGGCCGGTCGCCGACGTTTTTCAGCTGGAAGCGAGCCTCGACGACGCGATTGTAGGGCTGCGCCCCGAGATCGATCAGGTCCTGGTCGACGGCCAGCCTGGCCCCGCCGCGAAACGTTGGCGATTCTCCGGCCCTGCCCTCCGCCGAAAAAACGGTCCACGCGGCCGCGCCTGCCAGCATCGCCATCCCCACCCAAGCCGAAACCAGAAGCCTCGCCCGACCCCGCTGGACCGCACGCGGACCGGCGGCTGCCCTGGACCTGCGCCGATGATCCATCGTCCCCTCCCCTCGCGCCGCGGATGGCGCGATCCCCGGCCCGTACCATAACCGGCGAACGGCCCCCGGTCAACCGCACGAAAGCAGGGCGGCGTCTGTTGTCATCACTCCGGGTCATCCGCGGTCTCGCCTTGACACCGACAGCCGACCCGCGTTAGGGTCGGTCCCGTCGACACGAGCCCACCGTGCCGGTGTGGAGGACGACGCCGATGGACAACCATCAGCCGTGGGTGACCTGTTTTCTGACGGAGATCCTCCTCGCGTATCTTGAGGAACAACACCCCGCCAAGGCATCCATCGATTACCCCGCCCTGTTTCGGCACGCCGAAGGGTTCGTGCCGCCTTCCGATGCCCAGGCCTTCCTGCGACACAGCAACAACTGGGTCCCGCTGGCCGTCCTGCGCGAGCTGCTCAGCCAGTGCGAACGCCTCACCGGTCGCAAGGACGTGGCCTACCTGGCGGCCCGCACCTATTTCGAGCACGGCCAGGATGAGCTGTTGACCCTCTTCGAGATTATCTTCCGGGTCCTGAACGACGTCCGCGCGGTGGTCCTCTGTTCCCACCGCTGGGCCGCCGTCCAGACGAACCACCTCCGGTTGCAGTCCTTCGAGACGCCCGCGCCGGCCCACGATCTGTACATGCTGGCCCAGTTCGAGGAGAACGCGCGGCCCGCCGTCGGCTCCATGCATTTGGTGCGCGGGCTCGCGGAGGGGTTCCCGCGCCTTTACTCGTTCATCGAGGACCTCCGCTGCACGGAGGAGATCTCGCAGCTGCGAATCGAGGACGTCGTGCGCGAGTTCTCCAACTACCGGGTGAGCGTGCGCAACGATCGGCTCACGATCCACGCCGCCGCCGGCACCGACCCGGCGGTCGAGGCGCGGCGCGTGGCGCTGAAGTCGGAGATTGTCCCGCTCTCGCCGGACATCCTGACAGACGTCCCCGACGTCGTGGTCAAGGCGACACGGAGCGGTACCATCCGCGTCCTCACCAGCCAGGAGGAGACCGATCAGCGGGAGCTGCCCCACGCGCCGTCCGCATACCGCATCGTCCGAGGCGGGAGCATCGGCCGCGACGGGCTGAGTCACGCCTTCGAGGAGGGCCAGGTCTACGACGCGCCTTACTCCCGCTTCCGGTTCGTCTGGACCGAGAAGCCGCATCCCTCGGCCGAGGTCTCGGTCGAGCAGTTGCGGCGGCAGGTCTCAGATTTGCTATTCCAGTACCTCAAACAGGTTCGCAACGTGCAGACCCGGATGATAGAGTTCACCATCGAGCGCAGCCGCCTGGTTCAGGAAAACATCTACCTGCGGCGCGAGGTGGAGCGCGAGTACAGCTTCGGAGGGATCGTCGGGCAGAGCAAACCCATGCTGGAACTGTTCGCCCTGATCCGCTCCCTGGCGCAGACGGACGTGAGCGTCCTGATTCAAGGCGAGACCGGAACGGGCAAGGAGCTGATCGCGCGGGCGATCCACTACAACAGCCCACGCCGCTCGCGGCGCTTCGTCGCGGTCAACTGCGGCGCGCTGGCGGAGACGCTCCTGCAGAGCGAGCTCTTCGGCCACGAGAAGGGCGCCTTCACCGGCGCGGATGCCAGACGAAAGGGCATCTTCGAGGTGGCGGACGGCGGCACGCTGTTCCTCGACGAGATCGGCGAGATCTCCCCGAGCACCCAGGTCAAGCTGCTCCGCGTCCTTCAGGACGGGGAGTTCCAGCGCGTCGGGGGCAGCGAGACGATCCGCGTCAACGTGCGCATCCTCTCGGCGACGAATCAAAACGTGGAGGAGCTGGTCAGGAGCGGCCGCTTCCGCCAGGACCTGTACTACCGCTTGAACGTCTTCCCGATACGCGTCCCACCCCTGCGGGACCGGGCGGAGGACATCCCGCTGCTGGTGGATCACTTCGTCGGGACCGCCAATCAGAAGCTGCGCAAGAACATCCGCGGCGTGAGTCCCGACGCCATGTCCGTGCTCATCACCCATCAGTGGCCCGGAAACGTCCGCGAACTGGAGAACGTCGTCCAGCGCGCGCTGGTCGTGGCCAAGAGCGACACCGTGGGATTCGAGGACGTGCCTCGGGAACTCCGCGGCCAGACCGACGTCCCGCCGCGAACGACGAAGGGCCTCCGAGGGCTTGCCCAGGCCTCCACCGAGCTGGTGGAGAAGCAAACCATCCTCAACGCCCTGGACAAGACCGGCGGCAACGTGACCCACGCGGCCAAAGCCCTCGGGATCAGCCGCGCGACCCTCCAGAACAAGATGAAAGCCTACGGACTGCGGGGTCCCGCCAAAAGCGAGTAGGCATCAGCCCCTTGGTTGCGGGCGATTGTCCTTCGCGGCCATTTCCACGCGGCTCAAAGGGAAGTCACCGGAGGCAGGTCTTCTCGTACAGGGTGCGGAAGATGTTGTCGGGATCGGTGACGGCCTTGACGGTGTCGTAGTTCTTGCGGTTGAAGATCTGCCAGAACTCGGCTTCCCCGTAGTAGTTGTACGAGATCAGCGTCTTGATCCCGTTCAGCTCTTGCAGCTTCTCCTCCAACACGCGGTAGTAGTTCGTGTCGCCCCGCTGTTTCATCCCGTAGATGGCGATGTCGATCATGAGCCGGTCGTCGAGCTTCGCCCACACGGCGTCGTTGATCCACTCGTAGTCGTGCACCCGCGCGTACGGGACCACCCAGAGCGGGAAGTGGCCGAAGTCCTTCGCGTACCACACCAGGAATTCCTTCAGCCTGGAGAACGGCAGGAATGTGTCCACCGTGACGTCGGGGCGCTCGTCGGAGAGCACGAGCCAGCGGAGCTTTTCGGCGAGCCGGAGGATCTCCGAGGAGCCCAGGAACTTGCCTAGGAACAGACGGCCGAGGAACGACTTGGGGTGGACGTTGGTCACCCCCTTGTCGTAGCGGTAGAAATAGTGCGGCGTCTTCAGATAGTCCTCGCGGCGCGTCGCCGTGCTCCGGTAATACACCTTCAGCCAGTCGTAACGGTTTGTGTACGGGGCGCGGTCCACAAAATCGCCGACGCAGAGCACCAGGTGCGACGGCGAGTGGATGATCCCGTCCATGAAGTCCACGTCGCGGCGCTCGAAGTGGGACCAGATGGAGGCCAGATAGCTGTCGATGGACGTGTGCGTCTCGTGCCGGAGATGGACAAAGGGCTTGGCGGGGATCAGCCGGAACGTCAGCCTGGACAGGATGCCCACGGTGCCGAAGGAGCCGTGCATCATCTGGAAGATCAGCGCGTGCTCGTTATCGGGTGTGCACGTGAGCACGTCGCCCTTTGCGGTGATGATCTCGTACTCCAGACAGGTGTCGTGGAAACCCCCGTACACATACGACATGGACTCGATCGAGCAGCCCGCAACCGCCCCGCCGACGGTGATGGTCTTGAGCTCCGGGACGACGATCGGCACGAGACCCAACGGAAGCGTCGCATCCACCAGACGGCAGAAGGGGACCCCCGGCTCGGCCACGCAGATCCGCCGCTCCGCATCGATCTCGAGGATCTCGTCGAAATCGCGCAGGTCGATCTTCTCGTCGGTATACTTTTTGTCGTGCACCTTGGGGACCTGGTGAGAGACGACCCGCTTCTGCCGCGAGAGGGGCGCCTTGCTCGTCCTGCGACGCAGCTGTTCCGCGACTCTCGCCACCTTTTGCGCGTGCCGCGCGTTGCCCGCGGTACTCATGGGAGCTTTTCCCCGCACCGGATCGGACGGACGGTCCATGGCTCAGCGCCCCGCGCCCGAGGTCCGCTTTGCGTGGCCATCGCGTTCGAAGCGCAGGACGTTGTGCGCGAAGACCTCCATGCGCGAGACGACGTTCGGCGGATAGGGCTGACCGTCGTTCTCCAGGGCCAGGACGGGGTAGTCGCGGGCCTTGGCCCACGGACCGTAGACCCCCTCGATCACCCGACCCGGGAGACAGCAGAAGGGGGAGATCACCACGACGCCGGAGTAGCCGTCACGCATCGCCGCCGCCCCCACCGCCGGCGATACCGTAGCCTCGCTCTCCAGTTCCGGGTCGACAAACTCGTGCCGCCCCGCGCCGATGATGGCGTTCATGTCGTGGGGAACCTCGGGGAGGAGCCCGGTGGGCCTCAGCATCGCGGCGATCTTGTCCTCGACCCGCCGCTTCCACGCCTTCTCGATCAAGAAAATCGCCTCCTCCTTCAGGCCGCCGTTGCGGAGACTCCGCAGCCAGCCCTCGCGTCTGCGGCGGCCCTCCAGGATGAATTTGCGCGCAAAGTCGGTGTAGTGGATCCACTCGGTGACGCCCGCGGATTTCGGGTAGATCCCCTTGGAAATGAGCATCCGGGACAGCTCTTCCACCGAGAAGTTGTCCCGGCGGACATAGATCTCGCCGATCACGAACACCTTGCGGACGTCATCCAGGTTGCCCGTCCGCGGAACTCGGCCCAGACGGTCGGCCGCCCGCCGGATCTCCCGGTAGAGCTCGCGCGGGCCCGCCCGGACACCGCACAACACGTCCTCCCACACGGACGCGAAGAGCGTCAGGGCGTCGGCCGGATCGCGAGCCAGCAGCCGGAGCGCGGTGCGGACATCGGCGAAGTAGTCCCCCAGAACAACGGCGCGCCAGAGATCGCGGCTGAAGGTCGGGCCCAGCTCCCGATAGGAGTTCTCCGAGTTGGCCACAAGCAGGACCACGTTCTCCCAGCCCAGTTCCTCGAAGAGCCGGTCAAAGAAGACGTGATACTGTCCCGTCCGGCACGGCCCCAGCGTCGAGGGCAGGATGACCAGGTACAGCTCCTCGCCGGAGCACGGATTTTTGTCGCGGAAGAACTGGAGGATGGAGCCCAGCACCAGCAGCGCCGGGATGCACTCCTTGCCCGAGGCGACGTTGCGGGCGAGCTGGGTGCTGTAGACGTCCGGCAGCGGCAGGTGTGTCGAGTGGATCCCGGCGCGGCGGGACGCCGCATGCATGCCCTCCGTGGACAGGTCTCCCATGGAAGGAAAGATCAGGTGGACGCGCTCGTCACGGATATCGAGCCTCTTGCCGGTCTTCCCATCGACGACGTCGCAGAACTCCTTCTTCAGCGCGATGCGGTAGCGCCGCCGGAAGGGTTTCACCGCCACCGGCTTCACGTGCCGGCGGTAGCTCTCCACGATGTCGAGGAAGGCCTCGACGCGGGTGTCCAGCCCCGCGTCGGCGGTGTGCGAGTCGATCTCGAGCACCAGGTAGGGCTTGTGCCCCATGAGCCAGCGGACATAGTGGAGCAGGAACGAGTCGGGGGCGCAGGAGAAATTCGAGATCCACGCCAGGTACAGGTTGTCGGTGGTCCCGACCTGCTTGACCGCCTTCATGTCCTGCTGCCCGTAATACCAGTAGTTGTTGGGCGGGATCTCGGCGCCGGCGTCATAGATCATGTCGAAGGGGATCACGGTGACGCCCTGCGAGGTGAACTTGCGCGGGATCCCCATGTTGGCGTCACGCGTGAACGCGTTGTACGGCCGCCCGCACAGCGCGATGTAGACGCGGTCCGGGTTCTCCCGGACCTCGCGCAGCACCTGCGCGCCCAGCGCCGCGTAAGCCGCCAGGAAGCGCCGGTACCGCTCCACGCCGGTCTCGTAGGCGCGCCGCCCCTCTGCCCGGGTGAAGCCGAGCCGTTCCGCCACCTCCTCGAAGGCGCCGCGGCTCGCGTCGAATCCGCCGCTGAAGGATACCAGCGGCCGCAGCATCCGGTCGTCGCCGAGCCCGAAGGCGTGGCGGGCGTAAAACGGCAGACCCTGCGTCAGCGGGCAGGTGCACGCGTGCACGTCCTCCATGGTGGGCATGTCACGAAAATGGGGAAGAAAGACGGAGTCGGCGCCCTTGTCCAGCACGTCCTGGACCATCCCGTGGGCGATCTCGGCCGGGAAACAGTAGTTGCTCTCCTGCTTCGCGATCCCTTCCGGGACCGCCTGCGTCGAGGCGATGGTTTTGACGCCGAGACTGTGGAAAAACCAGGCGTAGAATGGCCATAGCGAGTGGACCGAGAAGGCCAGGGGAATCCCGACCACGTGCGGGCTCCGCACCTGCAGCGCGTCCGGGGACGGCGCGAAGTCCTCGAAGAGCATCCGCGCACGCACCTGCGTGTAGTCGACAACCCCCGAGGCGGGGAGCTTCCGGTTTTTGCGCTGGTTGGTGTACAGCGAGCAGCGGCCGCCGAAGGGGTAGCGCCGCTCGCCCACCTGCAGACGCCGTATCGGGCAGAGGTTCTCGCAGCGCTTGCAGGTGAACCCGTCGCAGTAGGTGATCTCCTTGGCGATCATGGCGTCCAGCGCGAAGTCGCCGGGCTCGATCAGCCCCTCGGCGTGCTTCTGGAGCACCAGTCGCGCGACCCCGAAGCAGCCCATGAGCTCGGGGTCCGGCGGGACCGTGATCCGCTTGCCGGTCACCTGCGCAAACGCCAGCGGCACCGCCGGGTTCTTGGCGACGCCGCCTTGCAGCACGATGCGATCCCCGACGGCGCGATTGCCCACCACGCGGTTCCGGTAGTTGGCGACGACGGCGAAGACCAGACCGGCGACGATGTCCTCGCGCGCCGCACCCTGCTGGATCGCTTTGCGGATGTCCGAGTTGATAAAGGCCGAGCAGTGCTCGCCGAACTTCAGCGGGGCCTTGGCCCGGAGCGCGATCGGGCCGATCTCGGCCGCGGTCTCGATGTTCAGGTCGCCGGAGGCCGATTCCTCCAGAAAAGAGCCCGTTCCCGCCGAGCAGGCTTCGTTCATCGCGTAGTCGATGGGGACGCCGTTGTTGATATAGACGTATTTGGCGTCCTGGCCGCCGATCTCAAAGATCGTGTCGACGTCCTTCTGGAAGTAGGTCGTCCCCACGGTGTGCGCGATGATCTCGTTGTAGACGCCGGCCGTCTCGAGGAAGACGCCCAGGAGTTCTCGCGACGATCCCGTCGTGGCCACCAGACGTATCCGCGGCGTGTGTCCGCCCAGCTGCGTTCTGACCTCGCGCAGGCAGAGCTTCAGCGCCGCGATGGGGTCCCCGTGTGTGCGGCCGTAGTGCCCCGCGACGATCTCGAGCGTTTGCGCGTTGATCAGCGCCGCCTTCGTCGTCGTGGAGCCACCGTCGACGCCGAGCACATAGTCGGCGGCGGGATCGTACGCGCCCCGCCGCGACGGCGCATGATGCACCAGGTGGGCGGACGCGGCGAGCGGGCGGAAGGTCTTGAAGACGAGACCCGCGCCCGGCCCGACCAGCGTATCTTCCGGCAGCACGGCGCCCTGGCGTCGGGCGAGGTGCGCCGCGCCGAAAGCCTCGAAGTAGGGCGCCTCCCGGGGCAGTAGGAAATCGATCCCCGGCCGGCTCCGCCGGATAAACTCGACCAGGTGCCGGTTGCGCGTGACCCCGCCGATCAGCACCACCTGGCCGCTCGCGATCTTCGCCTTGGTCAGAAACTCCGCGACCTTGTCGGCCATCACCTTGCTCAGGGACAGCGCGATGTCCCCTTTGGTCGCCTCGCCCTTGTTCAGACGATGCGTGCAGTCCGATTTCATAAACACGGAGCAGCGGGCGGAGAGGCGGTGGACGCCGGCGCCGGCGCAGATCTCGTCGAGGTCCTCCAGCGTCAGGTTCATCCGGCCGAGCTGCTGGCGGAGGAATTCGCCGGTCCCCGACGCGCACTTGTTACCGGAGTACGTGTTGACGATGCGGCCGCGGTCGTTGAGGACGTAGACCACCAGGTCCTCTCCGCCCATGGACACGACGGCGCGCGGCTTGAGCTGCAGGGCATCGAGGCCGCTCTCGATCGCGACGGCGGCGATGACATCGGGCAGCGCGATGCGGTGACGCCCCTCGATCCCCGTGACGAGGCCCCGCAACGGCGGGGCTACGCCGAGGCTGTCCAGGAGGCGCTTGAGAGTTCCCGGGAGATCTCCCTCGTGTGGGAGTATCGCGTGCTCGACGCCCCCGCCGTCCTGCGGGAGCAGGCAGAGCTTCAGCGTGGTGGACCCGATATCGATTCCCAGCGTCTTTTCAGTCATGGCCGTCACCCGATGCGTTTTTTACCACCAAGGCGCCAAAATGCCAAGGGCGATAGGCCGATAGGGGAGCGCGAACGGACAAAGGCGTGGCGTTCACACAGATAACTGTCTCCCGCAACGCCGCCAAGGGCGGGAAAAAATCCAGCTCTTGTTGTGGGAGCGCGCACCTCCAACCCACCTTCCGGGGTCGGTAGGCCCCCGGCCCCAAGGGCCCCTACACCACGTATCAGGCGTAGCGTTCCGGGCACCTAACGCTGACGTTGGGCGGCCTTGGCGAGATGCCGAGTTTCGCGTCAGGGCTAACAGCGAGCAGCTCGCGGTGTACAGTCTCCTAGGCAGTGCGCACGCCGGATAGTCTAACCGATTGATCAAGCACGCCGCGCGGCGCCGTGGTCTTTCCGTGTTGCGATCCTCTGGCGGCCGTAAAAACAAATAGATAAGCGATTCGCCACTGAGCCATTCCTGCGATGCGGCCCTGGCACTCAAGTTGCCCCTACCCGTGGCAGACTTCTCCAGAGAGCTTCACGAAACGAGGCGAGCCATGTTGCCGACCATTGAAATCATCCTCCGCCGTTCCATCGCGCTGGATCATCCGTGCTGGACGTGGGAGCAGATTGTCGCCGCGGTGCGCGAAGCACTCCAGGGTCGCGGCGATTACGCGTTCCTCGCTGCGGACCTGTTGTCAGCCGAGGATGCGTAGCGGCACGCTGAAGCGAGCGTTTCTGCCCAGGCTGCTCGAAGGAGAACCGGAATACCGGCCGACCACCACCGCGCGAGCGGTTTTCTGAAACGGCTGCTCGCCGACCACACGACGGATGAACTGCGCGAGCGGTTGAGGCCCAAGGTGCAGCAACCCGCCCGACGGGTGCCGCGCGATCCCCACCTGACAGCCGAAGCCGTGGATCGACGCTGGCAGGCGCTTCCTGGGCAAGCGGAGAGCCGTGCCCCGCTCCTGGACACCCGCACACTGGAAGAGATGGCGTGTTACCAGCACAGCGTCGAGAATTTCATCGGCTGCGTCAGGATCCCGGTGGGGGTGGCCGGTCCCTTGCGCGTCAACGGGCTCTTCGCCCAGGGCGACTATTACGTCCCCCTCGCCACCACCGAGGCGGCGCTGGTCGCCTCGTACAGCCGTGGGGCCCAGCTGATCAGCGAGGCCGGCGGCTGCGCGGCCATGCTCGTCAACCAGGGGCTGAGCCGCGCGCCCGGCTTCGCGTTTCGCACGCTGGAGGAGGCGGGCGCATTCGTCGTGTGGGCCCTGTCTCACCTGGAGGATTTCCGCCGCGAGGCCGAGGCCACCACACGCCACGGGCATTTGATTGATCTCCGCGTCACGGTCGAGGGCAACCACGTCTATTTGAATTTCGAGTTCACCACCGGGGACGCCAGCGGCCAAAACATGGTGACCATCGCCACCGAAGCGATCTGCAAGTACATCCTCGCCCATTCCGCGGTGCGGCCCTGTTACTCCTTCGTGGAAGCCAATCTTTCGGGCGACAAGAAGGCCAGCGCACAGTCCTTCCTCTCTGTCCGCGGCAAAAAGGTGACGGCCGAGGCGATCCTCCCCGCCGACCTCGTCGAGCGTCGCCTGCGCGCCACGCCGCAGCAAATGAGCGACTACTGGCGGATGTCCGCCATCGGGGGGGTCCTGAGCGGCACGTTGGGGGTGCACGGCCACTACGCCAACGGGCTCGCCGCTCTTTACATTGCCTGCGGCCAGGATGCGGCCTGCGTGGCCGAGTCCGCCGTCGGCATCACCCGTGTCGAGGTCACCGACCGCGGCGAACTGTACGCGGCCGTGACACTTCCCAACCTTACCGTCGGAACCGTCGGGGGCGGCACGGGGCTCCCGAGTCAGCGCGCGTGCCTCCAGATCCTGGGTCTCGACGGCCCAGGGAAGGCCGCGGCGTTGGCCGAGGTATGCGCCGGCCTGTGCCTGGCGGGCGAGCTGTCCATCATCGGCGCCCTGTGCGCAGGCGAGTTCGCGCAGGCGCACCGGCGGCTGGCTCGAGGCGATGGCCGGCACGGCGCCATGAAAGGAACGACCGATGCCTAACCGTTGGTGGGTCTATCAGCGCGAGCGTTTTCCTCTTTTTGCGCACGGGCCGTTGATCGCCGCCATGAGCGTCGCCGCCGTCAGCGTGTCCTGTCTCCTGCACGGCGGTACCGGACTCCCGGCGACCGGGCCGCTGCTCGTGGCTTTCATGAGTACGTTCGCGTTCTTCTTCCAGCTGCGGGTCGCGGACGAGTTCAAGGACCGCGAGACAGATGCTCGCTACCGCGCCTACCGCGCCGTCCCGCGTGGTCTGGTCAGCCTGCACGAGTTGGGAGGCCTGGCCGCGGCCGGCGCGCTCCTGCAGCTCGGGTTAGCCCTCTGGCTTCGGCCGTCCCTGGCACTGCTGCTCATGGCCGTCTGGCTGTACCTGGGTCTCATGTGGAAGGAATTCTTCGCACACCGATACCTGACCGCCCATCCGGTCGTCTACCTCGCGAGCCACATGCTCATCCTCCCGCTCATTACCCTGTACGCCACCGCGTGCGAGTGGCACGCCGCGCGCGCATTCATGCCGAGCGGACTTGCCTGGCTGCTCGCCGCCAGCTTCTTCAACGGCCTCGTCATCGAGATCGGCCGCAAGATCCGCGCGCCGGAGGCCGAGGAGCACGGCGTGGAGACCTATAGCGTCCTCTGGGGGCGACGCACGGCGACCTTGGTGTGGTGGACCGCGATGCTGCTCGCGGCAGCGACTTCCTTGCCAGTCGCCAAAGCGATCGGCCTTTTGACGGTTCTGGCTGCCGCGTTCGGCGGCGTCCTGACCTTGGCGGCGCTGGCGGGATGGCGATTCTTGGATCAGCCAGGGCTCAAGAGGGCCGGCCTGTTGGAACCTCTCTCGGGGCTCTGGACTCTGGTCGCCTATCTTGGGCTTGGCGTCGGTCCTTGGCTGTTACGGCTCTGAAAGCGGTGCGCGGATGCGATACATCGTTGAGCCCGGCGACAGCACCACACCGGATCGGCTCGGCGGGAAAGCCGCCAGCCTCGCCGCCCTTCGGCATAGCGGCATCAGGATTCCGGCCTGGTTCGTCTTGACCGGCGAGGCTTTCGACGCAAGCCTCGCCGATTCGGAACGACAGACGACAACGAAGCGTGCCTTCGACCGCACGGCGGATGTCGTCTTGAGGGGCGACCCGCTGCGCGAGTTCTCCGGGGCGCTGGCACGCCTGTGCCCCAACGGTGAGCCGGTGGCCGTCCGCTCCTCGGCCGTCGAAGAGGACGGCTGCCAGCACTCGTTCGCCGGTCAGCTCGAGAGTTTTCTCTTCGTCACGCCTGCACGGGCGCTCGAGGCGGTGGCGGCGGTGAGGCGCTCGGCTTTCGGAGAGCGGCTCCAGGCGTACCGCCGCACCCGCGGCCTGCCGCCGGCCGGCCGGCCGCCGGCCGTCTTGGTCCAGCGGATGGTCAACGCGAGTCACTCAGGTGTGGCGTTCAGCGCGGATCCGGTTAGCGGCCGGCGTGGCGTGGCGGTAGTCGCCGCGTCGTACGGCCTGGGCACCTCGCTGGTGTCCGGCGAGCAGGCCGCCGACACGTATTGGGTGGATCGCGACGGGCGAATCCTGGAACGCGTCATCGCCGACAAGCGGCTCGCGCGCCGCGCAGCCGCCGGACATGCCGGGGGCGTGCGCTGCGTGGATGTGCCCACGGACGACGCCGTTCGAGCAGCCCTCACCGACGAGGAGGTCTGCGCGGTCGCGGCGCTGGCGCGTCGCGTCGCACACGTCTTCGGCCAGCCGCAGGACATCGAGTGGGCCATTGAAAACGGCGCTCTCTACCTGCTGCAAGCGCGGCCCATTACCGCCCTGTCGGAAACCGTCGATCCGGACGGCGCCCGCTGCCTGTGGGACAACAGCAACATCGTCGAGAGCTATGCGGGCGTCACGTCGGCGCTGACCTTTTCGTTCGCCCGCCGCGCCTACGAGGAAGTGTACCGCAAGTTCTGTCGGCTGATGCGCGTACCCGAGGGAAAGATCGCGGCCCACGACCGCACCTTCCGCTGCATGCTGGGGCTGATCGACGGCCGCGTGTACTACAATTTGCTCTCCTGGTACCGCGTCCTGGCCCTCCTGCCGGGCTTCACGTTGAATCGAGGATTCATGGAGCAGATGATGGGTGTCCGCGAACGGCTGGACGCATCCCTCCTGCCCGCCCGGCGCCCTGCCACCGTTCGCGCGCAGCTCAGGGACGGCGCCGATCTGTTGGTCACTCTCGCCGCCCTGATCCTCAACCTTTTCCGGCTCCCCCGCCGCACCGCGGAATTCCGCCGACTGCTGGAAGCCGCGCTCGCCCCCTCCGATCCGCCGCTGGAAGACCTGCGCCCCGACGAGCTTAGCGAGTACTACCGCGGCCTCGAGCGCCGGCTGCTGACCCGCTGGGACGCGCCCGTGGTCAACGATTTCTTCGCGATGATCTTCTTCGGCGTCCTCCGGCGCCTCACCGAACGCTGGTGCGGCGAGCGGGGAACGCTCCACAACGACCTCCTGAGCGGCGATGCAGCACTGATCAGCGCCGAGCCGGCGCGGCGCATGCAGGAGATGGCGAAGATCGCCGCGGGCACCGCCCTCGCAAGCAAGCTCCGCGACGGCACGCTGGACGCCATACTTGACACCATGGAGGAGGTGCCCGCGTTCGCCGCCCTCTATCGGGGGTATCTGGAACGGTTCGGCGAGCGCTGCATGGACGAGCTCAAGCTCGAGAGCCTCACGTTGCACGAGGAACCGCTGCCACTGCTGCGGACTGTCGGGCGCCTGGCCGACCGGATCGCAGCGCTGGACCGGGAGCCCCGCGCCAACCAGGACGGCGGGCGACGCGCCGACGCCGAGCGCCGCCTGCGTGAGGCGCTGGCGGGTCGTCCGGCGCGCCGCCTCGCGCTTCTCTGGGTGCTCCACCAGGCGCGCGCGCGGATTCGGGATCGGGAGAACCTCCGCTTCGAGCGCACCAGGCTCTTCGGACGCGTGCGCCAGATCTTCCTCGAATTCGGCCGCCGATTCTCCAGCTTAGGCCTTCTGGACGACCCCCGCGACGTCTTCCATCTGGAGGTGGAGGAGATCCTGGGTTTCGTCGAAGGCACGGGAACCAGCACGGACCTCAAGGGATTGGCTGCCGTGCGGAAGGCGGAGTACGAGCGCCACCGGTGTTCCGAGCCGCCGCCCGACCGTTTCGAGACCCGCGGCGCCGCTGCCATCGGGATCGGTCGTTGCGACGGTACAAAGGCTTTGCCAACCGATGGCGAGACCCGGAGCGGCCTAGGGTGCTGCGCCGGTTTCGTCCGGGGCCCGGTCCGCGTTGTGGCCGATCCGCGCACGGCCACACTGCGACCCGGCGAGATCCTAGTCGCCGAGCGCACCGACCCCGGCTGGGTGATCCTGTTCCCGGCCGCAGCCGGGTTGCTCGTGGAGCGTGGGAGCCTGCTGTCCCACTCCGCCATCGTCGCCCGAGAGTTGGGCATTCCGGCGGTCGTCTCGGTGGCCGGCGTGACCCGCTGGTTGAAGGACGGCGACTGGGTGGAACTCGACGGCGCCGCCGGTGTCGTCCGCCGCCTGAGTCGCGCGGACCGCGGAGGGTGCGATGACCGCTAAGCACGGCGGGCGACCGGACGGACGCCACCTCTCCTACGCCCAGTGCTGGGAGGATGCCGACGTCCTCCTGGAGGCGCTCGACATCCGGCCGGGCCACGTGTGCCTCTCCATCGCCTCCGGCGGGGACAACACGCTGGCCATGCTGAGCCGTAGCCCGGAGCGCCTCATTGCCGTGGACCGGAACCCGGCCCAGATCGCGTGCCTTGAGCTGAAGGCGGCGGCGTATCGTCTCCTGGAATATGATGAGGTGCGGGAGCTGCTCGGGTCGCTGCCTAGCTGCCGCCGCGAACGGCTCTACCGCCGGCTGCGGCCATCCCTATCCGCCGACGCCTGCCGATACTGGGACGCCCGCCCGGAAGCGATCGCAATGGGTATCGGCGAGGCCGGGAAGTTCGAAGGCTATTTCCGGCTGTTCCGCGGCCGGGTTCTTCCCCTCATCCATTCCCGGGAGCGCGTCGCGCAACTCCTGCTGGGTGGCACTCGGGAGGCCCGGGAGACCTTCTACGATGCTGCCTGGGACACCCGGCGTTGGCGGCTCATGTTCCACGCTTTTTTCTCCCGCCTTGTCATGGGCCGCCTGGGTCGCGATCGCGGCTACTTCCGATACGTCGAGGGCGGCGTCGCGCGTCATCTCCTGGCCCGGACCCGCCATGCCTTGACAGCACTGAACCCCGCCGATAATCCGTACGTGCAGTGGATCCTGCTGGGCCGCTACACCACCGCCCTGCCATGCGCGCTGCGACCCGACCGCTTCGCCGCGATCCGCGCCAACCTGGACCGGCTGGAATGGCACTGCTGCGCCCTGGAGGATTGGCTGGCTTCCCATGAGGGACTCAAGATCGACCGGTACAACCTGAGCGACATCTTCGAGTACATGTCAGCCGAAGCGTACCGGCAGCTGCTGACGCGCCTTGCCCGTGCCGGCAGACCGGGCGGGCGAATGGCGTACTGGAATCTGCTGGCCGAACGGCGTCGGCCCGCAGAGCTCGCCGACCGGCTGGAGCCGATGGTCGCGCTCGCCGCGCGTCTGCACGCCGAGGACAGGGCGTTCTTCTACGGCGACTTTGTCCTGGAGGAAATCCGGTGACGATGCATCCTGCGCTGGGCATGCTCCTGGTGGTTGGCGGCTTCGCAGCACTGATCGTCGGCCTGCGCGTCCTGCGAGACACCCGGGGCGCGGATCCCGAGCTGCTGCGGAAACTCCTCCATGTCGGGATGGGCCTCGTGAGTCTCACGCTTCCCTGGATCTTCGACACCCCCTGGCCCGTGGTGATCCTGGCCATCGCTTTCAGCGTGGGACTGCTGACCGGTCGCTCCTCCGCCTGGTGGACGCGCCTGGCCGGAGGAATCCTCTGCGGTACCAGGCGGACCTCGGTGGGCGAACTCTGTTTCCCCGCCGCCGTGGCGGCCGTGTTCGTGCTGTCGATGGGCCACCCGTCACGCTTCTCCATCCCCGTCCTCACTCTAAGTCTAGCAGATGCCGCGGCGGCCCTAGTCGGCACGCGCCATGGCGCCCACCGATTCGGGAGGCCTGGAAGGGAAAAAAGCCTTGAAGGGTCCGCGGCTTTCTTCGTCACTGCCCTCCTGTGCGCGTACGTTCCGTTACGCCTCTGGCCGGAGGGCGGCCGGGCCTGGACCCTTCTCCTGTCGATCGACGTCGCATTGCTGCTCACGTTCGTGGAGGCCGTCTCTGGGAACGGCCTGGACAACCTGACCGTCCCACTCGCTGCGTGTCTGCTCGTGCGGACACTCTGCGGATCCGAGGCCTGGCCTCTGGTGGCGTGCACGGTTGTCGCCGCTGCTGCCCTTCTCCTTCTCGCGCACCGCGGCACGCGGGGCGTCTCTGTTTCTCTCACAACCGCGGAGATCATCCATGAGCCTGTATGAGCTGCGGGGGGTGTCGTATCGCTACGGCAGAAACGGGCAGGCTGTGTCCGCCCTCGCGGACGTTGACCTCGACGTGGAGGCCGGAGAGTTCCTGGCCATCGGCGGTCCGTCCGGTTCCGGCAAGACCACGCTGCTCAATCTCCTCGGTCTCCTGCACGCGCCGGATGCGGGCACGATCCGCCTGGATGGCCGGGACGCCTCGGCGCTCGGCGAGCGCGAGCGCACGCGCCTGCGGCGGGAGCGGATCGCGTTCATCTTCCAGAGCCTCAACCTCATTCCCGTACTGACTGCGTACGAGAATGTCGAATACGTGCTGTTCTCGCGTCCGCTCTCCTCCGCAGAGCGGCGCCGCCGCACCCTCGACGCCCTGGCCGCGGTCGGTATCGCCGACCAGGCCGGCCGACGCCCCCAGTGCATGTCCGGCGGCCAGCAGCAGCGGGTGGCCATCGCGCGGGCGCTCGTCCGCGACGTCGGCGTCGTTCTCGCGGACGAACCCACCGCGGCGCTGGACCAGGTCACGGGACGCGCGGTGATGGACCTTCTGAAACGCCTGAACCGCGACCGCGGGATCACGTTTATCTTCTCGACTCACGACCCTCGGATCCTCGCGGCGGCCGACCGCGTGGTGCACCTCGCCGACGGGAGGATCGCCTCATGAGACGCGCGACCCTCCTGCTTACGATGTCGCTGCGGAACGTCTTCCGTAATCGTCGGCGCTCGCTCTTCGCGCTGGCCACCATCGCCATGGGAGCCGTGGGCCTCTTCATCTTCATGGGCTTCAACCGCGGACTGATGAACCAGTACCGGGCCAACACCATCCGCGCCCGCTGGGGTCACGGCCAGCTCTACGTGCAGGGGTACCGCGACCGGGCCCACCCGCGCCCCTGGGAGCACTGGATCGAGGATCCGTCCGCGGTCATGGCCCAGCTGCGCACTCTCCCCGGCGTCCTGGACCTGTTTCCGCGTCTCACGGTCAGCGCCATCCTCGTCGCTGGCGAGCACACGGTCGCCGGTCAGGGTGAGGGGATCGACGGCGCGGCCGAGGCCGGCTTCTTTACCCAGCTGAACTACCGACAGGGGGGCGACTTCCGCGATCGAGCGGACGGCATTGTCCTCGGGGAAGGGCTTGCCCGAGGCCTGGACGTGCAGCCCGGAGAGGAGATCCGCCTAATCGTGCAGGGAGGAGAGCCCGCGCCGAGCAGCGCCGCGCTCCGCGTCACCGGGATCTTCCATACGGGATCGCAGGAATTCGACAGCCGCGCCTTCCGCATTCCTCTCGGCGTTGCGCAGAGGCTGCTGGCGACGGATCGGGTCGAGTCCATCGCGGTCGCGCTTGGCGAGGTCGAGGCATGGCCGGCTTTCGCCGAGGCCGTTCGCGCATCCCTTCCCAATCTGGAGGCGGTGCCCTTCGACGAACTAGACCGGATCTATTACCGCCACGCGGTGGACTGGTTGGATGCCCAGTTTGCCTTTATCCGCGGCATCATCCTGCTCGTCGTCTTCCTCGGCATCTTCAACGTGATATCGATGGCGGTCCTGGAACGAACCCGCGAGATCGGCACGCTACGCGCGAACGGAGACGGTCGGCTCGCGATCGCCCTCGGTCACATCCTGGAAGCGGTGGTACTGGCCGCCGGCTGGGCGCTTTCGGCCGGCCCGCTCCGCGACGGCGTGGCCATGCCGCCAGCGCCGGGCATCACCCGGAGTTTTCGGATCCAGATCGAACTCGCCCTCGGAGACGCCCTGGAGGTGCTGGGCCTGGCCGCCCTCACCGCAGTCGTCGGCTGCCTGCTGCCCGTGTGGCGCGCCGTACGCACGCCGATCGCGGACGCGCTCCGGCACGTGTGAGCCGTCGTGGAGGTCGTCATGGATTGCCTGCTGTTCGCAAGCACGCCGACCGATCTGGAGCGCCGGCAGAGTCCGGCCGATCCCCTGAGCCTCGACCCGGCGACGCTGAGACGGGACGCGCCCGACCAGCACTGGATGCTGCGGGGAGAGCGCGGGGAGCTTCGGGCGCGCTGTTCCCTGTGGTGGACCCGCACGCCTTCTCTGCTCGGCCACCGGCTGGGCCTCATCGGCCATTACGCTGCGCGCGACGTCGCGGCGGGCGGCCTTCTCCTCGAGCGCGCCTGCCGCGAGCTGGCCCGCCGGCGATGCAGCGTTGCGGTCGGGCCGATGGACGGGAGCACCTGGCGGCGCTACCGCCTCGTCACGGAGCGCGGCGGCGAGCCGACCTTCTTCCTGGAACCCGACAACCCGGACGACTGGCCCGACCATTTTCTTGCCCTCGGGTTCCAGGCTGTCGCCCACTACATCTCCGCGGTGAATTCCGATCTCGGCCGCGAGGACCCGCGCGTGAGCCACATTGCCGAGCGGCTGTCGGCGCAGGGCATTCGCATCCGGCCGCTGGATCCGCAGCGCGCGGAGGACGACCTCCGCCGCATCTACGCCGTGTCGGCGGTGAGCTTCCGCAACAACTTTCTCTATACGCCCATCCCCGAAGCCGACTTCCTGGCGCAGTACCGCGCCCTCCTGCCCGCGTTGCGGCCGGAACTCGTCCTCATCGCCGAGGCGGCGGACCAGCCGGTGGGATTCGTCTTCGCCGTACCCGACCTGAAGCAGGCGGAGCGCGGGCGCCGCGTCGATACGGTCGTCGTCAAGACGCTGGCGGTCCTGCCGGATCGGGCCCGCGTCGGCCTGGGCAGCCTGCTTCTGGCCGCGTGCCAAGACACGGCGCGGCAATTGGGGTACACGCGCGCCATCCACGCGCTCATGCACGAGCGGAACGCCTCGCGCAACCTCAGCCGGCGCTACGCGCAGCCGATGCGCCGGTACGCCCTGTTCGCGAAGACCCTGGGAGCGCGGCCATGAACGTGTGCGATCTCCTCCGCAGCCGCGCGGCCGCGATCCCCAACGCTCCGGCCATCATCGATGCGCGGCCCGGCCACGGCCGGGTGGTCAGCTTTGCCGAACTGGAGGACACCTCGGCCCGGGCCGCGGGGCTCCTCCATGCGGCCGGCCTGCGCCTCGGGGACGGCGTCCTGGTGCTGCTGCCGATGTCCGCCGACCTGTACGCCGCCCTCCTGGCCGTATTCCGCGTGGGCCTGGTGGCGCTGATCCTGGATCCGTCGGCGGGACGGGAGCACATCGAGCGCTGCTGCGCCATGTACCCGCCCCAGGCATTGATCGCCGGGGCCCGAGGGCATCTCCTGCGCCTGGTCTCGCCGGCACTGCGGCGCATTCCCCTCAAGATCTCCGTTGGCCTTCCCGTGCCGGGCGCAGTCTCCTGGGCCCGTATCGATCGCACCCTGCCCGTCCGGGCGGTCCGCCCCTGCGATCCCGCGACACCCGCGCTCCTCAGTTTTACCAGCGGCAGCACGGGGCCACCGAAGGCCACCGTGCGCTCGCATGGGTTCCTCCTCGCGCAGCACCGCGCGCTCAGGCAGAGCCTCGACCTTGCGGCGGGAGGGGTGCACCTGACAACCCTCCCGATCTTTGTCCTGGCCAACCTGGCGTCCGGCGTCACCAGTCTCATTCCGAACGTGGACCTGCGGCGTCCGGACGCGATTCGTCCCTCCCGTCTCGCGGATCAGATGTGCGCGCACCGACCCGCGCGCCTGATCGCCTCTCCCGCCCTCTTAGAGCGCCTGGCAGACCACTGCTGGCGGTGCGGCGTGGCCTTCCCCTCACTTCGCACGGTGTTCACCGGCGGCGGGCCGGTCTTCCCCCGTCTGGTAGCGGCACTCCGCCGGATCGCGCCCGGCGCCGAGATCGTCGCCGTGTACGGCTCCACCGAGGCGGAACCCATCGCCCTCTGCTCCCACACCACCCTGGATGCCGCCGACCAGGAAGCCATGGATCGCGGCGCCGGATTGCCGGCCGGATTCCCGGTGCCGTCCATCCGCGTCAGGATCCTGTGCGACCGCTGGGGGACGCCCATCGGACCGTACACAGACGCGGAATTCGACGCTGCCTGCCTACCGCCTGGCGAGCCGGGAGAGATCGTCGTGAGCGGGGATCACGTGCTCAGCGGATACCTCGGCGGCCACGGCGACGATGAGACCAAGTTCGCCGTCGGCACGACTCGCTGGCACCGGACGGGAGATGCGGGGTACCTCGACCGGAAGGGACGTCTGTGGCTGGTCGGGCGCTGCGCCGCACGGATCGACGATGCGGCCGGACGACTCTACCCGCTCGGCGTCGAAGCCGTCGCGCTTCGGGATCCCGGCATGCGCCGTGCGGCTCTTTTGAGTCGCGGGGGTCGACGCGTCCTCGTCCTCGAATTCGCGCACCGCTCCCCCCGCCCCGACCTCACCCGCCTGGTGCACGATCTCGCCTGGGCGCAGGTCGACGAGATCCTGTGGGACGAAGCGATCCCTGTGGACGCTCGCCACAACGTCAAGGTGGACTATGGCGCACTGCTGGCCCGCCTCGACGGATGCCGCGCGCCCTCGCCAGGGCGTCGCTGATACGATGCAGGTGTGACGCCGCGTTTGGCGCGCGGACGAGGCCCTGCCCTCTCGTCAGCCATCCAGTGTTTTCAGGAACTCCAGGCTCTTCCGGATGCTGCCCTCGGGGTCGTCGCCGCCGGGAAACTCGAGGCAGAACGGAACAGTCTTTCCGGTGGCGTCCAGCGCGCCGATGATCTCCCGCAGGGGCAGGGAGCCGTTGCCGAGGTATGTGGACTGCCACCCGGTCGCGGTCTTTCGCGCATCCTTGGCGTGGACATAGTTGATCCAGCGCGCCAAGCCTCGGATGGCCTCCAGCGGGTCCTGGCCCGTCGCCACGTAGTTGGCGAAATCGATGTTCGTTCCGAGGAACCGGCAGCTGAACGTGTCCAGCGTGGCCTTGACATCCGACAGGAGGTGACCCGGCTCGGCGGAGTTGTTTTCCAGCGTGAGGCGGACCCGCAGCGCGGCCGCCCGCTCCACCGCCATGCGTCCGGCGTAGTGCGTTTTGACCTCCGCGGGGCCGGGCCGCCGCCCCAGCGTGACGCGCAGCAGGACGGCGCCCAGATCGCGGGCGTCCTCGACGTCGCGGAGCAACTGCCGCTGCGCGGCGGGCTCCCCGCTGTAGAGCGGCGTCGCCGTGGTGTACGCGGCCTTCAGCTTCAGCTCGGCCAACTGCCGCTTGACCGCGGGCAACTCCGCGGTCTTGTCCTTCCAGTAAACGTCCCGATACTCCACCCCGCGCGCGCCGACCGCGGCGGCGACGGGCGCCAGGTCCAGGACGCCCGCGCTGCCGGAGGTGAGTTGCGCATCGAACTGCACCGCCGACACGAAGATTTCCCGGGTGGCTCTGCCGCGGGCAGAACGTGAAGCCATGAGACCGTCCGACATGTCATCCCTCCTCCGGCACGCGCCAGCTCCGCGGGCCGCCGGCGCGGCCCGCTCCAACGTTCCGGCATTGTAAAGACAGCCTGCGGACCGTGTCAACGACGTTCGGCGCCGCGATCCGCGGCCGCCGTGCGGCTTGTGCGCCCAAATCTGCTACAATATCTCCCGCGCGCGTCATCGCCGGAGGCCATGCGCGCGCAGCTTGGAGGTGGGGCATGTGGCCGGCGGGCGACCAAAGCGACACGGGCGGGGCGGCGCCACGGGCGCGCCGCGCCCGGCGCGGCCAGCGGGCCCTCAGGGTGGAGGAGTACGAAGGCCAGCGCGTGCTGATCCAGGACGGGGTGATCCTGTCGGTGGCCGTGCCGGCGGGCGACCCGTCCTTCGGGTACTGGACCGCCATGCTCCCCGAGGGGACGCCGCGCGACGCGCTGCTGCTCGGGTTCGGGGCGGGGACGCTGGCCCATCTGATGGCGCGCCGCTTTCCGGGGATCCGGATCGTCGGCGTGGATATCGATCCCGACGTCATCGAGTTCGCGCGACGTCACTTCGACCTCGCCGTGCCCAACTTGGAAATCGTGATCCGCGACGCGTTCGTCTATGCCGAGGAGTGCCGGCAACCGTTCGACTACGTGGCGGTGGATCTGTTCTGCGGCCGCGCGTTTCAGCGCCACGCCCTGGCCAAGCGCTTCCTGCGGCGCCTCGCGACCACCGCCGGCCCCGCCGGCGAGATCGTCTTCAATCTGTTCAAGGACGGGCGGGGCGAGGCCTACGTCGCCCGGCTGGCCCGCATCCTGCGCGTCCACCGCGTCGAGCGCCTCCCCTACAACCTCGTCGTCCATTGCCGCACGGGGCCGTGATCGTGCCGCGCCGCGCCGGCCCACCCGCGGGTCCGGCGCTCTCGCGTTTCCGGCTGCCGGCCGCCGCGATTTCTGCTAGGATGCCGTGGCGACGAGAGGGCGGGCGCGGCGCCCAGCCGATCGCCGCGGGTGTCGTCCCCACGCCGCACCCCCGCCTTTTGCGAGTGGCCCCGGCCCCTGGCAAAGCTGCGGGATACGGAGACCGCCGATGCACGCATACCAGGTCGAATGCACCCCCGCCCAGCTCCCGCCCGTGCGCATCGCGGACGGTATCCGCGCGCAGAAGCTCCCGCACCCGCACGTCCCGGTTGGGGATCCGGAGACGCCCGGCAAGGGCGTCCGTATCCCGCTCACGACCCGCCTCGCGGCCTCCTGCAACGGGGGCGCCGCGCTCATCGCCCGCGCCGCGGTGTACCGCGACCCGAAGAGCGGCGGCCTCGTCCTCGGCACGGAGCGGACGGCCGCCGCGGACGATGCCCGCGCCTTGGTGCTGCTGGCCGCTTCCAGTCGCTTTCCCGAAGGCGTCTCGGTCACCCCGCAGAAGGGGGTCGGGCTCCTCGCCAGGGGCGAGACGCGTAACGGCGGTCAGCAGGTGCTGCTCCTCTGGCCCGACGGCGGGAAAGTGCTCGTGGAGGATCCCGGCGGCGAAGAGCGCTACGAGTTGCGGCGCGCCGGGGACGAGTTCGACATGGTCCCGGCCCAGACACCACGATAAGGTCGCTCGACCCGCGGCGCGCGGCGAACCGGATCCGCCACGGCGCCCGCGCCGCCAAACCGGAGGATACCCATGGAGCTCAGAGAGGCGGTCGCCATCGTAACCGGATGTACGGGCGGACTGGGGCAGCGCATCTGTCGCGCACTCGCCGAAAGCGGCGCGCGGGTCGCCGGCGTGTACCAGCACTCCAAGGGGCAGGCCGAAGCCTTCGCCCGGGAATGGTCGGCGCTCGGGCCCCGTTGCATCGCCATCCAGGCGGACGTCACCGTACCCGCGGAGGTCCAGCGTATGGTGGAGGAGGCCATGGCCGCGTTCGGCCGCGTGGACATCCTGGTCAACAACGCCGCCTTCAACCAGACGGTGCCCTTCGCGGATCTGGACGGTTTGACCCTGGAGCTCTGGAACAAGATCGTGCTGGCCAACCTGACCTCCCCGCTCATGTGCGTCAAGGCGGTGGCGGGGATCATGCGAAAGCAGGGGCGCGGACGGATCGTGAACATCGCCTCCATCGCCGGCCTGGCCCCCCTGGGAAGCAGCATCGCCTACGCCGTCTCCAAGGCGGGCGTCATACACCTGACGCGCTGTCTGGCGGTGGCCCTCGGCCCCGAGGTGGCGGTGAACGCCGTGGCGCCCGGGACCATGATGGGGACCCGGATGACCTCGCGGCTGGCCCCGGAGCTGGTGGAGCGAACCACCAAAGCCGCCGCCCTCCAGAGGCCCGTGGACCGCGACGATGTGGCGCAGCAGATTCTTGCGTTCTGCCGGAGCGATAGCACCACCGGCCAGGTGCTCGTCCTGGATTCGGGTGTCGTCTACCACTAACGCGGGGGTCCGGACCGGATCGGCCTGCGGGCCCGGGCCCCTCGCGCCGCCGCCAACGTCCTACCGATAGATCTCCTCCCACACGGCCTGGGCCATCTCCGGCGTGATCGGGACGCCGGTGGTCTCCAGCGTTTCCTTCTTCAGCATCGGGATGTCCGCCGCCGTGGTGGGGAGGACGTCGGTGATCCGCGGAATCCCCATGTCCGTGATAAAGGCCGTGGCCGCATCCACCGCTTTCGCCGCCGCCTGTTCCCGGCTCATCCCGCGGGTGTCGATGCCGAACGCCCACGCCATCCGCGCAAGCTTGTCGGTCGCCGTGGATTGGATCTGACGCAGCCCCGCCCGCAGCGCGATCCCGCAGGTCAGCCCGTGCGCTCCGCGGTACTTGGCCCCCAGCGCCTGCGCGTAGGCGTGGAATTGCAGGCCGCCCACCTCGAACCCCGTGCCGGCCATGACGGCGGCCAAGGCCATATTACTGCGCGCCTGGCGGTCGCCCCCGTCCTGGATGGCCCGCGGCAGATTCTCCACGATCAGCTTCGTCGCCTGGAGCGCCAAGGTATCGGCGAACGGATGCTCGCGGATCTGCGTAAAGCATTCGACCGCGTGCGAGAGGGCATCGATCCCGGTATACGTCGTCACCTTGACGGGCATGGACAGCATCAGCAGCGGGTCCACGACGGCGACCTTGGGCAGCATGCTGGCATGCTTGATGGGCAGCTTGTGACCGGTCCGCAGATGGGTGAGCACACACACCGACGTCACCTCGGAGCCGGTTCCCGCCGTGGTCGGGATCGCGATGACGGGCACGCAGCCCGGCACGGGCTTCCCGCCGCCGCGCTGGTAGGGTCCCGGGTCGTCCTCGCCGGCGATGGCGAGCACGCCCACACCTTTCGCCGTGTCCATGGCGCTTCCCCCGCCGAAACCGATGAGACCGTCGCAGCGCTCGGCCCGATACCGCTGCACCCCTTCGGTCAGCGTGGTATCCAGCGGCTCCGCCGCGATGTTGTCCCACACGGCGGACTGCAAGCCAGCCTCGGAGAGCTTGGCGACGATCTGCTTCAGACCGTCGCTCTGCGACATGACCTTGTCGGTCACGATGAGCGGGCGCTTAAAGCCGAGCATCTTGGCGTGCGTGCCGATGCCGCCCAGCGCGCCCATGCCGAAGACGATGTGGGTGGGGATACCGAAGGTGAACTCCAATCCTCTGCTGGACGTGGTCATCGCCGCCTGTCCTCCTCGCTGAGTGCCGATGCCGAGAGTCTGCCCATCGCCTTCGCCGCCCGTCGAACGGACCCGTCACGGGCCGTGGCGCCCGCCGACTTCCCGCCGCGGCCTGTCGGGCTTCACTATCCGGCCGCGCGGTCGGTCGCGTCAAGCGGAAACATGGAAACGAACGCAAAAGCAGGTCATCGTCGTACGGCCCACCCAACCCTTCCCGAGACTTGCCGCTGTCCTTTGCGGACGTAGTGTGATACAAAACCCGCGCACGCTCGCCGACGTATCCGCGGGCCCGGAGTTCGTATGCCACACCGCACGGTGGTGTTACTCTCGCTCGGGCACCTTGTCACCGACATCAATCAAGGGGCGCTGCCGGCCCTGCTCCCGTTCCTCATCGCCGAACACCACCTCTCCTACACCGCCGCGGGCTTCCTCATCTTTGCCTGCAACATCGCCTCCACGGTGGTCCAGCCGATCTTCGGACACCTCGCCGATCGCCGCCCCAACGCCTGGCTGCTCCCCGCCGGCATCGTGCTGGCCGGGGCCGGTCTTGCCGCGGTCGGTTTTGTGCCGAGCTACGCCTGGGCCTGCGCCGCGGTCATGGTCAGCGGGATCGGGGTGGCGGCGTTTCATCCGCAGGGGGCGCGCTTCGTAAATCGCGTCGCCGGCGAGCGGAAAGCCACGGCCATGAGCGTGTTTGGGGTGGGGGGCACGCTCGGCTTCGCCATCGGCCCGGGTCTGATCACGGCCGCGCTCCTCCATTGGGGACTGGTGGGGACCGCGGTCCTGGCCGTCCCGACGTCCCTGCTGGCGGTCCTGATCGCCCGGCACCTGGTTTCCGTACCCGTCGACGCGGGCGGCTCGCCGGCGACCCTTGCCGGAAAACCCACGGCGGACGGGCGCGACGCCTGGGGCCCTTTCGCCCGGCTCACCGCCGCCGTGGTGGCCAGGGCCATTCTGTCGTACGGGTTCAACACCTTCATCCCGCTCTACTGGATCCACGTGCTGGGTCAGTCCAAGGCCGCGGGCGCCACCGCGCTCACCGTGTTCGCCTTGGCCGGTGTGGCCGGGAATCTCATCGGCGGACAACTGGCGGACCGCTTCGGCCACATCCGCGTCGCCGTCGTCGGTTTTTGCAGCCTGGTGCCCCTGGCGCCGGCGCTGGTCGCAGTGACCAGCGTGCCGGTGGCGCTCGCCGTCCTCGCGCTGATGGGTTTTACCCTCTCGACGACCTACAGCCCCCTGGTCATCCTCGGCCAGACGTACCTGCCCAACCACATCGGGCTCTCTGCGGGCGTCACGCTCGGGATCGCCATCTCCATCGGCGGGGTGGCCACACCCATGCTCGGCCGCGTTGCCGATCACTACGGGCTCTGGGCGACCCTGGCGGTGCTGGGCGTCGTGCCGCTGGTGGCTTCGATGCTGGCGCTGACCCTGCCCCACCCGCATCGCCTGCGGTTTCAGCCGTCGGCGCACCCGTAGATCCGAAACGGGAGGCCGTCCCCGTTGCGCGGCGCGGCCCGGCGCGGCGAGCGGCGGTGCCCACTGCGTCTGGGATTTCGAATGCGGGGAGAGACGCGACGGCACGCAGCAAAGCGCGACGCGGAGCGGCGGTCCGGCTGGCCGCTCCGCGTCGCTGATCGAGGGGAGCACCGTGAGGCGGACGTCGTTACCGTTTTGTGACCCGACCGATGCCGGAGTTTGCGACCCAGATGTGGGCCCCGTCGAAGGCCACGCCGAGCGGGTTGCCGTAGTGGGTGCTCGACGACGACCAGTAGCTGTCCACCAGCTGCCCGTCGCTGGCGCGCAGCTTGGTCACGGAGCCGCCGCCGGAGTTCGCCACCCACATATGCGCCCCGTCGAAGGCGATCCCGTGAGGCTCGACACCCACCGCAAAGGTGCCCACCGCCGCGCCATCGCTGGCGCGCAGCTTGGTCACGGAGTTGTCGATCTTGTTCGTCACCCAGACGTTCGTGCCGTCGAAGGCAACACCGGTCGGTCCGGCCCCGACGGGAAAGACTCCCAACACGGCGCCGTCGGTTGCCCGCAGCTTCACGACGGAGTTGCCGCCGTAGTTCGCCACCCAGATGTGCGCCCCGTCGAAGGCGATGCACCACGGGTTCCCGCCCACGGGATAGGTCCCCACGACCGTCACGCTGTTCGTGTTTGCCTGAAGCTTCACGACGGAGTTGCCGCCGTAGCTGGCCACCCAGATGTGCGCACCGTCGAAGGCGATGCCCATTGGCGAGGCGACCACGGCATATGTCCCCACCGCGCTCCCGTCGCTTGCCCGGAGCCGGGTGACGGAATTGCCGCCGTAGTTCGCCACCCAGATGTGCGCACCGTCGAAGGCGATGCCGCGGGGAGCGACGCCCACGTTGAAGGTTCCCAAGACCTGCCCATCGATCCGGAGTTTTGTGACGCTGTTGCCGGTCTCGTTCGCCACCCAGACGTTGGCCCCGTCGAAGGCGACGGCATACGGGTTGCCACCCACCTGGAATTCCCCGCCCGATTGAATCCCCTGGTACCAGCGGAGCAGCGCGATCTGTAATGGGTTGGGGCCGGCGCTCGCCGAACCCGCCGGGCCCTCCGGACCCGGATCGCCTTTCGGACCTTGAGGACCTGGGGCGCCCGCCGGCCCCGCGGGCCCCGGGTCACCTTTTTCACCCTTCGGGCCTGGCGGTCCCGGGGGGCCCTGGACCCCTACGGGCCCCGGCGACCCTTGCGGGCCGGTGACGCCCTGAGCCCCCTGAGGGCCTGACGGGCCGACAGGCCCCTGCAGACCGACCGGTCCCGGGTCGCCCTGCGGCCCCGTCGGCCCCGGGTCCCCCTTGGCGGCCAGCTTCGCCCAGGCTGCGGCGTTGGCCGGCGTCGGCTCGAAGTTGGTGTTCGCGGCAAGCGCGATCCAGGCTTCCCCGCCAAAGGTCACGATGTCGTTCGCCGCGTAGTCCACGCCGCCGCTCCACGCACCGCGAAACGCGACGCCGGCGGGGCCCGGCTCGCCCTGCGGCCCTCGCGGACCGGCGGGGCCGGCTGGACCGGCGGGTCCCGGAGGTCCCTGCGGACCGGCGGGGCCCTGAACTCCGACTGCCGTCGTGGGAGCGGCGGGTCCCGGAGGTCCCTGCGGACCGGCGGGGCCCTGCGGCCCCATCACATTCCATGTGAGACGGGTCTCCCCGCGTCGGCACAACTCTTTCGCCCCCACGATGCGCACAAACTCCAGATGTCTGATGACGCACGCATGGATGACCGAGGGTGGAGCGGCGTCAGCCGGCACGGCGCCGGCGAAAAGAACTCCCGCACCGACGACCAGCAAGCCAGTTGCCATCCATCGCATAGTCGACCTCCACGGGATTGCGGGAAAGAGCTCGCCGTGTGTGGGCGGGACAGGGGAAGGCAGGCAGACTCCCATGGGCGAAGCGCCGGTCTTCCGCGGAAATGCGGGCTGCCACGACCCCCGCCGCCCGACGAAAAGTCTTTCCGCAATGCACTGCATACGGAGGGCCAGGGCGGCTCCGCCGCGAGGACATCGAGTCGCCCTGAAGGCCCGCGGGTTTACCGAGAAGCGGACTCCCGTCAACAGCCGCTCCATCGACAAAATATGTCCCGCGTACCAAGTTTTGACAGGACCTTCAGCGGAAAGACGGCCGCAGGACTCCTGGTTGACCCAGCGGAAGGGCCGCGTCCTCGCTTCGCGGCGCACGGGGACACCCACCGCAGCCGCCCTTAGTTGTGTTTGGGTTTTGGACCAGGACCAAGGAGAGCGGAGACGGGGACCGCGATACGGGGGAACGAACACCGCGCGCACGCGCCGCCCGTCTCGCGGTCGCGTCGCACGGATCGGCCGAGACCGGGCACGGCCTCACGCGGGCCCGCCGACCGCCCAGCCCGCGCCGAAGACCCACGCGTCCACGGCGCAGCCGACCGGGATCAGGCCCCGAGGCTCGCGCGGCTGTCCGCCACCTCGTCCAGCAGCCGCGCGTAGCCATTCAGAAACATGGTCTTGAACAACACGAGCGGACCGAAGTCGGCAAACTCCTGAACCGCCAGACCGTCGTCGTCGTAGGCGCGGCGGAACCCCGGGATCTTGGCCCGGAGTTCCTCTACGGTTTCCCTGGGCGTCGGAACATCGATGCGCGACACCACGGGCGGATCGGCCGCGATCAGCTCCTCGGCCGTGCTCCAGTTGATGGTGATGTGCATGGCCCCGCCCACGAACTCGGTGAAGTGGTGCGCACCCCGCGCCCCGCCCCCCAAGAGCGTCGTGCGGTACCCCCGCTCCTTCACGAGCCGGTACTCTTTGCGGGCGATGATGCACCCGGCCTGGCGCAGGATCTCCGGGGCGATGGGGATCTTCTCCGCCTTCACCACCTCGGCCAGGTACTGGTCAAAGATCCCCGTGATGTGCGTGAGGTAGAACGGCGGATGCTTCCCGCTCCGCTGCGCCGCCCGCTCGTATACCTCGCACACCTGGATCGCCTGCGAGACGGCGAAGACCTCGGTGGCGCAGATGGGAACGTTTCTCGCCACCAGCTCCTCGATCGCCGCGATTCCCGCACCGATGACCGGGATCTTGGTCATGAAGTTCGGGCCCAGCTTCGTGCAGCGCATGGTCACGTCCACGATGTGCTCGGCCTCGTCGTCGCGCCGGGGATCGTCCTGGATGGTCACAAAGCCCAGGGTTCCGCCGCTCTGCTCGTACAGGGGCCGGAACAGCTCCAGGATGCGGGCCGAGGCGCGGTGGTAGACCTGCTCCGCCGCCGCGTCGTTGTCCGGGGTCTGCTGCACCGTCTGGGCGATGATCCCGCGGATGTGCTCCTGCTCGGTCTGGAGCAGCTTGGAGCAGAACGAGGGGTTCGTCGTGCAGCTCACGGCCCCCGCGGCGATCGCGCGTCGCGTGTCCTCCAGCGTGGGGTTGTTGATCCACATCCGGGTGGGGGTCTCGGCGTGAACCCGATGGAAGTATGGTCGCGTCATGACCGATCTCCTTTGGGGTGGCGAGGCTTCGCCTTGGGTCGACGAGGCGTCGGCAAGGGTCTTGTACCACAGACCGCACCCCGACGCAATCCGCCGCGGCAACGGGTGGAACGCGCCGGAGCCGCGGTGACGGTCGACACCCGCAGGCCTCACATTCGCTCCACCTCCAGGTACAGCAGGGCGTGATCCGAGTGGTCTCGAATCCACTGTTCCTGCTCCGCCGGCGTCGGCAGCGCCGGCCAGCCGCGCACGTCGACCTCGCTGTCTCCGAACAGACGAAAGGGGATGTGGTTTGCGGCCACCACGTGATCCAGGTTGCTGGGGGGTATCGCGGACGCGCCTCCGTTCCACCACGTGTGCGACGCGGTCTTTTTGAGGATGCGCATCTTCGCCCGCGCGGCTTCCTTGCCAAGCTTGGCGAGTTCGTCCGCCGGCGCGATGCTGCGCGCCGGCACGTGTCGGTACCGCATCCCCATGGTGTTCAGGTCTCCCAGGAAGAGGTAGTTCGCCGCGCCGCTCCCCCCGGCGGCGCGGTCCAGCGTTGCGCGGAATTCGCAGGCGCGGACAAGCATATCGTCGCGCAGCCCCAGGCCGCGGGGGTCGTTGCCGCTGGCGGTGTGGAGGAAAAGTATGGTGTAGTGCCGACCCCCGACGGTGACCGTCAGAAGCGCGCCGGGGCGCATCAGCGACGCGCCGGACCTGAACTCCAGCTTCTGGGTGAAAAAGGCGCTCATGTCAGAGCGCACCCCCAGCAGGATTTCCTGCACCTGCGGCCCTTCGGTGATGTGGAACGTGTACCCGGGCATGGCGGTTGTCAGCGCGCCGAAGACCTCTTTCCCCTCCACCTCGTAGAGCGCGAAGATGTCCGGGTCCTGCCCCCGCAGGATCGCCATGACCCGGTCGACGCGGGCGTCGTCCCGCTTGAAGTGCTCCACATTCCACGACACCAACGAGAACGCTTTGGGCATGCTTTTGTCTCCTCCGCGGACAGGACGCTGGGTTGGTCGTCGCCCCCGGCCATCAGCCCCGCCAATCGAAGAGCTTGCGCTCTTTCACCATGCACACCACGCGCGGCGGCACCATGCGCTCCCACCGCGGGTCCCCGCTCCGGATGCACGCCAGGACCTCGCGCGCGTAGATCTCTTGGTACTCGCGGCGATAGCCGCGGATGTCGACGATGTGGCCGTTATGCAGCAGGTGGGCGTAGAGATGCCGGAGGTGCGGAGCCACCTCGAGCGTCGCCGCCGTGACGGGCCGGACGCGGCCGTCTTCGCTCACCGGATAGATGTACAGCTTCAGGTCATTCTTGAACATGCGACCGAACGCTTCCAGGATGCCGCCGTCCAGATCGGTGTAGTATTTCTCGTCGAACATTTCGCGCAGGCGGCGCAGACCCATGGCGATGGCCACCTGCTGCTGGGTCTGGCGCACCAGGTAGGACGCCAGTCGGAAATAGCGGGCGTAGTTGGAGATCAGCACGGTCAGTCCCAGGGCGCCCAGGGTGTCCGCCCGGTCCAGAAAATCCCGCGGGTGAATCACATCCTGCTCGGCGAGGTGGCGCAGCGTCATCTCCGTGAGGACCACCGCCGGTCCCGCCTGCGTCTGGTGCTCGCGCGCGAACTGTTCGCGCGCCGACTCGATCAGATCCAGCGTCGCGTTTGTGATGGGCCGGAAGCTCCCGCGCACCACCAGGATCGGCTTCTTGTACAGGACCTCGGCCGCCTGGACCGCCTCGCCGCCGGCCGTAAACATGGCGGCCTCGGTGAGGCCTTGCTGGACCAGCTGCAGGCTCATGACCCGGTTGTCCACGCCCGTGAACGCCGGACCATCGAACGTGATCGTGTCCACCTCGATGCGGTCGGTCGTCAGGTTGTCCATGAACGCCGCGATGATGCTCGCGGGATCGGTGTGCAGCGAGAGCGCGGCGTGGATCAGGTTGACGCCGATGACGCCCAGCGCTTCCTGCTGCGACACGTTGTCGCGGTCCAGCATGCGGACATGGATGACGATCTGCGACGGCGGGGCTTTGGGTGCCGCCTGAAAGCGGATCCCCATCCAGCCGTGCGTCTCCCCGTGCCGCGTAAAGCTCCGCGCGGTCACGGTATCGGCGAAGGCAAAAAATTTCACGCGCCCGCCGCGCGCCGCCTCTAGTCGTTCGAGCAGGAGGCGGTATTCGTGGTCGAGCATCTTGACCAGCCGTTGGCGGCTCACGTACCGTTCGGTCGGCCCGTAGATCGCATCGCTCACCGTCGCATCGTAGGCCGACATGGTCGTGGCGATGGTGCCCGAGGCGGCCCCCACCCGGAAAAACCAGCGGGCCACCTCTTGGCCGGCGCCGATCTCCGCGAAGGTCCCGTAATGCGACGCGTCCAAATTGATCTGGAGGGCCTTCTGGTGCGTGTCCATGCCATTCCGCTCCGCGGGTGATCCCCACCCTGTCGTGCTGCGCGCCGGTCTGCCGCTGGCATCGCCCCATTCCGTGGCTCCGGAAGCGGTGCGCGGCAGGGGCCAGGTGCGGCGTGGAGCCGCCCCGAGACGCGGCGTATCATGCCACGGCAGAGGGTATTTGGATAGGGCGCACTGCGCGGGCTGATCGTGCCGTCCGTCCGGGACACCCCCGCGGGTTCCCCGGGCCCCGATCGCCCGTGCGTCTCTCGCCGCCGTGACGGCAGCCCCGCTGCGCGGCGCACGCGCACCGCGCCTTTGGGCTTGCAATCGGCCTGGGCTTGGGTACAGTGTACCCCGGCGCGGCCCCGTGGGAAAGCGGGTGGCGTGCGCCGGACGGGCGCGCGTCGGGGTGGTGGGGGCGGTTGGGGTGGACAATATGGGCAAGATCGTGTTCGTCCTCGGCGCGGGGTTCACGCGCGCCTTTTTGCCCGGAGCCCCCCTTCTCACCGACGACTACGGCGGGGCCGACCTCGCGCGCCGTCTTCAGGGCTTCCCCCACGCGCGGCGCATCCTGCTGCAGGAGATGGCCAGGCACGGAGACGGCAGGCTGAACATCGAGCACCTGCTGACGCGCCTCGACGGGGGCATGCCCTACGACCCGGACCGCGAGGCCGCCGCAGAGGTCGCCTTGCTCGCCGCGGAGCTGATGCAGGCGCTGGTTCGGCGGATCGAGGGCGCGAAGGGCGGGACGCTGCACCGGGCGGAACTGATGGCGTTCGCGCGGCGCTGTCTCCGGGACCGGGCAACCTGCGTCACGTTCAATTACGACGACATCCTGGATCGAGCGCTCTACGAGGCCGGCGGCGAGCCCGTGGGCGCCCCCAAACACCGCTGGCACCCCGATACGGGCTACGGGTTCGTCTGTCCCTCGGCGGCGGCGCTTGTCCACGCGGGTGCCGTCCGGACCACGCCGGCCCCGATCCTCCTCCTGAAGCTTCACGGGTCGCTGAACTGGCGGCTGAAGCTCGGCGCGCCGGCATCCTCCGCCGTGGACGCCGTGGTGCATCACGAGGAGTGGTCCGCCGATCCGCCGCGCCCCCACGGTATCACGCCCGAGCACGTCGAACGCCACCTGGCGCCGGGACGCGTCATCGCGGCGCCCCTGCTGACAACGACCGCCGTCGCCGAACGGCCGATCCTCGGACGCCTGTGGACCTTGGCCTACCGGGCGCTGGCGGAGGCCGAGCGCGTGGTCTTCCTCGGCTACTCCCTTCCACCGGCCGACCTGGCCGCGGCCTTCCTGTTCCAGGAGGCGTGCGGGGACCTGCGGCCGGCGCAGCTGCAGGTGGTGACGCTGGCGCCGTCCGAGGCGCTGCGGTGCGGGGCTCGCGCGGCCTACCGGCGGGTGTTCCCCCACCTCCCGGATGCGCAGTTCGTCTTTCAGGACGCCCGCGACTGGACGCGAACGTGGAGCGGCGGTGTTTTGTAGCGGCGGCAGCACGGTCCGGCGGAGTGGGAGTCACATCCGCGCGCAGATCATGCGGTGCTGCCCCCCAAACCATCGGCGCGCGATCAGCCGATCATCGGTGATCTCCAGGCCCTCGGTGCGCAGCAGACGGAGGAAGTCCTGCTCGTAGATCGCGCGACCAAAGTCCACGGTCGTGACGTATTTGAGCCGCGGCTTGACGAAATCCAGGAGCCGGGACCCGTTCCGGAACATGGTCTGGACGAAGACCACCTGACCCCCTGCGGCAAGCCACGGACGGATTCGCCGGAGCACCAGGCGGGGATCCTTGAGGAGCATAAAGCTCATGCTGAACAGGATGCGGTCGAAGCACCCCGGCGCGGGGGGCGCGTAGGCCTCCACCGGCGTCAGCTCGGTGCGGATGTACTCGTGCAGGGAATAGGCGCCGATGAGCCGGTCGCATTGCCTCAGGTAGTCCCGGTTGACGTCCAGTCCGGTGATGGACAGCCGCTTCGCCCGTATCAGCGCGTGGTAGATCTTGATCATCTCGCCGTTGCCGATGCCGACGTCCAGGATTCTGGTGCCGGGCGGGAAAACCGGAAGACAACTCCCGTAACACCCTTCGGTGATGTCCGAGACGATCAGGCTATACAATCGGCTGGTCAGTGTCATGGCCCCCACCCGCGCCCGCGAACGACAACGAGCACCGCCGAGGCGCCGACGACCCCTGGCGAACAATGACCGGCGGAGCGGGTGCCGAGTCACCCGGTCTCGCACCCGGTTCTTTCCCTGGCAGCCTCCGTGGCGCCCCGGCGGTGAGGTGCTCTCGACGGGTCGGCGCCAGTTCTATATCAGAAGCGCGCCTCTGCCGCAACACGGCGGCGGCGTTTCCGCGGGCCAGGCGGTGTGATATACTCCGCCGGCGCATCGAACCGCTCCGGAAGCTCCGGACCCAGCAGAGGAGGCGTCGCATGTGGAAGGGACTGGCGCTGCACACCTGGACGTTGGACACGACGCCGCTCGCGGAGGTCTTGCGCATCACGCGCGCCGCGGGGTGGGACGCGATCGAGTTGCGGCGGCTGGACTTCCAGCGCGCCGCGGCGCGGGGCCACTCGGCCGACGAAGTGTTGGATCTCGTCACGCGCAGCGGACTGCCCGTGGCCTGCGTCGGGGTCGAGATGGGCTGGATGTTCGCCGAGGGCGCGGAGCGCCGCCGGATCCTGGAAGCCTTTGACGAATCCTGCCGGTGGGCCGTCGGGCTCGAGTGCACGACCGTCATGAGCCCCGTGGACCGCGGCCGGGGTCCCGTGGACCGCGCCGCCCGGAGTCTGCGCGAGGTCGGGGATATCGCGGCCCGGCACGGCGTCCGCCTGGCACTCGAGTTCAACTCGCAGGCGGAGCAGTTTAACACCCTGGCGGCCGTCCGGGAGGTCCTGGCGCAGGCCGCGCACGCGCACTGCGGCGTGCTGCTGGACACCTACCACTTCGGCCGGAGCGGCGGTGACCCGGCGGAGCTGGACCGACTGTCCCCCGACGAGATCGTCTACATCCAGTTCAGCGACGTCCCCAGGGCCGGCCTGGAGCCGGGCCGGGCCCTGGACCGTCTGCCCCCGGGACAGGGTTCCGTGCCTTTCCGCGCCATCTTCCGCCGGCCGCCCGTCGCCGCGTACGCGGGCTATCTCTCCTACGAGGCCCCCAACCCCGCGGCCTGGGCCCGCGATCCCGAGGCCGCAGCACGCGAGGCGCTGGCCGCGACGCGCGCGGCCTTTGCGGACGTGCCGGCCGGTTCCTAGAGCCCCGCACCCGAAAACCGGCGCGGCTGCCGCCGCCGTACGGCGTCGGCGAAAAACGCCCGGATGCGGACGGTGGGCGCCGGGAAACCGCACGCGAGATCCGGAGACGCGTACGCCCCGGGCGCCCACACAGCGCGGCGAGACGGCGGTGGCCGTCGATCACCCTGCCGGCCGCTGCCGCGGGTGGCTCTTCACCTGGGGGTTGACAAGATCGCGCGTCTCGGGCCACCGCCCGACCAGCGCCGCGGCGATGTTGCGCGCCGTGCGCCGCCGAACGGCGATCTGGCTGGAGTCGGACATGCCGGCCGTGTGGGGTGTCAGGATGACGTTTTCCATGCCGACAAGCGGGCTGTCCGCCTCCAGCGGCTCCCGCTCGAAGACATCCAGACCGGCCCCGGCGATGGTTCGGCTCTGGAGCGCCGCGATGAGCGCCTCCTGGTCGATGACGGCGCCCCGCGCGGTGTTGACGATGTAGGCGGTCCGCTTCATGAGCCCGAATTCCCGCGCACCCAGCAGGTGGAACGTCTGCTTGGTGAGCGGCGCGTGGACGGAAACGATGTCCGACCGCTCCAGGAGCGCATCCAGGGCCACCAAGGTCACGCCGTATCGCGTGGCCACCTCGGGTGCCACGAACGGGTCGTAGGCGACCAGGGAAAACCCGAAGGGCTTCGCCCGCACGGCCACCTCGCGCCCGATCTCGCCAAAGGCGACCAATCCCAGGGTCATCTCGTAGGGCGCCGGCATGGGCGACGCGAGACCCCGCTCGTAGACGCCGCGCCGGATGGCGGCGTGAAGCACCGGGGCTTTGCGCGCCAGCGCCAGCGCCAGCATGAGTGTGTGGTCGGCGACCTCGCGCGCGCAGAAACCCGGCGCGCTGAACACGGCGATCCCCCGCGCCGTGGCTGCCTCGACGTCCACGACGTCGTACCCGATACCCGGGCGGCCGATCACGCGGAGCTTGGGCAGCCGGTCCATGACCTCGGCCGTCACCATGGCGGAGGTCACCATGACGGCGTCGGCATCCTGCGCCATGCGCTCGACCACCTCCGGCGTGTGCTTGGTCCGGGCGACGTACGCCAGGCTGATCCGGCTGAGCGTCTCCACCGGCAACCCCAGGCTCGCGTTGGCGGGGTCGATCTCCCGCGGCTCGCCCAGGCGCGCCCAGCCCACCAGCGCGTCGCCGTCGATCTGCGCCATCTCCTCGTGTTCGATCGCCGGGAGAAACCACGCCGGACGATCCAGCAGCACCAGTCGGTATTTCCCCACAGGCGTCCTCCTCGTGTGATCCGCCGGGCGGCCTGGCAGCCCAAGCCCGTTCGGGCCATGCCGCCCGCGCTACGCAACCGCGGCGGAACCACCCGCTCTCCCGCGGCACCGCGCTCCCGACACCCGTCAGCGGCGCCGGTCGCCGCGGGCGCGGCGCAGCGCGTCGGCGTACTCTCCGGGCAGATCGACCGGGTGTCCGGACGGCGACCACCAGCGCGGCGCTTCCGTATAGATCCAGACATACTCGTCGGCGGCCGCCAGCGCCGCGCGGACGCTCGTCTCCAACTCCCGGGGCGTGTAGTAGTTTGCGCTCCCGTCGGCGCCGTTCCAGCGCCGCCCGTCCGGGGCGTAATCCAGAAAGAGACCGAAGCCCACCGAGAGGAGCCGCCGGTATCGCGCCGGGTCGGCGACGAGGTCCAGGAGGTCCTGTGTGAGCATGCGGTACGCCTCGGCGAACCGTGCGGTGTCCTTGTCGTGGAAATAGGCCGGCTCGTACCCGTCCACGAGCCGGGCGCGGGAATTCGCCGCGCCCACCATGCCGTCGAGAAACGGCACCAGCAGACCGTACTCGCAGGCCGCCAGCGAGGTGGCGCCCTTCCGCATTTCCAGCCAGGGCACGCCGTACCCGAACGTGAGGAAGATGGTCGGATCGGGATAGGCGGCCTGAAATGCCTCCATGACCTCCCCGCCGCGCCGGCGCGCCTGTGCGGCGTAGGCCTCCCACGGTTTGGCGCCGCGGTCTCGCTGCCGGCGGTAGTCGAACAGCGGCGTGTGGTATTGCTCCGTGTCGAACAGGAGGCCCGCTGCACCCCCCGCTCGGGCGACACGCGCCGCCAGCCGCGCATTCGCCAGGACCGCCGAAAAGTCGTCGAACCAGTCCACATCGCCCGGGCTGGTATTGAACCGAAGAAAATTGTGCGTGAAGCGTTGGAACCGAGTCGCCGCCAGATCCGCCAGCGCCGGAGCGAGCTCGGCTTCGGTGAACGCGCGGCGCCCCCAGGCTTCCCAGAGAAAGTTCCCGGGCGTCCCGTCGGGCCGGGTGTCCGCGACGCGAAACACCACCCCGTCGAAGGGCGCCTGCTCCATCTGGGCGATGTGCCGGCGCATGAAAGCGGCGTCCGGCTCGTCCCAGCCGAACTCGATCAGCTTCTTGGCCGGGCCGGCGGCGGGCGGCCCCATCGTGACACACCCGGCGAGGGTCCCGCCGATCCCCAATCCCAGCAGGAGGAGCTCGCGTCGGGTCATCATCCGTCCCCGTTTCCCACCGGCGTCCCGCAGCGCAACACCTCGGGCCGCATCCGCGACCGGGTCGCCGGACCGCCGCCGATGCGGACGGCTTGCCCTGCGTCCAGACAGCCGGCGCTACGCGGGCTTCTTCGCCTCGATGGCGGCGCGCGCCTTCTCCAGATCGTCGGCACCCACCACCAGCCTGCTGGAGGTGGCCAGATAGGCGATGTGGAGATTCACCCCGGCATTCGCCAAGCGGCGCGCCACGTTGCCGAGCACACCGGGCCGATCCTCCACGTCCAAAACCACGACGTCCGTTTCCTTGGCGACGTCGATATGATTCGCCTCGAGGGCGCGGCGGGCCTTTGCCGCGTCCGCGACCAGGATGTGGATGACGCCCTTGCCCTGGACCGTCACGCCGCAGATACCGTCGATGTTCACGCCCGCCTTGCCCAGCGCCTCGCCCACCTTCGCGAGCGATCCCGGATGGTCCCCCAGGTGTATGGTGAGATCTTTGGCCATGGTCTCCCTCCTTCAGGCTTCGGGACCGGATCCCGTCACACGATCGGAGCGCCTCTAGGCTAACGCAAGTCGACCCCGGCGTCCAGCCCCGGGAGATTCCCGGTTGACAGGAACACCGGAAAGAGGCAGCGTAGTGCCCAGGACGACGCGGCGCTGCGTGCGGATGGCATCGGGCGGGCGCGGGGGTTTTGGATTCTCCGTACACGCCCCGCGACCGTGGACCCCCTGTGCGTCAGGAAGCGAGACCCGGAGGCGCCGGTCCGTGGCGGGAACTCGCGCGCACGGCCGACCGCGTCGCGAGGAGAGGCGCGATGTCCATCATTGCCATTTCCCGAGGCACATTCAGCGGCGGGGAGGCCCTGGCCAACCAGTTGGCCGAGCGGCTGGACTACCGGTGCCTCGCTCGGGAAGCGAACCTCGAAACCGCGGCGCAACGCTTTCTGGTCCCCACCGAAGAACTCGCGGCGGCCATGGAGAAACGGCCCACGTTCTGGGAACGGGTGGTCGGCGAGCGTGCCGCTCACCTCGCCTTTGTCCGGGCGGCCCTGTGTCAGCAGGCCCTGGGCGGCCGGCTCGTCTATCACGGCTATCTGGGGCACTTTCTGTTGCCGGGCATCTCCCACGTCATCAGCGTGCGGGCGGTCGCCGACACGGACTTCCGGGTCCGGGCGGCCCAGCGGCAACGGAATCTCACTCGAGAGGACGCCCTCGCCTACATCGAGAAGACGGACCGAGAGCGCCGGGAGTGGACGCGGTTCCTCTTCGAGGTGGACTGGGAGGACCCGCGTCTCTACGACCTTGTCGTGAACCTCAGCCGGATGAGCCTACACGCGGCGTGCGAAACGGTGGTCCGGCTGGCCGAGCAGGACGAGTTCAAGCCCACCCCCGCCTCCCTCAAGGCCATGGAAGACCTCGCGCTGCACAGCCAGGTCTCCGCGGCGCTGGCCATGGACTTCCGCACCCGCGGCGCGGAGCTGACGATCACCGCGGACGGCGGGATCGTGACCGTCACGGGGAGGTCCCGGTGGCCGGAGGTCGCGGACGCCGTTCCCGCGGTGGTCCGTCATGTGCCGGGGGTGAAAGAGGTGAAGTGTGAGATCACCGGCATCTCGCCACCCACCCCTTTGACCTGGTACTAACCCGGCACGATTCCGAGGACAGGCGGGGGCCCGAAACGACCGTCTCCGGACCCCCTGCATTTCGAAGACAGTCTGCGAAACCCAACAAGCCGCACATGTCCGGCCCCGGCGGCCGCGACCCGCCCCGTCGTTTTGCGCCGCCACCGCACCGGCGGCAGACCGAACGCCGACAGGAACCGGCTCGCACCGCGGGCCGCGCCCACCACGGGTGTTGTCGATCCCCACGCCGACCGTGCGGCTTGCGCTTTCTCCCGTCGGGTGCCGTCCGAAAACGTCGGAAGAACATTCGCACTATTGTCGAGATCGCATGCGGACACGCCCCGAATTGCCGGTTGAGACGCCAAAGGACTTGTCAAACACGCAACGGTCATCTAGGGTCACTTCTGACGCGCGACCGATGCAGCCCGCGCACCTGAATCGTCGCGATGGAGGGTCGATGATGAGACGTGCCACATTGCTCACAAGCATCCTGGCGGCCGCGACCACCGCCCTGATGATTCCCGGGATCGTGCAGGCGGACAGCCTCAGCGTCGGAGTACAGACGAGCAGCGTGAACCTGGGGATCCACATCGGCAACACGCCGCCCCCGGTGGTGGCGGTGCCGGGGCCGGTGGTGGTGGCACCGCCGGGGCCCCACACCCCGCCGCCTCCGTCGGTCTACACCGCGCCGGGACTTCCGTACAACTATTTCGTGTACAAGAAGTACCACTACCTCTACCATCAGGGCCGCTGGTTCCGCGCGCGTAGACACAACGGCCCCTGGACGGTTCTCGCCATCGCCCAGGTGCCGCGCGCAGTCTTGGCCGTGCCCGTGGATCACTATAAGGTTCGCCCGAAGCACTGGCAGCGTCACGGACCGCCACCGTGGGCACACGAGCGGGAGCGGGAACGGGACCGGGATCGACACAGACAAAAAGCGAGCGAGAACCACGCACGCGGGCACGGCCACGACCGCGGTCGGCGTTAATGCCGACCGGCGCGGCCGTCGTGCACGGCACCAATGGGAACGGCGGCCGGTTTTGGCCGCCGTTCTCGTCGGCCCCCCTGTCGTTCGCGAAGCGGAGCTGTGGCGCGTCAACCCGCTAAAACACCTCGACCGGAGGGATTCCGTAAACGGAATGCGGAGCCGTAACGAGATCCACAAACGGACACGGGATTTGGTGACGGCCCCTAACGATCGGGCGGGGCAGGCGGCGGCACCACCTGCATCCAACCGCCAGGACATTCTTTGACGTACGGGTAATACGCCCCTGCCTGCTGGCAATAATACCAGTAGTCCTGCGCAGCTGGCGCAGGCACTTGCTGGATATACGTCGTGGGCCCGGGCTGTATTGCCACGGGCGGCGCGGCGTAGTACGGATAGGGGTAACCCCACCAGCCCGGCCCCCACCAGCCGGGCCAAGCCCACCAGCCAACCCCGCCGCCGATAAAGACCCGCGTACCTCCGCGCCACATGCCGCCGTGGTACCTGGCACCTCCCCCGGCGATCCACACACTCCCCCGCGGGGCGACCGCATACGTTCGGCCGACGCCGTGATACCCACCGCGGACCCAGGCGCTCCCCCCCGGGACGCCGCCGGACCATCCGCTGCCCCGGCCGTGGTACCCGCCGCGGGGACTCGCCCCCGCAGCCTCTGCACCGATGGCGGCGCCGACTAGGAATACCCCTGCCGCCACAAGCGCCCACATGACCCGCTTCATGGCCGATCCCCCTTCTGCTTTCCCTTAGATATACCCGCTTTCGGTCGGGAATGTTTCAGGCCGGCGTGTCCCGCCCCGACGTTCGCCGGGCGATCCACATGGCAATTTAGACGGTCCCAGACTTTCCGTATTCGATAAACCCCGTCCCCGTCGACACGCAGACTGCCCGCAGGCGCCTCAACGCGTCATGCACGGTTCCGCGGCAGCACCGACCCCCTCGGTCTTCCATCGCGATCGCGTCGTAGAACTTGGGGAGGGGGTTGCCGTCGAACAGCGGCGTGACCTTGGCGTCGGCCTCCTCGTGCGCGCGGCTGCTGTGCATCGCCGGGAAGCCAGCCTGGTTCTCAAATTCGACTATCGCCGTGTAGTTTCCCCTCTCCACGGGTTTCAAGAGCTTTCGCCCCATAAAACCGTCGAGGCGAGAAAACCTCTGGTTGGTCGCCGCAAGCCATTGTCGGGACGCGGCGTCTTTACCGGCCCCGATCGGGGGGAAACCGATGACAACAACAAACATGCGTCGCCACCATGCGCCCTTCCCCGGCCGGACGCTCGACGATCTCGGCGCGCCATGATCGCCCGCCACGAGCCCGGCGCAGAACCGGCCGCGATTTTGACCCCTTCACGCGCTCAGCCTTTCCCGCAGCGTCTTGCCGTTGACCGCCCACCAGTTCAGCAGGATCCACAAGTCCACGTTGAGGCTGAAGTGCCGGACGCCGAGGTCGAGGTAGTACTCGGCGTCCGCAGGCGCGGCGATTTCCGCCCGCGCCGGGATGCCCCGGCGGATTGCCGTCTCGAACACCTTCCGCTCCACCGTCTTGGTCTCGGGGTCGGTGCGGGCCCCCGGCTTGCCGATGCTCACGGTATAGTCCCCCGGCCCCCACTGAATCATGTCGATCCCCGGCACGGCCAGGATCTCGTCCAGACGCTCGACCGCCTCGCGCTTCTCGATCATGAGGATGACGACCACGTCCCGCAGCGCCTGGACGTATTCCGCGCCCCCCACCTGCGACCGAGGAGAGAATCGGCGCGGGGCTGCGCCGTACAGCCCGCCGTCCTGCGGGGTCTCCGGACGAACGATCCGGACGTAGTGCCGGGCCTCCTCGGCCGACCGGCAGTCCGTGAACAGGACACCCTGAAAGCCGGCGCCGACGGCCCGCTGCGCCACGTACTCGCACCCGGCCTGGTCGATCTTGATGATGGGCGTCAGATCGGAGAGTTCGGCCGCCCGGCAGAGATTGTCCAGATCGCCCAGGTGGGAGGGGGAGTACTCGGCGAGGTACTCGACGTAGTCGAACTGCCCCGCCTGGCCCAGGACCTCAATCACCGTGGGCCAGGGGCTCATCACGCGGGTCCCCAGCGTCGGCTTTCCGGCACGGAGCAGTTCACGGAGTCTGTTGGGTCGCATGAAAGAGACCTCCTCTGGGCATTGCCGTGTCCGGATAAATCTGGGCCTCGCGCGGCGGCGCGGTAGTATGGCAAGCGTACCGCCGCGGGGCAAGGAAAAGAAATGCCCCGGGGGCGGTCTGGATCACGTGTCCTGACGGGACCGGCGGCGGCCGATGCTGCTCGTGAAGAGAAAGGTCCCCAGGTACAGCGCCGCATTGACGACAAACACGCCCCGGAGGCTCCACTGCGCGACCGCGCCGCCCATGAGCGGGCCCACGGCGCTTCCCAGCTGCTGTCCCATCACAAGGACCGAAGACCGCCCGATGCTCCCCCGCGCCAGGCCCAGCGTGCCCCCCACGGTGAATATCAGCGTGGGCGCGCCTCCCACGGCGAGCGATAGGAGCGTTCGGGTGGCGGTCAACTGCCAGACCGCGCCCAGGAAGCCGATCGGCGCGCAGCACAGCGCCCCGCCGGCGAGCGCGATCAGCAACAGCGTCACCGGCGAGACGTAGCGAGAGAGGCGGGCCATGCCATTCGCCGCGACGGCCATGGCCGCGCCGGCCAGCGAGACCGTCAGCCCGGACCAGAAACCGACCCCGCCTGCGGCGGCGCCGCCAAGCTCGCCCACGTAGATCGGTATGAGCGGCTGAAAGCTTCGATCGATACTCTGCGCCAGGAACAGGACCGTGGTGAACGGCAGCAAGCCCACAACGGCCGCCCGGAGACCGCCCTGCCCGCGGGAAGCCGCGCGGGCAGCCGTCGCGCGGCCGGGGTTCCGGAACAGGAAAAGGACGAGCAGGAATCCGCACACGCACAGCGCCGCAGCATAGAAGTAGCCCGGCCGGACGCCGATGCGATCGACCATCATCCCGCCGATCAGCGGCCCCAGCGACGAGGCCACGATCGTCACGGTCTGGAGATGCGCCACCGATTGCGCCAGCGTCGCCTGCGGCGCACCGGACGTGATGACGGCATAGGAGAGCGGCACGAGCCCGGTGAAGAAGGCCGAGGCCAAACGGACCATCAGGATCTGCTCCACGTTCGCCACGAGGCCGACGGCGAGATTCGTGGCGGCGAGCGCGATCAGGGCCCGCAGCAGGATCAGCTTGCTCCCGAACCGGTCCGCCAGGGCGGCCCAGAAGGGCGTCATCGCACAGCCGATCGCCAGCGACGCGCCCATCACCACGCCGGCCCACAGGGCCGCCGCTTTGGGATCGCCGATTCCCAACTCACGGATGTAGAGGGGGAGGAACGGGGCGGTCAACGACCAGCCGATCTCTTCGATGAAGATGGCGGTCAAGAGAATGGCGAGGTTGCGGGACCACGCCTCCTCTGGGTTTCGGGCCGATCGCGTCCAGCGGCGGAGATTCATTCGAGGGTCTTCACTGCCATGCCACCGAGACGCCCCACACTCGCGGACGCACGGGTCAGAAATCGCCCGATGGCCCGAGGCACCCCTTCGCCTGTTCCCGACCGGACCCGACCCTACGCGACGTTTTCCGGGTAGACACGCTGCGGTGGGTAGCGTTCCGATACCAGCTCCATCAACTCGTAGACGGTGAACAGGTCGTCCTCGGTGCCGAGGTACGCGAACTTGCCATCCCCGCGCACGCCGTGTCCGCGACCGCTCTGGATCACCGCGTACCCCGCCTGCCTGGCCTCCTCCACCACCCGGTCCAGGTCGTCCACGACGATGCCCAGGTGCTGGATGCCCCCTTCCCCGTGTTTCTCCAGGAACTCGGAGTAGATGCTCTCGCCGGAGAGGGGCTGGATGAGCTCCAGACTGAAGCCCCCGCCGAGGTTGGCCAGCGCGATCAGGAAACGCCAGTTGCCCGGCTTGCCCCGGTACGTGATGTCTTTGACCAGGGGCTCACCGTACGTGTAGACACGCCAGGGTCCCACCCCTACCCGCCAGTACGCCGCCATGGCCCTGTCGAGATCCTTGACGACGAAGCCGACCTGGTTGACCGCCGTGATCTGGAACGGCCCCTTGCTGATCACCGGCTCCCTCCTTCCGTGCCCCCGTCGCCTATCCCCCCGCCCCGCATCACCGGAAGTCCACCCCTTTCCGCCAAAACCCGTGAACCCCACCCTCGTATTGTCGATGAGTCGGCACCCCTCCGGTACCAGGTGCCGATCCGGTGAACGTGGCTCGACATATGGACCTCCCACCCGGAATCAGGGAGAGTATCCGGCCGGTCGAAAACACATGTCAACCGCAAAGCACCGAATGACGGCGGGCTGGTTGGATCTCCTGTCAACTCGTCCATCATCCGCAGGATGCGCGCGACGAGTTCCTGGAATCCGGCGGACCCCTCGATCCCGAAAGGTCGACGCGCCTGTGCCGGCCGCGTGCTACCGCTGCCGCCAGAACGCCCAGGCCCCCAGTGCCAGCACGCCGCTTGCGAGCACGAAAGCCGGGCGGTATCCGCACGCCTGGACCAGCCAGCCGAATCCGCTGGCCCCGAGCGTCGCCCCCACGAGGTTCGCCCCGTTGTAGAACGCCAACGCTTGCCCGCGCCGCCCGGCGGGCGCCCGCTCCACCGCCAGCGCATTCGCGGCCGGCATGACGAACCCCTGCGCCGTGCCGTTCAAGAGCCCGATCAGCACGAGCAGCCAGGTCGCGTGGAGGCCGCTGCAGACGAGGACCCCCGCCGTCATGGCACCGAGCGCGGGAACGATCACGCGTTGGCGGCCGATCCGGTCGGCCAAGCCGCCCGCCCCGAATCGGACCAGGATCGCCGCCCCGGTGTAGGCAATGTAGAACGGGCCGACCCGGGGGAGCGTCAGTGCGTGGGCAAAGGGCGGCAGGAAGATAAAGACGATGGTGTTGGCGAGGCCGTACTGAAAAGCCGGGAGGAGCACCGGCAAGAAGGGGATCCATCCTGCCCATCCGAGCCGCGGCCCGCGCGACGCGGGCGTGATAGGCGGCGCCGGCACCAGAGCGGCCAGCGTGAACGCCGCCAGCGCGGCAGTCACCGTCGCGGCGAAGAAGGCCGGGAAGCCGGCTGCGCCGAGGATGAACTCCCCCACGGCCGGCCCGACGGCCACCGCGACGAGCCCTCCCGTCCCGTAGACCCCGACCGCCTCGGCCCGCCGGGCTGGCGGCACCAGGTCCGTGATCAAGGTGATGCTGCTGGTCATGTACACGGCAAATCCGAACCCTTGCAGGAACCGGAGGACGTAGAGCGGCCACCCCAGACGCGTGGTGACGCCGAAGCCTGCCGAGACCAGGGTGAGGAGCGCCGCCGCGCTCAACAGACAGGGCTTGCGCCACCCCAGATCCAGCAACCGCCCGGCGATCACCTGGGCGAGAATTGCGGCCACACTGTACATGGCCATGATCGTCCCGGCCTCGCCCGTCCGGGCGCCCAGGGCCTGAAGGTACAGCGGGAGGAGATTGTAGGCGCTGACATTCGTGAAAAAGCAGAAGAACGCCAGCGTGGTCAGCACAAATGGCTTGGTATAGACCCGCGCATCGCTCATGGGGACTCGTCCACGCGGCATCGCGGCCAGCACGCACCTCGGGCGCCATGCGCGCTCGGCGGCGCGGCCGGGCGCTACGAGAGCGGGTGGCGCAGGACATCCAGCAGCAGCTTCTGCCATTCGATGATCGCGGTGCGGACGCCGGCCCGCGTTTCCCACCAGCGGTCCGGGTCGAACCCCGAGTGGCGCGCGACCCGAATCCGGACTCGCGTGGGGCGGTCCCGCATGGCGCGCCGCACTACCCGATGCAAACGCCGCGAGTGGTCGGGCGTGCTGACGACGACGATGGACCGGAACTGACGCTGGGCGCACCAGTCGGGGAGCACCGCACCCACGTCCTCCGTCCCTTCCACCGCGCGAGGGGTCGGCTCGATGGCCCTCACACCCAGCAGTCGCAGCTGACGCACGGCCCGCGCCGCCTCGTCCTCGTACGGAACGCCGCGCCTGTCGAACTCCCGCGCCACCGCGTCCGGCGGGTCGGCGAAAACGGCGACGCGTCCGGCGACGCCGCGGCGCACCAGATCGGCCGCTTCCAACACACCGGAACCGCCGGCATCCACCGGGATGACCACGAGGTCGGCGGGCTCGACGGACTCGTCGAAGACCAGGGCCCGGCCTGCGGCGCGCAGCATCGGCTCGCGAATTGTCGGGACCCCCACGGCCGCCGCAACGACCAGGAGCAGCCCGACCGCAAGCCGCACCCCGCGGGACCACCGGACGCTCATACCCCATCCCTCCCGTGACGGCTCCGCTGAAAACGCGACCTCGGCCCGCCGTGGCGGATCGGACGGCCGTCAGGGTCTTTTACCGGCGCGGCACTCGCGCCCGAGGCACCCAGACCCGGCGTGCACGGCGTGGGAGTATCCGCGAAGGGATCGTGTCGCCGCGAGGAACCACAAGGTCGCGGAGATGCTACCACAGCCGCGCTGGACTTTGCCAGGATTGTGCGTTCGGATGCGGACTCCACACAACTTGCGCGGCGCATCTCGCCGGGGACGACCGGAGCGCGGCTTGACGCAGATGGTGCCACGGTCGCGAAAAAGCCTCGACACGCCGTCCGGGACCTTTCCGGGCGCATATTCCCGCGACCGGGGCGACCGTTGACACGCCGCACGGGTCTCGCTACGCTCGCACCGAGGTGTGGGGGGTCCGGTGTGTCTTCCGCGGCGCACCGGGGTGAAACGCCGGCCCGGCGGCCGACCGCCGGCGGGAATGCTTGAGGACAGCGGGTATGCGTCGGATGGCGATGTCTCGGTTCCTGCTCCTGTGCGCTCTTGTCGTGTCCCTGGTCGGGTGCGCCACGCTGAGCGGACACCCCGTCGTGGTTGACGGTCGCGCCGACCCACGGCTGGACATCGCGGTCCGGAATGGGCTCTTGACCACGACGGCCCGGATCGGACCGGTGGAGGCGCGCCCGTTCATCATCGACAGCGGGGCGGATCACCTGTACGTGGATTCGGAGCTCGCCAAAAAACTGAATCCCTCGTCGTGGGGCGAGCGCGACTCCCCGGGGGTCGGGCCGAGTCTAAAATGGGGTCGGCTGACCGCCCTCCAGGTTGGCCCCATGACCCTGCGGCACACTCTGGTCGGGGTGATGGACTTCTCCGCCGCAAGCGCGTCCTTCGGCGAGAGGCTGGCCGGGCTGCTCGGATATCCCTTCTTCGCCAACGCCGTGGTGGAAATAGACTATCCGGATGGGTCGGTCGCCTGCTTCGATCCGAAGACCTACCGATTGCCCCGGGGGCGCTGGCAACCGCTGGCCCTGATTGGAAATCGCCCGACCCTTGCCGCCCGGCTGGAGGGGAACATCGAGGGGCGGTTCTTGCTGGACACCGGGAACACTTCCACGGTGCTCTTCTTCCCGGGATTCGTCCGGGAACACTCGCTGCTGCAGAACCGAAGGGTCAGAAGCGTCACCCTCACCAGGGCGACGGGTGACACCGAGACGCTTGCCGGACGAATCGCGTGGTTCGAGTTCGCCGGCCATCGGTTCGAGAAACCCATGGTCCAATTCGATCTCCCGAACAACCCCAGGGGCTCGCAGGGGCGGCTCGCCGGCGTGATCGGGCGGGGGTTCCTGCGGCAATTCGTCGTGGTTTTCAACTATCCTGAGTCGCGGGTCGCATTCCTGCGACGATGATCGTCGGATGATAGGGGAACCATCGATGGGTGACCACGAATTCGTGAATGGCGTGTGCCGGCGTTGCGATCGCAGCGCCCTCGTGACCGGCCGGTTCACGATGCCGTGCCGAGAAGCCGCAAGCCCCGATCGCTCTGCGGGGGAAAATGTGAGCGGGGAGCCCGACCCGGTCGAGGGCATGATCAGAGGGGACGAGCCGATCCCCGCGTCGATGACCGACGCCGCGCCGGACCTGACGGCGACCGGGGGCGGGGACAATCCCTACCGCTGGGTTGCCATCGCCTGCGCTGCCGAGGCGCGAGAGGATTGGTCCGAGGCGATCCGCGGCTTCCGGAACATCGTTCGCCTCCGACCAAAGTGCGTCGCTGCGTGGCGCGCGCTGGGCGATGCATATCGGCGGGAGGACTGCCCCGAGGGCGCGGACCGGATCGACCACATCCGCGCCAATCACGCGCGGGCGGAAGCGGCGTATCGCGAGGTGGTTCGTCTGCAGCCGGGCGATCCCGATTCGTGGGAGAGGCTTGGGGTGACGCTGAAGCTCAGAGAGAAGTACGCCGAGGCCGTCCGCGCGTGCCACGAGGCGCTCCGCCTGGGTGGGAACGACGCCTTTCTGTGGGGAGAATTGGCGGGGGCATATTACGGCCTCGGGCAGTACCCCAACGCCATTGCGGCCTTCCGCGAGGCTTTGCGCATCGAAGCGAAACAGCACGATGACCGGCCGTCGCCGGCCTCAGAAAAGGCTGGCGTCGATGCGCGGGCGTACCTGTGGAGCGAAATCGTCCAGGCGTACCGGGACGAGGGGCAGTACCTGGCGGCGGCCTCCGCCTGCCGACGCGCCATACGTTTGGGGGACGCCGACGCGTGTTCGTGGGAGGAGTTGGGCGATCTCTACGAAGCGCAGGGAAGGTTGCCCGCCGCCATCGAGGCCTACCGGTGGGCGGTTCGCGGCGCGGCCGAAGCCCAGGCGAACAACGAACCCCCCGTGTCGGATCCGGGTGTGACCTGGATGAAGCTGGGGAACGCCTATGACGCGCACGGGCAGCGCACGGAAGCCCTGGCGGCGTACGACCAGGCCATCGCACCGCTGCTTGCCGCGTTGGCCGACGGGGATACGCTGCACCGCGACGAGTGGGCCAGCCTGGGGAGGATGTACCATCGACAGGAGAAATATCAGGAAGCCGCTGCCGCTTTTGACAAGGCGGTCGCCCAATACCGACAGATCCTGGAGGACCGCGCCGATGCGGGCGACGGGGCTTATGACTGGTGCCTGCTGGGGCAAGTCTATCGCGATCAGGAGCGGTACGGTGAGGCCGTCGCCGCGCACAAGAAAGCGCTTGCCGCAAATCCCGGCAGGGCGGACTGCTGGACCGGCCTGGGGGTCACCTACGCGAAGCAGGGGCGGCACACGGAGGCCTTCGCCGCCTTCCGCGAGGCGGTGCGGGTGGCGCCGCACGGCGTCCCTGTGTCCAGAGCGTTACGGGAGGCGTACGGCACTCAGCGCATACCACCCGAGGCGCTGGCGGCGTTTCGGGACTACTGTCGGTCCTCGCCCACCGATGCCCCTGCATGGCGCTGTCTGGCGGTCGCGTGCGCCATGCCGCGCGCCACGCCTGAGGCCATCGATGCGTATCGAAAAGTCACCGAGTTGACGCCCGAGGACCCTTGGGCGTGGCGACATCTCGGAGACGCCCTCCAAGCGTGTGGCGAGTCCGCTGGCTCCATTGCCGCCCTGCTCAAGGCCGTCGAGCTGAAGCCGGACGACGTCGAAGCGTTGTACGGCCTGGGTCGGGCGCACGCGGCGCTGGGCAACCGCGCCGAGCTCATGGAGATCTACGAGGCACTCCGGAGGCTGCACAGCGCCTTGGCCGACGAGTTCTTCGAGGAGTTCGTGTCCCCGTGATCGGCTGCCGTGAAAACGATTGGGCTCCCCCGAGGGAGCCCAATCGACAACCGGACCGATTCCAACCGGATCACGGGGGAACCCGGGCGTCGATTCTAGCCCGGCGCTGCCCCTTGGGTGTTGACGTAGACCGCGTAAAGGGACTGGCTGGCGGCCATGAACAACCGGTTGCGCTTGGGGCCGCCAAAGCAGACGTTGCCGCAGATCTCGGGAAGGCGGATGCGGCCGATCAGCTTGCCCTCGGGGGTCCAGACGGTCACGCCGCTGTAACCGACGGCGCGGCCGGCGCTGCTGGAGCACCAGAGGTTGCCGTCCACGTCGCAGCGAACCCCGTCCGGTCCGCATTTCACCCCGTCGATCACGAAGTCGCTGAACAGTTTCTGGTTCGACAGCTTGTTGTCGCTGCCGACATCGAACACGTGCATGTCGCCCTTCCCGCCCGGGCCCGTGTCCCCCGGCCCTTTGCCCGTGCTGACCACATACAGCTTCTTGTAATCGGGAGAAAACGCCAGCCCGTTCGGATCCGGCACCTGATCCTCTGTGAGGATCAGGTCAATCCTCCCGCTGGGGTCGACGCGGTAACAGTTGGTCGGGAGTTCACGTTTTGCCAAGCCGACACCCGCGGCTTGACCCACCCGAGAGCGCAGCCGGCCGCTCGGGTTGGTCGGCCCACCGGGCGCATCCGCCGTCCCTTCGTACAGGCATCCGCCGTACGGCGGGTCGGTGAACCAGTAGCTTCCGTCCGGATGGGGCACCACGTCGTTGGGCGAGTTCAGCCGCTTACCATTGTACGAGTCGGCCAGCACGGTCACCGACCCGTCGTGCTCGTACCGGACGACCCGCCGCATCAGGTGCTCGCACGAGAGCTGGCGACCTTGGAAATCAAAACTGTTGCCGTTACTGTTGTTCGACGGCATGCGGAAGACGCTCACGCGACCGTCGTCCTCCAACCAGCGCAGCTGCCGATTGTTGGGGATGTCGCTCCAGACGAGGTAGCGGCCTTGACTGCTCCACGCCGGCCCCTCCGACCACAGTGCCCCGGTCCAAAGACGCTGGATGGCGCTGTTCGGCTGGACGTAATTGTTGAACAGCGGGTCGACGGTCAGGATGTCCGGATCGGTAAAGTAGGTGGTCGGCGCTCCGGTCGGACCGAAGTCGCGCGGCGGACTCGTGACCGTGCTTGGCGGTGCCACCGGACCCGCCGACGGCGGTTGCGCCCCGACCGTGCGAGGCAGAACCGTGGCGGCGCCGGCAACGGCTCCGATTCCCAGGAGCACCGCGCGCCGCGACAGCAGACCGCGGGTTTCTTCAAGGATGGTGTCTCGCCCCATGGGTCGCCCTCCTCACCAGTTCGCCGTTACACGCCGAGACACGAGATCCTGGGAACGGACGGGAGGGCGGGGCGCGTTCCGCGGCAGGCGCACAGCGCCGTCGCCGGAACACGACGGCCGAGGGCATCCAGCAGCGGATGTAGAGCCGGATCTGGAGCACGGCCGTGACCGCTCATGCGCCCAGCACGAGACCCGCTGGGTTTTGAGGCTCCCTGGCCAATTCAGACAACCGCGATTGTCGACGTGTGGGGAACAAACGTACCGGCGAATCCGCCCGAAACGCCCGTCGCCGGTCGACGGGGGACCTCCCTCTACTCGGGATCGTTCCACGAAGCAAGGGAGTATGTCAAGGCAAAAACTGGACGGAAACGACGCGCTCCTGCGGTGCCAGGACCGGTCCTCCCGCAGGCGCCGTCGTGCAGCCTGGGGTGTCGCCGTGTCGCGGCAAATAGAAAACGCGGAGTGGAGAACCCACTCCGCGTACGGGGCACAAATCCGATCTCACCACCGATCTCAGCGGTGCAACCGCAGTCGCGCTAGCGTCGGGCTCCCACTTCTTTCACTACCACGTTCAATGCAGCTTGGATTCTCTCGAAAGACGGGCCGCGCGGCGGGATCTTGTGTATTTTCCCACCAATGATCACAAAGCCGCCGCCGCAGTTACTTACGCCAAAGAGAATGGTCGCGACTTTCTTCAGATCGACCTGAACCGTTGGTGGCATAGTTGTTCTCCTTTCCATCGCTGTTTAACCGGATAGGAAATCGGAAACGGTCCACCGTGCGAGACCGCAGTTCAGATATCGGGGACGGCCCCGCCAGCGGAAGCACCCCGAGTAAACGGGAAGAAAGCACGATGGCCGGCACGCTACCAGCGGCAGGTGGGGCTGTCAAGCGAAATTCGGCCTGGAAGAACCTGACGGAAACGACGCGCTCCTGCGGTGCCAGGACCGGTCCTCCCGCAGGCGCCGTCGTCCAATCCGGTGCGTCGCTGCGTCCCGGCGCATAGAAAACGCGGAGCGGCAAGTCCACTCCGTGTTTTCTCCTTGGTGGAAGTTGGGAGGAGTCGACCGGTCGGCGTTCTCGCATAGGCGTTTTCAGGAGCAGCGAACGCGGGTCGCCTGCTCGTGCGTACTTGTGCCTTAGTCCTCACTCCACCCGCTCGCCCACGCTCACAGCCGCATGACGAATGGCGTGGTGGTCATGGGTGCATTAGTCCCCGAACCCTTGCTTAGGCCAATCCGTTCCCCACGGTTGTGCTGACGGCCACGTCTGGGTGAAGGAACTGATTCGCGCCTCGGGCGGCGGCGGGGTCGGTGCCGGCGGGGGCGGCGGCCGTGTTGGTGCCGGCGCAGGGGGAGGCGGCGTGGGAGGCAGTGCGGGCGATGGTGGGGGCGGTGGTGTCGGCGGTGCGGGTGGAGCCACCGCGACGCTACCCGTACGGTCCTCCAGCTCGGCACTGACGCACGCGATCAACCCCGCCAGCGCCCCAACATCCAGCTTGTACACCGCCGCGCCGAACCGAACTGCGAGCGCGCGGCACTCGGCAGAGGGCTCGGCACTGGCCGACCCGAGGCCCCACAACCACAGGCCGAGCATGAGGACGAGGCCGCAGAGACGGACCCGGTGTCGCGTACTCCTGCGCACGCTCTTCATGGCTCGCCCCCTGACTCTTGTGTCGTGGTCCGACACGGCGCGATGGGACTTCCCATGTTCTGCGCTCCCATGTCTACAAAACGACACGCTGCGGTTCTCTCGCCAAGCACGCCAAGACCGCCAAGACCCGTACGGCTATTTATCTCAAGAACTCAGGACTCGAAATCTTCTTCGATCGGCGCCGCCTGAAAAGCCAAACTCGTCATTGGAACTCTTTCAAAAGTAAAGGGTTCCGCCGACGAGTTCGACACCGCGGTTAGTTGGTGGAGGTGGGGGGAGTCGAACCCCCGTCCGAGAACCTGTCGGTAAAGGCATCTACATGCGTAGCCGGCCGTTGTGGTCTCGTCGCCGAGCGGCCCTTCCGGCGGGGCTCTCGACGACCAGCCCGTTGGTTTTCATCCGGCCGACCCCGGGCCGGGATCGGCAAGCCTAGCCTGCCTGTCTGACGCCCTGATCTCACCCGGCAGACGAGGTGAGGAGGACGTCGCTGCTAGTTAGGCAGCGAGGGCCAATTCGGAATTGGCAGTTGTGTTTTTCCCACCTTTTACGAGCCGGTGGGGACTCGGCATGCCGCCTTTACCCCCTTGTCCCCGTCGAAACCGTTTCACCCCCTTTGAAAGAACAGCGGGCAGCCTGCAGCTGGCAGCACCCCGCTGATGGCTGAGTGCTGACTGCTGACTGCTTTACAATATGCCTGCTTCCTTCAAGATCCCCTTGAGCTTCGCCTTCTGCTCCTCGCCGAGCGGCTGCATCGGGCTCCGCGGCTTGCCGCCCACCATCCCCAGCATGTCCATGGCGGCCTTCAGACCGGCCACACCGAAGCCCGCCGTGACCGCCGTGTTGGGCGCGATCATCCGGAGCTGGATCTGCCGCGCGTCCTCGTGCTTCCCCGCCTTCGCGAACGCGAGGATGTCGCAACACTGCTGCGGCGCGATGTTCGCCAGCGCCAGGACGCCGCCCACCGCCCCCAGGCACAGCGCCGGATACAGAAACCCGGCAGAGCCGGCCAGCACCTGAAAATCGGGCCTGACGTTCTTGATGATCTCGCCCATCTTGACGACGTTGCCGCCGCTGTCCTTCACACCGGCGATGTTCGGGTGCTGCGACAGCTTGACGATCAGCTCCGCCGACATGTCGAGCCCGGTGTTGGCCGGGAAATTGTAGACGCTCACCGGGATCGGGGAGGCGTCCGCGAGGCGCGTGTAATAGTCCGCGAGGGCCGCATTGTCCATCTTGGACTTGTAGTAACACGGACTGATAAAGAGCGCCACGTCCGCCCCGATGGCCGCCGCCTTCTTCGTGAGCTGGATGCTGCTGTGGGTCGACTCGCAGCCGCACCCGGCCATCATGAGTTTGCTCGACGGGATGTGCTTCCGCGCCGTCTCGTAGACTTGGAGCTTCTCTGCCTCCGACAGGTAGGTCATCTCCCCGTTGGACCCCAGCACCACGTACCCATGGATCGGCGTCTTGTTCCACTTCTCGATGTTGCCGGCCAGCGCCTTGAGGTCCAGCTCCTCCGCTGCATCGAACGGCGTCGGGATCGGGGGGAAGATGCCGGCCATGGAAACTTTCTTCGCCATCAAAGCCTCCTCGAAGATGAATGGTTGAACCGTAGGCGAAGTATAGCATGTGTCCCATCGTTTGGATAGGCGCGGGAGGCTCTTGACGCCTGCCACCGCTTGCGGTATCTGTCTATCGCGGCCACGGGCCGCGTGCCGTCGTCGCCGTGCATCCGATCGTTCCATGAGGGTCGCGATGAGCCGATTGTTCTCGCTGAGCGCCCGTCAAGCGCTGGAGGGGATTCGCCGGCGTGAGATTACGTGCATGGCACTCGTGCGGGCGTGCCTGGATCGGATCCGTGCCGTCGAGCCCCGTGTCGAGGCATGGGCGTTCCTCGACCCGGACCGCGCCCTCGCCCAAGCACGCGATCGGGATCGGATGCTGGCGGAGCATACGTCACTCGGCCCGCTCCACGGTCTGCCGGTGGGCGTCAAAGACATCTTCGACACCGCCGACATGCCGACGGAGAACGGCACGGTTCTCCATGCCGGACGACGGCCGGCGGAGGACGCGACGGTGGTCACGCTGCTCCGGGCCGCGGGCGCGGTGATCCTCGGGAAAACGGTGACCACGGAACTCGCCGTCTACGGCCCCGGCAAGACGAGGAATCCCCACAACCCGGACCACACGCCCGGCGGATCCTCCAGCGGCTCCGCCGCGGCCGTCGCCGCCGAGATGGTCCCCCTGGCTCTTGGCTCGCAGACCAACGGATCGGTCATTCGGCCGGCGGCGTACTGCGGCGTCGTGGGATACAAGCCGACCTACGGCCTGATCTCGCGCAGCGGCGCCCTTCGGCAGTCGAGGCCCCTGGATCAGGTCGGCGTGTTCGGGCGCACGGTCGAGGACGCGGCGCTGCTGGCGGACGTCCTCATGGTCCTCGACGATCGGGACCCCGACATGCGCGCCCAGACGCAGCCCCACTTCCTGGAGGCGGCCGGCGCGGAGCCCCCGTCCCGACCGCGTCTTGCGTTCGTGAAGACCCCGTTCTGGGAACAGGCGGACGCCACGGCGCGCGCGATCTTCGCGGGGTTCGCGGGCGCCCTCGACGGCGTGGACGAGGTGGAGTTGCCGTCGGTATTCGCCGAAGCCGCCACGATTCACCGCACGATCATGGAGGCCGATCTGGCGCATAGCTTTGCCGCCGAATACGCGCGGGGCAAGGACCTGCTCACCCCGACGCTGCGGACGATGATCGAACGCGGTCAGCGCACACTCGCCACCGACTACCGGCGCGCCGTAGAGCAGGTGCCGGGTTTCGTTCGGGCGCTCGAAGGGATCTTCGCGCGATACGACGCCATTCTCACGCCGGCCACAACGGGCGAGGCCCCGGCCGGTCTCGCCTCCACCGGGAATCCCATCTTCTGCACCATCTGGACGTTGTGCGGTCTCCCCACGCTCGCCCTGCCGCTCCTGCGGGGTCCGGAGGGCCTGCCGCTGGGCGTGCAGCTCGTGGGCCGCCGGTACGACGACGCCCGGCTGCTGCGCACGGCGCGCTGGCTCTCGGCGCCCGGCATGTAGCTGGTCGCGGACGAACGCATTCTGCCGGGCCACTCCAGGCGAGCCAAACGCCGGACCGCGTCCCCAACCGCGACGGAGATCCGCCGAGCCTCGCGGTTCGTCTTTCAGCCGGCCAAGGTGGCCGGCCTCAGCAGGCCGGCGGATTCCTTGTCGAGGAACAGATGGCAGGACGGGTGCGTCCGCAGAATCGAGGCGGGAAACATCGGCCCGATCTCACCCTCCAGACAGGCCTTGACGGCCCGGGCCTTCCGCTTCTCGGGAACCGTGCAGATGATGTGCGCCGCCTTCATGATCTGCCGCACCGTCATGGAGATGGCTCGACGGGGAACATCGTCGAGCGTCTTGAACCACCCCTCGCCGAACTGCTGCCGCCGGCAGGCATCGTCCAGCTGGACGACGATGTAGGGAACCTCGGTGGCAAAGTCCGCGGGCGGATCATTGAACGCCAGGTGCCCGTTTTCCCCGATGCCCACGAACGCGGCGTCGATCGCGCTGGACGCGATGGCCCGGTTCAGCCGATCCAGCTCCGCCGCAAGATCGGGCGCGTCGCCCGCGATGAAGTGCACGGCCCCAATGGGCACTTTGCTCGTCAGACGTTCCCGCAGATACCGGCGAAAGCTTGCCGGGTGATCCGCGGGCATGCCGATGTACTCGTCCAGGTGAAACATCGCCGTCCGCTCCCACGCGATGCCGGGCGCGGCCACCAGATGCTTCAGAAAGTTGAACTGCGATGCCCCCGTGGCGGCCACGAACGCCGCCGTCCCACGTCGCTCGATCGCGTCACGAAGGATCTGCGTCGCGCGCTCGGCCGCCTTTTTGGCCATCACGTCCGGATCGAGATGGACTGCGATCTTCATCGGAACTCCCTTGCGACCGTCGGCCGCCGTGCAAAAAAGCGCCACCACGAAGTCGCCAACGCATCAAGAAATACAGGGCCTGTCTTTCACGGAAATGGCCCGGCCGCCCTCCCAGAATGGCACGTGCCGTTTCCGACACTTGATTCGTCTCATCCTAACCTGCTTGATGCCTTCGTGCCTTCGTGGTGAAATTCGCGGCTCTCGCTCAGGCCTCGACGGCACGGTTGGCTCGGCCGCGGGACATGCGCGCCACCTCCCGGTCCGCCTCGCGCGCCTTGATGTCTTCCCGTCGGTCGTACTCCCGCTTGCCCCGGACCAATGCCAGGCTCACCTTTACGCGGGGGCCCTTGAGGTACAGGCTCAGCGGCACCAGCGTGAGCCCTTTCTGCTCCACCTTCCCGATCAGCCGCTCGATCTCGGCGCGGTGCATCAGCAGCTTGCGCGGCCGCAGCGGGTCCGGCGCGAACTGGCCGGCCTGCTCGTAGGGGCTGATGTGGCAGTTGTGGAGGAACAATTCGCCGCGGTCCACCGCGGCGTAGCTGTCGCGCAGGTTGGCCCGCCCCTGCCGGATGGATTTCACCTCGCTCCCGAGCAGGGCGATGCCCGTCTCGTAGGTCTCCTCGATGTGATAGTCGTACCGGGCCTTCCGGTTCGTGCAGAGCGTCTTCGCCTTTCCGGAGCGGCCCGGCGTCCCTCTGGCTCGCTGTGACATGAGATAGGACTTTATTCAAACGCCCGCCGCGCCACAAGCGAAATCCTGCGGGCAGCGGGTCAAACGCCCGGAGCCGGGGGCGCCTCGCGCTCCTGCCGTCCTGCCGAGGGCAGCATGGCCTCCAGACTCTGCCCGGAGAGGTACTCGATCCAGCGCAGCCCGTACACGGCGAATTCGGGGTCACGGCCGGGTGTGAGCGAAGTCCACACGACCTCCGCCAGGAGCCGAAGGTCGGCCCGGGCGGCGGGCACCATGATCGCGAAGCGCGTCCGCGGCGGGACGACCCAGGACATGGCGAGCCCGGCGCCTCCCCGGCTGACGTTGAAAAGGCTGCCGAACCTCGACGTGCGCGTGCTCCCTTCCCAGGCGTGCGTGATCTGCACCTGAACGGGAATGCTGACCGGCAGGCGGGGGTGTGTCCGAGGGATCTCCTCGCGCTCTCGGGTAGTCATGGCTGCCACTCTCCCGTGTCGGCCGTAGGCGTTCGCAGGGGCTTCTCCATCCCCGCCGTCCCTGCCGCGCGCCGACCCGCGGTTCAGCGGCGCGGCCCGCGGTCCAGGGATCGGTACTGGATCGCCTCGGCAATGTGCTCCGGCTGGATGTTTTCCGCCCCTTCGATGTCGGCGATGGTCCGCGCCACCTTCAGGATCCGGTCATAGGCGCGGGCGGACAGGCCCAGTCGATCCATCGCCATTTCCAGCAGGTTCTTCGCCTCGCCCTCCACCTGGCAATGCTTCCGGATCTGCCGTGTGCTCATGTGCGCGTTGCAGTATGCCTTGCTGCGGCGGAAGCGCTCTTGCTGCAGCCGCCGCGCCCGTCCGACGCGCTCGCGAATCGCGGACGACGGCTCGCCCGAGGGATCCCCGCTCAGCTCGCGGTGCTTGAGCGGCGGGACGTCGATATGGATATCGATGCGGTCCAGGAGCGGTCCGGAAATGCGCGCGAGATACCGTTGGATCTGGAGCGGCGTGCACGAGCACTCTTTGGTGGGATCGGTGGCGTAGCCGCACGGGCACGGGTTCATGGCGGCGGCGAGCATGAACCGCGCCGGATAGGTCAAAGAGGAGACGGCGCGGGCGATGGTCACCTGGCCGTCCTCGAGCGGCTGCCGCAGGACCTCCAGGACGTGCCGCTTGAACTCGGGCAGCTCGTCCAGGAACAGGACGCCGTGGTGCGCCAGGCTCACCTCGCCGGGCCGCGGGATGTTCCCGCCGCCGATGAGGCCGGCATCCGAGATCGTGTGGTGCGGCGCCCGGAAGGGCCGGGTCGCCAAGAGCGCCTGGCCGGAAGACAAGAGCCCACAGATGGAATGGATCTTGGTGGTGGCGATGGCCTCCTCGAGCGAGAGGGTCGGGAGGATGGTGGGGAGGCGCCGGGCCAGCATCGTCTTCCCGGACCCCGGCGGGCCAATCAGCAGGATGTTGTGGCCGCCGGCGGCGGCGATCTCCAGCGCGCGCTTGGCGTGCTCTTGCCCCTTCACGTCGCTGAAGTCCACCCCGTAGTCCGCGGAGACGGCGAAGGTGGCGTCCATGTCGACGCGGGTCGGGGCGGGGGTCTGCTCCCCGTTCAGGAGGGCCACGGCGTGCTGCAGGCTTGCGACCCCGTACACCGCCACGCCGTCCACCACCGCGGCCTCGGGGGCGTTCTCGACCGGGACGAGGAGGCCGGCCAGGTTGGCCTCGCGGACCGCGACCGCCATGGACAGCGCGCCGCGGATCGGCCGGACCGAGCCGTCCAGCGACAGTTCGCCCAGGATGACGACCTCCGACAAGCGCTCGGACCGGACCAGCTCCTCGGCCGCCAGGATGCCGATGGCCGTGGGCAGGTCGAACGCGGCGCCTTCCTTCTTGATGTCCGCCGGCGCCAGGTTCACCGTGATGCGCTTGGCGGGAAACTCGAACCCGGAGTTCTTGATCGCCGCCTTGACGCGATCGCGGCTCTCCTTGACGGCGACATCCGGCAGGCCGACGGTGTTGAAGGTGGGGAGGCCGAGGGCGATATCGACTTCCACCGCCACCAGGTAGGCGTCCACCCCAAGCACGGCGCTGGAGAGGACCTTGGCCAACATCGTTCGCCTCCGGTCATCGCGTGGGAGCGCGTGGACGGCTGGAGGCTTGGTAACACAGGCCGCCCCGCAGCGTCAATGGAAAATCGTCACACGTCATCGCGCGTCGGGGAATCCCGACTTGACCATGCTCCCTCCTGTTGTACAGAACCATGTACAACGCATATCGACCCATCTGCGCTGTCGACTCGCGCGTCTTGCTCGCTCAGGGCTCAGCATCCTCCCGGTCGGCATGTCGTGTGGAGTTGCCGGAAATCCGGAACGCCACGCCTGCAGCGCCCGCCCTCGGGGCCCAAAGCCCCGCGAGGTCGGCAATGGCGCCCTTCACAACACTCGCGGACGCCGGAGGCGGATCCAGAATCCCGCTGATGTCAGGGAAGCGAACACAGAGCGACGCCGCATGCATCATTTTGCCCGCCACAGGGCACGCGTGTGGGAGCGGACGCCCCAGTCCAGTTGTTTCCGCACCAACGTAGTATCACGATCTGGGTGTTCCCGACGGGACGGTTCCCGCAGGCACCCGTCGCGCGAGTCAACCGTCGCGGCTGCGGGCGGGGTCAAAGACTCGGACTTTGCATTTGTTCGCGGCTCTGGCAAGGCGTGTGTCTTGGGTGGCAAGGGGGAGACCCCAGCGCATGGCGAGGTCCAGGTACGAAGCGTCATAGGTGGACAGCGCGTGTTCCCGCGCAAGCGACACGATCTCCTTCAGCATCCGTTCTGGGGATTCCTGCTCCACGGTGATGGGCAAACCGCCCACAAGTGCGAGAAAGCGGACAACAGCAGCCTGGCTGAGGCGTTTTTTTCTTTCAGCCACGAGCAGGCCGTTGCCCACCTCAAGAGGCCAGATGGCAGGCACGACGGCCTCCGCGGATTCGAGGCGTTCGAGGACGGCCTCCGCGTAACTGCTTTCTTCGTCCTCGAAGCACCACGCCAGAACGACGGAATTGTCGACCACAAACCGGGCGGACATCAGCGCCTCCCGTCCTCGATCAGGTCGCGGAGGGAGAGCCCAGCGAGGCGGTGGCCGCGTCGAAACCGTTTCAATTGCTCGATGATCTCGCGCGCCGGCGTCGTTTTCGAGGCATCCGCGGGGTGCAGGATCGCCACAGGCACGCCGTGCTTGGTGATCGTAATCTTCTCACCCTTGGCAACACGCTCCAGCAGTTTGGTGAGGTGCGTTTTCGCTTCATAGGCACCGACCGTAGCCATAAGCACCTCCACATCGACCAGTCCGCGACCAGTCTAGATTATGGCGCCCCGGAAAGCAACCCGATTGTTCGTGGCGGACGATCTCTCGCGCTCGCCGAAGGTCCCGCGTGTGATTTTTCAGAACCTTTCCCCCACTAGCTGCTGAGTTTTTCAAAACCATTCCCCCGGTTTTTCAGAACCTTTCCCCCACCCCGGCGACCGGTTCTCAGGGTATGGTCCTCCTTTTACCAAGGAGGCCCCATGCCCTA
>JAKPQH010000143.1 GCA_029580855.1 bacterium | reverse complement strand
AGATCCCGGCCATCAGGGCGTCGTTGTGCTGCAACGCGACGATGCCGGAGATGACGAACAGGATCGCAAAAATGACGCTGACCAAGACGTGACGGTTCATGGCTGACCTATCGGGTGGTGTGGACGGCCTCCGGCGGAGGGACGGCGGGGCGGAACTGTCAGTACGCCATCCTGCACCAGATCAGATCCGGGAAGAGGTCGCAGGCCACGTAGGCCGGACGCCGACTGTGGGCGGCGCGATGATCAAGGTCACGGGCAGCTCCGGCGATCATGAGGAGAGGCGAGGGCCTTGCGGAACATGGTCTTTCCCTTCCTGAGGTGGTGTCCGGCTCGGACGGTCCCCATCCTGCGCGGTGTCGGCGGTTCGCGGTCGCGCCGGGACGGGACGAAACAAACACCAAAGTGCGGGGTGTCTCCCGTACCTGTGGACACCTGCCGCGCTGGGGCCCCGACCGGGACCCCATGGGCCTGGCGGGCATGAGCGAGCGGGCGGCCCGTTTGGCGGACAACGCAGAAGTCCCCGCCTCTGTTGAGACGGGGACTCACTCTGCGCGCTCGGAGGGACTCGAACCCCCAACCTTCTGATCCGTAGTCAGATGCTCTATCCATTGAGCCACGAGCGCATCGGTCGGCATCACCGACCAGGCGAGAACTCTACCGTGCCCGCGGCGTCCGGCCAAAATTCGGGGCGCGACCGCACGCCGAGCACCCCGACGGACGCCGCCCGCGCCTTCGGTCTCGCCCACCTGGCGCCTCGGCCGCAAACCGGCTGCCGACCGACGGCCCATGAGGCAAGATGGCCGCTGTAAGGAACGATCACGACACGACAGGCGGACGCGGCCCACTATGGGTGCGGAGCACGCCAACGCTACAAAGGAGAAGCATGTCAGTGGACGCCGCCCAGATTGCCGCCAACGCCCCCGCGGACGCCCCCGCCGACCTGGTGAAGTGGGTCACCGAGGTCGCCGACCTCACCAAGCCGGACGCCGTCTACTGGTGCGACGGCTCCGTCGCCGAGCGGGACGCCTTCTACGACCGTATGGTCGCCGCCGGCACGTTCATCAAGCTGAACGAG
>JAKPQH010000142.1 GCA_029580855.1 bacterium | reverse complement strand
GAGAGGACTCCGCGGATCTTGTCGGCGTGGCGGTCGAGGAACGTGTTCATAGCACCGATCAGTCTAGCGCTAAGACGCGAGAGTTGCCATCAGCAGATCGGAAACCCAGAGCCTGTTTGGTTCCGGCTATGCCGGGTTAGGTGAAGGCATCCACAGATTACGCAGATTTCGCAGATTCGTTCAGTAAAGGATGGCCTCGTGAAATCCGCCAATTTGCGCCCGCCTGCCTGCATTCGGCGGGCAGGTAATTTGCGGATCTGTTAGGAGTTTCCCGATGTCACCGTTCGTCGTTGATCCGGCGCGGTGCAAGGGCGACGGAATCTGTGTCGACGAGTGCCCGACGCGGATCATCGAGCTGAAACCGGGGGATCCGACGCCTCACGTGCCGGCCGAGGCGGAGGAGTTCTGCCGGAACTGCGGCCACTGTGTCGCCGTGTGCCCGCACGGCGCGGCCTCGATTACCGGCATGGCGCCCGAGCAGCTCCCGCGGGTCCGGTTGGACTGGCGCCCGGGTCCGGAACAGATCACGCATTTCCTGCGGGCTCGGCGTTCGATTCGCACCTATGCACCGCAGGCGGTGGAGCGCGAGACACTGGCCAAACTCATCGACGTGGCGCGCTTCGCCCCCTCCGCCTCCAACCGCCACGCGGTGCGCTGGGTGGTGATCTACGAGGCTACCGAAGTCCGCCGCCTGGCCGGCCTGACCGTGGACTGGATGCGGGCCGGCCTGCCCTCGCAGCCGGCGGCGGCGCAACGCAACGCCCTGCGTTTCATCAAAGGATGGGACTCCGGACTCGACATGGTCTGCCGCGGCGCGCCGCACCTCGTGATCGCCTGCGCACCCGCGAGCTACCCGTGGGCAGCCACGGACTGCGCCATCGCGCTGACGTATCTGGAGCTCGCGGCGACTTCCTTCGAGCTCGGCGCCTGTTGGGCCGGCATCCTGACCAACGCGGCGCGCCAGTGGGCGCCGCTGCAGGACGCTCTGGCGCTGCCGACAGAGCACGCTGTGTGCGGCGCGATGCTGATCGGCTACCCGCGCCACCGGTACTATCGGCTCCCGTCGCGGAATGAGGCCCAGATCACCTGGCGCGCGTGACCCCGGGCCGCCGCGTGTCTCGGCACGTGGTTTCTCGTTGACGCCCGTTCCGCACCTGGTCTAAGATCCGTCCGCCCTGGAACTGCCGACATCCTCATAACCGCGGAAGGAGGCCCTGATGAAGCGAGTCATCCTGATTGCTGTCCTCGTGATGTTCGCCGTTTCCGCTGTCTATGCCGCCTCCGTGAAGACGTACCAGGTCACCGGACCCGTCCTCGAACTCAAGGACGACATGATTGTCGTGCAGAAGGGCAATGACAAGTGGGAGATCGCGCGCGACAAGGACACGAAGGTCAGCGGCGACCTGAAAGTGGGAGCCAAGGTCACCATCCAGTATACGATGACCGCCAAGGAGATCGAGTCGAAGGGGCCGGCGAAGAAAGAGCCTGCCAAGGCCACGAAGAAGTAGCGAAGCACGGATCCGCGACGACAGCGGCGGCACCGGAGCAATCCCGGTGCCGCCGTTTCTTTCTGTCCGATGGATTCGCCGCCTAGTTCCGGTATGCCACCTCACCGCCCACGATCGTCATTTCCACGTGTGCGGCCGGCAGCTTGGCGGGCTCCAGCGCGGAAAGATCTTCGCCAAAGACGGTGAGGTCGGCAAGCTTGCCCGGCGCGAGCACCCCCAGCCGCTCCTCCCTCCGCGACGTCCACGCGGGAACGACGGTAAACGCGTGGAAGGTCTCTTCCAGCGTCAAACGCTCTCCCGGGAACCACCCGACCTTCGGCTCGCCGGCGGGATTCTGCCGCGCGATGGCAGCGTGGAAGCTCAGCAGCGGGTTGATGTGCTCGACCGGCGCGTCCGACCCGAACTGGACCTTGATGCCCGCCTTCAGCATGGACTTCCACGCGTAGCCGTATTTGCAGCGGTCCGGCCCCCACTTCTTCTCGGCCACCAGCATGTCCGTGTGCAGGTGGACGGGCTGGCACGAGGCCGTCACGTCCATGTTCCGGAACCGGGCGAAGTCGGCGGGGTGCATGAGCTGGACGTGCTCGACTCGATCGCGCTTTGGCCCGGGGAACCTCGCCCGCGCCTTCTCGATGGCGTCGAGGACGTGGGTAGTCGCCAGGTCGCCGATGGCGTGGACCGCCACATCGCCGCCATGGCGATAGGCCAGCTCGATCCGCTCCTGCATCTGGGCGACCGTGAGGCACTCGAGCCCCGTCGTGGACGGGTCATCCGCGTACGGCGCATGGAGCAGCGCGGTCCCGGAGCCCAGCGTCCCGTCGGCGAAGAGCTTCACCTGCCCGAACCAGAGTCGATCGCTTCCCTTCGTCAGCTCGATGCCGCGCGCCTTGGCCTTCTCGACTTCTTCGGGGGGGAGCGTGTGGTGGACGCGGATCCGAAGCTTCCTTTCCGCTTCCAGAGCCGCCAGCGCATCCCACTCGGCCAGCGTCTCGCAGGTGTGGACGCCGGTGACGCCGTAGCGCAGCGCCTCGGCCTGCGCGCGGAGCGCCGCCGCCTTTCGCTCCTCCAGGGTTGGAGGCGGGATGATTTTCTCGATGATTTTCCGGTACTCGCGGCAGAGCCCGATGGGATTCCCGCCGTCATCCCGCTCGATCCGGGCGCCGGGGGCGTCCACGGTCTCCCGCGTGATGCCCGCCAGCCGCATGGCCGCCGAGTTGATCCATACGGTGTGGCCGCAGCAGCGGACCAGCATGACGGGATGATCGGGCGAGATGTCGTCGATGTCTTTGGCGCAGGGTTCGCGCCGATCGCTCCAGATGTGTTCGTTCCAGCCGCGGCCGATGATCCACTCGCCGGGTCGTTTCTTGACCACCGCGGCCTTCAGGCGCTCGCGGCAAGCCGCGATGGACGTCAAATCTCGGAGATCGATCCGCTCGAGATACAACCCGAAGCTCACGAAGTGCAGATGCGCGTCCACGATCCCCGGCGTGACCAGCCGACCCCGCATCTCGAAGATCTGTGTGGACCGTCCGCAGAGCGCTTCGACCTCGGCGGTGCTGCCCACCGCCGCCACTCTCCCGTCCTTGACGCAAACCGCCTCCGCCCACGGTCTGTTTGAGTCTCCCGTATAAATCCGACTGCGCAGAACCGCGATATCCATTCGTCCTCCGCTCCTCGCTCGATTCACACATCCGCGCTGTCAGAGCCCCGGCTGCCACACAGCGCGCAAAATCCGCGGGGCAACCGAGGTCGCCGCGCCAAGCCTCTTCCTCCATCACACCGTGTGCGCTTGCGACCATCGCCCCCGCGCGCTTTTCATGTCCGTTGCCGCCTGCCCGCCGCCAGCTGCCTGCTGCTCTTCCGCGCCTCAGCGTCTCTGGTGCTCCCCGCCCTATCGTCTGGTCCGCGACGTATGCGGGTCCAGGACATCCCGTAGTCCGTCCCCCAGCAGGTTTAAGCCCAGCACCGTGACGAAAATGGCCAAGCCGGGGAAGATGGAGATCCACGGCGCAGTAAAAAGCTGCTCCCGCGCGGTGGAAAGCATCCCGCCCCAGCTTGGCGTCGGCGGCTGCGCCCCCAGGCCGAGGAACGACAGCGAAGCCTCCGTGAGGATCGCGTAGGCGACACCCAGGGTGGCGATGACCAGGATGGGCCCGACGATATTGGGCAGGATCTGCTGCAGCATGATCCGCGCCCGCCCCTGACCCAGCGCCCGCGCGGCCACGACATAGTCCAGCGACCGCGCGGCAAGAACCTGCGAGCGGGTCACCCGGCAGCTGTAGGACCAGTTGGTAAACCCCAAGGCCACGAACACGTTGAACAGACCCGGCCCGAGGACCGCCATGATCGCCAGGGCCAGGACCAGGGCGGGGATGGAGAGCATGATGTTGGTGAGCCCCATCACCAAATCGTCCCACCACTTTCCAAGAAAACCCGCGGTCAAGCCCAGCAGGACGCCGATCAGGCTGTTCAGGCACTGCGTGATCAGCCCGATGGAGAGAGACACGCGCGCACCGTAGATCACGCGCGAGAGGATATCACGGCCCTGCGTATCGGTGCCGAAAAGAAAGGCGCGGCTGGGCGCCTCTTCGGCGTGGAGCAAGTCGGCCTGGTTGATAGGGTCATAGGGCGCGAGCAGCGGCGCGAAGACGGCCATCAGCACGATCACCAGCACGACGGTCCCGCCGATCATCAGATTCTTCTGACGTGTGAGCGTCCGCACGGCCCTGGTCATCGGTACTCGATCCTCGGATCGATGGCGGCGTAGAGGAGGTCCACCGCCAGGTTCACGCACAGGAAGACCAGGATGATCAACAGGATGCATCCCTGGACCACGGGAATATCGCGCTGGAAGATGGTATCCACCAAAAGCGACCCGATGCCGGGCCACGAGAACAGCTTCTCCACGATCACGGTCTGACCGATGAGCGAGCCGAACTGAAGCCCCGCGGTGGTGAGGACGAGGATGAGGGCATTCCGGAACACGTGCTTGCCGTTGATGACCAGCCGCGAGAGACCCTTGGCCTCGGCGGTCCGCACGTAGTCCGCCGCCAGGATCTCCATGACCGCGGCGCGCGTGGTCCTGGCGAGGAGGGCCATGTAGCCGACGCCCAGGGTGAGCGCCGGCAGCAAGAGGTGGGTCAGGCTTCCGTCCCCATAGCCCGAGGTCGGCAAGAGCTGGAGCCTCACCGACAACAGAAACATGAGCAGGAGACCCAACCAGAACTGGGGGAGCGAGACCCCCGACACCGCCCCGATCATGGAGCAGGCGTCAAGCCAGGAGCCGTGCCGCAGCGCCGAGATGAAACCCAGCGGAACGCCGACCCCGACCGCGATCAGCATGGCCGCCAGGGCCAGCCTCAGGGTCGGCCAGAAACGCGCCAGGATCACCTGGCGCACGTCCTCGCCTCGCAGGAACGAGACCCCCATGTGCCCCTGCGCCAGGTTCTTGACGTAGATCCAGTACCGGACGTGCAGCGGCTTGTCCAGATCCCAGCGCTTCAGCATCTGCTCCACGTACTTGGCATCCGTCCCGCGGTCCTGCGCTCCGGCGGCCATGAGGGCGGCGTTGCCAGGCAAGACGTTGAGCAAAAAAAACATGACCAGGGAGATGGCGAGGATCGTGGGGACGAATTGCAGCAACCGCCGAATCGCGTACGCGAGCATCGGGAACCCACATCAAAGCCTTGAGAAACGCCCGATCCCGGACCAAGTTGACACGGTCCGGGATCGAGCTGAAAACCCGTGGAACCTTCCGCCGCCACAACCCAGGCCGAACCAGCCGGACTCTTAGAAGCACCCCGCCGCCCAGGCTGCTCAAAAAGCCCTAGATGCAAGGCGGCAAGTGATGAGCCGAGTGAGGCGTACTAGAGGTACGCCGCAGCGAGCGCCCGCGCGCGCCGACGCCGCAGATGGGGCTTTTTCAGCAGCCTGCTACTTCTCCTTCGCGCGAGGCGACGAGTCGTCAACCCAGAGATCCGTGAGGTCCTGGTACATCATCTCGATGGCCACCGGCTTGATCCCCTTGACCCACGGCTGGTGAGCGATCGCCGCCTTGTTGTAGTTGAAGAACCAGATCGGCGCGTCGTCCTTGAAGACGGCGTCGGCCTTCCGCAGGATGTCGTTCCGCTTGGCGGCATCCCGCTCCTTTCGCGCCGCTTCCAGGAGCTTGTCGAACTCGGGATTGTTGTAGGTCACGAAGTTGCCGGCGGTCGGCGGGTTCTTCGACTCCCACCGGGCCAGGGCCTGCAGCGAGTCGCCGCCGGCACCGCTGGACACCGACCAGATGAACGCCTGGTAGTCCAGCTTCTGCAGCCGCGGCGCCAGGGCCGCGCCCTCCACCTGCTGCGGCTTCACCGTGACGTTGATCGCCCTCAAGAACGGCATGAGGGCCTCGACGACGGGGATGCCCCAGGCCTCGTTGCTGGTCCCGATGCACTCGAACGTGAAGCCCTGCTCGTACCCGGCCTGCTTCATCAAGGCTTTGGCCTTCTCCACATTGTACTCGTAGCCCTTGGCGCTGGCGTCGAAGGCGGGCGACGTGCTCGGAAGATACCCCACCGCCGGATAGGCCTTGCCCTTCAGCAGCCGGTCGATGATCAGCTTGGAGTCAATGGCGTAATTGATGGCCTGTCGGACCTCCTTCTTTTTGAATGGCTCGTAGTTCGGGTTGAAGCCGATCAGGCGCGTGAAGAGCTCGGGCACCTCGACCATGTTCTTGGCGATCTGGGGATCGGCCTTGTACACCGGGTATTGCGCCGACCCGACCACGGTGGCGTCCAGCTCCTTGGCGCGGAAGGCGGCGTCGCGGGCCGCGCCCTCGGGCATGACCTTGTAGACCACCTTGTCCAGATAGGGCTTGCCCTTCTCGAAGTAGTCCGGGTTCTTCACAACCATGACCTCGCTGCCCTTCACCCACTTGGAGAACTTGAAGGGGCCGAGACCCACCGGATCGGTCCCAAAAGCGTCGCCCTTCTTCTCCACCTCCTCCTTGGGGAGGATGGCGGTGCCGCCCTCGTACAGCGAGTACGCGGGGTCCACAGGCCGGTCCATGGTAATTTCGAGGGTGAAGTCGTCGAGCTTCCGGAGGCCGGCGATTTTCTGGGCCTTGCCTTCCTCGAACTCCTTCGCGCCCTTGATGATCCGGACGTACCGGGCCGCGGGCGAGGCGGTCTTGGCGTTCATGATCCGCTCATAGCTCCAGATGATGTCGTCCGCGGTCATCTGTCGCCCGTTGTGGAACTTGACCCCCTTCTTGAGGGCAATCTTGTAAACCAGGCCGTCCGCCGAGACATCCACCTTCTCGCCCAGCTCCAGCTGCGGCCGGTTCGTGTTGTCGTCCCAGCCGTACAGGCTGCGGTTGATGTTGATGGTGACGATCTGGTCGTTGGTGTTGGGGGTCTTGTGGGCGTCCAGCGTCAGCACGTCGCCGCCGTACGGCAGCACGAAGTTGAACGTCCCGCCCGATCGGGCGGCGACGCCGACCCCCGTCAGTGTCCCGAGCAGCAGCAGTGCTACAGCCGAAGCCGCGCCGAATCTTCTCATCGAAACCATCCTCCTCTGCGCAGGGAAGCCTTCCCCGCCATGCCCGTGAGCGCTGTCGTGAGCCGCGTTCCGTTTTCGCCGCCGATTCCCCCAGCCCTGGATCCCCGTCCATGCCGGAACGCGCCCGAATTGCCCGACAAAACGTCCTCTTCGGGGTACGCGTGGCCGAAACGGCGCGCCGAGCTCACACCGGATGCCGGGCGTGGTGCGGCCGCACGGGCCCGAAAACCGAGAGAGCATCTCCCAGACCACTCACCGTGTCAAGGATGAAAACGCTCGCCCGCAGGTTACCCACCCGCTGCATCAGCGCCGTGCGGCCACGACCGCTCTCGCCGCCTCGCAGACCGCGTCAGCCGTCAAGCCATAGAGCGGAAATAGTTCCTCGAGCGGACCGGAGGTTCCGAACTCGTCGCGGATGCCGACGCGGCGCAAGGGAACGGGACAGGCGTCGCCGAGCGCCTCGGCCACCGCGCCGCCCAGGCCGCCCAGCACCGTGTGGTTTTCCGCTGTCACCACGGCTCCGGTTCGGCGGGCTCGAGCGACGATCAGGTCTGCATCCAGCGGCTTGATCGTGGACACGTTGATCACGTCCGCCGCGACCCCCTCGCGCTTCAGGATGTCCGCCGCCTCCAGACACCGGGAAACCATCAGGCCGGAGCCGATCAGACTGACGTCGCTCCCCTCGCGCAGCACCGCCGCCCGTCCGAGCCGGAAGACATAGCCGTCGGGCACCACGCGGGGGCACGGCCCTCCGATGTCCCCGCGGACCAACCGGAAATAGGCCGGGCCGCGGTGCGCCACGACGGCGGGAAGGGCCTGACCCATCTCCAAGGCATCCGCCGGCTCCACCACTGTCATGTTCGGAATGGACCGCATCACGGCCAGGTCCGAGACCATCTGGTGGGTGGCTCCCGTGTTGGGGCTCGTGAGCCCCGCGTAGAGCCCGCACACCTTCACGTTGAGATTGGCGTAGGCCGCCTGGATGGTCACCTGATCCAGCGCGCGCCGCGACGAAAAGCACGCGAACAGCGGTACGATGGGAACAAACCCCATCCGGGCCAAGCCCGCGGCGAAGCTTACGGCGTTCTGCTCCGCGATCCCGAGATCGATGAAACGATCTGGAAACGCCTGGGCGAAGGCCACGGCGGCGGTCGGCATGGCTGTCTGGCAGTCCACGACCACCACATCGGGATTCGCCCGGCCGAGGGCGACCAGCGCCTCCCCGAAGAGCTGGCGGATGTTCCCCCGGGCGACGCCATACTGGGTGAGGGCCGCGGTGTTCATCGCGTCACCTCCGCCATCGCCGCCTGGTACTGCTCGGCGGTCAGGTTCCCGGCGTGCCATCCGTCGCTGGCCTCCATAAAGGAGACCCCTTTGCCTTTGACCGTGTGGGCCAGGATCACGCGAGGCTTCCCCGGGGCCGTCTCGGGACGCCGCGCCTGCGCCAGCACCTCCACAATCGCCGGCAGATCGTGGCCGTCCACCTCGGCGACGTGCCAGCCAAAGGCCGCCCACTTCGCCGCGAACGGTTCGAGGGTCATCACCCTGTTGCGCGGCCCCGTCACGAAACGGTCGTTGTCGTCCACGATGGCCACCAGGTTGTCCAGCCCGAACTGCCCGGCGGCCATGGCCGCCTCCCACGTTTGGCCCGCGGTGCACTCTCCGTCGCTCAGGACGGCGAACACGCCGACCGGCGGAACGCCATGCTGTCGGACGCGATGACGCGCGCCCCACGCCATTCCGGCACCCGCTGAGAGACCCATCCCGAGGGAGCCCGTGGGGATTTCCGCCCCAGGGGTATCCATGTTCACGTGCTCCTGCAAGATGCCGTGCGGCCGATTGAAGGAGTCGAACAGTCGCTCCCTGGGGAAAAAGCCCCGCCACGCCATGGCGACGTACATCGCGGCCGAGGCGTGCCCCTTGGACAAGAGGAACCGGTCGCGGCCCGCCCACTCTGGGATCTTCGGGTCGAGCCGCAACGTGTGGAAGAAGAGAACGGCGAGGATCTCGACCAGGGACAACTCCCCGCCAAGGTGGCTCGACCCCGTCCCCGAGCGCGCGGTGAGTTCCAGCAGGTCTCGCCGGAACTCGACGCACAGGCGACGAAGCGTCGCCGCGTCCGCCGGCACCCTGATCGCCCCCGGTTCGAGGCCGGCATCGCCTGAGTCGATCATCTGTCTTTCACTCCTCCCGCGCGACGGCTCGACCGCTGGGCCCCCACATCAGCAGGGTCGCAGGGCCTGCAGGCCCCATGCACGACTTGCTGCGTGCCTGCGACGCCGCGAAGTATGGCCCCGGCGCCGGTGCGGCGTCAAGGCGATACGCCTGGAACGCGCGAGACGCGTGCCGAGGCATGCATGAACAGTGAGGCGATGACGGCCTCCTCGCGGCAGCGTTGGATGTAAAAAGGGGGCGCCCTTAACTTATTTAACTTGACGTTCGAACACCCCAAAAGCCGAGTGCTCGGCGGATTGCAGTAAATTAATTAAGTAAAGGGCGTCCCCTTCTCGTCCCGTTCTTTGGTTGGACGCCGTACCTTGAGGTGAGAATGGAGCGTGTCGGGCGACAGGGACTCTGCCGCGACGGCCTCGCGCCCCGTGGCTCGTGGCTCGATGTGCCGTCTACTCCACCGTCACGCTTTTGGCCAGGTTGCGCGGCTGGTCCACGTCGCAGCCTTTGCGCACCGCCACGTGGTAGGCCAGAAGCTGCATGGGGATCGCCAGCAGGGCCGGCGTGAGCAGGTGACACGTCCGCGGCACGGTCACGCAATGGTCGGCCCGCTTCGGGAGCTCCACATCCCCTTCCGAGCCCACCGCGATGACGATCCCGTCCCGCGCCTTGACCTCCTGGAGGTTCCCCAGGATCTTCTCGTAGACGCGGTCCCGCGGCGCCACCACGACGACCGGCATCTCGTTGCTGATGAGCGCTATGGGGCCGTGCTTCATCTCGCCGGCGGGATAGCCTTCGGCGTGGATGTACGAGATCTCCTTCAGCTTGAGCGCGCCCTCCAGCGCGATGGGGTAGTTGATGCCGCGACCGAGGTAGAGGAAACCCGATTTCGTGTGATAGCAATGGGAGAGCTGCTCCAGCTCCGCATCCAGTCGCAGCGCCGCCTCGATCTGCTGCGGCAGCCGCACGAGATCGGCCAGACGCGCCCGCACCCGATCGGCATCCGCCGTCCCGCGCTTGTGCCCGCAGTAGAGCGCGAACAGGTACAGCGCCACGAGCTGCGCGGTGAACGTCTTGGTGGCGGCGACGCCGATCTCCGGCCCGGCGTGCGTATACAGGACGCCCTCCACCTCCCGGGTGACCGAGCTGCCGACGACGTTGCAGACGGCAAAGGTATGGCACCCGCGCGCTCGCGCCGCCTTGATCCCGGCCAGCGTGTCCAGCGTCTCCCCCGACTGGCTGACGGCCACGACCAGCGTGCCCTCATCCACGACGGGGTCGCGGTAGCGGAACTCCGAGCTGTAGTCCACCTCCACCGGGAGTCGGCACAGCTCTTCGATCATGAACTTCCCGACCAGGGCCGCGTGCCAGGCGGTGCCGCAGGCGATGAGGACGACCTTCCGGACCTCGGGCAGCGCCTCGTCCAGCGCCTCCATCCCCTCGAAGAAGATCTGCCCCGAATCTTCCGAGAAACGTCCGCGCATGGTGTCCCGAACGGCGCGCGGCTGCTCGTAGATCTCCTTCAGCATGAAATGCCTGTACCCGCCCTTCTCGGCGAGAATCGGGCTCCACATCACCGTCTCGACGGCGCGCTGGACCCGTTCCCCCGCCAACGTCGTGATCTCCGCCCCTTCCTTGGTAAGGACGACCATCTCGCGGTCATTCAGAAAAAGCACGTTGCGCGTCAGACCGAGGATGGCGGGGATGTCGGACGCAAAGAAGAAGTCCCCCTCGCCCAGCCCCACCACGAGAGGGCTCTCGCACTTCGCTCCCACGATCCGGTTGGGATCCCCCTTCCAGAGGACCCCGATGGCGTACGCCCCTGTCACGTCGTTCAAAGCGCGGCGCACCGCGACTTCGAGGTCCGGTTCATCGGCGAGGTATTTCTCGATGAGGTGCGCGATGACCTCTGTATCGGTCTCGGAACGGAACCGGTGCCCTTCCTGGATGAGCTTCTCCTTCAAGGAAAGATAGTTCTCGATGATGCCATTGTGGATCACCACGAGGTCGCCGGTGCAATCGGTGTGCGGGTGGGCGTTCTCTTCGGTGGGGCGACCGTGGGTCGCCCAGCGGGTGTGGCCCAGGCCCACCGTCCCCACCAGGTTTGCCCCCCACACCGCGTTCTCCAGCTCCTTGATCTTCCCGACCGAGCGATGGACGACCATGCGTCCCCGTTCCAGTACGGCCAAACCCGCGGAGTCGTACCCTCGGTACTCCAGACGCTTCAGCCCGTCCAGGAGAATCGGCACGACCTTCTTGTCCCCGATATACCCAACGATGCCGCACATGGCTGGCCGCCCCTGTGTTCAACGTGCGGGGTCCGACGTTTCGGGTTCGAGTTCGACGGGACGGCGATCAACGGTCCGGACGTGCGGCCGACCCGCCGAGCCTCCGCCCGGACAGCGACGCGTCGGCGCCACACCGAGGCCGGCTCCAGGTCGGCGGCGGGCAATCGCCGCTATCGCGTCTCGCTTCCGCCGACAAACACCCACGGCCGGATCCGCCCGCGACCGCCGCGCCAACACAGACCGCCGTCGGAGATCGCCGTCGCCGTCCCCCCGGATATCAGCGCTTTGCCTTTTCCGCCCGAATGACGGCGGCCCTTCCCTCCTTGTTCACCTGCTGCGCCCGACCGAATGCCAAAGCGTCCGGCGCCACCTCCTGCGTGATGGTGGAACCGGCCGCCACGTACGCGCCGCGACCGATGCGAACCGGCGCCACCAGACAGGAGTTGGATCCGATGAAGGCCCCGTCCTCGATGATCGTCTGATGCTTGCCGAATCCGTCGTAGTTGCACGTGATGGTACCGGCGCCTACATTGACCCGTTCCCCCAGCGTGCTGTCGCCCACATAGGTCAGGTGCGGCACTTTTGAGCCTTCCCCGACCACCGACTTTTTGACCTCGACGAAGTTGCCGATCTTGACTTTGCGCCGGAGCTTGTTCCCCGGTCTGAGGTGCGCGTAGGGTCCGATGATGCACTCGTCCGCGATCTCGGCCTCCAGGATCACACAGCCGTCCAGCACCGTCACCCCGTTTCCCAGCTGGGAGTCCCGGATCCGGCTACCGGCGTGCACCGTGCACCCATCCCCGATGCGCGTGGCGCCCTCGATCTGCACCTGGGGATAGAGCGTCGTGTCGCGCCCCACCGTCGCCAGGGCCGACACGTGGGTGGTGGCCGGGTCCAGACACGTGACGCCCGCCTCCATCAGACGGTCGACGACCCGGCGGCGCAGGACCCCGTAGGCTTCCGCCAGCTCGGCGCGGGTATTGATCCCCAGCACCTCCCGCGCGTCATCCGCCAGGACCGTGGCAATTCTCCCCTTTTCCTTGAGGAGAATCGCCAACACCTCGGGCAGGTACAACTCGCCCTTGACCGCCGAGGGGCGCACCTGGTGCAGCGCCTCGAAGAGCCGGGGCGCGCTGAAACAGTAAATACCGGCGTTGATCTCTTTCACGCGTCGCTCGGCGGACGTGGCCTCCACCTCTTCGACGATGCCGCGAAAGCCGCCCCGCCGGTCCCGCAGCACCCGGCCGTACCCGCTGGGGTCCGCCAGCCGGGTCGTGACCGCCGTGGCGACGGCACGCGATTCGGCGTGCGTCGTCAGCAAACGCTGTACCAGCGCATCCGAAAGCAGCGGGACGTCCCCGTTGAGCACGAGGACGTCGCCCTCGAACCCTCGGAGGGAGGCCTCGGTCTGCAGCACGGCGTGGGCGGTGCCGCGCTGGTCTTCCTGCAGAACGAACTCCACAGGATAGGCGGCCAGGACCTCGCGGACCCGCTCTGCCCGATAGCCGATCACGACCAGCGTCCGCTTGACGCCGAGACGCCGGCACACCTCCAGGACGTGGCCCACCATCGGCAATCCGCCCAGCGGATGCACGATCTTCGGAAGATCGGAGCGCATGCGCGTCCCCTGCCCGGCGGCAATGACGACGGCGCAGGCGTCCTTGGGTGAACATGACGGCTTGGTCCGAGTCTTGGGCATGGCGGCCTCCGGCTGCGCGCTGCGATGCGCGCGATGCGACCCTGTCCGAATGTCGGGGCGATGGTAGCATACGAGACCCGACCGAAAAAGCGGATTGCGGGGGTGGACGGGGCGCACGAAGAGGCAGGCTGCCGGTCGACGCAAGGCGCAGCTCAGGGGAGCCGATCAGGCGACCTTTCCGCCGCCGTATCGCCCCTCCTGCCGCGCCGTGTCGAACATGGCCACGATGTTCGCCGGTGGCACATTGACCTGGATGTTGTGGATGGAGCCGAAGATGAAGCCGCCGCCGGGCGCCAGGTCGGCGAGACGACGTCGGACTTCCTGCTGCACCGCGGCGGGGGATCCGTATTGGAGAATGCCCGTGTCGCATCCGCCGCCCCAGAAACTGATGTGGCGGCCGAATTCTCGCTTGAGCCGGGCCGTGTCCATCCCGGCCGCGTTCACCTGCACGGGATTCAGGACGTCCACTCCGACATCGATGAGGTCCGGGATGGCCCACGCCACGGAGCCGCACGAGTGCAGCAGAAGTCTGGCGCTCGTTCGCCGCCGGACGGCATCCACGATCCGCCGGAGCCGAGGTTTGAAAATCCGGCGAAACAACACCGGCGAAAAGAGCGGCCCCCGCTGGTCGCCGAGGTCGCCCTCCATCTGGACGACGTCGACCGCGTGACCCACCTGCGCCAGGACGGCGTCCCACATGGCGACGTACCACTCGGTGATCCGCTCGGCCAGCGCTTCCATCAACTCCGGCTGCAGGCCGAGGTCCACCATCGCCTGCTCCAGGCCGCGCAGGTAGAAGGCCAGCCACCAGACGCCGACGGTGGGGGCGTTCAGCAGGATGGCTTTGTCGCGCGCCGCCATGGCGTCCCCGACCGACTGCAGGATTCCGGCAACGCGGTGCGGGTCGGCGGGGTCTGGAAACGGGTGGCGCTCGACCTCCGCCACCGTCTCCGCGGCGGCCAGCGGATAACCGACGGGATCGTAGTAGTACCCGCCGGGAGGCATCCGCATCGTGATGCCCCACTCGTCGGTGTAACTGTTGGTCGCGGGGTCCAGCCGAAAGGCGTACGCGGCGCCGGATCCGACCTGGAACGCGATCACGTCCGTCGCGAACCGCGCGAGCAGCCGCGGGTCCGGCTCTGCGCTGTTGTTGAGGTAGCTCCGAATCGTGTCCGCGCCGTTGTCCAGTCCGACATGCCGTTTCAGCGCCCGATGGGCGGCGACGTGAATGCTGTGCCGGGCCCCAAAATCGATGGGCACGCGGTCCGGCTCCTCGTGCCGCAGCGCCATCGCCACCCGCTCCTTGGACGTCAGCACGCTCATCGAATTGATCCTCGTATAGGCGACAACTCCGGCGGATCCCGGCTGGGTGGGGCTCACGCGCTCCCACGAACACTATAGCATGGTTTCGTCGTGGAGTCGGCGGGGGAGGACTCGTGACGGTGGATTTCTGGCAAGACGTTCGACATCTCACCGCTCAACTCATCGAACGGGATCCACCGGCGGGGATCTTCTGTTCCGCCGCGCCGCGCGGGGCGAGCGGGGGCCAGACAGCGATACGGATGTCCTGATGATCGAACAGGATGCCCTCGACCGCGGATCGATCGGGTCCGCGGGTTACATCGGCGGATCGGACGCGACATTCCCGTAGATTTCTCCGCATACCGGGCCGACGAGTTCGAGGGTCGCCTGGCGACGGGTGGCCCTCTCGTGACGGCAATAGTCCTCGAGGGCACGGGTGTTCATGGCTGGCAACCGGATCATCCGCAGGCGGCTTGCCAGAGCCAATGAGGATTTACCGTCGCCCGGGGCCTCTCCAAGAGGGGAAGGCCGGCTTCGTTCGGATCTACCTTCGCGTTCATCGCGCGCCCGAGAAGTTTCTGAAGTCGTATATCGTCGCGTGTGAGCTCGACTTTTGGGAAGTGCCCGACCGTCCGTTGCTCCGCAAGATTTGCGTGTCGCACCACCCCTCAGGTGAAGCGCCTCGAGGACCTCGCGAATACCCCGCAGCTTTCCGTGGGGACACCGGATACCCTGTTCACCGGCCCAGCCACTCTTCGCAACGGAAACGCGGGCAGCTTTCCGCTCGCGCACCGACGTCAGGGACCGGACCGGATCATGGCGCGGCGGCGTCCGCGGTCCAGCCGGCGCTTCGCAAGCCGATACGATCCCCGTCACCCCGTCCGGCGAGGCGTCCGGCATCGATCGCCCAGCTCGTGTTTACGCTGCGGGCCGCAGGACGCGCAACGCGGCGGCGACCGTGTACAGCGATCCGGCCACGAGAATCGTATCTTCCGGACGAGCCGCCTCGCGCGCCTGCGCCAGCGCCTGCTCGATATCCGGGACGACGATCACCTCACCGTGGCCTCCGAGGGCCGGAACCAGCAGGGCGGGGTCCGCGCCGCGCTCCGCGGGGGGATGCGTCAGGACCATGGCGTCGGCGAGCGGCGCCAGCAGGCGCAACATGGTCGCCCAGTCCTTGTCCACCAAGACCCCGAACACGAGAATGAGCCGGCCCAGCGCCGCACGATGCTCCGAGAGAAACGCGGCAAGCGCCTGCGTCCCGGCGGGGTTGTGCGCCCCGTCCAGGACGATCCGCGGCCGTTCCCCCACGACCTGGAGACGCCCCGGCCAGACGACCTCGGCCAACCCGCGACGGATCGCCGCCGCGTCCACCGCAAATCCCTGCGCCTGCGCCGCCTCGGCAGCGGCCACGACCAGGACCGCGTTCTCCACTTGATGCCGGCCGGGCAGTGCGATCCGGAGCGCCTCGTAGCGGCGGCAGGGGCCCGCGAGGTCGATGGTCTGGCCGGCGAGACCCGATTCGCGCACCTCCCACCGGTACGCCTCCGGCGCGAAGACCACCGGCGCCTGGTGCTGCGCGGCCCGCCGCCGGATCACCTCCAGCGCCTCCCCGCGCGCCGCCGTGACGACCGGGACCCCCGTCTTCACGATCCCCGCTTTTTCTCCCGCGATCTCCGCCAGCGTGCGGCCGAGGTGCTGCTCGTGCTCCAGGGCGATATTCGTGATCACCGCCACTCGCGGTTCGATCACGTTGGTGGCGTCGAGCCGGCCGCCGAGCCCCACCTCGATGACGGCGGCGTCGACGGCGCGCCGCCGGAAGTGGAGGAGGGCCATGCCCGTCGTCAGCTCGAAGAACGTGGGATGCGGCAGGCGATCGCGTGCCGGCGCGGTGGTCCCGGGCGCGAAGTGGGTCGCGCAGAGCGGCTTGAGTTTCTCCGTGAGCGCGACGATTTCGGCTTCGTTGATCGACTCGCCGTTCACCCGGATGCGCTCGGTGAAGCTCAGCAGGTGCGGGGAGGTGTACAGGCCGGTGCGGTAGCCCGCCGCGCGAAAGACGGCGTCCAACATCGCGGCCGTAGAGCCCTTGCCGTTGGTGCCCGCGACGTGGACAAACGGGATGCCGATCTGGGGATCGCCCAGCAGGGCGACCAACCGCTCGATGGTGGCAAGCCCCGGCCGCCATCCGAAGCGGCGCAGACTGTAGAGAAACCCGGTCGCCTCGGCGTAGGTCACGGCGATTGCCTGGCTGCGCGGCGTTGTGCGACGCGGCGGGCGCGTGGCATACGGCGGAAGAGCTCGGCCGGCCTCAGTGCCGGGCCGCGTCTGCTTGGGCGAAATACCCGAGCAGCTGGATCAGGACAGGTCGCAAATTCTTGCGCTCGACGATCATGTCCACGAAGCCGTGCTCCAGGAGGAACTCCGACCGCTGGAACCCCGCGGGAAGCTCCTGCCGGATGGTATCCTGAATGACCCTGGGTCCGGCAAACCCGATGAGGGCTTTCGGCTCCGCAATCAGGATGTCGCCCAGCATGGCGTAGCTGGCCGTGACCCCGCCCGTCGTCGGGTCGGTCAGGACGGAGATGAAGGGCAGACCGGCCCCCGCCAGCCGACCCAAAGCCGCGCTCGTCTTGGCCATCTGCATCAACGCGAGGACGCTCTCCTGCATCCGCGCGCCGCCCGAACACGTCACGGCAATGAACGGGACGCGCGCGTTGATGGCCCGCTCGACGGCCCGCGTCACTTTCTCGCCCGTGGCCGACCCCATGCTCCCCCCCATGAAGTCGAACTCCATCGCGACGAGGCTCACGGGAAAGCCGCCGATGGCGGCTGTTCCGCTCAGCAGACACTCCTCCATCCCGGTGCTCTTGCGCGCGGCCCTGAGACGCTCCAGGTAACTCTTCTGGTCTTTGAACCCCAGCGGATCCAGGGACCGGAGCCCCGCATCGCATTCCTTGAAGCTCTCCGGATCCGCCAGCAGGCCGACGCGGGCCCGGGCCCCGATCCGGAAATGGTGCTGGCAGCGCGGGCACACGTGGAGATTCTGCTCCAGTTCCGGCTTGGAGAGGATCTCCTTGCAGCCGTCGCACTTGATCCAGAGCCCTTCGGGCGTCCGGACTCTGTTCTCCTTCCCGGCGGTTCCCGGCTCTTTCTTGAACCACGCCATGACGTTCCCCGCGAAAAGCGAATTACGGTAGCCCAGCCCCCTCCGGCTGTCAAGTAAGGCCTGGGCCGGCGACGCTCGACCGGCGAGGGGTTATCGCCCCCGAGCGGTTTTCGGGGCCGGATGCGCTGCTGCCGGTTGCCCGCTGCTTCCCCGATCATCGAAGGGCGGCTCGGATCTTTTCCGCCGCGTCGCGCATGCGGCCCGGGTTTCCCGGAGCCAGATCCCAAGCAAAACCCTTGCCGTCGTCCTTCCAGCGCGGAATCAGGTGGAGATGGAAGTGCGGGACCGACTGGAACGCCGCCGCCCCGCTGTTCTGCAGAAGATTGAGCCCATCGGGCCGCAGTCCGTTGCGAATCCCCGCGGCCACCCGCCGGGCCAGCCGGATCGTGGCGACCATGTCTTCTTCGGCGATGTCGAAGATCGTCTCGGCGTGCGTCCTAGGAATAACCAGCGTATGACCGTCGTTGATGGGGTTGATGTCGAGCACGGCGAATGCACTCTCGTCCTCGGCCAACCGCATGGCGGGAAGGCGGCCGTCTCGGATGGCGCAGAACACGCATCTCATGAGGGTCTCTCCGGGTCGCCCCGGGGCGGCATCCGCACGGCAACGCGGCCGCAGGGGCAACCGGCGGTGCGCGGGGTCCGCTCTGTGCCGGCGCTGGTGGAGGCCAAGATCGTGCGCGGGTTCGCCCCGGTCGGGAAGGGCGGAGCCGTGTCCCGCGGTCAACACCACCGCGGGCTTGGGCTCCGCCCGTTATCCGATGAACCCCACCGGGGATGCACTGCTGTGGACACCCATTCGGCAAGACCGAGGTGACGGGATCGAGGCGAGAGAGCTCGAGCCTAGAACCGCCGCCCGCCCCCCCGCCGGTCCCCGCCGCCGCCACGGCGCGGCGCCTGCTCGCGGGCCTCGTTGACGGTCAGGGCACGGCCGCCAAACTCTTTCCCGTTCAGCGCGTTGACCGCGGCGTCGGCATCCGCCTGGCTTCCCATCTCCACAAAGGCAAACCCGCGCGGGCGGCCCGTGTCGCGATCGGTGACGATCCGCACCTCGGTCACCTGCCGACCCCCCTCCGAGAAGAGGGTTTTCAGCTGTTCCTCATCTGTCGTGTACGGCAGATTCCCGACATATAACCGCGTCCCCATGGTCCTCGACCCCCTTCGCCCCGTGTGTCCGGGGCATACACCCATGCCGAGCGGTGATCGTTGAAAACCATCCGGCCGACAGCCCGCTCTCGCCGCGACCGGTTTCGCGCTGCGGACTCGACCCCTCTCTCGATGCGGTCGCTTCCGGCAGGGCCAATGCCTTGTGATCGAGGAGGCGCAGCGCCGCACGTCCGCTCGGGCCGCGTCCCCGAAAACAAATGACGCCGCAAGGCTCGGGTCCTCGCGGCGCCGGACACAACGTAAAACCGTCTGAACCAAAGACGTGCCGGACTCTAAGAGGATTCCCACCCCTTGTCAAGTACAATCCCTGCGCAATCCGGGAGGGCGCGCTCCGGGTGTGGCGGTCCGCGATGCGCCCGGAGCGCCGCTGACGCGCGCCCAGGTCGCGCCCGCGACGATCATTCCACCGTATTGCACTTGACACCCCGCTCGCGGACACGATAGCGTGGCAGCCGTTTCTCCGGCCATGGAGCGGCGGGCGCGTCCGGCCCGCCGGCCCGGCCCTGCATCCCGGCCCGCGACTCCCCGTGCTCCGAGGGGAGCGCGAACGCAACTGGACGGAATGATCTTCGATCTTGACGGAACGCTCACCGACACGTTTCGCGCGTGTTTCGCCGCCTTCCGCGAGGCCTTGCGGCCCATCACGGGGCGAACGCACACCGATGACGAGATCATGGCCCGGTTCGGGCCGAGCGAAGCGGGGATACTCCAGCGATGGGTGCCCAACCGCGGGGAGGAGTGTTTGCGGCTCTACCTGGCCGCGTACGCGAGGGAGCACCGCCGGATGGCGCGGACCTTTCCCGGTGTCGAGACCGCGCTGGGGTGTCTCGAGGCGCGCGGGGTTCGGCTTGCCGTCATAACCGGCAGGGGTCCTCACAGCACCGCCATCTCGTTGGAGCAGTTCGGCCTCGCCCCCTACTTCGAACGTGTGGAGATCGGATCTTCGGACGGCGCGATCAAGCCCCGCTGCATCGGCGTGCACCCCTTGGCCGCCGCGTGGGACGAACGGTCCGCTGCGGGCGCGTTGCGCGCCGGCTACCCCCTCGCAGTTTTCGAGACCGTCCCGCAGTGCGTCGAATGGATCGCGACAACCGTCGAGCCTCGTACGCGCGCCCCAGCCCGGTCGGGCGCCGCAGGGTCGACAGATCCCCCTCCATCTCCGGGCGCCGGCGGCTGATGCGACGCCAGGACGCGCTTTGGCTCGGGGCCGTCTGCCTCTGCGAGATGGCCACGATGTTGGTGTTTCTGAATTACACGGCGGTTCTGCCCATCCTCCAAGAGGAATGGGGGATGCGCCATGGAGAGGCGGGCCTGGTTTTCTCCGCCTACCAGGCCTGTTATCTCCTTGCTGTCCTGGTCCTGGCCACGCTCACCGACCGGATGGACACACGGGCCATCTATCTGGCTTCCGCGGGCTGGGCCGGCCTGGCCGGCCTGGCCTTCCCGTTTCTCGCCCAGGGGTTTGTCTCCGCGGCGCTTCTGCGGGCCCTGGCCGGGATCGGCCTGGCCGGCACATACGTGCCTGGGATGCGGCTGGTCGCACAGCGCTTCAGTGCGGCACACCGCGGCGTCGCCATTGCCTGTTACGCCAGCGCCTTCGGTATCGGCTCTGCCGCCTCGCTCTTCGCGACGGGCCAGCTCGCCCGGCTTTTCGGCTGGCGCCTGGCCACGGGGGTGACCGCGCTCGGCCCTCTTCTCGCAGCCCTCGTGGCCGCATTCGTCCTGGCGCCCGCCCCGCCGCCGCCCGGACCGCCTTCGCGACTGCTGGATATGCGCGTCGTCCGCAATCGGCCCGTCGTGTGGATGATCGCGAGCTATTGCGCCCACAATTGGGAGCTGTTTGGGATGCGAGCCTGGCTCCCGCCCTTCCTGGCGGCCAGCCTCGTGCGAAGCGGCGCCGGGGTCGTCGAAGCAAGCAGCTTCGCGGCAGGCTGGATGGCGGTCGTCCTGCTTATCGGTTCTGTCTCCAATGTCGTCGGCGGCTGGGTCTCCGACCGCTGGGGACGGGTCCGGGTGATCGTCGTTTCGCAACTCTGCAGTGCCGGTTTTTCGCTCGCCATCGGCTGGCTCTTCCACGCCCCCCTCTGGCTTGTCATGACCGTCGCCGCCCTCTACAACGTCTTTGCGACGTCGGATTCCGGCGCGTTGTCCACGGGCGTGACCGAGCTGGCGGACCCCTCGCTTCTGGGGGCCACCTTGGCGTTGCAGTCGTGCTTGGGGTTCCTCGCCGCCGCCGTCTCGCCGACCGTGGCCGGCTTCGTTTTGGACGCCTGGCAGCGCGGCGGGGGGACGGCCGCCACCTCGCCGTGGCAGTGGGGGCCCGCGTTCGGTGTCCTCGGCCTGGGCGTCCTCCTGGGCCCGCTCAGCATGCTGGCCCTCCGCCGCGCTCAGGCCGCCACACGGCAGAATTGATCGCGATGGGATGACGCGCAGGAAAACGCGACGCAGATGGTGCGAGTCCACCCCGGGGCAACCCGATTCCGTCGCGGCGTCGTAAAAGCGGATCGACCCGCGCCGCGGCTTCTTCTGGAGACGCCTGCGGACCCCGTGGCTGAAATTCGTCGCGTAGCCCTACGGCGTGGCCAAGGCTTTGTCGATCTGCACGGTCATCCGCCGGACGTACCGCTCGATCTCACGGAACGAGTCGAGCATCGAGAGGAATACCGAGGACGCGCGCGGCTTGCACACGCCGCGGATGAGCCGATCTTGATGGTACACCGCGATCTCGTCGCAGTAGGCCTGGAGCCTGTCGCCGGATTCGCGGATCGCAGCCAGCGCCTCCGGCGCGCCCGCCCGGACCGCGGACGCGACGCACTCGACCAGCTCGATGGAGCGGCCGAAGAGGGTCAAGATTTCCACGTGGCCGCGCTCGCTGATCGGGATATCGTCGCGATGGAACGCGTCGACGCAGCGGGCCACCGCCTCGACGGAATCGCCGATACGTTCCAGTGCGGCCGGCACGAAGGCCAGGTGCTCCGCCGATCCCAGCGACATGGGGTGTTCCCGCAGCTGCATGGCCACGTGGTCGGTCAGCCGTTTCTCGTGATGATGGAGGTGGCGACCGATATCCGAGAGGTCCCGAAGGGTCCCGGTCGAGTACTTCTGGAATGCATCCCGCGCGAGACGCAGCATCTCCACGGCGTGGCCGCACATCTCCAGGATGCCGTTCTTCAGAGCGTCGGGGGTCAGTTTCGGAAGTGCCATAGCCATGGAGCCCCTCCTCGCCGGAGACCTGGCCCATCGGGCGGCCGTCGTTTATTAATGTAAGCCCTCCGGTCCTTCGCGGCAAGCGATTTGGCAGTCAATCCGGCAGGATGTGGAGTGAGCCCCCGTGGATGGAGAATTGCCACGAACGCTCCCGCCGGATCCGGAGCATCTCGTACACGAACCGCGGGACGTCGATCTCCAGGTCGAAGCCATCCTGGGCCGGCTCCCCGGCTGTGTCGAGTCGTACCATGAGCGTCCAGGTCACGCCTCGATCCATCTCCCGGACCACTCTGCCGCTCAGAATATTGGTGTGGTGGGCCGGGTCCGGCGGCGGTCCGTCCTTCCGGATCAACCGGGGGTCCTCGGGGCGGACAAAGAATGTCACGCGGCTGCCCGCGGGCGGCGGCGCGCGGCGATCGGGCGGGATGCGAACCTCGAGCTGCTGGCCCCGCCAGGCTATCCGGAGATGCGTCGGACAGGCGTCGATCACCGTTCCACGCAGAAGATTGCGAATCCCGAGGATGCGCGCCACGGATTCCGAGGCCGGCTGCCACAGCAGCTCCCCGCGCGACGCCGCCTGGCGCACCCGGCCCGCCTCGTAGATCACGACGCGGTCTCCGAGTTGATACGCTTCCGAGAAATCGTGGGTCACCAGGACCGCCGGCATGCTCCAGTCCGCCAGAATGGCCTGCAGCTCGTCGCGAAGGGCGCGCCGCAATGGCAGGTCGAGCGCCGACAGGGGTTCGTCGAGGAGCACCAACGCGGGTTCGATGGCCAGCGCGCGACCCAGCGCGACCCGTTGTCGCTGTCCGCCGGACAGCTCCCGGGGATACCGCCCCCCGAGGTCGGCGAGGCCCAGCCGCTCCATCACCTCCGCCGTGCGCTGGTCGCGCTCTGCGACGGGGCGCCGGCGAAGACCAAAGGCCACGTTGGCTCGTACCGTGAGGTGGGGAAACAACGCATAGCCCTGGAAGACGTAACCCAGGCGGCGCGCCTGGGGCGGCACATGAACCCCCGTGGCGCCGTCGAACAGGACCCGCCCATCCACGACGATCCGGCCCGATTCTGGACGGACGAGCCCTGCCAGGCACTGGAGGGTCAGGGTTTTCCCGGACCCGGATGGGCCGAACAGCACGCTCACCCCGTCCCCCGCCGTCCATGCTACGTCGAGGGTGAAACCGTTCAGCACCAATCGGATCTGTACGTCGACCCGGGCGCTCACGTCGTCTTGGTCCCCAGTCGACCGGCCAGAAAAATCACGACGCACGAGACAGCCGTGAGCGCCGCGACCAGGACGAGGGCTTCCGAGCTTTCTCCGGTCTGCACCGCCGTGTAGATCGCCAGCGGGACGGTGGTCGTCCGGCCGGGGATGTTCCCCGCCAGCATCAGCGTCGCCCCGAACTCCCCCAACGCCCGGGCGAAAGCCAGGACGAGGCCGGCGAGGATCCCGTTTCGCGCCAGGGGTATCGTCACCTCGAGGGCCGTCCGCCACTCCGAGTGGCCCAGAGTGAAGGCGGCCCGCTCCAGATCTGGGTCTACGGATTCGATGGCCGCGCGAGCGGTGCGAACCAAAAGCGGCAGCGCCATCACCGCGGCCGCGATCACCGCGGCATGCCACGTGAATGCTACGCTCCATCCCGTGAGACCGAAGAGCGGTCCTCCGAGCCATCCGCGACGGCCCAGGAGAACGATCAGATAGTAGCCGGTAACCGTGGGAGGCAGGACCAACGGCAGCGTCACCAGGAGATCGACAAGCCAGCGCCCGCGGAATGTCCGGCGCGCGAGAAGGTACGCCAGCGGAATGCCCATCGCGGCATTCAGGAGCGTGGCCACGGTCGCCACCTTGAGGGAAAGCGTCAAGGCGCTCACGTTCTCGGGGCTCATCGCGTTTCCTGTGGGGGTTGGAATCCGAGGCGTCCGAGGGTCTTCTGCGCGTCTTCGCCCAAGAGCGACTCGACGAAAGCGCCTCCGAGTTTCGGATGTTGCGACCCCGCCACAACCGCCGCCGGATAGGTCACGGCGGGATAGCTGCTTTGCGGAGGCCGGAACGCCTCCGTGACCGAACCGGGTCGGCTCGCCAGATCCGTCGCATACACGAAGCCGGCCTCGACCTCGCCGCGCGCCACATACTCCAGCACCTGGCGAACGTTCTCGCCAAACACGAGTTTCGAGCGCAGGGAGTCCCACAGCCCCAGCGCGCGCAGGCTCTCCTCGGCATACTGACCGGCGGGAACGGTCTTCGGATTGCCGATCGCGATCCGCCCCACCTGTGGCCGAGCAAGGTCAGCAGCCCCGGCGATCGTCAGGCGCGTACCCGCGGGAACGACGACCGCGAGGACGTTGCGCGCAAAGGTGCGACGGCTTCCGGCAAGGATGACACCCTTGCGTTGCAGTTCGTCCATCTGCCGATCTGCGGCTGAGATGAAGACATCGACCGGCGCGCCGGCTTCGATCTGTTTCTGGAGGACTCCGGAGCCGCCGAAATTGTAGTGCAGCCGGACGCCGATGTGGCGCTGCACAAAACGCCGCCCGATCTCCTCCGCCGCTTCTTTCATGCTGACGGCGACGGAGAGCGTCAATTCCTGCGCGCGGACGGCGGGCGGAGCCGCCGCCAGGATCGCCGCGAGCGGAATCAGGATCCACGCTGCGCGCCCAAGGCATCGGCGGCACACCGAGTCACACTGCGGGCGTGCCGTCGAGCCGCCACCCGGCGTCGGCACGCTTCGCGAATCCTGTATGCGTCTGTTCCTCGGGGAAACCGGAAAATGCATCGTGACGCGCAGCTTATCGGCCCGATCTGGGCCGTGTCAAGGCGGTTGATCCCGGGCGGTTGGCCCTGGTGGCGCCCGGAGCTGATCTCGTACAGACTGAGCCCGGCGGGCTTCAGGCGCTGCGCGGGGCCAACGGGGTCCGCGACCGGAGGGCGGGCCACCGGCGCCGCGGGGCGTTCTTGTCTTTGCGCCGGGGCACGCCTGCCCCTGGCTATGGGTGCTCTCCTCCTTTTGGCGCCGCGCCTTCTGTCCAGCGCCGGAGACCAGCAGTGCCACCCATATCTGTGTACAAGATAAAACCCAAAAACATCTCTCTTGACATACGGCCGGCGTGGCACAGATTATTGGCTGGAGGCTACCGGAAGGCGGAGGGCAAGCCCAACGACCAAAAACGGGCTCCCGGAACGGTCAACGCTTTCCTGGGTTCTTCCCTGAAATGCCATGAGGAGGGAAGAAAATGGACACGGGTAGAAAGAGAGCGCTGTTCGCCCCCGCCGCAACGCTTTTCTGGTTGGTCTGTGTGCTCGGCGCTTTTTCTCCCGGCAACCGGGGATTGGCGGTGGCAGAAGCCGGAGAAGCGGCAAAAGACGTGACGCCCAGGGAAGTGACCCTCACGATCTTCGCGCGGGCGTATACCTGGGAGCAGGAGGCCCCATGGAAGATCGCCAAGGCGGAAATCCAGAAACGGCACCCGGAGATCAAGTTTAAGTTCGTGGAAGAAGGCTTCAACTATGCCGACCTGCGGTCCAAGTTCTTGACAGCGACGGCAGGCGGCAATCCCCCGGATGTCGTTCAAGTGGATATCATTTGGCTGGGGGAGTATGCGGATGGGGGCGTGCTCGCCGATCTCTCCGATAGGTTGCAGGGGTGGTCGGAATGGCCGGATGTGGTGAGCCGCTTCCAGGATGGCGCAAGGTGGAAGGGAAAGAGTTACGGAGCCTGGTTGAATACCGATGTCCGTATCATGGTATACAACAAGAAGCTCTTCAGAAAGGCGGGCCTGGACGAGAACAGGCCACCCCAGGATTGGAACGAGTTGTACGACATGGCCAAGAAGATCACCTCGCCCCCCGCGTACTACGGCTACGGTTTCCCGGCCATGAAGGGCGAGGAAAGCTCTATGCGGTTTTTCGGCATGCTGTATTCGGGCGGTGGCCAAATCTTGACGGATGACATGAAGAGGGCTGCCTTCAACAGCGAAGCAGGGGTAAAGGCGCTCCAGTTTCATGTGAAGATGATTCAAGACGGCATAGCACCCAAGAGCGTCGTCAGTGGAGATTACATGGATATCGACAGGGCCGTGTTCCAGGACAAGTTCGCCATATCCTACATGACGAAAACCCTTGGCCTCGCGAAGGCCCTGATCCCCGGCTTGACACCGGAGAAGTTCAAGGAGGACTTCGGTGCGGCCGCCATCCCGAAAGCACCTGGTGGAAAGCGGTCCACCATGGCCGGTGGGTGGCTGCTCTCGGTTCCGAAGGGCGCAAAACATCCGGATTTGGCCTGGGAATTGATATCCATCGCCGCCTCTGCCGATACCCAATTCAAGTACACCGCCGCCCGTGGCTACGTGCCGACCTTCTACTCGCTCATGAAACGTCCGGAGGCCTACTTTAAGGTCGATCCATTTTTCAACGTCATCCTGGATCAGCTCCCCTACTCGTATTTCAGGCCGGGAATTCCGCAATACCCGGAGATTTCGGCGGCCGTCCAGGACGCGATCCAGGCCGCCGTGTTGGGTCAGGCCAGTGCCGGGCAGGCACTCGAGACCGCCGCGAAAAAGGTGAACCAGTTGCTCGGCCCATGAGTGCCGGAAGTCCGAAAGAGGGGCGCCAGCGCCTTCCGGCGCATTCGGGATTTCCCGGCGCGCCGAAGCGCAGGACGCCCCTCGGGGGCGGGGGTGTTTGTGTGCGCGCGGCGATTCTGTCGGCGGGGTCCAGCGGCGCCGGGGGCGCGTCCTGGCCGTCGTTTGCCCTGAAGACGCCGAAGCGAGGGCCGGCGCTTGGGCTTCCCGTTGCGGCGGAGCACCTCGGTTGCCGCGGGTGCGTCAGGATTCGCCCCACGGAGAGGGTAGGCCTTGCCGTAGAAAAAGATCCCGACGACTGACTTGAGAATGAGAAAACGCGCCCGAAATATCGTTACCGGTTACCTGCTCATTCTCCCCGCAGTGGCACTGTTGATTCTCCTTCTCGTTTATCCTCTCGTTCAGGCCGTCTATCTGAGCCTCCACGAATTCAAGCTGACTTCTCTGAGTCAACAGACGTACGTGGGGTTAAAAAATTACGCAAAGATTTTCTCCTACGAGGGGCCAAACTTTTTCACCCAGGTCCTGTCCGCCACGTTCTACTTCGTCGGCGGAAGCATCGCCGGGCAACTGGGTCTGGGTTTGGCAATGGCCCTCTTGGTTAACCAGAGATGGGTGAAAGCAAAACAGATTTTCCGGTCGATCTTCATCCTGCCCTGGGTAACCAGTGCAATCGTGATTGCCATTTCCTGGCGCTTCATGTACGAGCCGCGTCTGGGAATCCTCAACTATATGCTCGTGTCGCTCGGTGTAACGGATCTGCCCGGCTGGCTCAACGACTTGAATTTGGTGATACCGTGCCTGATCGTAGCCAACACGTGGCACGGCACGGCGTTCAGCTTCATCCTGCAGACCGCCGGCTTGCAGAGCATCCCCTACAACGTGTACGAGGCCGCCATGGTGGACGGGGCGGGGCCGGGGCAGCGATTCCGGTACGTCACCCTTCCGCTGATGCGCCCGTTCATCATGATCAACTTGGTACTTATTTCGATGTACACGGTCAATTTCTTCGATCTGATCTATGCCATGACGAACGGCGGCCCCCTGTACAAGAGCGAAGTCATTGCGGTTTTCCTTTACCACCAAGCCTTCGAATATGGTCACATGGGGATCGGCGCTGCCGCAGCTGTGCTGATCCTCATCATCAATCTGGTCCTCACCGTTATTTATATGCGACTGACCCGCGGACAGGCGGTCGAAAGAAAATGAAAGCGAGACGCGCCTGGAGACTGCTGACGTACGTCCTTCTCGTTCTCGGGGCGATCTTTGCCGTGCTCCCCCTCTACTGGCTGTTCAGCGCAACCTTCAAGCTTCCCAGCGAAGCCATGGGCTACCCGCCCACCTTTTTTCCACAAAACCCGACCTTGAGGAATTTCGGCACACTCCTCTTCAAGTCCGAATTTGGTTTCAAGTCGTATCTGAACAGCCTGGTCATCTCGACGGGGGCCACGCTGATCAGCACCGTCAGCGCCATGTTGGCGGGTTTCGGATTTTCCCGCTTTCGGTTTCCCCTGAAAAATCACCTCTTCCTGTTTATCCTGCTCCTGCAAATGGTCCCCCTGCTGGCGGTGATCATCCCCTTGTACAAGCTGTACTCGCTCTACGGCCTGTACGACACACGCATCGGCCTCATGGTCGTTTACGCCGTGAGAACCGTATCGATGAACACCTGGCTATTGAAAGGATATTTTGACACCATACCCGTCGAAATCGAGGACGCCGCTCTCATTGACGGGTGTTCCACGCTCCAGGTCTTCTCGAGGGTGACTTTCCCCATAGCGGCACCGGGGGTGACCGCCGCGGCGATTTTTGCGTTTTTCCGGTCATGGAACGAATTCATGATTGCCATGACCCTGACCTCCACGGTCCGACCGTACACGGTGGAGCTCTATCGATTTCTCGGGGAGCATGGAGAGGTGGATTGGAGTTTGCTGGGCACGGCCTCGTTCATCGCCATCGTACCCGTCCTCGTTCTCTTTTCATTCTTTCAGAAGTACTTTGTCGTTGGTCTGGCCGGTGGAGCATTGAAGGAGTAGCGGTGAGGCGGGCGTGGGGCCCGGACCGGCTCAATTCCCGGCCACGGTCATCCGCCCGATCTTGAGCGTCGGGGCGGCGATGGGGCCGCGCCACGCCAGGTCGCTTCCGATCAACTCGATGTCGCGCAGCATATCCTTGAGGTTCCCGGCAATCGTGATCTCTTCGACGGGATACGCCAGTTCGCCCTTCTCGATCCACATCCCCACCGCCCCGCGCGAGTAGTCGCCCGTCACCAGGTTCACGCCGAAACCGATCATCTCCGTGACGTACAACCCCCGGTCCACGGAGCGGATGATCGCCTCGGGAGAGGCGGCTCCGGGCTGAACATAGAAATTCATCGGGCCGACGGTCGGCCGCTGCCCCAAGGATCGTGAGGCGTTGCCCGTAGACGCCAGTCCCAGCTTCCGTCCGGTGTAGGTGTCCAGCAGGTAGCTGGTGAGGACGCCGTTCTCGATGACAACGGTGCGCCGCGTGGGGAGCCCATCGCCGTCGAACGGGCGTGATCCCAGCCCACCCGGCATCCGGCCGTCGTCCACCACCGTCAGGCCTGCGGCCGCGATCTGCTGGCCCAGCCTTCCCACCAGAAAGGATGCACCGCGGTAGATCGTCGATCCCGACACCGCGCCGCACAGGCTGCGGACGAGGGCAGCCGCCATGTCCGGATCGAAAACGACCGGCACCACCTGTGTTTTCGCCTTTCGCGCGCCAAGACGCCGCAAGGTCCGCCGGGCGGCCGTCCGCCCCACGCTCTCGGGCGATTCGAGGCGGCTGAGCCGCCGTTGAGCCGAGTGCCACCCGTCGCGCTGCATCCCGCCGTCATCCTTCGCCACGGGCGTCACAGACAGCGACACCGAGGATGCGCGGTATTCCCCCGAGAAGCCGTGGCTGTTGGCGAAGAGGATGCGCGCGT
>JAKPQH010000141.1 GCA_029580855.1 bacterium | reverse complement strand
GTCGGGGCATTCCTCGTAGAGGGGGCGGCGGTCCCGGCGGATCCGCTCGCGCTCCACCCCACGACACCGGCAGGTCGCGCTTCCACAGCCGGAATAGCCGGTCGATGAAATCAGAGTTTCATCGCGTAAATGGTGGCGGGCACGATTTCGTGGGAATGGCTCAGCGAACACTTACCGGCGTGACTTGTAATACGTGGTAACCCCCATTACGCAAAAGCGATATGGTGTCTTCCATATCTGTATGGTAATCTGCTGCCATGGAATTCGAGTGGGACGCCAGCAAGGAAGCCGACAACCTTCGCAAGCACAGAATCTCTTCCCTGTTCTCCGGCTAAGAAGTTGAGTGCCCGAATGGATTCCACGGCAACCCGCGAGGGACGCGGGGAGGACCAATGGCATTGGATTTGCTCCGTGCACCCAACGGGTGCAGCACACACACGGAGGAACCCGATGCCCGACCCGTCGCCCCGCTTGCCCTTCGAGATCGATGAGCCGATGGATCCCGCGCTGGTCACGGGCCGCGCGGGTATTCCGCTCGTGAGCGAGTTGTTCCGGCACCTCGGCGTCGCCCAGGCGATTGATGCCGCGGTAGCGGGGAAGCAGCGCCAGCGCGGCCTATCGCCCTCGCAAGTGGGCGAGAGTCTCCTCGCGTTGTGGGCGAGCGGCGGGGACCGCTGCCAGGACCTCACCGGGCTCCGCGAGGATCAGGGCTTGGCCGCGCTCCTCGGGCACCCGCTGCCCGCGGCGACCACCGTGCGGGACTTCCTCGCGGCGTTCCACGTCGACGCCGGCCCCCTCTGGGCGGCCGGGCCCCAGGCCACGGTCCCCGAGGAGTCGGCCCCGTGGGTCGGGCTCGGGCGCGCGAACCGCACGCTCGTCGCCGGGCTCCAGCGCGGGGCGCGGGAACGCACCGCCACCCTCGATGTCGACGCCACGCTCGTGGAGAGTCACAAGGACGCGGCGACCGTGGCCTACGACGGGCCGCGCGGCTACCACCCCGTCGTGGTGCTCTGGGCCGAGCAGGACGTCATCCTCCACGACCAGTTCCGGGACGGCCAGGTGCCGGCCGGCTGCGGGAATGTGCGCGTCCTCGAACAGGCCGTGGCCAATCTGCCCCCGGGGATCACCGCGGTCCGCCTCCGCGCCGACCGCGCGCTGTACGAAACGGCCGTGCTCCGCTGGTGCGAGGACGACGACCACCCCCTCGCCTACGCCATCAGCGCCGACCTCTCGGCACAACTGCGGGCCGAGATCACGCGCCTCCCCGAGCGCGCCTGGCAGGTGGAACGCGAGGAACTCGACGCCATCCGCACCTGGGCCGAGGGGCCGTACGTCCCGAGCGACGGGGATCACCGGAAGGGCCGCCCATGCGTCCGCCGCTACCGCGCCGTCCGGATCCCAAAGCGCCCGGGGCACCTCTTCGCCGATGGGAGCGACCCGCATGACTTCGCCGTCGTCACCAATCGGCTGGGGGACGGCCTCGCGATCCTCCAGTGGCACCGGGAGAAGGCCGGGACCGTCGAGCATGCGCATCACGTCCTCAAGACCGAACTCGCCGCGGCCGCCCGCCCCAGCGGGAAGTTCGGCGCGAACGCCGCCTGGTTCCGGTTGAACGGCGTCACCTACAATTTGCTCACCGCGCTCAAGCGGTTGACCTTACCCGGAGATCTCCGGACGGCCCGGCCGAAGCGGCTGCGGTTCCTGCTCTTCAACACCGGGGGGAAGGTGGCTACGCATGCCCGGCGGACCCTGCTCCGTCTCTCTGGGGCGCTCGCCCATGCCTTACTGGTTCGCGCCCGACGAAAAATCCTCCGGCTCGCGCCCGCTTAGCCGGAGATTAGGGCTCTTTCGGGGAGGCCATCGCGTCCTTCTTCGATCCCCAGGGGTTGCTGCTCGTCGATGAGAAGCACTCCGGGGAAGAGGACCGGTTCTATTGGATCGGCAGAAGCACATCGGGCCGAGTGCTAACAACGCGCTTTACCCGGCGGGGCACAAAGATACGAATCATCGGCTCGGCGGAATGGAGAGAATTCAGGAGGTTGTATCGTGAGAAAACCAAGCATCTGTGACGTGAAAGTGGATACGGCTGGAACGCGTAGGCTTCGAGCGGAGATGGCGGGACGGCGAAGCGTGAAGATCACGATCAACGTGGATGTCGACAGCCTAACCAGGTTGAAGAAACTGTCCGCAGAGAGCGGCGTCCCGTACCAGCGTCTCCTCAACCGTATCCTCAAGGAGCGCCTCTCCAGGACCGAGACCGTTCACTCGCGCCTGGATCGCATCGAAAAGGAGTTGGCGCGAGTCAAGAAGACGCTCGCCGCCTAAGGCGACTCGTTTCGCTTCCGTCCGCCCTCTGACGTTTAGAACGCCAGTGGATTCAGAAGGAACAAGGTGCGGGTGCGGCGGTCGGGGCATTCCTCGTAGAGGGGGCGGCGGTCCCGGCGGATCCGCTCGCGCTCCACCCCACGACACCGGCAGGTCGCGCTTCCACAGCCGGAATAGCCGGTCGATGAAATCAGAGTTTCATCGCGTAAATGGTGGCGGGC
>JAKPQH010000140.1 GCA_029580855.1 bacterium | reverse complement strand
CTGTGGCGCGGCGCCGACCCCGCGGCGGACCGCGACATCAGCACCATGTCCTGGGTGCCCGTCACCGGGTGGAGCGGGTGGCTCTCCGGGCCCATCACGCCGGAGACCGTCATTGACGGCGCCCCCCTCGCCACCGCGCTCAAGCAGAACCAGAACGAGGACAGTGTGAGCCACACGCTCATGCTGACGCTGGTCGGCGCGGACGAGGCGGGCAATGTGCAGCCCGGCGGGCTCGCCGACGGGAGCCTGGTCACTGTGGCCGACCTGGCCGCGAGTTGCGTCTCCTACACCTGGTGGTACAACGGCCAGAGCCAGGAGAACGTGTCCGTGGACACCGAGGCGCGGGTCACCCTGTGGGAGCTGGCGCCCGGATTCGCCGACCGGCCCATTGGCAGCGTGGCGCGCGTGCCCCTGCCGCCCGCCGCAAACCGCCTCCAGGCCCGGGCCGTGCTCACGGCGCGCCTGCCCGAAACCATCCGCCGCGCCGTGGCCGCGGGCGAGACCAGCGTCGCGCGCGCCTGGATCAAGTGGGTCCTCTACGAGGACGGCAATCCGGTGGCGAGCGGCGGGGACGAGTCCAACCTCCTCGCGGGCAGGGATTTCGTGGACCTGATCCTTCCCCCGGATCCGACGGTTGCCGATGGCCTGGTGCTCGGCGACATGAAGGACCGAAAACGCGAAAAGCGCTACGTGCTCACGGCCCAGACCGTGCTCAAGACCTTCTCCTACATGGGGGGCATCACCCAGGAGCGCGTCGTCAGCGACCCGACCCCCGCGTCCGTCACCTTCACGGTCTATCCCAAGGAGGTGGACGAGAAGATCCGCGACGAGCGGCCCACCCGCATCTACGAAAGGGAGTAGGGGATAGGGTTTAGGGTTTAGGGTCTAGGGTCTAGGGTGTTGGTTGGACCAGGAGGAGAAGCCTGACTGGTCCGACTGGTCCGACGAATCTGATTGGCCCGATGGGTCCGATGGGCCTGATGGGCCAACGAGGTGCGATCGGACCTATCCGACGGATCCGACCGATCGGTCGGATTCCTTCTGCCGCCATCTCCCCCGGTCCTCTGTAAACCGACGAAGCGCGTGCCCCAGTCCCCAGCCCCTAAACCCT
>JAKPQH010000139.1 GCA_029580855.1 bacterium | reverse complement strand
CCGCGATGCGGGCGCCCCTCTTCCCCGCTGCCTGCCTCCGGTCCCGGTCGCCGGCGCGCCTCGCGAGCCCCTCGGACCGGCGCCACGGCCATCCGGGTCGATCCCAGCGGACACAGCAAGAACCTTGCCGCCGGATTAGGGATGCGTGCCACACCTTGCCACGGAAGCCACTATCTGCTAGCGTGTGACACCTGCGACGGCTCCCCGCGACGGCGCGCGGGGCGGGCGGCGGGGACGGGGCCATGGAACTGACCTGGGTGGCGGTGGCGGGCGCATTTCTTCTTGCCAGTTTCGTCAAGGGGACGACCGCCATGGGGTTTCCCTTGATCGCCACGCCCATGGTCGCCTTGCTGGTGGATATCAAGACCACGTACGCGCTCCTGGTCCTGCCCAACATCCTCATGGATACCTTCCAGATCGCGCGCGGCCGACTCCCCTGGCTGCTCTGGCGGCGGCTGTTGTCGCTTTTGGCCGCGACCGTGGTCGGCGTGTTTCTGGGGACCCGGATCCTGGTTAGGGTGCCCGAGCGGTTCATCTACCTGGCCTTGGCGGTCATGATTCTCGTGTTCCTGGTCACGGTGTATCTGGATCTCCGGATCAAAGTGCCGCCGCGATGGGAGGGCAGCCTGGGTCCCGCGGTGGGGTTCGCGGGCGGGGTGCTGGCCGGCATCACGAATGTCGTCGGGCCGCTCACGGCGCTGTACATTCTCGCCTTGGGGTTCGAGAAGCGGGAGTTTGTGAAGGCCGTGGCCTCCATCTTTTTTATCACCAAGGTCAGCCAGCTGGCGGCCATTTCGCGCTGGGGCCTGTACACGGTCGAGATCCTGCGGTGGTCCGTCGGGCTCAGCACCGTGGCCCTCCTGGCGTTCTGGGTGGGGCTGCGGGTGCAGGATCGGGTGCCGCAAGAGACGTTCCGCCGCATCCTGTACGTCCTGTTGTTCGGCATGGGCGTCGTATTCGTCTGCCGAAGCGTCGCATGAGCGGACCGGGGCGGAGGTGCGGCCGAGAAGTCCAAAGGAGGGCGCTCGGGATGTGGATGCGCGCCGTTGTGGCGAGTCTCGCGGTGGTGTCGGTCGCCGCCCCCGCGTGGGGTCAACTCGACCAGATGCTGAAGGGGCTCGGCGGGCTGGCGCCGAAAAGCGGGCCGAGCGACGCGACGATCGCTTCCGGTCTGAAGGAAGCGCTCCAGGTTGGGACGCAGAACGCGATCACCCTGACCGGCAAGACGGATGGGTACTTTAAGAATGCCGCGATCAAGATCCTGATGCCGCAGAAGCTGCACGCCCTCGAGACCGGGCTGCGGGCGGTCGGGTACGGGCCCAAGGTGGACGAGTTCGTCCTCGGCATGAACCGGGCCGCCGAGCGCGCGGCGCCGGCGGCCACGCAGATCTTCCGGGACGCCATCGCGGCCATGAGCTTCGACGACGCGCGAAAGATCCTGGGGGGCGGCGACACGGCGGCGACGGAGTATTTCCGCGGCAAGACCACCGACCAGCTGGCGGCGGCGTTCAGGCCGATCGTCGAGCAGGCAACCAACGAGGTCGGGGTGACCCGGCAGTACAAAGACCTGGTCGGCCGGTATCGGGCGATCCCCTTTGCCAAGAGCGAGTCGCTGGACGTGGACGGGTACGTCGTCGACAAGGCCCTGGCGGGACTCTTCCATGTGGTGGCGGAGGAGGAAAAAAAGATCCGCACCAATCCGGCCGCCCGGGTCACTGACCTCCTGAAAGAGGTGTTCGGGAAGTGACGGGGTCGGCCATGGGGAACGCGGAACGGCCGGGTCGAAGACGGAGAGGAGGCGACATGCCCGATGTGGAAGGACCTCTGGTCGAGGCGGCCAAGCGCTATCTGAAAGAGCGGTACGGCGAGGACACGGTCTCCATGACGGTGACCGCGAATGGGGTGGACCAGGGAAACGGGGTCCTGGCGGTGGACTGCACGGTGAGATACGGCGGCACGGTCTCCGACTGGAGCAAGAAGTTCACGTTTGCGCGGGGTGCCGTCACCGGCATGTCGGCCCGGATGCGGTGACGTGGGGCGACCACGGGCGCGGGACATCGGGCTGGTGGCGGATGGCCTGCCGACGGGGCGGCACAACGCCATCACGGATGTGCCGGGTGTCATGGTGGGGCACGTCACGCTGCGCGAGGGCGACGGGCCGCTTCGCCCGGGCGAGGGGCCCGTGCGCACCGGTGTCACGGTTGTCCGCCCGCACGGCGGCAACCTGTTTCGCGAGAAGGTGCGGGCCGCCGTCCACACGATCAACGGCTTCGGCAAAGCGTGCGGGTTCGAGGAGGTCCGCGAGCTGGGTGTGATCGAGGCGCCCATCGCGCTCACGGGCACGCTCAACGTCGGGCTGGTGGCCGACGGCCTTGTCCAGCACGCGATCCGGGAAAGCCCGGAGGTGGGCATTCGTACCGGCAGCGTCAATGTGGTGGTGGGCGAGTGCAACGACGGTTTTCTGAACGATCTCCAGGGGCGCCACGTGCGCGCCGAGCACGTCCGCGCCGCGCTGGACGGCGCGGCGGCGGGGCCCGTCGCCGAGGGCGCCGTGGGCGCGGGGACGGGGACGAGCTGTTTCGGCTGGAAGGGCGGAATCGGCACGGCCAGCCGCGTCGTGCCGCGGCAGGGCGGCGGCTTCGCGGTGGGGGTCTTGGTGCAGTCGAACTTCGGCCGGCCGCGCGATCTGCTGATCCGCGGGGTTCCCGTCGGGCGGTACCTTCAGCCCCCGCCCGCCGGCGGACCGCCGGCGCCGGAGCGCGGCTCCATCATGATCGTACTCGCCACCGATGCGCCCCTCGACTCCCGGCAGCTCCGGCGGTTGGGGGTGCGGGCGGCGGCAGGTCTGGCGCGGACGGGGAGCCACCACGGCCATGGGAGCGGCGATTTCGTCGTCGCGTTCAGCGTGGCGCAGCGGATCCCGCACGCGCCGGAGTCGCTCACCCGGGAAGAGACCGTCCTGGCCGACGAGGCGCGGGCGATGGAGTGGCTGTTTCCCGCGGTCGTCGAAAGCGTGGAGGAGGCGGTCCTCAATTCGCTGTGCCGCGCCGAGACGGTGCGGGGCCGCGACGACCACATCCGCCACGCCCTGCCCGTCGAGGAGGTGGCGATCCTGGTGGCGCGCGGACGCGGCGGTCGGGATTGACGCGGACTGCGTGCGCGTGTGGACTTCCTGTGCGAAAGGATCGGACCCGATGAAGGCGCTCTACTATCCCGCGTGGGACCAACTGGAAATCCGGGACGTCCCCGACCCGTCGCCCCGGCCGGGCGAGGCGGTGCTCAAGGTTCTGGCGGTGGGAATCTGCGGGTCGGAGCTGCACGGCTTTAAGATTCACGCGCCGCGCCGGACGCCTCCCCTCATCATGGGGCACGAATTCAGCGGCCAGGTGGTGGCCGTCGGGCCGGGGGTGTCCGGTTTTCGGGTCGGCGATGTGGTGGCCGTCAACTCGACGATCTCGTGCGGCGTCTGCGATGCGTGCACCGACGGGGATCCGCACGTGTGCCCGACCGCCGAGGTGTACGGCACGCGACGGCCCGGCGCGTTTGCCGAGCGGGTGGCGGCGCCGGTCTCGACGATCATGCCGATGCCGGAAAACGTGACGCCCGTGCAGGCGTCGCTGATGGAGCCGCTGGGCAACGGCGTGCACGCCTGGTCCATGATCCGCCGCCGGTTTCCCGAGACGGTGGTGATCTTCGGCGCCGGGGCCATCGGGCTCTTCACGTTGCAGGTGGCCAAGGCGGGCGGGGCGGGACGTCTCGCCGTCGTGGACGTCTCGCCCGCGCGGCTGGCGGTGGCCGAGCGCTTGGGAGCCGATCGGATCCTCGACGCGCGGACCGAGGACGTGCCCGCCGGCATCCGGGACTTCACCCGCGGCCGGGGCGCCGACGCCGCCATCGACGCGGTGGGCGCGGCCGGCACCCGGGATATGGCCGTGAAAGCCATCCGGAAGGGCTGCGAGTGCGTGTGGCTCGGGCTGCACGACGACGCCGCCACGGTGGGAGGGCTGGACATCGTCCTCGGCGAGAAGGCGATCTACGGCTCCTTTGCCGTCCGGCCGCGCGATCTGCGCGCGGCGCTGGATCTCCTGGGTGCGGGGAAGATCACGCTGGAGCCCTGGGTGCGGACCTTCCCGCTGTCGGACGGGGTCGAGGTCTTCACGCAGCTCGTCAACGCGCCGCCCGATGACTACATCAAGGCCGTCCTTCTGCCGTCCTGAGGCGGAGGGTTCCGCGGGGACGCCCAGGCGGGACACCGCCGGTGTACCCAGCTGGGAGCCGCACGGGGCGGCCCTGCGGGATTTCCTGGCGGGAGATCCGGACGCCGAAGTCATCGTCCGGGCCGAGGACGGCGGGGAAGAGCGGACGCCGGCCCGCGTGTTCTTCCGCGAGCCGGACGAGTTCTCCGCCCTCGACGCCGCGGCGCTGGACCTCTGTCGGGGCCGGGTGCTCGACGTCGGGGCGGGCGCGGGCTGCCACAGTCTTGTCTTGCAGGCGCGGCGGGTGGCCGTCACCGCGCTGGACGTGTCGCCCGAGGCCGTGGAGGTGATGCGGCGCCGCGGCGTGCGCGACGTGCGATGCGGCGACGTCTTCGACTTCGCGGGGGAGCGCTTTGACACGCTCCTCATCCTCATGAACGGGATCGGGCTGGTCGGCACGCTCGCGGGGCTGGACCGGTTTCTGCGGGCGGCGCCCCGACTGCTGACCCGGAGGGGCCAAATCCTGCTCGACTCGTTCGATCCGGGTCCCGCGGATCCCGAGCGACCTCGCGCGTATGCCGGCGAGATGCGCTTCCAGCTGGAGTACGGGGGTGTCCGCGGCGCATTCTACGATTTCCTGTTTCTCGATTTCGAGACGCTGCGTCGGCACGCCGAGCCTGCGGGCTGGCGCTGCGAGAGCATCTGGCAGGAGGACGAGGGGCACTATCTGGCCCGTCTGACGCGCGGCGCGGCGCCGGGTACCGGCCGCCGGGGGCGGGGACGGGAGGTCACGACGTGAGCGAGACATTTCAGGAGGCCGCATGGGCCCGCTGATCGATGCCCATCTCCACGTGTGGGATACCTCGGCGGCCGGGAAGGACCCGGGGCCCTTCTCGGTCGGATACAGCCCGCAGTCGCAGGCGCCCGTGGAGCTGCTCCTCGACTACATGGACGAGGCGGGCGTGGAACGGGCGGTGTTCGTCCAGCCGTGGTTCCACCACTGGGACAATTCGTACATCGCCTCGTGTCTGCAGCGGTTCCCGCATCGGTTCCGGGGCGTCTGCGTCATCGATCCGCGGGGCGCGGAGGCGCCGGCGGCGCTCCGGCGGTGGCGCGCCCGGGGATTCACGGGAATCCGCCTGCGCCCGCTGCGGGAAGGCGAGGCCCCGCGGCCGGGCCCCTGGCTGGCCACGGAGGAGACGCTCCCGCTCTGGGAAGCCATCGCCGAGACGGACACGGTGGCCTGCGTGATGCACGGAAAAACCGAGCTGGCGCATCTGCACCCGCTCCTCGAGCGGTTTCCGTCCGTGCGGGTCGTGATCGACCACCTCAACAACCCCGTCCCGGAGGACGGAGTCGGGCAGCCGATCTTCCAGGCCTGTCTGGATCTCGCACGGTTCCCGAAGGTCTTTGTCAAGCTGTCCGGGTTCCACCACTGGTGCGCCGATCGGTATCCCTACCCGAGCGCCATGCCGTTCATCGAGGCGGCGGTGAGAACGTTCGGCGCCGAGCGGTGCATGTGGGGCTCGGATTTCCCGCATGTCCTGGCGGGCTGCGGCTATGTGCGAAACCGGAACCTGCTGCCGCGCGAAGCCCGGTTTCTCACGGCGGGCCAGCTCGATCGGATCATGGGCGGCACGGCGCAGCGGCTCTGGTTTGGGTAGGTCATCGGCCGCGCCACCGGGTGCGGCGGTCTGTAATCGGCATCACCGATAAGGAGGACTCGCATGGCGGAGCGGATCGGGTTTCTGGGGCCGGGCCTCATGGGCAAAGGGATCGTGAAAAACCTGCTGAAGGCGGGTTATCCGGTGATGGTGTTTGCGCATCGGGATGGCCTGAAGCTGGAGGACCTCCAGCAGGGGGGCGCCACCGTCACGCGGTCGCTGGCGGATCTCGGGGCGAAGAACAGCATCGTGTGTCTGTGCGTGCCGTCGTCGAAGGAGGTCGAGGCGGCGGTCCTCGGCGACGGTGGCCTGCTCGGCAGCATGCAGCCGGGTTCCGTCGTCATCGATTTCAGCACCAGCTACCCGGCCTCCACGCGGACCCTCTACGAGCAGCTCAAAAAGAAGCAGGTGGCCCTCCTGGATTCCCCCATGACGGGGACGCCGGTGCACGCCAACGCCGGCGAGCTGAACCTGATGATCGGCGGCGACAAGCCCGTGTACGACCGCTGTCTCCCCGTCTTCCGGGCGGTGGCGAAGAACATCTTCCACGTCGGGCCCAGCACCCACGGCAACGTGGTGAAGCTTGTCAACAACTTCCTGGGCCAGGTGTCCAATGCCGCCGTGGCCGAGGCTCTGCCGCTGGCCGTGAAGGCCGGGGTGGACCTGCAGGCGCTGTTCGACGTGGTCAAGGTGAGCGGCGGCAACAGCCGGGTGTGGGAGGGGGCGGTCCCCGCCATCTGTCAGCGGAACTTTGCGGTGACCTTCGAGCTCCGGCTGGCTCACAAGGACATGGGCTACATGAGCACTCTGGGCCGCGAGCTGAACGTCCCGCTGCCGATGACGAACAGCCTGCTCAACGTGCTGGACATGGCGAAGGCCAGCGGTCTGGGCCGCGAGAACACCAACGCCCTGGTGAAGATGTACGAGAAGATCCTCGGCGTCGAGGTCCGCGGGATGGAGAAGCCGAAGGCGTGACGTACCGCGCGACGCAACCGGCCCCGCCCCGCCATCCCCGGCGGGGCGGGGATCCCCGCCCCGGTCCGTGCCGTCGAGAATCCGCCCATGGCTGACGAACGGCACGCGGCCCTACGCGCGGCCCTCCGGCGGACCAACGGCGTGGCCTTCCTGTTCAGCACGACCACCGCGCTCTTCCTGCTTCTCCCGGTTTACCTGCAGCAGTCCGGCAGCTCGGCAGCGCAGATCGGCCTCGTGGCGGGGCTGATGCGGGTGAGCATGCTGATCGCGCGGCCCGTGGCGGGGCGGCTGCTGGATCGGTTCGGTCGCCGCCCCGTGATCGTCGCCGGCGGCACGGTGGCGATCGCCGCCATCCTTTCCATATTCCTTTTCCCGAACGTGGGGTCGGTCTTCCTGGTCTTCCGCGTGATCCAGGGGGCCGCCACGGCCCTGGTGGATTCGGGTCTCGGGACCATCGTGGCGGATCTGGCGCCGCCCCTGCTGCGGACGCGGGTCTTCGCGTTCTACACGGTCTGGCTCACGCTGCCCGGCGGCATCATGCCCGCCGTGGGGGAGGCGATCGCGCGTCACGCGGGCTTTTTCCCCCTGTTCGGCGCCGCGGCCCTGAGCTTGGCGGCCGCGCTCCTCGTGTTCAGACGGCTACCCGAGACGATGCCGGCGGCTCCGCGGGATGTGGCTGCGGCCTGGGGTCTGGGTCGGGCGGGCGCGCCGGTGCTCGTGGGGGGCGTGATCGTCGGGTTCGTCTTCGGCGTCGCGTCGGTTTTCGTCCCGGTGGCGCCCATCGCCGAGGCGCCCGGGCGCGTGGGCGGGTTCTTTTTTGCCTACTTCGCGGGACTGTTCGGGATGCGCCTGGCGAACGGGATCGGGGTGCCGTGGCTGGCACGCCCGGCCGTCCTGGTTCCCGCTTACGCCTTCATGGCCGTCGGCCTCGCGATCCTCCCCCTCGGGAACTCGGTGCTCCTGCTGGTCGCCGTGGGGCTTGCCTGCGGCATGGGCCACGGGACCATCGTCCCCATCCTGTATTCGCTTCTCCTCTTCAGCGTGGCCAAAGCCCATCGGGGCTGGGCCGTCGCCTTGCTGGCCGCCGCCTTCGATACCGGGACGATCCTCGGGACCCTGGGGCTGGGCGCGGCGGGGGAATGGATCGGGTACCACGGGATCTTCTGGCTCTCCGCGGGAATCGTGGCGGCCGGGGCGAGCATCAGCTATTTGCTCGGGCGGAGATAGGCTATCCTGGTGTCCTCACGCGAGTCAACGCGAGTAAACAATTCACGATGCGGATCGAAGGAAGAGAGCGACCGCGAACGCCCGTCCGCTCGTGCGTGCGGCAGAACGGAATACGTCCTGTCCCACGGAACAAGGGTGTTACCTTGAATACGTGCGGTCCAGACGAGCCCGAGGTGCGCTATGCCCATTCGGCGGAACATTATTGATCGTGAGAGGTTCAACGCGAACGCGTCACTACCCTTTGAACTGCGCCGTACTGATTTCGAGATGGCGATGCAGGACGTGTACGACTTTTTCTATGATGTCAATAGAGGCCTGGTAGAACGGGGTTTGGAGCGCCTCGACGATATGCTTCGACCGGCGATCATGTCCGGCCTGCTTTCGGATATGCTGACTTCAAGCCTCGCGAAGCACGCTCGCACATTGACCGCGAATAACTACCACAACGGCCATCCCGATTTGGTTGTGCGGGGCGTGTATCCTGATAACAGCGTCAAGGCCGGCGATGAAGGTGTTGAGATCAAGACTACGAGGAAACATGGCGGGGCGGTTGACACACACGGTGCACGCGATCAATGGATGTGCGTGTTTGTTTACGACGTCGACACCGAGACGGAGCCTGCTCGCGATCGTTGCCCAATGACCTTCGTCGAGGTGTACCTTGGTCAAGTTACCCGGGAGGATTTCCGCAGGAATCCTCGTGGAGAACTCGGAACGAGGACGGCCACGCTTCACAGGGAAGGCATCGAAAAGCTTCGGCGGAATTGGGTCTATAGGTTGAGCGAGTAATTCAGCCCATTCTTATAGGCGACAAGCCTCGGTATCGCCTTTCGTGCAAGATCGAAGAAGTGGGTATCCCTCTCCACGCCAATGCTTGCGTAGCCCACCGCCTCTGCCGCGGCCAAGGTGGACCCGGAACCGGCAAAAGGATCCAGGATCACACCCTCGCCGAGTGGAAGTACGCCCCGGACAACGGTTCTAAGGAATTCCTGGGGTTTAAGGCTGGGATGTGGCGCAAGGGATCGCTCGGACGCGTGCGTGGGTGCCGAAGCGATCACGTCCCCGAACGGCCGGTCGTTCGATGGTCTGCGGAACCCACCTGTCTTCCACTTCCGTAGATTGTCCTGAACCCGTCCATCGATTGGCTTCCTGAACACAAGCCATGGCTCCCACATTGAGCGGGGCATCACGCTTACGTCGGAGAACTCCTCGTGTGCCGCTTTCGGGCGATCACCGCCACGCATCGTCATGACCAACCGAACCAACTCACCGCGCCGCTCCAGCCCGGCCTTGGCAAGGGCGCCGGACACGATGAATGAAAGCAACGGATTGCTCGCGACCAGCACGTTCGCACCAGGAACCAGAGCGGGTATCAGAAGCCGCGCCCAATCGAAAAAGAAAGCTTCCAAGGTGCGAAGGTCCTGCGGGCCGAGAACCGTAAAACGCGGCAATGGGGATCGAGCGGTTCCGTCAAACGATGGCGGGATTCGCCACACGCCGCCTCTTCGCGCCCTGAGTTTGGCTTGTTGTTCAGGTGTGTATTCAAAGAGCCCATAGGGTGGATCGGTGACCACGGCGTGTATGGAGTTAGGGTACTGTTGTTGAAGCCATTCAAAGCAATCGGTGCAATACAGCTTCGCCCTGCCGTACGAAAAACAAGGAGGCGCGGATTCAGGAACAGGCTCCCGTTTATACGAGGCCGGCGCAACTTCCCGCACGCTGCTTGTGATTCTTAGCGCGTAATGACCGCGTCCAATTCTCTGGAAGACCTCCGGCGTATTCAGGCGCAGGTAGGAGCGGATACTCGAAGGGGCAGCGTGCCCAATCATTTGTTGGACAGCGCTTTCTATCTCTGAGGTTGAAGCACCATTTCCCTGGGAAGACAGAAAGGCGAGGATCGCGTCTCGGACTTCTCCGGGACGTCTCTTGATGCGCATGAGCAACCCTCCAGACGACCGGATCGCACTATAAGACGTCCAGACGTCTTATGTCAATGCCTAAAACTGGCTGCGCGAGACGGGAAGCCTGCCTATGGTTGGCGGCGCCAAAGCGGGCGGCCTTCGAGGATCTCGAAGTCGAGCCGGCCCTCGCGCACATGCGCGGAGAGGTGCGCCTTGATGGCCGCGGCGTTGAGCAGATAGGCGGGGGGGTCCATGGAGAGGATCCCCAGGGCCTCGGCGGCGCGGGCGACGACGTCTTCGGTGGTGGCGGCCGGCGCCACAGCGGCGAGCACGGCCTCGGCCGTCCGCTCCAGATTCCTCCGATTGGCGGCGAGGAGTCCTTCCAGGTCCCGCGTCGGCGAGAAATGCGCGCCCACGTACCATGGCTTCTGCAGCCCCGCCAGCGCCGCGAGCGTGGCGCGGTGCGCCACGACGTCGTAACAATACTGGATCGGATACCGCTCCAGCAACGCCGGCGCCATCAAGGCGTCGCCGAGAAAAGCCGCCTCGGGCGTGAGGACGGCCACCTGGTTGATGGAATGACCCGGCGCGGGGAAGAGCTCCAGATCCAGCCCGCAGACCGAGAGGGTCGCCCCGAGCGTATGGTCGACCTGCGACGGGGCCGCGTGCAGCCATTTGCCGTCGATGGCGGGAAAGGGGGCGGCGCCGAACAGATAAAACGGCTCGATCTCCGGATGCTGGATCAGGGCCGCCTCGACCGGCGGCGCGTACACGGCGACGCCGGTGCGCTTCGCCAGAAAGGCGTTTCCCCCGCAGTGGTCGGCGTGGGCGTGGGTGTTGATGAGCGCCACCGGGCGCAGCCCGGCCTGCTCGACCGCCTGCGCTGCCTTGCGCGCCGCGCTCTCGTCCATCCCGCTGTCGATGAACGCCGCCTGCCCCTCCCCGGCGATCACGCCGATGTTTACCCGGCCGGGCACGTAATGCGCCGCGCCGACGATCCGCTCGAGTGTCATATCGAGTAGCCCTTCGGTCCGACAGGATTGACCGCGTGGTTCACTTCACTCACCGGTTTCGCGCTCGATCCGGGGCGGCTCGGCCTGCGTGTTCGTGTCCGGGTCGTCGTGTCGTGGTGTCGGGGGGAGGAGTCGCGCGGCGGCCCGGGCCTCGTCGTGCACGACCTGGACGGGCACGCCCGCGGCCAGCGCCAGGCGCCGGCAGTCCTCGTACTCGGGCGCGAGGATCGCCAGCCTGTCTCCTTCCCAGCCGCGCTTGACCCGGACCGCTCCGTACGCCGTCTTCACGGAGACGAAGTCGCGCGGTCGTTTCCACCGATCCGCGGTGGCCATGCGGACACCGAACGTGGTGCTGTGGGCCAGGACCAGCGATGCGAGACGCTCCGCATCTTCCGGCTCCGCCAGGACCGTGAGGAGCGTCCCCGGTCTGGATTTTTTCATCACGAGGGGTGCCAACGAGGCGTCCAGGGCCCCGGCCTCGAACAGCCGGTCGAGGAGCGGCTCGAAGAACTGCGGGTTCATGTCGTCGATGTTCGCCTCCAGCACGGCGACCCGGTCCCGCTCGTGCGACACGACGGTCGCGCCGATGACGAGGCGGAGCAGATTCGGCTGCTCCGCCAACTGTCGCTGGCCGGCGCCGTAGGCGACCCGCTCGACCGTCATGCGCGGCATGGGGCCGAAACCGGCGGCCAGGGTCGCGAGCACGGCGGCGCCGGTGGGGGTGGTCAGCTCGGCCGGGATCCGGCTGCCGTAGGCGGGCACGCCGGCGAGGAGCGCGGCCGTCCCCGGTGCGGGCACCGGCATCGTTCCATGCGCGCCCTTGACGGATCCGCTCCCCAGATTGATGGGCGAGGCGTGGATCGCCTCCAGGCCGAGCCGCCGGATGCCCCAGGCGGCGCCGACGATGTCGGCGATGGAATCCAGGGCGCCCACCTCGTGGAAGTGGATCTTCTCGACGGCGACGCCGTGGGCCGAGGCTTCCGCCTCGGCAAGACGGCGGAAGATTCGACCGGCGTCGGCGCGCGCGTCCGCCGGGAGCTGGGCGGCGTCCAGGATCCGCCGGATGTCCGAGAGATGGCGGTGGGGGTGGCCGTGCTCCTCGGTCGTCACCCGGACCAGGGTCCCGCGAAACGGGCCGCGCCTGACCTCCTCCGCGTCGAGCCGGATCCCGGCGACGCCGAGGCCGTCCAGCGTGGACTGCAGCTCGGCGAGCGGGAGGCCCGCGTCCACGAGGGCGCCCAGGATCATGTCGCCGCTCACCCCGCTGAAACAGTCGAAGTAACCGATCCGCATAGGATTCTTTCCTATCCCCGGCGGTTGCGCGCCGCCCGGGCGCGGCTCCGGGTAGCCGGCCCGAAGGGCCGGGGGCGCGGTACGCCTCGCGCCGACAGGGCGTTGATCCGGTGCGCCAAGACCCCGGCGCCGAACCCGTTGTCGATGTTCACCACCGCCACGCCGGCGGCGCAGGAGTTGAGCATGGTGAGCAAGGCCGCCACACCCTGGAAGCTTGCGCCGTAGCCGACACTGGTGGGCACGGCCACCACGGGGCGGTCCACCAATCCGCCCACCACCGACGGGAGCACGCCGTCCATGCCCGCCGCGACGACGATCACGCGGGCCGCCTCCAGCGCCGGCCGCTGATCCAAGACGCGGTGCAACCCCGCCACGCCCACGTCGTACGCGGTTTCGACCCGGCTCCCCAGCACGTCCGCGGTCACGGCGGCCTCTTCGGCAACCGGGATATCCGAGGTTCCGGCGGACATCACGAGAATCCCACCGACGGCCCGGGCGGCCCGGGGCTGTTTCACCGCAACGGCCCTGCTCAGCGGGTGATAGACGGCCCGCGGGGCGAACGCCTTGACCGCCTCGAACATCTCGGGGGTGGCGCGGGTGGCCAGGAGGGTGCCGTGCCGCTCCAGAATCCGCCCGGCGATCGCCGCGACCTGGTCGACCGTTTTCCCCTGACAGAAGATCACCTCGGGGAACCCCTGCCGCAGGGCGCGGTGGTTGTCCATGCGAGCGAACCCCAGATTCTCGTACGGGAGGTGGCGAAGCTGGGCCGCCGCCGCCGCCGGCAACGTCTCACCCGTCCGGACCTGTTTTAGCAGCCGGAGAAGTCTCGCTCTGTCCATGGTCTCTTCCGGTGGTCACCCGCCGGCGTGCGGCCTCGCGTCGCCGGCGCGGCCAGCAAACTACCACGAAAACGGCGGGCGGCCAACGCCTTTTGGCGCGTCCCGGCCCCGGTCGGGCCGCGGCGGCATCGCCGAGAACGGCGGATTTCCTCTTGACAACGCCCTCAGCAATGATAGCGTTTCCGCCGCCGCCATGGCGACGGCCGCGGTCGGGCCGCGGCGGCGCGGAATGCGAACCCCGGCCGCCGTTATTCGTGTGCGCCGGCAGAGGACGAATCCAACATGACGAACGTGTTGAAGCTGGGCCTGCCCAAGGGCAGTCTGCAGAAATCGACGATCGACCTGTTCGAGAAGGCGGGTTACAAGATCATCCTGCGGGAACGCTCGTACGTTCCGGTCATCGACGACCCGGAGATCGAATGCCTCCTCTTCCGGGCGCAGGAGATGGCGCGGGTCGTGGAGCGCGGCGTCCTGGATGTCGGCCTGACGGGGAAGGATTGGATCCTGGAGAACGAAGCCGACGTCGTAGAGGTGGAGGACCTGGTCTACAGCAAGAGCACGACGCAGGCGTACCGCTGGGTCCTGGCGGTGCCGGAAGATTCCGGCATTCGCAGTCTCGCGGATCTGCAAGGCAAACGGATCGCCACCGAACTGATCCGCGCGACCCAGCGGTACCTGAAGCGCCACGGGGTGACGGCCGAGGTGGAGTATTCCTGGGGCGCCACGGAGATCAAGGCCCCCCTGCTCGTGGACGCCATCGTGGAGGGGACGGAGACCGGCGCGTCGCTTCGCGCCCATCGTCTCCGGATCATCGACACCGTGGCCGAGTCGACCACCAAGCTGGTGGCCAGCCACCAGGCGTGGGCGGATTCCTGGAAGCGGGAGAAGATCGAGGTGCTGGCCACCCTGCTGAAGGGGGCTCTGGAGGCCGAGGGAAAGGTCGGTCTGAAGATGAATGTCCCGCGCGCCAAGCTCGAGCAGGTGTCGGGCCAGCTGCCGTCGCTGCGCACCCCCACGATCTCCAACCAGGTGGATCCCGAGTGGGTGGCCCTCGAGGTGATCCTCGACAAACAGGTGTCGCGCAGCCTCATTCCGCGGCTCCGGAAGGCGGGGGCGGAGGGCATCGTCGAGTACCCGTTGAACAAGGTGATCTACTGAGCCGCGCGACCGTTGGCGCGGCGGGGATGGGCAGCCGGACACGCCCGTTTCGCGGAGGGAGGCCATGGCGGTGAAGGACCGGCTCGCGCCGCACATCGATGCAAGACGCCTGACGGAGAGCTTGAGCGCCCTGGTCCGCCTGCGAAGCGTGACCGGCGAGGAGGACGCCGCCCAGGAGTGGATGGCGAAGACGCTGGCCGAGCTGGGCGGTGACGTGGATGTGTGGCGGGTGGACCCGGCGGACCTGAAGGCGCGGCCGGGTTACCCCGGCGCGCGCGTGGACAGCCCGCGGCTGAATGTGGTGGCGAACTTTCCGGGCCCGGGCGGTCCGACGCTGGTCCTGAACGGCCACATCGACACGGTGACGCCCGGCGACGAGCAGGGCTGGACGCACGCCCCGTTCGCCGCCGATGTCGTGGGGGATCGGCTGTACGGCCGCGGCGCGACGGACATGAAGGGCGGCCTCGTCGCGATCCTCGGCGCCGTGGGCGCCGTCCGCGCGGCGGGCATCCGGCTGCAGGGCTCGGTGCAGGTGCAGAGCGTCATCGGTGAGGAGGACGGCGGCGTCGGCGCCTTTGCCGCCCTCGAGCGGGGGCACACCGGGGATGCCGTGATCATCTGCGAACCGACGCAGCTGGCGGTGATTCCGGCGCACGCAGGTGTGACGATCTTTCGGATTACGGTGCCGGGGCGGGCGGCGCACGGGTGCGTGCGGGCCGAGGGGGTCAGCGCGCTGGAGCGGTTTTTGCCGATACACAGCGCGCTCAGGGCGCTCGAAGAGGAACGGAATCGGACGGTGCGACATCCGCTGTACCAAGGCATGGCGCTGCCCTGGCCGCTCAGCATCGGGATGGTGCACGCGGGGACCTGGCCGGCGATCGTCCCGGAGCGGCTGGTGGCCGAGGGGCGCGTCGGCGTGGGACTGGGCGAGACGGTCGAGGACGTGCGCCGCCAGCTCGAAGCCGCCGTCGAGGGTGCGGCACAGGCGGACGGGTTCCTCCGCGATCACCCACCGACGGTCGAGTGGGTCGGCGGGGTCTGGGAGCCCAGCCGCCCCTCGCCGGATCATCCGATGGTCCGGATGCTGCAACGTGTGGCGGCGGACGTGACGGGAACACCGGCCCGCGTCTGCGGCGCGCCGTACGGCTCGGACCTTCGCCTCTTCACCAATATGTTTGGAATCCCCGGCGTCCTGTTCGGTCCCGGGGACATCCGACTGGCCCACTTCACCGACGAATACGTCTCGCTGGCCGAAGTGGAGCGCGCGGCCCTGATCCTGGCCGCAGCCGTCTGCGAGTATTGCGGCGTCCGCTGAGGACGCGGCACGGCGCTCGGCCACCGTTTGACAACACCAGTGGGCGATGAAACCGATAGTGCTGCTGGACCCGCATCCCAGGACGCTGGAGTTGCTTTTCTCACCGGAGGATCTCGGGCGGCTGAAGTCCCTTGCGAGCATGACGGTGTGGGAGGGCGGCCGGATGCCCGCCGCGATGGTGGAGAAACACCTGCCGACGGCGTTGGCCGTCATCGGGCAGACGGATCTCCCGCGCGCGAGATTGGAGCGGGCGCGGAACCTGAGGGCCATCGTGAATGTGGAAGGCAACTTCCAGCCGAACATCGACTACGCGTTCTGCTTCGAGCGCGGGATTCACGTGCTGGGCGCGGGCGTGGCTTTCGGCACGGCGGTGGCCGAGATGGCGCTGGGGATGGCGTTGGGTCTGGCGCGCGGAATCCCGGCGGCAGACCGGCAATTCCGGAAGGGCAGGGAGGTGTACGGCCGGTTCTCGAATCAGGATTCCTTCTTGCTCTCCGGCGCCGACGTGGGGTGCATCGGTTTTGGCAATTTGGGCCGGGCGCTCATCAAGCTGCTGGAACCGTTCCGGTGTCGGGTTCGCGTCTATGACCCCTGGCTTGCCGACCGTTGGCTGGCCGAGTTCGGAGTGACTCCGTCGGCGCTGGACGCGGTGCTGGCCGCATCGCGGATCCTGTTCGTCCTGGCGGGTGCGACGGCGGACAACGAGGCGATGATCGGGAAGCGGGAGCTCGACCGGATGCCCAGGGGGGCCTGTTTGGTGCTGGTCAGCCGGGCATCGCTGGTGGACTTCGATGCGCTGACCGCGAAGCTGCGGCAGGGGGAGATCCGCGCGGCTCTGGACGTGTTTCCGCGCGAGCCTTTCCCGAAGACGCACCCGCTTCGCCGGCTCGACAACGTCATCCTGTCTGCGCATCGCGCCGGGAGTCTGGCGTCCTCGTACCGGCTCATGGGCGAGATGGTGGTCGACGATCTGGCGCAGATCCTAAACGGTCTGCCGCCCCTCCGTTTGCAGCGCGCCGAGCGGGAGACCGTCGCGCGTATGCGCAGCATGCCGGTGAAGAGGTGAGTCGGCGGGCCGCGGGCGGTGCCGTGGCACGTTGAATCCGGGGTCCGCGCGGCGGACAAGCTTGTTCCCGGCCCCCGGGCGATTTGCCGGGCGGAAGGCCGCGTGAGTCGGAATACCCCGCGGACACCAAGGCGTGCCGGTAACCGTTATCCTACGTCCCCGGCGACACCAGAAGGCAAACGGCAAATGTAATTGCGCTCTGCTCCGCGAACGACCCGCGGCCCCGCGCCGGTTCCACCGGTGCCGGGATCGGGCTCGCCCGGATGGCGGCGGTCGGCCCGACGACGCGCTTGAGACAACTGTTCACCAGGTGTGAGTGTGTTGCGGCGGCCGACGGTCGCCGGGGTGGGGCGGCCCGATAGGGGGGCGTCCTCAAGGTGCAACGTGTCAAACGTGGCAACGTCCCTTCATCTTTGCGGGTGCAACCGCGGGGCTGGTGGGATCGGAGCCGCCCGTGGCTCGACCGCCGGACGCGGAGTGCGGGGGCGGGGTCGGTGCCCGGATTTGTGTTGACACCCTTGCGATTCTCGTTGTAAACAAAACACCCACCCACCACATCGTAAAGTCATACAGGATGACGTGACCGGCCCGAGGGGCGTGCCATGAGCGATCCGCGCGAAGTGCGCCGACAGATCCGCGACGGGAAATGGCGTCGACCGACCGCCGGGCTGGCCCCGGGTTTCGTCCAGACGAACCTGGTCATTCTGCCGCGCGATCTGGCCTTCGATTTTCTACTTTTCTCCCAGCGGAACCCCAAGCCGTGCCCGGTGATCGAGGTCACCGACGTCGGCTCACCGGAGCCGACGGCTTCCGCGCCGGGTGCGGACCTTCGCACCGACGTTCCCCGGTATTGCGTCTACCGGGACGGCAGGCTGACGCAGGAGGTCAGCGATCTCCGATGGGTCTGGCGGGACGATCTGGTGTCGTTCCTGCTCGGCTGCAGCTTTACGTTCGAGGCGGCCTTGCTCCAGGCCGGTGTGCCGGTCCGACACATCGAGGAGAAAAAAAACGTCCCGATGTTCATCACCAGCATCGCGTGCAGACCGGCCGGGCTGTTTCGCGGGCCGCTGGTGGTGACGTTGCGCCCGATCCCCGCGGCCTTGGTCGCGCGGGCCGTGCAGATCACGGGCCGGTATCCGGGCGTGCACGGCTCTCCGGTGCACATCGGCGACCCCGCGGCCATCGGCATCCGCGATCTCGGGCGGCCCGACTTTGGCGAGGCGGTGACGATCCGCCCCGGCGAGGTTCCGGTGTTCTGGGCGTGCGGGGTGACCCCGCAGGCGGTGGCCATGCAGGCGAGGCCGCCGCTCATGCTGACGCACGCGCCGGGGCACATGTTCGTCACCGATCTTCGCAACGAGGAGCTGGCCGCCAGCTAGCGACGGCAGGGGTGCGCGCCGGCAACGTCGGACTTTCACGAAGGGAGGGGGGCATGCGGAAGCACGGACGGGGACGCGGCTTCGCGGTAGTGGCGGCACTGGTGGGGGTGGTGCTGTTGGGCGCGGGCTACGCGCGGGCACAGGCGAAAGAGGTCGTCATCGGGTTCCTCTATCCGATGACCGGTCCGTCCGCCCAGATCGGGATCGACGCGCTGAACATGATCAAGGTCGCGATGGACATCGTCAACAACGACGTGAACATCAATCTGCCGCTCGGCAAGGGCGCGGGTCTGCCCAATCTGGGCGGCGCCAAGGTGCGCGTGGTCGCGGTGGATCACCAGGGCAAACCCGACATCGGCCTCGCCGAAGCGGAGCGCCTCATCACGCAAGAAAAGGCGGTGGCGCTGTTCGGGGCCTACATGTCCGCGGTGACCAACACGGCAAGCCAGGTGGCGGAACGGATGGGCATCCCCTTCGTGAACGCCGATTCCTCCTCACCCGCGCTCACCGAGCGCGGGTTCAAGTGGTTCTTCCGGACGAGCCCGCACGACGGCCACTTCAGCGAGGTCATGTTCGATTTTATGCGGGATTTCGAGAAAAATCGCAACCTGAAGTTTAAGTCGGTGGCGATCCTGAACGAGGACACGACGTTTGGCACCGACAGCGCCAAGGTCCAGGAGGCGCTGGCGCAGAAGTTTGGGCGCACGGTGGCGGCAAAGATCGCCTTCCGCGCCGGCACCACAAGCCTGGACGCGGAGGTGGGGCGGCTCAAGTCGGCCAACGCCGACGTCTTTCTGCCGAGCCTTTATACTTCGGATGCCATTCTCTTGACCCGCACGATGCGGAACCTGGACTACAATCCCAAGCTCCTCATCGCGCAGAATGCCGGCTACACCGATCCGAAGTTTGTGGCCGAGATGGGTAAACAGGCCGAGGCCGCCATCACGCGCGCGCCCTTTGCCCTCGACCTCGCCGCCAAAAAGCCGCTGATCCCGGTGGTCAACGAGATGTTCAAGAAGCTGTCGGGCGGCCGGGACATGGCAGACGTGTCCGCCCGGGCCTTCACCGGGTTTCTGACGCTGGTGGATGCCATCAATCGGGCCGGGTCCACGGAGCCCGCGGCGATCCAGAAGGCGCTGCGCGAGACCAACCTGCCGGCCGACCAATTGGTCATGCCGTGGACCGGCGTGAAATTCGACGAGAAGGGGCAGAATATCGGCGTGCGGGCCATCCTCCAGCAGTTGCAAGGGGGGGCGTACCACACGGTGTATCCGTTCGATCTGGCCCTCAAGGAGCCGATCTACCCGGTCCCGACCTGGTCGGAGCGCAAGTAACCCTGGCACCCGTGGACGGGGGCGGGGCCCGCTGGCGGCGGCTCTGCCCCCGTTTCGTATCTATGTTCACCGTGCCGACGGCGGACGTCTTGATCCAAGGCATCATCAGCGGCCTTCTCATGGGCTGCATCTACGCGCTCATCGCGGCGGGCCTCTCGTTGATTTTCGGCCTCATGGAGATCGTGAACTTCGCGCACGGCGAATTTCTGATGCTGGCGATGTACACCGCGTTCTGGATGTACACGCTCTTCGCGCTGGATCCGCTCCTGTCGGTGCCGATCTGCGGCGGCGTCCTGTTCGTCCTGGGGGTGGTCACCCACAAGGGGATCATCCGACGGATTCTGGGCGCCCCGATGCTGGCGCAGATCTTCGCCACCTTCGGGCTGGGGATTTTCCTCCGGGCCGCGGCCCAGTTTCTGTGGACGCCGGATTTCCGCCAGGTGTCCGAGCCATGGGTTCAGGGCCCCGTCCGGCTCTTCGGGGTCTCCGTCGGTTTGCCGCAACTGGTCTCCGCCTTGGCCTCCCTGCTGGCGTTCGGCCTGCTCATCTGGTTTATCACCAAGACCGAGGCCGGGGCGGCGCTCGAAGCGACGGCGCAGGACCGCCAGGCGGCGTCCCTCATGGGGATCAACACCGAGCGGATGTTCACCTTGGGTTGGGGGATCAGCTCGGCCTGCGTGGGTGTCGCGGGGGCGTTTCTGGCCAGCTTCTTCTACGTGTTTCCATACGTGGGGAGCCTTTTCGGCCTCCTGGCATTCGTGACGGTGGCCCTGGGCGGCTTTGGCAGCATTCCCGGATCGCTCGTCGCCGGCATCATGATCGGCGTCATCGAGGTTCTGGCGGGTCTCTTCATCGCGCCGGCCTTCAAGTATGTGGCGGTATTTGCAATTTACCTCGTCGTTGTCCTCATCCGGCCGCAAGGCCTCTTCGGGAAATTCTGATGGCGGCCTCGGCGGTGGCAGACCGAGACGGGGAGGGCGCACGCCGCAGGTTTGGTTTGGGCGGCGTGGTCCTCATCCTGCTCGCCGTGGTGGCGCTCGGCTTCCCCGCCTTCGTCACGCTCCCGTACCACCGCGATCTGGCGATCAGGATCCTCCTGTTCGCGACCCTGGCCCAGGCCTGGAACATCCTGGCGGGGTATTGCGGCCAGATCTCGCTGGGTCACGCCGTCTACTTCGGCACCGGGGCGTACACATCCAGCGTCCTGCAGATGCACCTCGGCGTCAATCCGTGGATCGGGCTGGTCGCGGGCGCCGCGCTCGCCGTGGCCATCTCGCAGGCGATCGGCTATCCGTGCTTCCGGCTGCGCGGCCACTACTTCGCCATCGCCACTATCGCCATCGGCGAGATCGTCCACACCCTGGCCATCAACTGGGACTTCATCGGCGGGGCGCGGGGCCTCACCCTGCCGATCCGCAAGGACTCCCTGCTGGCCTTCCAGTTTCACGGCACGAAGTTCATTTACTACTACATCGCGCTGGCGCTCATGGTCGTGTGTTTTCTGGGCGCCTGGCACATCCAGCGGAGCCGGATCGGCTACTACCTCCGGGCGATCCGGGAGGACACGGACGCGGCGCAGAGCGTGGGCATCCCCGTCACCAGGTATAAGCTGATCGCCATGGCCGTCTCGGCGGCCTTTGTGTCCGTCGGCGGCAGCTTCTACGCGCAGTACGTCCTCTACATGGACCCCGACAGCGTCTTCCCGCTCTCCCTGTCGATCCTGGTCTGCGTGCTCACCGTGGTCGGCGGCGTCGGAACGCTGTGGGGCCCCCTGGTGGGCACGGCCCTCATGATCCCCCTGTCGGAGTTCACGCGGATCCAGTTCGGCGGAACGGGCAGCGGGGTCGATCTCCTCATCTACGGGGCGCTCCTCACCTTTGTGGCCGTGTTTCAGCCCACGGGGCTGGTGGGGCTGGTGGCGCGGCGGCGGGGGCGCTGACGTGGCTCTCTTGACGCTGGACCGGGTGACCAAGCGATTCGGGGGCCTCCTGGCCAACAACAGCGTGAGCTTCGAGGTCATCGAGGGCGAGATCCTGGGGCTCATCGGACCCAACGGCGCGGGTAAGAGCACGCTCTTCGAGCAGATCACCGGTTTCTACCCGCCGACGAGCGGTCGGATCGAGTTTGAGGGCCACAGCCTGGTCGGCCTCAGACCCGACCAGGTCAACCGGCTGGGGATCGGGCGCACCTTCCAGAAGGTGAAGCCGTTTCTCGGGATGACGGTGATCGAGAACGTCATGGTCGCGGCCATGCAGTACGATCCCGACCCGGTCAAGGCGCGGCGGGACGCGCGCGGCTTTCTGGAGATCGTGGATCTTGCGGACAAGGGGGATGCCGGCGCCCGCGCGCTCAGCATCGGGGAGCGGAAACGGCTCGAGATGGCCCGGGCCATGGCCACCAAGCCGCGGCTGCTCCTGCTCGACGAGGTGACCGGCGGCGTGGACCAGCGGACGATCCCGACGCTGCTGCAGCTGATCAGCCGTCTGCGCAATGAACAGGGGCTGACGCTGGTGGTGATCGAGCACAACATGCGGGTCATCATGTCCATCTCGGACCGGATCGTGGCGCTTCACCTGGGCGAGGTCATCGCCGACGGCCGTCCCGCGGACGTGGTGAAATCGCCGAGGGTGATCGAGGCGTACCTAGGCGACTCGTTCGTCGTGCCCGCCACCGAGAGCGGACCGCGGAGGTAGCGTGCTGCGCATACGGGATCTGGAAGTCAAGTACGGCGATTTCCAGGCGCTCTGGGGCGTGTCGCTGGAGGTCCACGAGGGCGAGGTGGTCTGCCTGCTCGGCCCCAACGGCGCGGGCAAGAGCACGCTGATCAGCGCGGTGTCCGGGCTCATCAAGCCCCACAAGGGGCGGATCGAGTTCCGCGGCGAGCCGATCGACGGTCTGCCGACCCACGAGATCGTGACCCGCGGGCTGTCCCAGGTGATGGAGCAGCGGCGGCTCTTCCCCTATCTCAGCGTCGAGAAGAACCTCGTGCTGGGAAGCTTCCAGAAACCGGCGCGCGCGCGACGCGCGGAGAGCCTGGAGTGGGTCTTCGAGCTGTTTCCCATCCTGCGCGAGCGGCGGAATCAGCTGGCCTACAGCCTCTCGGGCGGCGAGCAGCAGATGGCGGCCATCGCCCGCGGGCTCATGTCGCGCCCGAAGTTCTTGATGGTCGACGAACCGTTCTTGGGCCTGGCTCCCCTCGTCGTCCAGACCATCCTCAACATCATCCAGCGAATCAACGGGGAGGGGGTGACGGTTCTGTTCATCGAGCAGAATGTGCAGCTGGCCCTGGGGGCCTCCCATCGCGGATATTTGCTGGAGAGCGGGCATCTGGTGGCGGGGGGCGCCGCAAAGGAGCTGCTCGAGTCCGAGATGGTGCGAAAGGTGTATCTGGGGATCTGAAAAACGGAAGTTCTCGGCGGCCGGCCATCAGCGACGGGTTCGCCGCGGACCGGCACGAGACCCGGCGAGGCGGAGGGCGGCAATGTCCATCGACCTGAACAGCGACATGGGGGAATCGTTCGGCGCGTACACCATGGGCGCCGACGACGAGATCCTGCGGTGGGTCACGTCGGCAAACGTGGCCTGCGGGTGGCACGGCGGCGACCCGCACGTCATGCGGCAGACGGTGGCGCGGGCCAAGGCCCTGGGTGTGGCCGTGGGGGCGCACCCGAGCTACCCGGATCTTCTCGGCTTCGGGCGCCGGCCCATGCAGATCACCCGTCAGGAGGCACGGGACTACGTGCTGTACCAGATCGGCGCCGTGCGCGCATTCGTGGAAGCGGCGGGCCTCACACTCCAGCACGTCAAGCCGCACGGAGCCATCTACAACGTGGCGGCCCAGGATCGCGAACTGTCGCTGGGGATCGCCGAGGCGGTAAAGGAGGCGGGCGGCGGCCTGATCCTGATGGGGCTTCCCGACTCGGAGACGCTGAAGGCGGCCCAGGAGGTCGGCGTGCGGTTCGCGCGCGAGGCCTTCGGCGATCGCGCGTATAACGAGGATGGAAGCCTGGTGTCGCGCAAGATCGCCGGCTCGTTGATCACCGACCCGGACCGGGTGGCAGAGCGCGTGATCGGACTGGCGCAGGGACGCGTCGTGGCGATCACGGGCAAGGAGATTCGGCTCCAGGCCGACACCATCTGCTTGCACGGCGACACGCCCGGTGCGGCCGCCATCGCGAAGGCCGTTCGGGAAGCCCTGAACTCGGCAGGCGTACCGGTGCGGCGGCTGGGCGAGTTTCTGGGGCGAGGCGTTTAGGCGGAGGGACTTTACCGCTTTCCACGGGAACGACGATGGAGATTATCACGGAAACCATCGACCTCGCCCGGCTTCGCGAGATGGCGGGTCGTCGCTTCGGAGAGATGGTCAAGGCGGTTGTTGACGTGGAGAAGGAGATCATGGCCGTTGACGCCGAGCTCCACGCCGATGAAGAGGAAGCGCTCCTGGAGCGGGGTTCGGCGCAGGCGAACCTATGGGGGGTCAATCTCTATCCGGATGTGGCGGGAGAGCATTGGATCGAGTTCGACTCCATGATCAACCTGCGCCCGTCCCAGGGTAATCGCAGTCGGGGGGTAGACGATTCCGCGGTCCGCCAGCGGATTATCGAGATCGTCTCCCATCTGGTGGCTCGATGACGACTGTGCATCAGGACTTGGCGGCGGGACGGTGGTGTGAGCTGCCTCTCGTCGAGCAACTCGCCCATGTCGGAAGCGAGGTCGAGCGCACCATCCGCTGGCGCGACAAGGGAAATGCCGAGTACGCACGGCGGGCCTTCGAGCGCGCACTGGAGCTTCTGGATCTCACGATCGCCGACCCCAAGCACCGCTCGCGCTTGCGCGAGCTGACCCGCCTGCGGGAAGTTCTGGCCGACCACTTCTGGTTCGATAACCGCTATGGCTCGAGCGACGAATCCTGGCGCCGATACTTCCACGCGTTCACCCACGCCGCAGCGCTTTCCCGAGGTCGGTGACCGATTCTGCCGCCCCCCCGGAGCGCCGTCCGCGGGCGTCCGGGGGCCGGGCCGGGCTGCGGTGCGGGTGGGCGCCGGACCGCCCGCGCGGTGCGCATCACTCCACCCGCGTCAGCCGCCGGTAGTCGAACGGCGGCAGGTCCGCCCGGTCGCTGTCGACGATCTCGCCGGTGCGGTGCACGCGGTAATAGTTCTGTGATCCGGTCTGCGGCACGCGGACGACCTCGCCGGTCCGATCGTCGCGCAGGAGGATCTCGCCGCGCGCGGCACGCGTGAGAGGTGCCGCGGCGCGGTCCCCCCCGGCGGCCTGTCCGGCGATGATCTGCGCCGTGATCTCGTTCATCTCGCGGACGTGCCGGGTGACCAGACGCCCGATCTCGGCGTTTGCGTGCGCCTGCGCCTGCACCCATTGCGGATCCCAGACAAAGCCGCGATACATCGCGCCGAGGATGGCCCGTGCCTGGGTCTCGCGGTCCGGCGCACACAGATACCCGACGATGTCCAGCAGGCCCACCTGCCAGGTCTGGGAACCGCCAACGCCCGGGACTTCCTGGTAGCGGGTGATGACGGCATAGTACGCGCGCCGCGGGCCGGCTGGGAGCTGCACGTCGAAGCGGACGGCTCCCGCATCGGCTCGCCCTTGCATCGGCGGCGCCGGCGGCAGCAGGCGGAAGGCCTCTGCCGCCAGCATGGGCAGGTCCTCGACCTGGGCATTGGCCATGCCGCCGAACTTGTTCGGGAGGTAGAGCTGCGTGAGGAACATCGCGCCCGGCCGGTAGCGCCGCAGGACGGTGTAGCCGGCGGTTGTGGTTCCCTCCGGCAGCGTGCCGATCATGGGGATCGCGTACGGCACGCCGAAGGTCGGGATCGCCGCGTCGCCCAGGCGAAGCTGGATCGCGTCGTCCGGGCTTGCGACAAGGACCTCGGGTCGGTAGGCGATGGGGTTGGGCCGCCGCATCCCGCCATCGACGCGCCAGCCCCGCGGTACCGGCACGGTGAACGAACCTTCGGCCGGATCGCGCCAGGGCACCAGATCCGGCAGCCGATCGTCGCCCGTGACCGCCGATACGTATCGGAAACCGTGAAGGATGCGCGCCATCGTCTCCGCGTGCGCCGGCCACGCCCCCTCCGTGGCGCTGATGACGTACAGCGCGCCGACCGATCCGGTTTTCAGCACGAGGGCGGACGCGCGGTAGGGCTGCCCCTGCACGGTGTGGGTCATCGCGCCGATGGCACCGTCGTTGGGGGGGGCGAGCGCGAAGGCGCGCAACAGTCGGGCGCCGGGGAAAAGGGCGGCCTCGTCGTGTGGAAGCCGCGCGAGCGCGTCGGCCGCGCTGCGCGCGGCGCCGAACCGCTGCGGTTTCACGTACACCAGCGCGTCGGGCAGGGGACCGGCCGCCCGGCGAACGACGACGAAGGCGCCGTCGCCGCCCTCCCGCGCCTGCCACCCGGGCGGATGCGGCACGACCAGGGCGCCGGGCCGGTGATACACCACCCAGTCGCTCGGAACCGCTTGGGCTTCGGCGGGCTTCCGGGGCGTCGTTCCGTGCAGGAGCACCAGGGTGACACACCCCATGGCGATGGCACGCGGGGTCTTGCGCCGATTGAATGGCATGGTTCTCCTCGCACCGTGACCGTACGCCGGGTGCAGGGGGTCGCGCCGCACCCCCCCGGTCGGATTCCGGGCCGTCGGTCGCGCAACGCCCGACCGTCGCGCGCAACACCTCGGTGCATCGCCGCAGTATCGCGCCCGGCCCACCCACCGCTATGACGCGCGAAGCGCGGGCACGGTGGCCACCAGCGCCAGCACGCCGCTCCACACGATTTGGACGCCGATGCACAGGAGGATGAAGGCCGAAAGACGCAGGAGGACCTGGGTGCCGGTGGAGCCGATGGCACGCGTGAGGCGCTCCGCGTACCGGAACAGGACGTAGATGGAGATTGTGAGCAGGACCGTGCCCACGGCGGAGGCGACAATCCGGACGGCCCATTCGGAGACGCTCCGCGGCATCTGGGCGCCGAGGGTGATGGCCACCGATATCGTGCCGGGGCCGACGGTCAGGGGAAGCGTCATGGGGTAGAAGGCGCGCGCGGCCAGCTGCAGGGGGGTGGGGCGGTGCGGGGGGGCTTCGGGCAACCCGGCCTCCGGCGACCGCAGCAGATCCCAGGCGACCGCGCACACGAGGATGCCGCCGCCGACGCGAACCGTGGGTACGGAGAGGCCGAAGAAATCGATCACGTGGGTCCCGACGAAGATGGAACCCAGTACGAGCAGGAACGAGTTCAGCGCGATGCGGCCGGCGAGCTGCGCGCGCTCCGCGTCGGCGAGACCCTCGGTCATGGCCAGGAACACCGGCGCGGCCCCCACCGGGTTGACGATGGGGAACAGCGCTGCGAACACGAGCAGCACTTGCTCGATGAGATTGCGGGCACTGCCACCGAGGAATTCACTCATGGGACGTTCGGCGCTCCGACGGCCGTCTGGGCGCGCGAACCGTACGCGCTGCCCGCCGCGGAGTATCCGGTGTCGCCCGGTCGGCTGTCAAGGCAGAAGACGGGACGCCGCACGGGGGGTGATCGTCGCCCCCTGGCGGGTGAAAAGGACTGGCCGACCCCGCGGGCGCTGTGATAGAAGATACGTCGGTTCGGTCCTCAGGACGACGCGGCACTGCGGTAAACGGAGGGGAGCGCGGGAGCGATGACGGTTACATTTCTTCCGGCCGGGGATCGTGGACTGGTCGTGGAGTTCGGGAGCGAGGTCGACGTCGGCGTCAACAATCGGGTGCGGGCGCTGGCGCTAACGCTGGAGGGGGCGCGGATTCCCGGCGTGCTGGAAGTGGTCCCCACCTATCGCTCGCTGGGCGTGCAGTACGATCCGGCGCAGCTCGACGGCGAGGCGTTGCGCGTCCGGATCCAAGAGGCGCTGAACGCGTTGGATCCGGCGCAGCTGGCCCCACCCAAGGTCGTCCGGCTTCCCACCTGCTACGGCGGAGAGTTCGGCCCCGACCTGCCGTTCGTGGCGCAGCATACCACGCTCACCGAGGCGGAGGTCATCGCGCTCCACAGCGGGACGGCATACCACGTGCACATGATCGGCTTCACGGCGGGCTTTGCGTATCTGGGCGGGCTTCCGGAAAAACTCCATACGCCTCGGCTTCCGTCGCCGCGCACCAAGACGCCGCGCGGCGCCGTGGGGATCGGGGGCAGCCAGACCGGCGCCTATCCCGCGGAGACGCCCGGCGGGTGGCGTCTCATCGGGCGCACGCCGGTGCCGCTGTTCGATCCGCTGCGGGAACCTCCCACACCGATGCTGCCGGGAGACACCGTGCGGTTCGATCCCATCAGCCGGGAAGAGTACGACCGTTTGGAGCGCGAATACACGAGTGCCAGGTGCCGAGTGCCGAGTGCGAAATACGAAGAGGAACGAGCCACGACGGGGGAAGGGCAACTGGACAATTCGGCAACCGGGCAACCCGGGACGACCGAATCACCGGGTTACCAAATCGCCAAACCGCCAAATCGCCAAGTTGCCCAGTCGCCATTTGCCTCGCGCGTGGCGCTCGAATTTCTCCGGGCCGGGCTCCTCACGACGGTCCAGGATCGCGGCCGCGTCGGATGCCAGAAATTCGGCGTGACGGTCGGCGGGGCCATGGACGAAGTCGCGTTGCGGGTCGGCAACATCCTCGTCGGCAACGAGCAAAACGCGGCAGGTTTGGAGATCAGCTTCCTGGGCCCCCAGATCCGGCTCCGCGCGGATGTCGTGCTGGCGTTGACCGGGGCCGAGGTGGACGCCGATCTGGACGGGAGGCCGGCGCCGTGGTACGAGGCGTTTCGGGCACGGGCGGGACAGGTGCTCGACATTCGTCACTGCACCCGCGGGATGCGGGCGTACCTTGCCGTCGGCGGCGGCATCGATGTCCCGGTCCGGTTGGGGAGCCGCTCCACGAGCCTGGCGGCGGGGTTCGGCGGATTCGAGGGCCGGCCGCTGCGCGACGGGGACGCGCTGTGGGTTGCGCCGACCGTTGACGGGACCGCGCGCGGGGCGGGCCGCGGTGCGCCGCGAAGCTTGCGACCGACTTTCGGATCGCCCCAGACCGTGCGCGTCGTCTTCGGACCCCAAGACGGCGCTTTTACCGAGGCCGGGCGGCGCACGCTGCTCGAATCCGCGTACGAAGTCAATCCCTCGTCGGATCGGATGGGCTACCGGCTGGACGGGCCGGCCATCGAGCACGCCGGACCGGCAGACGTCATCTCGGACTGGATCCCGCTGGGGGGCATTCAGGTCCCAGGAAACGGCAAACCGATCGTTCTCCTCGCCGATCGGCAGACGACGGGGGGATACACCAAGATCGCCACGGTCATCGGGTCCGACATACCGAAGCTGGTACAACTGCGGCCCGGAGAGGCGGTGCGCTTCCACGCCGTCACGGTCGGCGAGGCGGAATCGGCGGCACGAGCCCTGGAGCGCGAAATTCGCGAAGCCGAGGTTCAGTCGACCGACATGATGCTCTGGGGTGAGGGGGTGTGGGCGGGGTCGATCTCGTGAAGCCCGGCGCGGCCGGCAGAGTTTCCGCGGGTGCGGCGGCGTGTGCTATACTGGGCGCGAGAAGCACCGCGGAGGGGATGAAGGGGGGTGGGATGAACGCGCGGCGGACATGTGCGGGTATCCTGTGGGGTCTGATGTTGCTCTCGAGCGGTTGCGCGGCGTGGGGACCGCCATCGTCTCCACCCGGCCCGGATGTTCCCCGTATCGCCAATTTCCGGTTCGAGCCGAGCCGCATTACGTCCGGCGAGACGACGAGCATGCATTTTTACTTCGAAGTGGGATCCGCCGACCTCGAGGAAGGCTATCTTCTCGACCAGGGAATCGCCCAGTTCCAGTTCTTCACCGCCCTCCAGCGCATCACGATCGACCTCCGGGGGTACTCGGGGCAGGTGGCGGGCGTCGTGGAGGTTCCCGTGCGGTTGTCCACCGAGGGGCTGCGCTGGCTTGAACTCTACGTGGTGAACAGGAAGGGCAACGTCAGCAACCGGCTGCGGGCGCCTCTCACCGTGCGTTGACTCCGCGCCTCGATCATACCGCCATGGCTGCACTCGCCGAGACACTGGACTCGCTGATCAAGTTGCAACCCCCGGTCGCGTGGGATTCGCGCGGGATACCGCGGCCTCCGGGCCCCCGGCTATCGTTCGAGCGGTTGTACCGTGCGGCCCGCGGGAGGGTGGGCGCACCGCTGGCGGACGCCGCGGCGCGGGCGCTTCTGGCCCACGCGGGTCGCGGCCGACGGGTCATCCTGACCACCGGATTGGTGACACCGCACATCCCGCGAGGCGAGACCGACGGACCGCCGGGGACGCTTGCCCTGGCCCGCGCCCTCATCGTGGGGCTGAAGGCGAGGGTCCTGATCCTGACCGAACCGCAGGTCGTCCCCGTGCTGGAAACCGGGGCCGCGGCCTTGGCGGCCGCGGAGGGGGATGGGGACGCGTGGCAGCCCCGTCTGACCGTCCGGTCCTTCCCCAGCGACCCGCGGCGGGCGGCGGCCGCGAGTCATGGCTTGATCGCGGTCCGGCCGCCGACGGCGCTGATCAGCATCGAGAAACTGGGTCCGAACGGTCGTGGGGTCGTCCACACGATGCGGGGGGAGGACGTCACCCGCCATCAGGCCCGCACCGACGCGTTGTTCGGTCTGGCGATGCGGCGAGACATCCTGACGGTGGGGATCGGCGACCGGGGGAACGAAATCGGCATGGGCGGCCTCCTGGGATCGCGCGCCCGTTGCGCGTGCCCCTGCCGCGGCGGCATCGCCTGTGCCGTGGAGGTGCGGTATCCCGTGGTGGCCTTCACGTCGAACTGGGGCGCTCACGCGGTGACGGCGGCTCTGGCCGGACACCTCGGGCGGCCGCGTCTCCTGCATCGCGCGGAAAGCGAGGCTCGCATGCTTCGGGAGATGGTGCGGGCCGGCGTGGTGGACGGAGCCACCCGCCAGCGCGTCCCGACGGTGGACGGGACCGGCCTCGCGCTTCAGGTGGCGTTCCTCTGCATGCTGCACGCCCTTTTGGAGGCGCCCGCGCGACCTTGACTTTCTCGAGGCGCTCCACTAATAATGTGACGGGACCGCGCGCCGCGCGCCGCGTCCCCGGTCCCATCCATGGAAGGAAGAGGCTATGCCTGAGCTTCGCAAAGACCCGGTAAGCTCGCGGTGGGTGATCATTTCCACCGAACGCGGCCGGCGTCCGTCGGATTTCGGAACCGAGCGGGAACGCGAGCGGGTCGGCTTCTGCCCGTTTTGCCCCGGCAACGAGGACAAGACGCCGCCCGAGGTGCTGGCCTATCGCCCCAACGGCTCGGGACCCAACGCCCCGGGCTGGAACCTCCGCGTGGTGCCCAACAAGTTCGCGGCGCTCCAGATCGAGGGTGATCTGAACCGGCAAGGCGACGGCATGTACGACAAGATGAACGGGATCGGGGCGCACGAGGTGGTCATCGAGACGCCCGAGCACGGCGATACCTTTGCCAGCATGGGCGAGCAGCGCATCGAGGACGTGCTGTGGGCGTTTCACGACCGCGTGCTGGACCTCAGGAAGGATCCGCGGTTCAAATACATCCTGATCTTCAAGAACGCGGGCCGGGCGGCGGGCGCGTCGCTGGAGCACCCCCACTCCCAGCTCATCGCGACGCCCATCATCCCCAAGCGGGTGCGGGAGGAGTGGGACGGCGCCAAGGAGTACTACAACTACAAGGAGCGCTGCGTCTTCTGCGACATCGTACGCCAGGAGATGAGCCAGGAGATCCGCCTCATCAGCGAGAACGACAGCTTCGTGGCCTTGGCCCCCTACGCGTCGCGGTTTCCCTTCGAGACGTGGATTCTGCCCAAAGCGCACGACCCGTTCTTCGAGGACGCGCAGAAGCACGAGTACGTCCAGCTGTCCAAGTTGCTCCGCGACGTCTCGCTGCGCACGGAGAAGGTCCTGCTGAATCCTCCCTATAATTTAATCATCCATAATTCGCCGCTCCGAGAGAGCGACACGCGGCATTTCCACTGGCACATCGAGCTGATGCCCAAACTCACCCACGTCGCCGGCTTCGAGTGGGGGAGCGGGTTCTACATCAATCCCACCCCACCGGAAGAGGCGGCCAAGTACCTTCGCGACGCGAAAGTGTGACGGTCCATCGCGGCGGTCGGGCGCGGCACGCGGCGACGGGGAGGGGACGGGCCGCTATTTCGACCGTCGATGAGTGCGATGGAACAGACCCCGGATCGGTTCACACACCTGTCGCGGCAATACTTCACGGAGCGCCACCTGGGCTCGCCGATGGAGCTGTCCCAGGTCCTGGGATTGGTCCCGCGGCTGTCGGCCGGCGCCCTGCATGCACGCACCGCGGTTCTGCGCCTCGCCGACGAGGAGACGGGCGCCCACGATCAGGTCTACCGCTTCGATCTGGGGCAGCCCGATACGCCCGACGCGGCGGAAGAGGCGCTGGCGGGGATGACCCGAGGCGAGATCGTTCCCTTCCTGATCGCCGATCTTCGCGACGACCCCCGACTCGCCCCCCATGCGCCGAGCCGGCGCCTCTCGGCGGTTTCGGTGCCCCTCCTGCAAAACCAGGCTCTCATCGGCACCATCTGCGTTTTCGACAGAATACCCGCCGGTCCCGGGGAACAGCCCGTCTTCGAAGAGCGCGACGTCAGGCTCCTGGTGACGCTCGGGACCGAAGCCGGGATCGCCATCGAGAACGCCCGGTTGTTCCGCGCCGCGGCGCAGCGCGCGGACGAGCTGGTCGCCCTGCGCGAGGTCGGGGAGGCGATTGCGCGGCGGCTGGAGCTTCCGGAGGTTCTGGAGGCCATCGCGGCGGGGGCCATGCGATTGCTGGGGAGCCAGCACAGCCAGATTCTCCTCTGGGACGAGGAGACCCAGTGTCTCCGCTACGGGTCCGCAGTGGGCTCGGAGGCGGAGCGGGTCAAAGGGCAGTCCTTTGCCGGGAGCCGCGGGGTGAACGCCACGGTGGCGCGCACGCGCCAGCCGCTCATGCTGGACGACTACCAGGCGTCCCCCTACGCCCTGCCGGAATTCCCGGACATCGTGGCCACGATCACGACGCCGGTCATGTTCGGCGAGCGCCTGCTGGGGGTCCTGGCTTCCCACACCACGCAACCCGGGAAGCGGTTCTCGCCGGGAGACCTGCGGATGCTCGAAATGCTCGCCACGCAGGCGGCCATCGCCATCGAGAACGCCCGGCTGTACGATGAGGCAAAAGAGCGGGGCGCGCGCTTCCAGGCCCTCAACGAGTTGAGCCGGAAGATGACGGCGTCGCTGGACATGCAGCGGGTGTTCGATTACGCCGTGCAGGCGGCGGTGAACCTGGTCAACCTGGCGCTGGCCCAACTCTGGGTGTGGGAGGAAGCCACCGGCTGCCTCCGCGTGTACGCCAGCGCGGGCGACGCGGACCTCCTGGAGCCGCCGCTGGACATGTTCCCGGCCGGCGAAGGGGTCATGGGTGCCGTGTTCCGTTCGCTGGAGGTCGTCACCCTGAGCGATCCGGGCGAGGACCCCCGGTACGCGGATCGGGAGCGGGCGCAGCGGCTGGGTGTGCGGAGCGCGGCGGTGGTACCGCTGCGGTTGGGCGAGCGCGCCGTAGGGGTGCTCTCGGTCGCCCGCCGCCGCGGCGGCGGCTTCAAAACCGATGAGATCGAGTTCTTGACCGCGTTCGCCCAGCACGTGACCATCGCCGTGGAGAATGCCCGCCTGTTCCGGGAGAAGGAGCGGCTGGCGGTCGAGGAGCTGCTGCGGCTTCGCAAGCTCTCCATTCTGAGCGAGATCGGGTCGGTCATGCAGAGCACCATGCAGATGGACGCGCTCCTCCACGCGATCCTGACGGGCGTGACGTACGGAGCGGGTCTGGGGTTCAACCGGGCCATGCTCCTCCTGGTCGACGAGTCCCGGGGGATCTTGCGGGGCCGCATGGGGGTGGGGCCGAGCTCGGGGGAGGAGGCCGCCGCCGTGTGGGGGGCGCTCACCTCGGCGCCTCGCCCGCTGGCCGAGGTGATCGGGGCGCGAGCGCCATCGCGCGGAGAGCGCGCGGACTCGCCCTTCGACCGTCTGGCGCGCAGCTTTCGGATCCCGCTCCGCGGGACTCAGAGTGTCCTGGCACGGGTCGCGCTGGAGGGGCACCCGTACCGGATCACGGACGCCCGGCACGACCCCCACGTGCACCCGGAGTGGGAAGGGCGGCTGGAGGTGGACGAGTTCGCCTGCGCCCCGTTGATCGCCAAGGGGAAGGTGGTGGGCGTCCTGGTGGTGGATAACAAGTTCAACGGCAAGCCGATCACGGACGAGGACCTCGAGTTTCTGGCGGCCTTTGCCACCCAGGCGGGTCTGACCGTGGAAAACGCGCGGGTGTACACGAGCCTGGAAGACGCCAACCGGGAAATCCAGCGCAGCCACCACCGGCTTCTGCAGCAGGAGCGGCTGGCGGCGCTGGGCGAAATGGCCGCCCACGTGGTCCACGAGATCCGGAACCCGCTGGTGGCGATCGGCGGATTCGCGCGCCGGCTGGCTCAGCGCCTGCAAGCGAGCGAGCCGGAGGGGCGGTACGCGCAGATCATCGCGGGGGAGGTGGATCGGCTGGAGCGAATCGTGCACGACGTGCGCGGTCTGTCGCGAGAGAGCCGTCTCACCTTGGCCGATACCGACCTGCACACCCTGTTGCAAGACTGCCTGGTCCTCTTTGCGGATCGAATCACGTTGCAGGGGGTCGTGGTCCGGACGGAGCTGGCCGAACGATTTCCTGTGCTCCGCCTGGACGGTCTGCAGATGAAGCAGGCCATCATGAATCTCGTGGCCAACGCCCTGGAGGCGATGCCCCAGGGGGGCACGCTGACGCTGGCGACGTCGATGGTGGAGCAGGAAGTCGGCCGGTCCGCCGGGGCGGCGGCGGGACCAGCCGCCGCCGATGATCGCGGCGCCGCCCGGCCCGCGGCCGCGCAGTGGGCGACCCTCAGCATCGGCGATACCGGAGGCGGCATCCCCTGCGAGATCGTGGACGAGGTGTTCAAGCCGTTCTTCACGACGAAGGAGGTCGGCACCGGTCTGGGCCTCACCCTGGTCCGCCGCATCGCTCGGGCGCACCAGGGGCGTGTCGAGGTACGGAACGATCCCGGGAAGGGGGTGACGTTCTGCCTCTGGCTCCCGGTGAACAGTTCGTGAGGGCCGCACCGCGTCCGGGGGTGCGGAGCGGGTCCAGATCCGAGCGGGCGGCCGGGCAACCCAAGGGCATCGGAGGGCAAACGCATGAAGAAGATACTGGTGGTGGATGACGAGGAGGCCATCCGGCTCTTATACAGAGAGGAGCTCACCGAAGCCGGCTACGATGTGGATGTGGCGCAGGACGGAGCGGAGGCCCTGCGCAAGCTCGAGCAGGCCCAGCCGGACTTGATGACCATCGATCTCCGGATGCCCGGCATGGATGGAATCGAGCTGCTGAGCCGGGTGCGTGCCATGCACCGGGAGCTCCCCATCGTCATCAGCACGGCCTATGGGGACCTTCGGAGCGAGTTCGGGACCTGGGCCAGCGATGCCTACGTGACCAAGTCCGCCGATCTCCAAGAATTGAAGAGCAAGATCGCGGAGCTGTTGAAGTAGGCGTATTGGTGAAAATTCCGGCAGCCCGCATCCGGCATGCCTACCCGCAAGGCGCCGGGTCGGATCCGCGATCGCGTCTCGCCGGGCGTGCAGAGCGGAAAAATACCTGCCGCAAGCGGCGTTTGCCGGATCGCGGATGGCATGCGGGGCTAAGCCCCATTTTGGCACGAGGCTTGCCCACACTCCCGTAACGTCGAAAGACACCGGGGCGGAGGAGCCACATGAAAAAAATCGAGGCCATCATCAAACCCTTCAAACTGGATGAGGTCAAAAACGCCTTGGCGGAGGTCGGAATTCAGGGGATGACCGTGAGTGAGGTCAAAGGGTTCGGCCGGCAGAAGGGCCATACGGAACTGTACCGCGGCGCGGAGTACACCATAGATTTTCTGCCCAAAGTCAAGGTGGAAATCATCGTCCCGGACGAGAAATGCTCCCAGGTGGTCGAGACGATTCAGGCGTCGGCGAAAACGGGACGGATCGGGGACGGCAAGATCTTCATCCTCCCCTGCGACGAGGTCGTTCGCATTCGGACCGGGGAGCGCGGCGGCGACGCCATTTGACCCCGGCCTTCCGCCGTGGCCCGGGTGCGGGGCCCGTGTGGGGGGCCATCACAGATTGCCGGTTGCCTCGGTGGGGAGGAGCGCGGGCATGACCCCGAAAGACGTGATGAAGTTCAGCCGGGAGAGTGGAGCGAAGTTCGCCGACTTCAAGTTCATGGACTACCCGGGAATATGGCAGCATTTCACGGTGCCGATCGCGCGGCTGGAGGAGAGCTCCTTCGAGGAAGGCTTCGGCTTCGACGGAAGCTCCATCCGCGGCTGGCAGGCGATTCACACCAGCGACATGCTGATCATCCCGGACGCCAACACCGCGGTGATGGACCCGTTCACGGTCGCGCCGACCATCAGCTTCATCTGTAATATCGTCGATCCCATCACCAAGGAAAAGTACAGCCGGGACCCGCGGAACATCGCCCAGAAAGCCGAGGCGTACCTGAAGTCCACCGGCATCGCGGACACGTCGTATTTTGGTCCCGAGGCCGAGTTCTTCATTTTTGACGACATCCGGTACGACTACACGCAAAACGCGGGGTACTTCTTCATCGATTCCGTGGAAGGGCAGTGGAACACGGGCCGGATGGAGGGTCCGAATCTCGGTTACAAGGCCCGCTACAAGGAAGGCTATTTCCCGGTACCGCCCACGGACAGCATGAACGACATCCGCTCCGAGATGGTCCTCGTCATGGAGCAGGTGGGGATCGCGGTGGAAGCCCAGCATCACGAGGTGGCCACCGGCGGCCAGGCCGAGATCGATATGAAGTTCAACACCCTGACGAAGATCGCCGACAGTCTCATGTGGTACAAGTATATCGTGAAAAACGTGGCGCGCCGGCACGGGAAGACCGTGACCTTGATGCCGAAGCCCCTCTACGGGGACAACGGGACGGGGATGCACTGCCACCAGAGCCTGTGGAAGGGGGCGCAACCCCTCTTCGCCGGCAACGGCTACGCCGGATTGTCGGATATAGCCCTGTGGTACATCGGCGGGATCCTCCACCACGCCCCGGCCCTGTGCGCCATCGTCGCCCCCACCACCAACTCGTACAAGCGGCTGGTGCCGGGATACGAGGCGCCGGTGAACCTCGCCTACTCCAGCCGGAACCGCAGCGCCGCCATCCGGATCCCGATGTATTCGCCAAACCCGAAAACCAAGCGCATCGAAGTCCGGTTCCCGGACTGCAGCTCGAACGGCTACCTGGCGTTCTCGGCGATGCTCATGGCGGGGCTCGACGGCATTCAGAACAAGATCGATCCGGGCCAACCCCTGGACAAGGACATCTACGAACTGGGACCGGAGGAGCTGAAGGGCGTTCCGTCGGTCCCCGGCTCGCTGGACGCGGCGCTGACCGCCCTGGAGAACGACCACGAGTTCCTGCTGCGGGGCGACGTCTTTACGCAAGACGCCGTCGACACCTGGATCGAGTACAAGCGGAAGCGCGAAGTGGACCCGGTGCGCATGCGCCCCCATCCGTACGAGTTTATGCTCTATTTCGATATTTGAGGCCCGCCGTTCGAGTCCCTCCGCCCCTACCGTCTCCCCGCCGGGGTGTCCCCGCGGGGCGACGGCGTCTTTGGCCGCGCCCCCCTGCAAGCGTCCGGTCGGCGATGGCAGCGGGGACAAGCGCACACCGCCCGCGTCTGGAGCGACGGCCCCGCGCTTGCCGGGGGCTGCGCTTCTGTGGTATGGATACAACTCTCCAGCGATGCGCCCGGGAAGGTGATGGCCAAGGACAGCTTTCCGAATTCGCTCACGCCGAAACTGGCCGCGGCCGGCTGCCGGCGGCCGGATCGAGCGGCCGGCAACATCGGCCTGCTGGCTCCCGACGCGGCGAGCCGGTCGGCGCTCGAGTCGATCCTGCCGACGCTCCTGTCCGCGCTGGGCCGTCTGCCGGACCCGGATCTGGCTCTCAACAACCTGGAACGGTTCGCCCAGAAGGTCATCGATCGCCGCTTCCTCCTCGGCCTCTTTCGCGACAGCCCGCGCGTCCTGCACCTGGCCCTCACGATCTTCGGCAGCTCCCAGTTCCTGAGCGACATCGTCGTACGCCAGCCGCAGCTTTTTGAGTGGCTGCTGGAGCCGGGCGTCCTGCAGCGGCCGAAAGCCAAGGAGGAGCTGGCGGAGGAGGCCCGGCGGGTCGTCGCGGCCGCCCCCTCGCCGGAGCGGAAATGGACCGCTCTGCGCCGGTACAAGTCGCAGGAGATCCTGCGCATCGGCCTGCAGGATCTGGTCGGTCGCCAGAACCTGGTCGGCGTCACGGAGGAGCTCTCGAATCTGGCCGAGGTCATCCTGGGGACGGCGTACGACATGTGCCGGGGCGACCTGGTCCGGCGGTACGGCGTTCCCCGGCTCGTCCGCGAGGCGGAGCGGGGTCGGGAGTGCGGCTTTGTGATCCTGGGGCTGGGGAAGCTGGGCGGGCGGGAGCTCAATTTCAGCTCCGACATCGATCTGATCTTTGTCTATGACGAAGACGGCGAGACCACGGGTGAGGACGGGGGCGCGGGGCGTGTCAGCAACCAGGAGTTTTTCCGGAAGCTGGGCGAAATGCTGGTGCGGGGCATGAGCGAGGCGTCCCCCGACGGCCACCTCTACCGGGTGGATCCCCGGCTGCGGCCGGAGGGCCGGTCCGGTGCGATCGCCGCGTCGCTGCGGAGCTGCGAGGTGTACTACGAGTCCTGGGGGCAGACCTGGGAGCGGCAAGCGCTGATCAAGGCTCGGGCCGTGGCGGGCAGCCCGGCCCTGGGGGACGCGTTTTTGCGCCTGGTGGCGCCGTTCGTCTATCGCCAGGCGCTGGATCCCTCGGCGCTGGACGAGATCCGCGCCATGAAGGACCGGATCAGTCTGAGCGTGGCGCAGGATCGCCGGGCGCTTCGGAACGTCAAGCTGGGATACGGCGGGATCCGCGAGATCGAATTTCTGGTGCAGGGCATCCAGCTCCTCCACGGCGGCAAAAATCCGTGGGTGCGCGAACCCAATACGCTGCGCGCCCTGCACCGTCTGGCCAGCCGCCGGATACTGGCCGATCCCGACTACGAGGCGCTGGTCCGCGCGTACACCTTCCTGCGCCGCCTGGAGCACCGGCTGCAGATCATCCACGACCGGCAGACGCACACGCTGCCCGACGATGCGCAGGAGATCCAGAGCCTCGGACGGCGGATGGGCTACCACCCGCCCGAACACCCGGATCCCGGCGCGGTCCTCCTGGCGGATTACGAGCGGCACACCAAGGCGGTGCGCGAGCTGTACGACAGCTTCCTCCGGGCGGTGCGGCCCGAGACGGAACACGCCGGCGAACGGCCGTCCGACGAGCTGATGCTGTTTTTTACGTCGGATCTGCCGGCCGAGCAGATCCGCCCGCGTCTCGCGCCGGTGGGGTTCGAAGACGTCGAACGGGCGCTCCGCAACCTGCAGCTTATGCGCGAGGGTCAGGCCTTCGCCCGGTATACGCCCGAGGTGCGGCGCTGCCTGGGCGAACTGGCGCCGTCCCTCCTCCAGACGCTGCGCGGGGTGCCGGACCCCGACCTGGCGCTCACGACCTTCGAGCGCTTTGTCACGGGGGTGGCCGCGCGTACGACGTTCATGCGGCTGCTGGCGGATACCCCGGGACTCGTCGATCGCCTGGTGCGGCTTTTCGGGACCAGCGAATTCCTGTCGGCTACGCTGCTGCGGCAGCCCGAGCTGCTGGACACGTTTCTCGCACCCGAGCCCGCCGCTCGGCATGGACGCGAGAGCGTGGCGCGCGAGCTGCACCGGGCCGTCGAAGGGGCGAACCCCGGGAGCGCCCGTCTGGACGCGCTGCGCCGCGTCAAAAAGGCCGAGGAGCTGCGCATCGGGCTGGCGGACATATCGGGCCAGGCCGACAGCGCGGACGTCCACCGGGCGCTCACCGCACTGGCCGAGGCCTGTCTGGAGATGGCCCTGGACCTGGCGGAGGAGGACCTCGCCGCCCGCTTCGGCCGACCGGAGCCGGCGGGGTTTGCGATCATCGGGATGGGGAAACTGGGCGGGGGCGAGCTCGGGTACGGGTCGGATCTGGACGTTCTCTTTGTGTATCGGGAGGACGGACAGACCACCGGGCCGGCGCGGATCAGCCACCCGGAGTACTTCAGCAAGCTGGTGGACCGCGTCACGACCATCCTCACGTCCATCACGCAGGAGGGCGCGGCCTACCGCGTGGACGCGCGCCTCCGACCCGGCGGGCAGAAAGGGGAGGCCGCGCTGTCTCTGGGTGGGCTCGAAACCTATCTCGCCCGGCAGGCCGATCTCTGGGAGCGGCAGGCGTATATCAAGGCGCGTCCCGTCGCGGGCGACCCCGATGTGGCGGCAGCCTTTGTGGCGCTGGCGCGGCGTTTCGTGTACGATGCACCCGAGCCGCCCGATCTGGCGGCGCGTATTCTCGCCATGCGGCGGCGCATCGAAACGGAGCGCGTCGGCGCGGGGCGTAAGGCGACGCACGTCAAGCTGGGGAGCGGCGGGGTTCTGGAGATCGAGTTTCTCGTGCAGTACTTCCAGCTTCGCCACGGACGGACGCTGCCCGCGCTCCGGACGCCCGGCACGCTTCCGGCGCTGGCCACGCTGCGGGCCGCCGGCCTGCTCCCCACATCGGACGTGGACACCCTCGAAGCCGCGTACCGGTTCCTCCGGCGGGTGGAAACGCGGCTGCGGATCGCGGCCGACCTCAGCCTGAACACGCTGCCCAGTGCACCCGAAAGGCTGGAGAAGCTCGCCAAGCGCATGGGCTATGCGTCGGAATCGGGTGCGTCGGCACGGGAGCGCTTTCTGGCGGATTACGCTGCCCGCACCGGCGAGGTGCGGGAGATATTCCGGCGCGTGTTCCATGTCCCGGCGGGGACGGAACCGGGATGGTGAAACGGCGCCCCGACCCGCCGCGCCATGCCCGGTGTCCAATCCACACCCCACATCCGGAGGAGGTGCGATATGCTGGAGTACGAAGGCGTTCAGATCACCTGGCTCGGGCACGACGGGTTCAAGCTGAAAAAGGACAGGGTCGTCTACGTCGATCCGTATCAACTGCAGTCGGCTGCGGAGCCGGCGGACGTCGTCTGCGTGACGCACGAACACTTCGACCACCTGAGCGTCGATGACCTGAAGAAGGTGGTCGGCCCCCACACGACCGTGGTGACCATCGCTGCGTGCGCGGAGGCGGCGAAAGGGCTCGGGCCCCGTGCGGTGCGGGTGGTGAAGCCCGGGGATAGGATCGTGGTGGAGGGGGTCACCATCGAGGCCGTGCCGGCCTACAACACGTCCAAGTTCCGTGCCCCCGGCCAGCCCTTCCACCCCCAGGCCGACGGCAAGGTGGGATTCGTCATCGGCATGGGCGGTATCCGCATCTACCATGCGGGTGACACCGACGAGATCCCCGAGATGGCTGCGGTCGTCGGCGTGGACGTGGCGCTTCTGCCGGTGAGCGGCACATACGTCATGACGGCGGCGGAGGCGATCACGGCCTGCGGCGCGATCCGACCCAAGCTGGCCATTCCCATGCACTACGGCGCGATCGTCGGGTCGGCGGCGGACGCGGAAGCGTTCAAGAAAGGCGTCACCTGTCGGGTGGAGATTCTGAAGCCCGAGCCATGACGGGTCGGGCCTCGCGGTGCGCAGGGTTCCGAATATCGCTTGTCGGTACTGCCGTGATGCGCTATAGGTGTCTCCGGGCCCTGCCGTGACGGCACCCCCGGAGAAATCGACTGTACCGGCGATAGCCGCGCGACCGACGCGACGCTCTCGGCGAATGCCGTTCGTGTCTGCGGGGCGGGGAGGGAACCGGTGGCCGGGCGGTCCAGCGGGGACCGCCGGCCGGTTGTGGGCGTTGCGGCCCGGGCACGGGCCCGACACCTGGCGCGGAGGTCGCGGCCAGGGCATGCACCCCTTACGGGGAAGGAGAGGGAACCATGCGACACCGAACGACGGCAAAGCGGAACGCCGGACGAACCATAACCCGCCGGAAATTCCTCGGTGTGACCGCCGGCGCCACGGCCGCCTTGTCTTTGGGGACGTTTATCCGCAGCGGTTTGGGGGCGGCCAGGATCAACGTCCTGACCTGGTCCAATACCTTGAATGCCATGGACGACACTCTGCGGGAGCAAGCCAAGCAATACACAAAAGAGAAGGGGGTCGAAGTCGGTTTCGAGTTCATCAACCAGACCGATCTACCCACCAAGACCGCCGCAGCCGTGGAGAGCGGCGCCGGCCCGGACATCATCACGCTCTGGAGCGACGGGCCCCATCTGCACGACAAGGCCCTGATCGACGTCGGGGACGTTGCGGAGCCATTGGGAAAAGATTTGAAAGGCTGGACCAACATCGCCAAGGACATCGCCATCGTCGGGAAGACCTGGAAAGCCGTGCCTTGGGGGATCATCCCCATCTGCATCACCTACCGCTCCGACTGGTGCAAGGAGGTCGGCTACGCCAGATTCCCGGACACCTATGAAGAGATGCTGGCGATGGGGAAAAAGCTGAAAGACAAGGGCCACCCTATGGGGTTCGCCTTGGGTCGGGCCATCGGGGATGGCAACCAGTCCCACTACCCGATGCTCTGGGCCTTCGGGGGTCACGAGTGCAAAGCGGACGGGAAGACCGTGGACATCAATACACCGCAGACGGCGAAGGCGGTGGACTACGTCCGGCAACTGTTCAAGGAGACGGAAACGGAAGACGTGCTGTCGTGGGATGATTCCAGCAACAACCGGGCCTTCCTGGCGGAGCAGGTCTCGGTCACCGGGAACGCCTCCAGCATCTATTGGGCCGAGAAGAAGAATGCGCCGCAGCTTCGTGACGTCACCGATCACGCGCTATGGCCCAAAGGGCCGGCCGGCCGGTTCGGCTATTCCACGGCGATCAGCCTGGGTATCTTCAGATTCTCGAAGGTCCAGAAGGAGGCCAAAGCGTTCATCAGCTGGCTGATGCACCCGAAGCAGTATTCGGCCTGGATCGGTGTGGGCGAGGGGATGATGGCGGGGCTCCTCAACTTTTACGAGGATGACCCGGTCTGGAAGAAGGATCCCAAACTGGAGGTCATTCGCGAGATTCCGAAATACGTGCGGATGCCCGGCTACCCTGGGCCGCCGACGCGGCACGCCGCCGAGTCGATGGTGAAGTATGTTGTCGTCAACATGTTCGCGCGCGCGTGCCGGGGCATGTCGACGGCGGACACCGTCAAGCAAGCGGAGTCTGAACTGAAGGAAATCTACAGCAAAGCGTAAGCGTTCCGGTCGGGTCGGAGGGCATCGTGGCACCCACGGCAACCGCGGGTCATTTTTCGGAAGGGCCGGCTGCGTCCTCGCTACGACGCTTCGTGAAACCCGAGGCGTTCACCGGCTACTTCCTCATCTCGCCGGCGGTCTTCCTGATGCTGGTGCTTCTCGCGTACCCTTTCGTTCTGGCGGTGTGGATCAGCCTTACCGATCGGGTCCTGGGGGAGCCGGGGAAGTTCATCGGGGTCCGGAACTTCCTCAAACTCCTCCAGGACCCGCTTTTTCTCCAGACGGCCTGGAACTCCCTCGTCTATACGATCAGCACGGTCTGTCTCAAGATGATCCTGGGGATATCCCTTGCGGTCCTGTTGAATCAAGATATCCCCTGTCGAAACCTGGTTCGCGGGGCGATCCTGCTCCCGTGGATCGTCCCGACCTCGCTCAGCGTTCTCACGTGGCTCTGGATGTTTGACTCGTTGTTCAGCGTCGTCAACTATATCCTGCTGGGCGTCGGACTCATTTCCAAAAAAATCCCCTGGCTGGGTGATCCGTTCTGGGCCATGGTCGCTGTCGTCATCGTCAACACCTGGCGGGGTCTGCCCTTCTTCGCCGTCTCCTTCCTGGCGGGCCTCATGACCATCCCGAAAGAACTCTACGAGGCGGCGGAAACCGATGGGGCGCTTCGCTTCCGCCAGTTCTGGCATATCACGCTGCCCCTGCTCCAGCCGGTGATCGCCGTGGTCGTCCTCTTCTCCACGATCTGGACGTTCGCCGATTTCCAGATTGTTTATATCCTGACGCACGGCGGGCCCATCAACGCGACCCAGATCTTCGCCACCATGGCGTACGATGTGGCCCTGGTGGCCGGGCGGATCGGCGAGGGGTCCGCCATCTCGTTGTTCTTGTTTCCCGCCTTGCTCGTCGTCATCATCCTGATGCTGCGGTACCTGCGGAAAGAGTAGGGAATCGCCGTGCGACGCAAATTGTTCCGAACGCTCCGCCGGATCCTGGGGGTGTACCTGCCCCTGGCGGCGTTTCTGGTGTTCGCCCTTTTCCCCTTCTATTGGATGGCCATCAGCAGTTTCAAGTCCAACCCGGAGCTGTACAATCTGCGGGCCAACCGCTTGTGGATACAGCACCCGACCCTGGAGCAGTTCCGGGAACTCTTTGCAAAGACCGAGGTGCTCCGCTGGCTGTTCAACAGCTTCTTTGTGTCGTTTTTGACGGCGTTTATTTCCATGGCCTTCGGGGTCATGGCGGGCTACGCGCTGGCGCGCCTGAAGTTCCCGGGGGCTCAGGCTTTCGGCCTGGCGACATTTATCACCTACCTCGTCCCAACCACACTGATCTTCATTCCTCTGGCCCGCGTGGTCCAGTCTCTCGGCCTCGCCAATTCCATCTGGGCGCTGGTGGTGACCTATCCCACGTTTCTGATCCCCTTCTGCACCTGGATGCTCATCGCCTATTTCAAGTCCATCCCCAAGGATATGGAAGAGTGCGCCATGATCGACGGCTGCAGCCGAATCGGGGCCATGATCCGGATCGTTTTACCGATGGCGATACCCGGCGTCGTGTTCTCCGCCATGTTCAGTTTTACGCTCTCCTGGAATGAGTTTGTTTATGCCCTGACCTTTATCTCGAGCACCGCCGAAAAGACGATGTCGGTGGCCGTTCCGACGGAGCTCATCCGGGGCGACGCCTACTTCTGGGGTGAATTGATGGCGGCCTCGCTCTTGGGTTCGGTCCCGGTGGCGCTCTTGTATTCCTTCTTCATGGACTACTTTGTCTCGGGCCTCACGGCCGGCGCTCTCAAGGGCTGAGAGGCTGAAGCGTCGTGCTGCAGGGGTTCCGCTTTCAGCCGCAAGAGGCACAAGATCCACAGGGGAATAGCTCTCCGGCCTTTCGTCCGGGCCCTGAATCCGTCTGTGTCTCCGGGGCGTCTTGTGGCTAGCGCGACCTTCCGGTTTTCTGAGGAGCTGACGGTTGCCGTTCGGGATTTGTAGCCTACGGAAAGGAGGCGTTCATGCAGTACTTCGTTTCGAAGGCCGCTCCGCGCGCCGTCCTGGTGCTGTTCGATCGAGGCGACACGCTCTTGGAGGGGCTGCAGGAGGTTGTGAGGAAAGAAAAGATCGACACCGCGGCCATCACGGGCGGGATCGGTTCGTTCCAGCGGGTGCATCTGCACACCATCACCACGACGGGATTCCCGACCGCGGACAAATACTGGAATTTCACCGGGCCGATCGAGCTGGCCAGCGTGCAGGGGTCGGTCATCGGCGGGGACGTCCACGCCCACATCGCCGTGTTCGACTGGGACAGCAAGCAGACCTACATCGGCCATCTGGAGCCCGGGAGTGTCGTCGCCTACCGGGCGGAGGTGAGTCTGATGGTCCTCGAGGGCGTCAAGACCGAGCGGTACAACGATGCGGACGGCAATTTCCGCATCCGGCAGGCAAACTGAAAAAACCGCAAGGACGCCGGGGCGCGTGGGCGCAGGGTGGCTTCCACGTGGCCGGTTCTGGCGCTGACGCCGATCGCTGAACGCTGTTTGCAGTTCGCCGCTTCTCCCACAGGAGGCTCAGAATGGACGTTCGTCGCGTTGCCGTTGCCGGGACGGGTATGATGGGCCCCGGGATCGCCGCCACTTTTGCGCTCGCGGGGAAAGACGTGGTCATCGTCAGCCGCTCGGCGGACGGGGCCGCCAAGGGGGTGGCCGCCGCACGAGGGTTGATAACCGCATTGGTGGAAAACTTTCTGGCGGATCCGACGGGTGCCAAGACGGCTCAGACGCGGCTCACACCTTCGACCGACCCGGAAGGTGCAGCCAAAGGCGCTCAGTTATTCGTGGAATCCATCGCCGAGAGCCTTCCCGTCAAACAGGAATACTTCGAACGTCTGGATAAAGCGGCGCCCGATACGATCCTCTGCTCCAATACCTCCGGCATCAGCATCACCGAGATCGCCGCCCGATGCCGGAAGCCCGAGCGGGTCTTCACGACCCACTTTTGGAACCCACCCTACCTCATGCCGCTGGTAGAGGTGGTCGTGGGTCAACGCAGTGACATCGCCATTGCCCGACAGGTCGTGGATCTCCTCAAGGCCTGCGGCAAAGTGCCGGTGCTGGTTCGGAAGGACGTTCCCGGACAGCTCGGCAACCGCATCCAACATGCCATGGTCCGGGAGTGCATGCATATCGTCGCCGACGGGATCGCCTCGGCCGAGGACGTGGATCTGGCCGTGAAGGCGGGGGTCGGTCTGCGGTTTCCCGTTTACGGGGTTTTCGAGCATGCCGACCTGGTGGGACTGGAACTGGTCAAAGCGGTGCAGGATTACGTGGTGCCCGATCTGAGCACGGTGCAGGGCGCGTCGCCCGTTCACAATGAGAAGATCGCCAGGGGCGAGACCGGCGCCAAAGCTGGAAAGGGGTTCCTGGACTGGCCCCCGGGAAAGGCGGAGCAGGTCCGGGCGCGCCGCGACGCCTTCCTCATGGAATTCCTGCGTCTGGAGCGGGCGGGAAAATTCAAATGAGATGCGCGCGGCCGGGGAGCGTGTGCGGTGTTCTTGGCGGCACGGCATGCCTCCGCCGTTTTCCAAAGCGACCCGAAGGAGGGTTGATGTCGGCTGAGTCAAAGAGTATCCTAAGAAGCGCCGGAGAGGGCCGGGTGGTCGCTGTCCCCGCCGCGAGGCGGGGGGAGAGGAAAGTCCGGGCTCCGCAGGGCAGGGTGGTCGGTAACGCCGACCGGGGGCGACCCCAGGGAAAGTGCCACAGAAAACATACCGCCCCGAGCTTGTCGTGGGGTAAGGATGAAAAGGTGCGGTAAGAGCGCACC